>JBLWZN010000016.1:0-81937 GCA_048266425.1 Sediminicola sp.
CAGCTGGTAGAGCATCTCCCTTTTAAGGAGAGGGTCCTGGGTTCGAATCCCAGCCAGGTCACTGATAGCGATATCAAACAAAACCAAAACCTTGCTAATCTTATGATTTGCAAGGTTTTATATTTTTAGGGCAATCATATAATCTACTATTGTTCTACTGCTTAAATGTTTTAGACCAACTGCTAAATTCCTTCTCTATGTCCTTTTGACCTTCCCATTTTTTGTAGACCACTCTCCATCTAATCGAATACTCCTTCCCTACTTCAAATTCAGGTAGAAGGTACTGGAAATCCCACGCTGGCTTACCTTCGCCAGCTCCATTGGGAGACTTTGAAAACCTAATAGTTCCTTCCTCAGCATTATCGAATAAATAGGCAAATACCATATTGTGAAATCTACCATAATAATAGGGCTTGGTAAAACCATACTCCGAGACCTCAACAGCAAGATCGACATTAAAATTGGGAGCCATATAAAAGTGATAACCATCACTATCGCCCATATGGGTTCCATTCTCTCCATGTTTCGCAGATTGCACATATATCCACT
Source organism: Sediminicola sp. (assembly GCA_048266425.1). Classification (GTDB taxonomy): domain Bacteria; phylum Bacteroidota; class Bacteroidia; order Flavobacteriales; family Flavobacteriaceae; genus Cerina. The sequence continues at coordinate 550 of JBLWZN010000016.1, forward strand.
GGCTAGGATCACCGCTATTCTTCCTTTTCCCCTCGAAATTAATTCCCAATTTCTCGGGAGAATTAATATAAGAAGCCCAAAATAATCCGATATATCCATGATTAAACATACTTTTATCATGGACTACAAAACGAAATTCCACGTCTATGTAATGAGGGTCTACCAACTGAAAGGTAGTCCAACTTTCTACCTTGGAAATGCCTGTTTCTGGCTGATGAAGCCGGACTTTTCTATCGGAAATCCCTTCAATGGTCATTGGTTGGCGTCTGGGCTCAAATAGTGATATCAGTGAATCCCCTCCAAAAATATGTTCCAAATTAACCCCAGAGAAATCGGGAACAAAAAGCGTGGAATCCTGATCCTTATGGAAAAGTTCCGATATACCGTTATAGCCCTTTTTGTGCACACCATAAGAACTGTTATCCACAAAAGTTGCTTTAAGTACCCCGTTATCCATAGTAATCGTAGCTTGGGCCCAAGCTGAATATTGGACCCACATCATAATAGCAGTTGTCAGAATTGTCATGTTTCTAAAAAGACGATCGCCCATAATCTTTCGCTTTAAGAACTGGTTTAAACTTTTTACGTTTAAGCGAAAATTAGACATTTTTGTCCATTTGAAACCTTTTTTGAGTTGCATAGTAGGGCTACGGAAGGATAAAAAGGCAAAACCCGCCCGACCGGCACGGGCAGGAATGGGCGAAAAAGAGTAATTTTTTAGCAAATGGAAAAGGTTTAAAACAGTTCTAAAATTAGAATCCCAAGTTACGCAATATGCTTACATATTGGCCAATATATCAAATAATCCAAAAGCCAATTTTCTGGATTAACTTCCTATCAAATAAGAAAACTAATTAACGTAAACCAAAGGATTTTCCGATGGTTTAAAAAAGCTCACAAATACTAAATGACCCTTGCGTTGCACAAACAATGTCGAAGAAAAAATAATGCAAGTAATTTTTAGTATTTTGCTAAAGCATTTAAATAATTTTAATTCAATATGTTACGAAAAGGTAATTTTGTTTTTTTTCTGCTGCTAATTGTCATCGAGATGGGATTGGCCCAACGATCCATCGCTCCCAAACCTATTGAAAAAGAAGTTCCAACCGCCGCGTTTCGGGGATCTGTAACCAAAGTAAATATTACCCCAGAAAGCCCACAATGGCTATTGGGTTATGGTCCAAGAAAGTCGACGGGGGTCAACGACAGCATTTACCATCGTATCGTCGCTTTGGACGATGGTAAAAATCAGTTTATTCTGGTGTCATCGGATGTTTGTCTTTTTTCACCCTCCGAGTACGATCGTATAGCAGCCAAACTTGAGAATGAGCATGGTATCGACCCGATGAACTTCTGGTGGACAGTTACGCACACACATTCTGCCCCCGAAATAGGGCCTCCAGGACTTCCGGCCGTTTTTTTGGGCGAACGCTATCAACATGAACCTAATGTCGAATATACGGCACAGGTGGAGGAAAAACTGATAAAAGGAATTTTGGAGGGGCTCAAGAACCTCGAACCTGCACGGCTAGGTGTGGGATGGGGCAAGTCGCGCGCCAATATCAATCGTCGGGCTTTGGACGTTAACGGCAAGGCCTCCCTTGGAATGAACCCGGATGGAGCGGTCGACAGAAATATTGGGCTGTTGCGAATTGACAAGGAAGACGGTAGCCCCCTGGCCCTGATTTCCAATTATGCCATACACGGAACCGTTTTAGGAGGCGAGAATTTGGAGATTAGCGGTGATGCCCCTGGTATTGTTTCGGAATATGTTGAGGAAAAGATTGGAGCTCCACTTGTTTTTATCAATGGTGCCGCGGGTGACATCGCTCCTATCTACAGTGTATATCCAAATCCAAGAAGCGGCCATTTAGGAGAATTCCGTGTACTTCTGGGCGACAAGATCATAGAGGCGAACCGAAACATTTTGTCCACGACAAACCAAGTGTCTTTGAATTCTGGTTCGACGATCGTCGAAACCCCTAGGAAACCCGGTCTTGGATGGTCGTCGGACCTGGAAAACTATACGCGAACTACCAAAGAAGGTAATAACTTGGTGCGACTTCCTATTCGTTTCCTAAGAATCAACGATGACGTGGTAATATGGAGCGCTCCCTTGGAGTTATTCAATGAAATATCCACCGAGATTCGCAATCGATCCCCTTTCCCAAATACTTTCTATTTCGGGTATACCAACGGCTGGCTCGGCTATTTGCCAACTGCCTCAGCTTGGGAACACGGGGGTTATGAAGTTGAAACCGTTTCTCCCTATACACCCTCGGCAGCGAAAGATCTTACGGAGTCCGTTCTAAGGTATCTTGAGAAGTAGCGAACCGAGCATGGTTTCCAATTGATTTGCACGTCCGAATAATTGCCAATGTAAATAATTTACTAGGTTGGCAAAATTATTTGAGCATAAACAAAAAGTATAAGATTTTAAAAGATATGTTTAAAACAAATAAGTAACTGATAATCAGTATGTTTTTTTATTATTTTATTTTTCTTAAAAATGAAACCAGATCACCGATTCACTCTTAACCGTTATTTTTTCCTTTGGCTGTGCTGTCTGCTGTTAATAACTGTGAGTTGTCGGAAGGTTCCGGATTCCTCCAATAGTGTATCGGCTAAAAATGCTCTTTCCACCTATCAGGTAGCGGATGGATTTAAGATAGAGTTGATTGCCTCAGAGCCTTTGATCTCCGATCCGGTAGATATGGAAATAGATGAATATGGACGAATGTATGTAGTTGAGATGCATGGTTATCCCCTTGACAGAAGCGGCACCGGTAAAATAATACTTCTCTCTGATTCCAATGCAGATGGAGTTATGGATAAGAGAACCGTTTTTGCCGAAGGTCTTGAACTTCCCAATAGCATCATGAGATGGAAAAAAGGGGTATTGGTTACAGATGCACCTAATGTTCTGTACCTGGAAGATACGAATGGGGATGGGAAGGCAGACGTTAAGGATACCCTACTTACGGGTTTTGCTTTGACCAATCCCCAACACAATGTAAATAATCCTGTATATGGTCTCGATAATTGGATTTACCTGGCACACCAGGGATCTGTATCCACACAAAAATACAAGGAAGATTTTGGTGACGAAGGGTCAGAAATCGTATTTACATCCTCACCTAGTAGCCCGCGTTTGCCGAAGAATGCAAACGGACTTTCCGTTCGCTTCAGACCTGACCAGAAACAGATTGAAATGATGGCAAGCAATTGCCAATTTGGACATACGTTTGACGAATGGGGTCGCTGGTTCGGATGCAACAATTCCAACCAGGGATACCAAGAAGTCATAGCAAACCGCTATTTTAAAAGAAACCCAGCGCTGCCAATTTCCGATGCCGTTCAAGATATGTCCGATCATCTCAATGCGCCAGAGGTATTTCCTACCACTATCCATCCCGATCGCCAATTGCTTTCAGGGGTCGGGGTGATGACTGCAGGGAGTGGACTTACTGCTTACCTGGGCGGGGAATTTCCTGAACCCTATAATAAAAATGTGACCTTTATAGCAGAGCCGGTATATAATTTGGTACATGTTGATGTGCTTAAAGATAGCGGAACGAGCTTTATCGCGAGCCGTATCCTCGAACAGAAAGAATTCCTTTCCTCGACCGATGCCTGGGCGAGGCCCGTAAACTTTTATGTAGGACCGGATGGCGACCTCTACGTCTTGGATTATTACAGAAAGGTTATTGAATCGCCCGAATGGATGGCTGATGAAGCGGTCGCAGCAGGAGATCTTTATGCAGGCTCAGATAAGGGACGTATATTTCGTATTACTCCGACGGACGGCAAAAAAGCCGACTGGACAAAAGGGTTGAAGCTGGGCGATGCAAGCGATAACGAACTGATCGAGAATCTTGCCAATAAAAATAATTGGTGGAGGCTCAATGCCCAACGACTTCTGGTGGATCGTGGTGATAAAAAATCAATTCCAGGGCTAATCGCGATGGCAAGAAACACATCCTCCGACGTCGGACGCCTTCATGCGCTCTGGACCTTGGAGGGGATGGGCGCTCTCGATCCTTCCGTTATCACAGAAGCGTTAAGTGATCCGGTTGCAGGAATTAGGGAAAATGCTATCCGTTTGGCCGAACTTCATCTGTCGTCCGCACCTCAGTTAACCGATGCGTTGTTTAGCTTGCAAACTGATCCCGATCCAAAAGTAAGGTTTCAATTATTGTTGACGCTGGGGTTTGTAAATACACCTCAATCCTTAGAGTCCCGAACAAAATTGTTGTTTGCGGATATTGACGACAAATGGGTGCAGATCGCAGCGCTATCCGCCGGTGCGGAAACTTCATCCTTATTGAATGTAGTACTGGAAAGATTCCGTTCTGAAATACCCGCCTACTCCTCCCTGGTCCAACGGCTTACATCGATGATAGGGATTACCGGGGATGCCGACCATATTTACCAATTAATTCAAAAGGCAACAACCACAGATGATATAAATTTAAAAAGCAATGTCGCCATTCTAGAAGGATTATCCAGGGGACTAAAGAACAGGAAATCACCATTGATGATTCCTCCGAATCTTCAAAAGAGGTTGGTGCGGACATTCTTTGAGAACAATTCATCACAAATACGAAATGCTTCATATCACGTATTAAAGGTAAGGGGAATATCAGAGGAAACCTTGAAGGACCAGTCCATAGAGCGAGCACTATTGATCATAAAAGATACTACCCAGAAAGCGGATAGAAGGGCAGACGCCATCGATTTTCTCTCATTGGGCGATCCCGCCTCTCATGTGCCGCTTCTAGAGAAGATACTTGTTCCCCAAGAGCCATCCTTAGTGCAGTTAGCTGCTGTGCGCACGCTGAACTTAGTGCCAGGTACATCAGCGAGTCAATATATTATTCTACAATGGCCAAAACTCACCCCCGAAATACGGGATGCGGCAATAGAAACTTTTCTGGGAAAGCCAGAGCGGGTCACCTTGTTGTTAACGGCAATGGAACAGGGTCTGATCTCACCGACCAGCGTTAGCTTTTGGGGCGGTGTAGGGCTAATGATGCAAACGGATACAACACTTCGCAATCGGGCGAGAGCGATTTTTACACGGAGCCAGGAAGAGGGGAAGAAGGTAAATGAAAAGTACCAAAATGCCCTCGAATTAACGGGAGATCAAGTGCATGGCAGAGCAGTATATGCGGCAAGTTGTGTGATCTGCCACCAAGTAAGGGGCGAATTCGGTATTGCTATCGGTCCTGATCTTGGAACGGTACATAATTGGACGAAGGAAGATATCATGGCCAATATACTAGATCCCAATTTGTCCATAGCAGCCGGCTTCGATCTTTGGAACGTTGAATTGAATACGGGCGAATCTGTCCAGGGCATTATTAAGAGTGAAACCCCAACTGCCATTACACTTGTTTACAGTGGGAAAAACGACAGGACAATTAACCGACAGGAAATAAAATCTTTGACTACAGTAAATGTATCGGCTATGCCTTCAGGTTTGGAAAAAAGTATAGATCAACAACAAATGGCAGATCTACTTAGCTTTTTGCGCCAGAATTGAAAAAGTCACTTTGAAGATAAGGTATGGATATAGATATAAAGGCGATTACGAGTCGCTCAAAATTAAATGTTCATAAACGAAGTTCAGCCTAAACAAGTCTTTTAAATGGTGATAAAAAATTTGTTTTTCAGATTCTTGCCCATCATCCTTTCTGTTGATTTCAATCTATGAGCGAGACCAAATTTGTTTAAAACGAATTGTTGGTTGGTCCGGACTCGGATGGCCCGTTTTGGCCAAGTGCCGAAAGTGGGAAAGCAATACGTCCAAGGATTGGATATATGCCAGAATAGCATATTGTCCTAAAAACCGTACTTAATATCATGGGTCAAGGAATCGAAGTAGACCTTTTGGTCCAATCTGTACAAAATTGGGGGACGGTTTTTGGTTTTTTCCCTAGTTGGACCGATTTTAATCAGAATGTTGGACTTTAGCATTCGTTGACGGAAATTGCCTCGATCTACAGGTCTGCCCAAAATGGCCTCATATAGCTTTTGCAGTTCGGGCAAGGTAAAAGTTTCTGGCATAAAACTGGAAAGTAAGGGCCGACTTTGTAATTCGGCCCGTAAGGTTTGAACTGCTTCGGATACGAGGACGGAATGGTCTAATGCAAGTTTATCCGCCCCGTTTATATCGATCCATTTAACTTCCTTAAAAAAAAGACCCGGCTTAAGTTTGCTTTTCTTTAGCTGCACAATACTGTAGTACCCAATGGTCACAAACCTTTGCGATATCCAGTCGATGATGTCCTTAGGAAACCCCAAAGTTGTATGGCCCGATATTTCCTTCGAAAATTCCCGTTCCGCAGAACCGAATGTACCAAACTGGCTCAGTATCAAATTATCCATTTGTGTCTGCTCAAAAAGAATGCGTTTTGCCGCCTCATGAATACCTTCATGCTGATAAACATATCCCCCAGGAATACTCCAAACCTCAGCATTCATTGGCTGAACAACCGGAATTTGCAACGCTTCGCCATCGAACCTAAAAATAACGCAGTTGATCGACAGTTGCGGAATACATTTCTTTAGCTCTTCCCTTATTAGTGCAATGGTTTCTTCTGTAAACTGTGCCAATCCCTAGGTGTTAAAACTTAATTTGAGAACGAATATAGAGGATAAAAATGTAACCCGTAAATTATTTTTGATATATTTGAGTGAATTATACTCAAATAAAACTATATTTACAACCGACTGACTGTTAAACCAATACAACACATTTACATTCTGATGAAAAAAAAGCTAAAAAAAATTCTTATTGTAGTTATTTCCCTTGTGGCCATTTTGGCCATAGTTGGTTATTTTATGTTCAGGCCCGCCGAAGTAAAAGTGTTGGTCTTTTCAAAAACCGAAGCTTTTCGCCATGAATCCATAGAAACTGGTATCGAGGCGATCAAAAAACTGGGGGCCAAAAACAATTTCACCGTGGTCGCAACCGAAAATGCAGATGACTTCAACGAGAATTACCTCAAGGACTTTATGGCAATCGTCTTTTTGAATACGACCGGTAATGTTTTGGATCCGGTACAACAAAGTCAAATGGAACGTTATATACAGGCCGGGGGCGGATATGTCGGGGTCCATTCCGCAACCGATACGGAATACGGCTGGCCTTGGTACGGAAAATTGGCAGGGGCCTATTTCGATAGCCATCCCATGAATCCCAATGTACAGGAAGGAACGGTGAACGTTGTTCAGGCAAATCATGCGGCAACGGACTCCCTGCCAAGTTCATGGTCCGTAGCCGATGAATGGTACAATTTTAAATCGCTAGAACCCTCCAATAATGTACTAATTACCGTTGACGAGTCCACTTATAAGGGCGGCACCAATGGCAATCCCCATCCCATTTCATGGTACAAGGAATATGATGGGGGCCGCTCCTTCTACACGGCAATGGGCCATACCAAAGAGCAATTTTCGGACGCCAAATTTTTGAGCCATTTGTTGGGCGGTATCAAATATGCGATCGGCCTTGGGCAACCCGTTGATTATAGTAGGGCCTACGCGGAACTGGTACCGGAAGAGAACAGATTCAATAAAGTAATGTTTACCCAAAACTTGAACGAACCTATGGAACTCGACTTCCTGAGCGATAAAAAAATCATTTTTATCGAAAGAAAGGGAGACGTCCATATTTATGACCTCGAAAAAGGAAGGGATTCCGTTATTGCTACTTTGGATGTGTATTCGGGATTAGAGGATGGTTTGCTGGGACTTGCCGTAGATCCCAATTACAAGGAAAACCATTGGGTCTATCTCTACTATTCTGAAAATAAAGGGGTAGACCAATCGAATCTGTCCCGTTTTGAATTGAAAAACGATGTCCTTGATCTCTCTTCCGAAAAGATATTGCTACATGTGGCAACGCAGCGCGAAGAATGCTGCCATTCCGCCGGTTCCTTGGAATTTGGGCCCGAGGGCTATCTTTATCTCTCCACAGGCGACAATTCAAGCCCAAGGGCCGATGGTTATGCCCCCCTCGACAACCGTGAAGGTCGGTCTCCTTGGGATGCCCAAAAGTCAGCCGGAAACACAAATGACCTACGTGGAAAAATCCTTCGTATTAAACCGGAAGCCGATGGCACTTACAGCATACCCGAAGGCAATCTTTTCCCTAAGGGCGAGGCCAAAACACGGCCCGAAATCTATGTAATGGGCAATCGAAATCCGTACCGCATTTCCATCGATTCCCGTACGGGCTTCTTATACTGGGGCGAGGTGGGACCCGATGCAAACAACGATTCCTTAAATCTGGGCCCAAAAGGGTACGACGAGATCAATCAGGCGCAACATGCCGGCAACTATGGCTGGCCCTATTTTGTGGCCAACAACCGGGCATATCACACCCGTGATTACACATCCAACACTGCGGGAGTCGCTTTTGATTCCTTAAAACCCATCAACGAATCGCCCAACAACACGGGATTGCGGGAACTTCCCCCATCCCAGCCAGCCATGATTTACTATCCCTATAGTACTTCGGAAGAATTTCCCGCCTTGGGTACCGGATCTAGGAACGCTATGGCGGGACCTATTTATTACAGTAAGGATTATCCCGATAGCGGCCTTAATTGGCCCGATTATTTTGATGGTAAACTATTGGCCTATGATTGGATGCGCGGTTGGATATTCGCCGTTACATTGAAAGAGGACGGTTCTTTTGAAAAGATGACCCAAATTGTACCGAACATGAAGTTCCACAACACCATCGATATGGTCTTTGGGCCCGATGGTGCGTTGTACCTATTGGAATACGGTACGGGCTGGTTTTCACAAAATGCCGATGCTACCCTGTCCCGCATCGAATTTATCAAAGGGAACAGGGTCCCAAAAGCAGAAATAGCCCAGGACAAGACCATAGGTGCGGATCCATTGACCGTAAATTTTGAGGGCCGAAACTCCATAGATTATGATGGGGATGCCCTGACCTACAAATGGACGTTCGGGGATGGCGGAGAGGAATCGACACAAATAAACCCTACCTATACTTTTAAGGAATCGGGAAAATACAAGGTAACGTTGGAAGTTACCGATTCTGAAGGCAAAAAGGCGAACACGGAAACCGAAATTCTTGTGGGCAACGAACTACCCACTCTTTCTTGGGAAATTACGGAGGGCAATAGCAGTTTCTATTGGCCCGACGTTCCCGTCAATATAAAGTACAAGGTAGATGTAAGCGATCCCGAAGACGGCAATCTCGCCGACGGTTCGCTAGACGCTTCGCGCGTAATCGTAACTTTTGATTATTTGGCCGAAGGGAGCGATAAAGTAATGGCCGCCAAAAATCATTCCGATATGGCAGATGCGGCCTATTCATCGGTCGGAAAAAATTTGATGGCCGGGGCCGACTGTATCTCCTGCCATAAAGAGAAGGAAAAGTCCATTGGGCCTTCCTTCCTTGAGATTGCGGATCGATATGCAAGCGATTCAAAAGCACCTGAAATGCTGGTAAATAAAATCATCAATGGCGGGAGTGGCAATTGGGGAGAAGTTGCGATGGCCGCCCACCCCGACCTGAGTCCAACCGAAGCCAAGCAAATGGTGGAATACATCCTAAGTCTTTCCGAATCGGCCAAGCCGCAAAAATCAAAATATCCCACGACGGGCACCTATACCAGCAGTTCGCATATTGGTAGCAAGACCAAAGGCACCTATGTGCTAACCGCGAGCTACACAGATCATGGCGGAGGAAAGATCGGTGGGCTGAACGCCCAACAGACCTTCTTGCTCAAATACCCAAAAGTCGAGGCAGAGAGCTTTGATGAAGGTACATCCGCCAAAATGAACCTTCCTGTGGGTACGGTACCTGGCCTCGATGTACCCATGGGCATCGCGATAGGGCAAAAGGATAAATATTTTATGTTTAAAGGGATGGATCTGACAGGCGTTAAGGCTGTAAAGGGAAGCTTTGCCGTTGTCCCCGGGATCGTGAAAGGTGGAACCGTGGAGTTGCGATTGGGCGGCATTGACGGAGATTTGCTCGCCACCATTATTACAGAGGCAGGGTTAACAGAAATGGGGCTTAAGGAGTTTCAGACGAATTTCAAGAAAACAGTCGAGGGAAAACAAGATCTTTATGTGGTCTTCCGTACGGAAGATAAAGATGAAGGCACGATGGTAGCGATTGCCGATTGGTTGGAATTTTTAAATAAACCAATTACCCAATAAAATGAAACCTACATGTTTAAAATAATCTTTAAACACACGGAGGAATGATTATTTGTAAACATCCAAGGTTACACCCGCCAGAATGAGTTTGTCGCGCTGGTGTGACAATTGAAAAACAATAAATATTAACACATGAAAAAAATTCTAAAAATCGTTTTGTTCTCCTTTTTGGGACTGTTTGTTCTCTTATTGATTGCGGGCGGACTCTTCATATACAAAGCCAGATACGGTTTTAATTTCTATGAATCTACCCCTCCCGATCTACCAACGAACCCCGGAGGCAAGGCGGTTTTGCTTTTTTCAAAGACCAATGGTTTTAGGCACGGGGAAGCCATAGAGACCTCCCTACCCGCTTTTGAAAAAATGGCCAGGGACAACGGGTGGTCATTGTATGTCACCGACAACGGAGCCGTCTTTAATCCGGAACAATTGCAAAAATTTAAAGTGGTCATTTGGAACAATACCAGCGGGAAGGTCCTGAACGAAGAACAACGGGAAAATTTTAAAAATTACTTGGAACAAGGGGGTGGATTTGTAGGTATCCATGCTGCAGGCGACAACTCCCATCAATGGGATTGGTACGAACAAAAAGTACTCGGCACATTATTTTCGCATCATATCCTTTATCCCCCAATCCAAAAAGCACCCATGTATTTGGAGGATGGGAATGCCACATTGACCGAGGGCCTACCTGCCACTTGGGTTCATGAAGAAGAATGGTACATGTTTTTTGACAATCCACGTGATAAGGGATTCCAAGTATTGTACACCGTTGACGAAACCAATATGAACCCCAGTGGGAAAATTAAATTTTTGGCTCCGGACAAGGATTGGGGCATGGGCAAGGACCACCCTATCGCATGGTACCACCCGATCGGAAATGGGCGCGTATTCTACTCGGCCCTGGGACATCAGGGAAATTCCTTTAAAGAGCCTGAGCATCTACGAATGCTTGCAAACGCAATACGATGGACGGGTAATTTTGATTGAGGACAGAACAAAAAATAAGAACTAACAATAATTCATAACACTATGAAAAATAGGAGAACGTTTGTCAAAAAATTGGGTTTAGGTACAATTGCTACCGGGGTTTTGGGCTCCCTCCCTAAATCGCTTTATGCGAATACATCGAAAGATTTGCCATACCCCATTTCATTGGCCCAATTCTCGTTGGCCTCTGAATTCTTTATGGGAAAGCACGATACCTTAGAATTTCCGGCAAGGGCAAAAAATGAATATGGCCTGAACATCGTAGAATATGTTTCCATGTTCTTTGCGGATAAAGGCAACGACGCTTCCTTCTTTAAAGAATTAAAAATGCGTACCGATGATCTCGGCGTTAAAAATAACCTGATTATGGTAGATGACGAAAACATTGCCGATCTAGACAAGGAAAAACGGGACCATGCGGTAGAGAGCCATTACAAATGGGTAGACGCCGCCAAAATATTGGGCTGCGATTCCATCCGGGTAAATTTGGGCAGTATTGAGCAGACCGGAACGGCCGAAGAAATTGCTGAAGCTGCCTTGGAAGGATATAGCAAATTGCTGGAATACGGAGATCAAAACGAGATGAACATCATTGTGGAAAACCATGTGGGCTATTCCTGCAACGGAAAATGGCTGGCCGCGATCATGAAGGAAGTCAACCACAAACGGGCAGGAGTACTTCCAGATTTCGGTAATTTTTGCGTAAAGCGGACAAAACCGGAAACCATGGATATGGCAGGATACATGAACACCAAATGTTTGGAACAGTACGACATGTACTTAGGTGTCGAAGAACTTATGCCGTACGCAAAGGGAGTAAGTGCCAAGTCGCACAAGTTTGATGCGGAGGGAAATGAGACCGAAATCGACTTTCTGCGTATGTTCGACATCATAAAGAAATCAAAATTTAATGGTATCGTCGGTATCGAATACGAAGGGGGCCTTATGCATGCCCAGGGAATGCCAGGTTATTTGAGTAATGAAGAAGGAATTAAAGCCACTAAAAAATTGATCGAAAAATCTGTTGGGTAAGCCAAATTAATTCTTCTTCGAACGAAAAGCAGGATCGACTAATTACGATGCTGCTTTTTTTGTGCGTCAATTATTTTATTATACCTGCCTAGTAGGCATATTCTTCTTTTTGCCCCTTAGAATTCTATAATGTTTCCCGATTATCCCATTGTAGTGGTTAATCTTTTTTTGGTCTTGGGCATTACATCACGGAAATAAGGGTGAATCTTCACCCAATCTGTCCTATTTTCCAATCGTTATTTAAAATTAAGTGCGTTATCAAAACAACAAATAGCGAAGAATGGGCAAGGATTTAAATCCAATGTAAAAAATTAAATGTTACTTTTTATTTGTTTTAATACTTTATTCGTAACTTTTAACTATATTTGTACCATTATATGGAAATCAAAGCAAAAAAAAGAAGTAACAGCTACCTCGCCATCATGGATGCCGGCAAGACCTTATTCTGGAAACACGGTATCGGCCGGGTAACGGTAGAGGAAATCTGCGAAGTGGCGGGGGTAAGTAAAATGACCTTTTATCGAAATTTTGGAAATAAAATGGAAGTTGCCGAAAAAGTACTGGTCCATTGGTATGAGGAAGCTACCCGGGATTACAGGAAAATAATGGATTCCCCATTGCCATTTAATAAAAAAATACACCGTATCGTCCAATTGGAACACGATTGGTCCCAAGACCTTAGCAAGGAATTTGTAAATGATATATATGGGAAAAGCGATCCAGCCCTTAAAATCATCATTGAAGAATTCCAACAAGCATCAATGTCGGCCTTTAGGGAAGATCTTAGATTTGCCCAGGAAAAAGGGGAAATAAGGAAAGACCTGAAGCTCGATTTTGTTATCTACATGCTCAATGGCTTGAACGAAAAGATGTCTGATAAGAATTTAATTGAAATGTACGACAGTCCCCAGGAATTGGCCGTGGAGCTCGCCAATTTCATTTTTTACGGCATTATGCCAAAAACAGATCAATGACCACACTTGCAAGAATATTGCTATTGATTATGCTCTGGGCTATGGAAACGTATGGGCAAAGCAATCTTGAATTCAGCGGACAGGTTTCCGCTTATGGGAACTATAGCCCGGAAAGTGAACTGGACATGTCCTTTGGGGCCAGGTATATTCCGGAATTGGAATACAAGATTCCATTGGACTCCTTGCACGCCCTAACCTTTATGGCTTCCGTGAACGTTTTTGGCTCCACCGACTTCAGTCCTTTCTACAAATCTACCTGGCAGGGCGATTTTGATCCGTATCGGATATGGGCAAGATACACTGGGGAGCGCTACGAAATAAGGCTGGGATTGCAAAAAATGGATTTTGGTTCGGCCACCCTGTTAAGGCCCTTGCAATGGTTCAACCAGATAGATCCCCGGGACCCGTTGGGACTTACCAATGGAGTTTATGGGGCACTGGGGAGGTATTATTTCCCCAACAATGCAAATATTTGGGTATGGGGGCTTTACGGCAATGAAAAGCCAAGGGGATACGATGCCGTTGGGACCTATAAAAAAGATCCGGAGTTTGGGGGCAGGTTTCAATACCCGGTACCCAAGGGGGAGTTGGCCATTTCCTACCATCACCGAACTGCGGACGCCACCAACATTCTGGATGAACCGTCCTTGGAAAAGATTCCAGAGGATAGGATAGGGCTTGATGGAAAATGGGATGTTACGGTTGGGCTATGGTTCGAAACCTCGTATATTCATAAGCACAAGGATTTGGGAAGTCTCACCAATCAGACCCTTTTGACCTTGGGGACTGATTATACTTTTGGTATCGGCAATGGATTGAACGTGGTTCTTGAACATTTGATAACCTCCTTCAATAGGCAAACCTTACAGTTTTCGAACAACACCAACATCACGGCAATGTCATTCTCCTATCCCTTGGGGCTTTCGGATAATTTGAGCATGTTTCCATACTACGATTGGGAAGGAAATAACTTTTCCTTTTTTTTAAACTTCATGCACCAGTTCAAAAAACTAACGGGATATGTCATGGCCTATTACAATCCCGACAGCCAAACGGTCGTACAGGAAAACGAACTCGTATCTGTAGCTCCAGGACCAGGGTTCCGCTTAATGTTGGTATATAATCATTAAAACTCCAAATTATGGATGACAAGAACATTATTAGTATTGAAAATGTTACCAAACGCTACCCTGTGGGCGAAGGGGAATTTACCGCTTTGAGCAACATCAACCTTACATTTAAAAAGGGGGAATTCTCGGGCTTGGTAGGTCCCAGTGGGTCCGGAAAAACCACCTTATTGAACATTATGGGTTCCTTGGACAGCCCTACCGAGGGCAAGGCCATTGTTATGGATCGCAACGTTGCCGACCTCTCCCACAAAGAGTCCGCCCAACTGAGGAACCTGCATATCGGGTTCGTCTTTCAGATCTATAACCTATTGCCCGTTTACACGGTCTTTGAAAATGTGGAATTTGCGCTTCTGCTCCAGAATATTAATGCTTCCAAACGAAAGAAGATGGTCATGGATGCCTTGGAATGGGTTGGCCTGCAGGACATGGCCGACAAAAAGCCCGCCAAGATCTCTGGTGGTGAGGGGCAGCGCGTAGCTATAGCACGGGCCATGGTGAAACGTCCGGAAATTGTACTGGCCGATGAGCCTACGGCCAATCTGGATGCCAAGAATGCACATACCATCATGAAGACCATGAGGCAACTGAACAGGGAACTGAACACTACCTTTATTTTTTCCACGCATGATGAAAAAGTGATGGGCTATCTAAGCCGAATGATACATTTGGAAGACGGCAAGATTCGGAAGGATGAACGTATCGAAAAATCACAATACGCATAAATTGAACCAAGATGCAAAAATCAAGACACCGGACAAAAAGCACTAACAAATCTGTGTTGTTTCTTGGCTCTTGCTTCTTGACCCCATTTTTTAAATTCAAAACATGAAACTCGCATTCCAACTTGCATATAAAAATCTGATGGGAGCAGGGCTGCGTACATGGCTCAACGTGGGAATACTATCGTTTGCGTTCGTCATCATCATTTTTTATAACGGAATGATCGACGGTTGGAACGAACAGTCCAAAAGGGACAGTATTGCATGGGAGTACGGTCAAGGCGAATTGCGGAATGATAAATACGACCCCTTGGATCCCTTTACCATTCAGGATGCCCACGGGGTATTGCCCAAAGAAAAATCAAAACACCTGACCCCTATTTTGATCCGGCAGGCCACCATTTATCCCCATGGTCGGATGATGCCCATTACCCTAAAGGGAATCGATACCGGACAGAAAACACTCCAGCTTCCCACCCCATTATTGGAACAAAGCAATGCCGATATCCCCGTGCTGATAGGAAAACGAATGGCAGAAACAGCCAACTTAAAGGAAGGGGACAAGGTACTGTTGAGATGGAGGGACAAGAACGGCACCTTTGATGCGGCAAATATCACCGTGGCAGGGATTTTCGATACCAATGTACCCACAGTGGACAACGGCCAACTTTGGATATCGATCGAAAAGCTTTGGAAAATGACGGAACTGACAGGCCATGCCACCCTCTTCATAGCCGATCGGAATTTTACCCCCATAAAACTGAACGGCTGGAAGTTTAAAACCCAAACAAATCTGTTAAAGGACCTCAACGATATTATCGCAATGAAAAAAGTTAGTGGCTCCATCATGTACCTGCTGCTTTTGGCCATTGCCCTATTGGCCATTTTTGACACCCAAGTACTGTCGGTCTTCCGAAGGCAACGGGAGATCGGCACTTATATCGCCCTGGGAATGACCCGCAAACAGGTCGTTGGCCTCTTTACTGTAGAAGGGAGCATGTACAGTATTTTGGCCACCATTGTGGGCTGTATTTATGGAATTCCACTATTTGTCCTTATGTCAAAAATCGGGATCGGAATGCCTTCCGCCTCCCAAGAAATGGGCATCGCGGTGGCCGAAAGGATATTCCCTGTCTATGGGGCGGAACTCGTATTGGGCACTATGGTTTTAGTGGTGGCCTCGGCAACGATCGTTAGCTTTTTGCCCGCAAGGAAAATTGCAAAAATGGATCCCGTGGATGCATTAAAAGGAAAATTGCAATGAAAGCAAACCGTAAAACAATTACCAGATCGGAGCCCCCAAAAGGTTCTATTGCGAAATTGGCATTTCACTTGGCCTATAGAAACCTTGTGGGTGCAGGGCTCCGTACCTGGCTGAGCGTAGGGATACTCTCCTTTGTCTTTGTGCTCATCATATTCTATCAGGGATATGTAGAAGGTTTTTACCAAAATTCCATCAAGGAGAATATCGACTGGGAATACGGTGACGGCCAATTACGGTACAAGGATTATGACCCGTACGATGCGTTTACGTTACAGGACGGTCATGGATCAATACCGGCCACCAATACCAAGGACCTCGTTCCTATTTTGGTACGGCAGGCATCCATTTATCCCCAGGGCCGCTTGATGCCAGTTATAGTAAAGGGTATTGAAGTAGCCCAAAGTACCGTAAAGATCCCAACCCAACTTTTACAACAAAGTTCGGCGGAATATCCCGCCATCATCGGGAAGCGAATGGCCGCCTCGGTCAACCTAAAAAAGGGGGACCAGGTCATGCTTCGATGGAGGGACAAAAACGGCAGTTTTGATGCGGGAAACCTTACCATTGCCGGCATTTTCGATACCGATGTGCCCAGTGTGGACACTGGACAGATTTGGATGCCCCTTAATAAACTGTGGGCGATGACCGATATGAAGGGCCAGGCCACCCTATTTATCGCCAATAATGATTATGTGCCCGAAAAATCGCCCGATTGGAAATTCGAGACCCAGGATGAACTCTTGACCGGAATCCGGGCGCTCGAAAAAATGGACAAGATAACGGGGGGAATCATCTATATGGTGTTGCTCGCCATTGCCATGCTCGCCGTTTTTGACACCCAAGTGCTTTCCATATTCAGAAGGCAACAGGAGATTGGCACCTATATCTCCTTGGGCATGACGAGAAAACAGGTATTGGGACTGTTTACCGCAGAAGGCTGCATGTATAGTATACTCGGGGTATTGGTCGGCTGCATTTACGGGATTCCCATCTTCATGTATTTCACAGGGCATGGTATCGGATCACCCGAGGGGATGGACAACCTCGGGATTACCGCTGGGAGAAGGATTTTCCCCGATTTTAGCCCAGAACTGATAACGACCACGGCGGTCCTTATCATAATTTCGACCACTATTGTGAGCTTTCTACCCGCCAGAAAGATTGCCAAAATGGATCCGGTGGATGCATTGAAAGGAAAATTACAATGAAATGCAATGGTCAATGGTTCAAAGCTGATCGCGAAATAAAGCTTATAACCGCCACGATCAATTATGAACCATCAACAAATTAACGTTTAACTAGTTACCCATGATACGATTTTTATTAAAAGGAATTGCCAGGGACAAAAACCGCAGCTTGATCCCCGTTATAATCATCACCGTTGGAGTGGCGCTCACGGTGCTTCTCAGTGGTTTTATCAAGGGGATGATGGGTGACGTGGTAGATCAAAACGCACGTTTCGAGACCGGCCATGTAAAGATAATGACAAGGGCATACTCCAAGGATAAGGACCAATTGCCCAACGACCTTGCCCTTTTAGGGGTTGATACCCTGGTCCGATCGTTGCGTACGGAATTTCCCGATATGCAATGGGCGGAGCGAATCCGTTTCGGCGGATTGCTCGATGTACCGGATGCGGCCGGGGAAACTAGGGCACAGGGACCGACATCTGGCATGGCCATCGACCTTTTTTCCAAAAATAGTAAGGAAATAGATCGCCTAAATATAAAAAGTTCCTTGGTAAGCGGCGCGATCCCCAAAAAGTCCGGGGAGGCACTTATCGGGGACGATTTCGCCCAAAAACTAGATTTGAAAATAGGGGACGGCTTTACCTTTATAGGATCTACTATGAACGGCAGTATGGCGTTCCAAAACTTTAAGGTCAGCGGCACCATCCGTTTTGGATCGGCGGCCTTGGACAAGGGCAGCATCATTATCGATCTCTCCGATGCCCAGCAGATGCTGGATATGCCAAATGGTGCTGGGGAGGTTCTTGGTTATTTTAACGATGGGACATATGACGATGAAAAGGCGCAAAAGGTGACGGAACATTTCAATGCCCAGTACGCCAAAAACACGGATGAATTTGCCCCGGTAATGCAAAGGCTCAAGGAACAGAACAATTTGGCCGGGTATCTGGATTACGTCGATTCGTTTACCGCCCTGTTCGTCGGGGTATTTGTATTTGCCATGTCCATCGTACTTTGGAACACCGGACTACTTGGTGGCTTGCGTAGGTACCAGGAATTTGGAATAAGGCTGGCACTAGGGGAAGGAAAAGGCCATATCTACCGATCCTTGATCTATGAGGCGGTAATCATTGGAATTATCGGGTCCGTTGTGGGAACCCTTTTTGGGTTGGGCGGATGTTATTATTTACAGACCCACGGCATTGACATCGGCCAGTACATGTCCAATTCCACCATGCTGATGCCATCGGTCCTCCGGGCAAAGGTTACCCCCTATCTGTTTTACATAGGGTTTATCCCTGGTTTGTTCGCCATGGTATTAGGCAATATGTTGTCGGGCATCGGCATCTATAAAAGGGAGACCGCCACTTTGTTCAAGGAACTCGAAGTGTGAGTAATTTAGAATATAGAAAAGAGACCAAGCTGAAGAATCAAGAATCAAGAGCGGTCGATTTGAAATTGAACAACCTAATACAGGTAATAAAATAACAGAATTAAAAACTAATCTATTATGCAAAAAATATTATATCTATTGTTTTTGCCCATATTCTTAACCGCACAAAACACACCAGATGGGGCCGAGATATTGCGGAAAGTGGATAAAAACATGATCTCCAAAACGAGTATCTCTACCTCCCAAATGGTGGTCCATGGACGTAGGGGCAGTAGGACCATAACCTCCAAAGGCTATCAGGAAGGGGATGTGAACTCCTTTTCGGATTACTTGTCGCCCGCAAGGGAAAAGGGTACTAAAATGTTGAAATTGGGCGATCGGCTATGGATCTATTCCCCATCCACCGACCGCACCATACAACTCTCGGGCCATATGCTTCGACAATCCGTCATGGGATCGGACCTTTCCTATGAGGATATGATGGAAGACCGTAAGCTGGAAGAAGTATACAACGCCAAGGTCGTTGGGGAAGACACCATCGCGGGAAGAAAAACCTGGGTATTGGATCTGACGGCCAAAGTGGACGATGCCACCTACGAAAAACGCAAGGAATGGATAGACCAGGAACGTTATATCCCCTTAAAGGAAGAACTTTTTGCCAAGAGCGGGGAACTTTTAAAACGGGTATTGCTCAGCGATATAGAGAAAATCGACGGTCGTTGGTACCCAAAAAAAATGAACTATAAGGATATGCTGAAGGATGGCGAGGGAACCGATTTTATAATCAATGAAATTACGTTTGATACCGAGATTCCGGAATATATTTTTAACAAGGCTTCCCTAAAGAAGTGAGGAAATAACCCTCGATCATTGGCAAATGGGGTCCGGATTATGGGCTTCCATATTTTACTTTAAACACCTCAGAACACTTTCCCAAGACGATAGAAATTATAATAAGCTACATTTGTGTTCGGACCTAACAACATTTTGAAGCCGTTTACATAAAAAATTGGTTAATGGAGTCACTGAAAAAAATTCTTGATTTAGAAATCCTAGGTTATAACACCTACGTGATAAAAGTTTCGGACCTGGTAACGGTTTTGCTTATCCTTTTCGCTGCCAGAATTCTCCTGCTTCTAATTAAAAAGGCCCTGTTTCGCAAACACAAATTGAACCATATCGATGCTGGGAATATTTATGCCCTTTATCAGATTATAAAATACGTAACCTGGGTTATGGCCATTGCCATGGTCCTGGAAACGATAGGCATTAGTGTTACCTTCTTATTGGCGGGCTCGGCCGCATTATTGGTAGGGGTCGGCCTCGGGCTCCAGCAAACTTTTAACGATGTAATATCGGGCATCATCCTGCTTTCGGAGCGATCGGTAAGAATAGACGATGTCCTGGAGATAGATAAGGAGGTGGTGAAAATTCAAAGTATAGGATTGCGTACCTCCAAGGCCAGAAATAGGGACGATGTTTCCATCATCGTCCCCAATTCACTGATCACAACCAGTAAGGTAATCAATTGGAGCCATCAGTCGGACAAGGCACGTTTTAGTATTGAAACCAGGGCGGGCTACGGAAGTGACATTGATCTCGTCATTAAAATATTGGAAGAAAGCGCCCATGAACATCCGGAAGTTTCAAAAATAAAGTCGGTAGAAGCCCGCTTAACAAATTTTGGAACCTCATTCTTGGAATTTCAACTTTTGTTCTATAGCGTGAATATTTTTAGAATCGAAAGGGTAAAAAGTGATATCAGGAGAATCGTTACCAAGAAATTTATCGAAAACCAAATTTTAATGCCTTTCCCCCAATTAGATCTTCATGTCAGGTCCGATCCAGGAGATAACGAAGCGAACAAAAAATAAAAACTAGATTCAGAGCCAAAGGATAATGTTGGTTTAGTTTATGGGTTTATAGGTTTATAGGTTTATGAGTTTATAAAAATCGATTTATTAAGAATCAATTGTTTAAAAACATGTTGGCTGATAGACCTATTATTAGTAGAAGTAGGCCTTGATCCCAAATATCCCAATGGCTCTAGTTTAAAATAGATATGATGCCAAAAATCAATAATTTTCGGACTTTTGGCTCCCTTTAGGAACGGGACGATAACATAAGGGCGAAAATTCAATCATTTTTACCTTACCCTAGAGGGAATAATTGAATTTTCTACGTTCTTACCCACTTGAAGTTTTAGATATTTTAATTTAAACAAAAATATGAACGCTAAACTAAACTAAGGCCTATCATAATCAATAACTATTTAATAAACTAATCATAAAACGCAATCCTTCAACATATTATCACCTTCGTCTTCCTGTAAACTCCATGGCCTCCCCTTTACCAAAGCCGTAACTAAGTCCTAGGGAAACAAAACGACCACGCTCTCGATTGTTGTAAACATAAAAGTCGGGCTGGTTGGTTACACTTTCATAGGACCGTGATGCAAAAACATCCCTTACACTTAAGCTTATAACTGCCTTACCCTTGAACATCTTCTTTCTCACCCCCAGGTCCATAAACAGATTGTCGCCTATTTCACTTTGAACGGTTTCATAGCCTGACTCATAATTACCTGTGGCCTCAATATCCAGATCGGCGGGCAACTTAAACTTTGCCAAGAGCTTTGAGGACCATTGCGTCCCGTTAAAATCGAAAACATTCGTTTCAAAGGTACCCCTCCTTTTGTACTGACCAAAATTGAAATCCCCGTTTAGGCTGAACCATTTGGCCGGACTATATTTAAAATTGAATTCGATTCCGGTAGCATTGTTCGTACCTACATTTTCGGGTGTTACCGTATTAACGTTGTTTTCAAAAGTAGAGACCCTTTCAATGACATCGGTAGTATAACGGTAGTAAAAACCAAGGTTTACGGAAGCTTTGCCCAAAAGATAAATACTCGTTATTTCAAAGGAATCCGTGTATTCCGGTCGCAGATCTGGATTGCCCTGCCGTATCGAATAGTTGTTCCTGATATTGAAAAAAGGGTTCAGATCCCACAATCCCGGCCTAAATATCCGTCTGGAGTATCCGGCTTGGAAGGATACCTTTTGGTTTAACTTATAAGACGAGTGAACGCTTGGAAACAAATCCAAATAGCTCTGATGGTTGTCCTGATCCGTATCTTTCAACAAAGTGTTCAATTCCGTTTGCTCCAGACGAATCCCGGCCTTGACGCCCCATTTTTCGCCTTCGTAAGCTCCGGTGCCATAAAGGCCGAAAACGTTTTGGTTATATTCAAAAACATTTGTGTAGTCTGGATCCACCACGTATGCCCCATCGATCAAATCTTCTACCTCATAATCGTTGCTTACATCGTTCAGGACGTATTGTGCCCCGCCCTCCAAGGACCAATCCTCAAAAAAGGATTTGGTGTAATCCAATTTAAAGGTATATAGGGCCTCTTTAAAATCCGTTCTTGTCTTTTGATTTTCATCCATGTCCTCTCCCGAAATGGTGGTATCCACGAACAAGGAGGACTGGTCCTTTCCAAAAAAATTACCCAAAGCACTAAAGAGCAAGGTATGGTCCTCATCCCCATCAAATTCCTTTTTGTACTGAAATTCGTATTGAAATTTTGGATTTGTTGCCTCTGTGGTCTCATTTCGGTCCCACTCCGAGGTAATCCCATTGTTTTTATCGATGGCAGCAAAATTCGTGTTGGAAGGCTGTTCCTCTAATTCCAGTGCAAAATTTCCAGAAAGGGTTATTACGTCATTTGGGGTAATAAAATAATCCGTTCCCAAGGTAAAATTGTAGAACTTCTCGTTCCTATATTCGGTTCCGCTGCTTAAAACGCTATTCTCGTTTATACGATCCACATTACCGTTCTCTATATCATTTGGCAATTCACGAAAACCGCCTCCCAATTGCGTAAAAAGGTTAAACTTTTCTGTCCGTCGGTTTAGGCTTACCCCCACACTATAATTATTGGGCGACCCCCCATTCAGGGAAATTGATCCATTAAGCCCCTCACGACTTTCCTTTTTAAGGACTATATTGATGATCCCAGAGGTACCTTCGGCCTCATATTTGGCGGAAGGATTGGTGATCACTTCCACCCTTTCAATCATATCTGCAGTGATGGTGCCCAAGGCATTGCCCTCCCCACTGGCAAGAATCGAGGGTTTCCCATTGATAAGTACCCGCACCCCCTGGCTGCCTCGCAAGCTTATTTGCCCTTCGATGTTTACATTTACCGAAGGTACATTATTTAGAACCTCCAAGGCACTCATGCCCGTACTGCTAATATCCTTGCCAACGTTGAAAACCCTTCTGTCCAATTTAAACTCCGTCGTGGAAACCTCTCCTTCCACTACTACCTCCGACAATTGATGGGCATCTTCAGACAGGACTACGGTCCCTAGGTTCACTACCCCATTGCTGGAAATTGGCTGGCCAAAGGTCTTGGTTTCAAAACCCATAAAACTTATCTCAATATAAAAATCGCCCGCCTCGGTTTCCAGACTAAATCTTCCGTCATCATCCGTAGTCCCACCCGTTATCGGTTTTTTGGTTTTATTGTCCGCAACAAGTACGGTTGCGAACGGTATGGGCTGTCCGCCATTTTGCTCCACGATCCTTCCCTTTATGGTAACCAAATCATCATTTTGGGCAAAACCCGTTCCGGTTCCAAATAGGACACAACAAAAAAGGAAAGTGAACCATCTAATTTTATAAGTCATATAGTATTATTGTTGTTTAGATATAATAGATTCTAAAGGTCGGTATTTTTAACAAAGTCTCCCATTCCATTCTGTTAACGACCAAAGTTGGCTAATAACCGACATACGATTAATTTCTTGGTCAGGAAATAGTAAATTACACAGGCATTCAAATCCATTACTGGAGGTTGTATTTTTTTTAAAGAAGGGTTGATGTAAAGTAAGAGTTGATTATATTTGCCCACTTATAACAGTAAGCGCCACAGTTTAAATTAGCACTTGAAATGCCCACGTGGTGAAATTGGTAGACATGCCATCTTGAGGGGGTGGTGTTCGAAAGGACGTGCTGGTTCGAATCCAGTCGTGGGCACGAGGGCTCCATGATCATTTGATTATGGAGCTCTTTTATTTTGGGGTTTTGTACTATTTTGTATATGTCCTTTATTTTTCTGTTACCGATAAATTCAATATTGTCCGGACAAAAGATTTACCGGAAAGACTAAAAAGGCACAATTCCGGATTCGAAAAGGCAAATGCTCCCTATCGATCTTGGGAACTCGCTTGGCCCACAAAAAAACATCCAGAACCAGTGCTTGTAAGTTTTTATTAATGGGGTTACGATTTTTCTGGATTACACGTAGTTGTGTGATTTAAGCGCGTAGCTTAAGCCAATACAAAACGAACAGAATATCCGCAAGTCCCGACACTTCGTGATTCGTAAATAGGGGTGACCGTGCAATTAATGCTACACGGTATGCCAGGTAGTTTTGTTCCATTTTTACTTTTGCCCCTTGTGTTTTGGGTCAAAGTCTACCATCCATTCAATTCCGTATTTGTCCCTGAACATTCCAAAATAGGTACCCCAGGGACTATCGCCAATGGGCATTTCAACATTTCCACCTTTTGAAAGTCCGTTAAATAATTTATCGGCTTCGTCACGACTGTCCGCACTAATACATATTTTCGACCTGTTTTCATTTTCGTTTACCTTTCCCATACTTTCGGGAACGTCATTGGCCATTAAAATATTTTTGCCAATAGGCAAAGCAATATGCATTATTTTATTTGCCTCATTTTCTGATATTTGATTTTCAAGACTTGGCATATCTTTGAAACGCATAATCGTTGCGAATTCTCCGCCAAAAACAGATTTGTAAAAATTGAATGCTTCTTCCGCATTTCCGTTAAAGTTAATGTAGGGATTTATAAGTGCCATAATTTTATATTTTGATTGTTTTCTGTGTTTGCATCCAATGGAGCTATTTAAACTTTTTCAATAAGCCAAATTTAAAAATTTGGGGACAAAGGTCCTTTAAAAACTGTTCCGGGAACGTCTAAGGCACGGAAAATTAGATGTCGGATACTGACCCGAAAGGAAAAAGCCCCACTGTGGGGCCTAAATTCGTATATTTTTATCGGATCAGGGGCTTTGGCCAATATTATCAATTCTCTTGATTAATATACATTAACCCATCGTACAAAGCTATTAATGGTACAGAGCGATGGTTTTCCTTTTCAAAATATTGTATTTCGACATTTAGGGGTTCTTTAGATTTCTCTGTTATTAATGCATAGAGATTGTCGTGTCTTTGTTTATTCCTCTCGTAATTAGCCTCTCCTTGATTGGCAGTAGCTATATAAAGTTTTTTATTCAAGGATATTGATGAAATTGAATCAACTTTGTTTTTCATCATCTCCTCGTTCCACCAAATACTTGGGTCTATAGAAATGTAAGCATTGAATATGCTATTTTTATCCAAATAGGAATTTAATGTCAGTAGACCTCCTAAAGAATGTCCAACGAGAGTTCTATAGGGTTCTGTTCTATAATTTTCATCAATATAAGGTATTAGTTCATTCTCAATAAAATTCAAGAAATTCCTTCCACCTCCCATAGTATTTGGTCGTCTGGTCTTAATTTTTGTAACCGTAAAATCCCGTTCACGGTCAACATTCTCTATGGCCACAATAATACTTTCTGGCATTAAATTGTTTCGGTTCCTATTGGAGCTCATAAAATGTACTATTCCAGAGGCTGTTTTAAAATGGGTATACCCATCCAATAAGATGATAATTGGATATTTTTTACCAACTTGGGCAGAATCATTGTAAGAATCCGGAAGACTGATTAAACAAGTTCTTTCCTCATCCAAAATATTAGATTTAACAACAAACTTACTTCCTATTACAATATCTGTTTTATTCTGTCCGAATGTGGTTTGTACTCCTAATAGAAGAATATATAAAATTACAAATGTCAAATTTTTCATATTTTGCCTTATAGGTTTGGTAACTGCCTCGAATAACCGTTGTTCACGGGTTTATATGCCATAATTTACTTAAGCACAGGCGTTATCAATTCCGAGTGGATTCGGACGAAGTCGAATCCGCCGTAATTGTGGTTAGTTATTGTGCAACGTATTTTTTTGATTCGATTATTTTTCTTTTTTATCAAATTCCGATTTCAGTTTAGTTTCTGTTTTGTAAATACCGATAAATGCCCACAATAGAGTACTTATCATTACTATTCCAAAACTCAAAACGATGTGCTGTTTATCGATTAAAAATCCAAATATTGTTGACAAAAACGGAATTGATGAATATTTCATCATATTTTCAGCTCCTATTTTTTGTGCAAAATCCCATTTTTCTTGGTTTTCCATTGAGCGTTTTGTCCGATACAACGCTAACGTATTAAATCACCACAAATATACCCGTTTATCCCTATACGTTTAGGGAACAAAGACATGTATAGGCATGTTTTTGTTCAAAAAAAGACTGCTTGTAGAAACGTTTTCAATCAGGTCTTAGTCCTCTGCCCAAAAACAATACTGCCATAATAAAACGACGGTTTTTCGATTATTTTACCAGGTAATTTGTCGGGGTTTTGCCAAAATGCTTCTTGAAAGACGCTATAAATGAACTTGCGTTTTCATATCCTAGATCAAATGAAATTTCCTTTACACTTTTCTTCTCACCTAAGAGTTTGACTGCCTCCATTAATTTTAAGCGCATTTTCCATTCCCCAAAACCCATTCCTAATTCCTTATTAAATAATCTTGAAAGTGTTCTTGGACTTACAAACGATTTACTCGCATAATATTCCATGGAGTGTTTATTAGAGATATCGTTCATTAAGGCGTCAATGACCATCTTTATCCTTGCGTTTTGGCTGGTTGGAAGAAATGTTGAGCTTGGCTTAAGGGTGGTAAGCTCATCCAAAAACACTTCTACAATTCTATTTTCTTGAAGGGTAAATTTGGTTGGATTGGAAAATGACACAATCTTTTCCAATAGACATATCAAAAAATTAGAGATATCAAAAGCAAAACTAACCCTCGGTAAACGGCTTAGTTTCGATACATCAATAAATGCGGTGATCACTGTTACGTTGTTCGGGAAATAAACCTGATGCTCTTCCTGACTGGTAACCCATACCCCCTGCAATGGGTTCACTATCCATATATTATTCTTCGTCACAACCTCCATGACCCCTCCTTGGCATGTTATGAGTTGTGCACGGGGATGTGCATGGGAATTTGCACATTTTGCATTTCGAATCTCCTCGGAATAGGTCGTAACAGGCCGTGATTCATTTATCTCGAATCCATAATCTACTGCAATGATTGTCCGGTAATCATTATTCATTATCCAAATATACTAATTAAGACTTGGTAAGGAGTCCGGAACTTTATAGCAATTTAAAAATTCTATATTATGGATGTTACAAAACACAACAAAACCGTTGTAGCCCAATTTTCAAAGCAAGCACGGGGTTACACTTCAATAACCTCCCATAGGAATGCTTTGGACAAGTTGATTAATATATCTTCAGCCACCCAAAAGGATAACGTTTTGGATATTGCCTGCGGCTCTGGTATGGTTGCCTGCGAATTCGCCAAGTACACAAATCATGTAACGGGAATTGACATGACCCAAGGAATGCTCGATGAAGCCGTAAATGAACAAAAAGAACAAAATCTAACAAACATTACTTGGCAAATTGGGGATGTTGAACAATTACCCTACAAGGACAATGATTTTTCCATTGTAATCTCAAGATTTGGCTTTCATCATTTTCTAAACCCTGCCAAAGTATTGAATGAAATGAAAAGGGTTTGCAAGCCCACTGGAATTGTTATAGTTGTGGATGTTTCATTGCCGGAAGCCAAAATAAAAAACTATAATCTAATGGAAAAAATCAGGGATGATTCCCATGTGGCAGCCCTATCCTTAACCCAATTTTACACCCTTTTTGATAAAGTTGGTTTTAAGAATCCGAACAAGGATTGTTATACAATGAAGATCAGTCTTAAGGAGCAGCTCCGCGTTTCTTTTCCAAGTGATGTGGAGAAATTTAAAAACTTGGTCATTGGAGATGTTGAGGTCGATAATTTAGGGTTACAGGTCGCGGAAATTAATGGGGATTTTTTTCTGCATTATCCGATTCATATTTTTTCAGCTCGAAAATAATAAGATCAACGGGGCCTTAATAAAGGGGGCTTTATTATCGTCCTTTTCTACTTTAATCTTAATTTTGCCGTGCGCCGGGACTGAATCCCTTTTGCAAAAAGATCACATGGCTAAAAACATCATTATCATCGGGGGCGGCATCATTGGTTTGAGCACCGCATATTATTTACATCAAGAAGGACATCAGGTTACCGTACTCGATAAATCGAATATGGATCATGGCGCTTCCTATGTGAATGCAGGGTATATTACCCCAAGCCATATTATACCCCTTGCGTCTCCCGGGATGATGGCCAAAGGCATCAAATGGATGTTCAACAGTAGTAGCCCTTTTTATATAAAACCGCGGCTCGACCTGGATTTTTTAAGATGGACATGGCAATTTAATGCTTCCTCGACCACGGCCAAGGTAGAAAAAGCCATCCCGTTGATCAAGGATATCAACCTTCTCAGTAAGGAACTATATTCCGAAATACACCAGAGCGGAAACCTGGGTGACTTTCAATTGGAAAAAAGGGGCCTTTTGATGTTGTACAAAACGGAAAAGGAAGGCCAACACGAAAGGGAAGTTACCAAGCGGGCCCAAGATGAAGGTCTGGAAGCAAGGGAGCTAACGATGACAGAATTGCAGAATCTTCAGCCCAATTTAAGCCCAGACGTTCTAGGAGCCGTACATTACGAGTGCGATGCCCATACTACCCCGGAGGAAATCATGGGAAACCTTAAAAAATATTTGACGGTCAATGGGGTAATTATCAAGACGGGGGAAGAAGTCATCGATTTTGATTGCAATGGATCGACCATTTCCCAAGTCATAACCCAAAAGGACTCGTACCCAGCGGATGAAATAGTTTTGGCCACGGGCTCTTGGAGCCAGGACATTGCCAAAAAATTGAATCTTAATATTGCCGTGCAGCCCGGCAAGGGGTATCGCATCAATGTAAATAGGCCTACCGGCGTCCTAATTCCTGCCATATTGATGGAGGCCAAGGTCGCGGTTACCCCTATGAAAGGGTTTACTAGATTCGCCGGCACCATGGAACTCTCAGGTATCAACAACAAAATCAGCAAAATAAGGGTCAACGCCATTGCGAAAGCGGCATCGTCCTACTACGAGGGACTAAAAATTACGGAAGAGGAACAGCTAAAGGCCCAGTGCGGACTTAGGCCTGTTTCACCGGATGGCCTTCCCTATATTGGCCGCACGTCCAAATGGAACAACCTGACGATTGCTACGGGCCATGCCATGATGGGCTGGAGCCTAGGTCCCGCCACGGGAAAATTGGTATCCGAAATTATCACGGGGAAAAAGCTTTCAATGAATATCCAAGGGTTGGCTCCAGAACGCAAGTTGTAACAAGGAACGGGTCATTGGGCCATGTTGTAAATCTGGAATGCCGACCGTATTTTTAAGTATTACGGGGCGCCTAGATTACATAGCAATAGGCTACAATTAACTGCTGGAACTACCAAAATGTATGGGCTTACCTGAATGCAGCCTAGTTTCCTTCGTCTACCTTCCTACCCTAATTTTTCACGATCCTACCTAAATTTAACAGAACAATTTAGAGGCAAATCACTTTTTTCCAGTATATTTGTTTAACATTATACAAAAAAACATGAACAATGTTAAGGAAGCTTTCAGCATACGGGATTTAGAAAACCTTTCCGGCATCAAGGCCCATACCATTCGGATTTGGGAAAAACGATATGGCCTTCTTGAACCCGAACGTACGGACACGAACATTCGATCTTATAGTTTGGAAAATTTGCAAAAACTATTGAATGTCACGCTACTCTACAACAATGGGTATAAAATTTCCAAAATAGCCACACTCCCGGTAACCGAAATCCCCGTATTGGTAAACAAACTAAGCGTCAAGGAAAACGACAAGGATCACATAATCAATTCCCTAAAACTTGCTATGGTGAATTTTGATCAAGTACTTTTCCAAAATACGTATAACGAATTGACCCTTAACAAATCCTTTAGGGAAATATTCAGTTCCATCTTGATCCCCCTTCTAAACCAATTGGGAATGCTTTGGCAAACGGACCATATACATTCTTCCCATGAACATTTTATGACAGGGCTGATCCGACAAAAAATAATAGCCAATACAGAAAAATTGCATCTAAACGATCCGATCAAGAAAGACCGGACCTTCGTCCTTTTCCTCCCGGATAATGAGATCCACGAAATCGGGCTTTTATACATTAACTACGAATTGTTACTTCGAGGCTACAAAACCATTTATCTAGGACAAACCGTCTCCATCGACAGCCTTAAGGATTTGGATATTGTAAAGGAGAACCTCCATTTTATTTCCTATTTTACCGTGCAGCCGACCAAGGACAAATTGGAAAGCTACCTAGAGCAATTCGACAAAGAAATTAACCTTGGTCCTGGTAAAAAACTATGGATTCTGGGGTATCAGACCCAATATCTGGAAGAAGATAAACTTCCGGATTACATAGAGACCTTTAAATCCATACCAGACGTTGTCCAAAAGATTTACGCATAAAGAGATCAGGGCAATGAAAAAGAAAGTAGTGATCATAGGGTCTGGGTTTTCTTCGCTTTCGGCCTCCTGCTACCTGGCACAACAAGGGTTTGAAGTAGAAATTTATGAAAAAAACAACGCCGTAGGCGGTAGGGCAGGTCAATTGCTGATCGAGGGATACACGTTCGATACGGGACCTAGCTGGTACTGGATGCCCGATGTGTTTGAGCGGTTTTTTAAGGATTTCGGTAGGGCAACCTCCGATTTTTATACGTTGGAGAAATTGGATCCCGCCTATCGGATTTTCTTTCAGGATGAAATTATAACCGTTGGCAGCGGAATCGATAAAATATGCCAAGAGTTCGAACGCATTGAAAAAGGAAGTGCGGTACAACTAAATAAGTTCATGGCAATGGCCAAGGAAAATTACAAAATCGCAATGCAGGAAATTGTCCACAAGCCCGGCCTAACCCCATTGGAACTAGTGACCTGGGACACCGTATTGCGAATGGATCGATTCTTTAATACCATAAGCCAGGAAATACGTAAAAGGTTTAAAAATCCCAAACTGATTTCATTACTGGAGTTCCCGGTCCTTTTTTTAGGGGCAAAACCTACCCGCACACCATCCTTCTATAGTTTTATGAATTTTGCCGATTTTGGACTTGGGACCTGGCATCCTAAAGGAGGCATGTATCAAATCGTAAAGGCCATGAAAAATTTGGCCGAAGAACTGGGGGTAAGGATAAAAACTAACGTAGCGGTCGATAAAATCCACGTAGTTCGTGGAAAAGTGTCAGGGATACAGGTCAATGACGAATACATTGAAGCGGATATAGTGGTCTGCGGAGCCGATTATCACCATTCCGAATCCCTTTTGGATGAGAAATATAGACAATATTCGGAGGCATATTGGGCAAAAAGGACTTTTGCCCCCTCCTCCCTCCTATTTTATGTCGGGTTTGATCGAAAATTGGATGATGTAGGCCACCACAACCTGTTTTTCGATACCGATTTTGAAAAACATGCCGAAGAAATCTATGACCATCCCCAATGGCCTACAGACCCGTTATTTTATGCCAATTTCCCTTCAAAAACAGATCCAACCATGGCCCCGAAAGGTGGGGAAAATGGCTTCTTTCTAATTCCGATAGCTCCAGATTTGGAAGATTCCCTTGAAACAAGGGAACGCTATTTTGAAATTATGATTCAAAGGCTTGAAGAACGGACCGCCCAAAATATCCGCAAGAACATTGTTTTTAAGGAAAGTTTCTGTGTAAGCGATTTCAAGGAAAAATATAATTCCTATAAGGGCAATGCCTATGGAATGGCGAATACACTAAGGCAAACCGCCTTTTTACGACCCAAATTAAAGAGCAAGAAAGTGAAAAACCTGTTTTTTACTGGGCAGCTCACCGTTCCCGGTCCAGGAGTTCCCCCTTCTATAATTTCCGGAAAATTGGTGTCTGAACTTATTTCTAAAACTGTAATCCCTTAACCCATGAAGGCTACTTTTGACAATTTATCCCGTAGCTGTAGCAAGATTGTAACACAATCCTATAGCACCTCCTTTTCCTCGGCAACTAAAATGTTGGCGCCCTCCATACGCAGTGATATCTATAATATTTACGGTTTTGTCCGTTTCGCGGACGAGATTGTCGACACCTTTCACGAATACAATAAGGAAGAATTATTGGATGACTTGGAACGGGATTTAAAATACGCGCTAACAAACAAGATCAGCCTAAATCCGATTCTAAACTCGTTTCAGTACACCTATCATAAATATTGCATTCCTTATAATTTGGTAGCCTCCTTTTTGGAGAGCATGCGTATGGATCTTACGATGCAGGCATTCGAAACCGAAGCCGAATACAGATCCTATATTTATGGGTCGGCGGACGCAGTGGGACTTATGTGCCTACATGTTTTTACGCAGGGCGATAAGTTAAAATACGGGCAACTTAAGGTATCTGCCATGGCTTTGGGCTCCGCTTTTCAAAAGGTCAATTTCCTAAGGGATCTAAAGAGCGATTTTGAAGACCTAAATCGTTCGTATTTTCCAAAAATCAATGTAAGGGAGCTTGATGAAGTTTCAAAAAAGGCCATCATTCAAGAAATTGAATCCGATTTTGCCCTGGGGCTTTCCGGAATATTAAGATTGCCCAATTCATCGAAATTTGGGGTCTACATGGCTTACCGATATTATCGGGAACTTTTAAGAAAACTAAAAAACACCCCCTCCCTGGAAATCAAGAAAAAAAGGATTCGGGTTTCCAATTATGAAAAGCTGGGATTACTGGCCAGCACGTACGTGAATTATAAATTGGGAATGGTATGAGCCGAGATATAGGGTTATTGGGTTACTTGTTTACTGGATGGTTTAAAAACACAACATAATAACATGTCAATCACATCCCAATCTTCAACTAATAAAATGAACACATGAAGTTACTCATCTGGGTTTTACTTTTCATTAGCGTATTCTGCTTTATGGAATTCATGGCATGGTTTACCCATAAGTATATTATGCATGGATTTCTGTGGAAATTGCACAAGGATCACCATAAAAAGGACCATGGTTCCTGGTTTGAGCGCAACGACCTCTTTTTCGTCTTCTATGCCCTTGTAAGCATGGTTTTCTTTTGGTTGGGTGCACAAACCGGGTTTTGGCAGGGATGGGCCATTGGCTTTGGCATTTTAGCGTACGGAATCGCCTACTTCACGGTCCACGACATTTTTATACATCAGCGCTTTAAATGGCTACGGAACACCAACAATCGCTATGCAAAAGGCCTCCGAAGGGCCCACAAGATGCACCATAAGCATTTGGATAAATCCGATGGGGAATGTTTTGGGATGCTTTTTGTCCCGTTTAAGTATTTTAAGAAGTAAGTTTATTAGTTTAAATACTTAAAAGTTTAGACCAAACTTAAATTTGAGCTTGAGCTTGAACTAGGTTACTGGGCGTAGCCGTAGTATGGAACTTGAGTTTAGTCCACTATTCCTTCAACAACCCGTCCAACAACGATTTTATTTTATCCGTGTTCCAATCGGCAGCATTGGTCTCGGCAACCCTAATCTTCCCTTCCTTGTCGATAATATAGGTGGAGGGCAGGAGTTTGGAGGCCAACAGACTTGGCGCCTCGGTCCTGGCATAATAAACGGGAAGGCCTTCGTATCCGTGCTTTTTTAGAAAAGCTTCCACTTTTTCCGGTTTATCCTGGGCCACGAACATAAAAACAACCTGATCCCCATATCCGTTATACAACTCCTGTAAACTGGGCATCTCTGCCACACAGGGCGGACACCACGTAGCCCAAAAATTGACAAGTACCACCTTTCCTTCTTGATCCCTAAAATCAAATTCCTTGCCGTGCGTGTCTTGTAAGTCCCAATCATAATTATCCAGCGAAACCTGCATCCCCTCTTTGACAACGGCGGCACCACTAGATAACAATCTACCGATATGTACCCGGGCATAAAATCCGACCGGGGTGAACACCAAAAGGATTATCCCTATAACGAACAACCCATTTACAATTTGCTTTTTACTGAGTTTCACGCTTTTAATTTTTAGTTGCTTTCCGGAAATTTGATAAAAGCAGATGGACAAAAGACATCTTCCCAATATCATCCTGCAAACTTTCCCAAGTCACGCTATAGTCCCTTGTCTATTTTCTATGGTCTCTTCTCTATTTTCTATTTTCTATTCCCTCATTCCGCTATTAAGGAATCCAAGAGCCCCCTAACCTTATCATTGTCCCAATCGGCTATTCCTTTTTGGTGTACCCTAATCTTTCCCAATTTATCCAGGATATAGGTAGCTGGAACCTGAGTGGTATCTATGGGCGTTTTTTCACCAACAATACGGTAAGTTACCGGGAAGTCATAATCATTTTTTTTCATAAACTCTTCAACAGGGTAGCGCTCCTCATTGGTGACGATATAAAAGTCGACCTTGCCTTGGTACTCGTCGGCCAATTTTTGGATCCCGTTTAGTTCCGCAGCGCTGGGCAAGAGCCAGGAGGCCCACAAATTGATAAAAACCACATCCCCTTTAGATCGTTCAAAATTGAAAGTCTGCCCCTCGGCATCCCGTAATTTCCAATCATAGGTGGGGATTTGTTGCAAATTCGACTGTTGTTCCAACTCTGGATCAAAGGTAAATAACCTAGTCAACCACACCTTGCTCCAATAGCCCACGGGGGTAATAAAAAAAGAGACCACAAATACAATCAACAAAATATTAAGGCCGGTCTTTCTTTTTATTTTCATCGTTTATACATTTTTTATGCTTTTTCCAAACAGGATTAAGGGAATTCCGGGTAATTCATTGATTCCGGCCCTGGGCCAAACCCGAACCCTTGGAATCGAGCATGGGCAAAGCTACGGTTTAAAATCTTAATTCCAAGGCTTGAAAAATCCCTAAATGCAAGCCCGACAGCGCGTTTCTGAAGGGGAACGGATAGGGAAAGACATAAAATCCAGGGTCCTAATAGAATTGTGTATAATAAGCCAAAAAACTCCTGACGATAATCAGGAGTTTATATTATAGAACAAACCAGCTTAAAAATTACGCCTGCTGGGCCGCATTCTCTTTCTTGATTACGTTCAAGGCAGAACCCTCATTAAACCATTCTATCTGCGATTGATTGTAAGTATGGTTCACCTTAATCGAATCCTTGCTTCCATCGGCATGTACCACTTCCAATGTCAACTGTTTGTCCGGAGCAAAATTAGCTATATCGACAAAATTGAACGTATCGTCCTCCTGTATAAGGTCATAATCGGCCTCATTGGCAAAAGTTAACCCCAACATCCCCTGTTTCTTAAGGTTGGTTTCGTGAATACGGGCAAAGGATTTCACCAACACCGCAGCTACCCCCAAATGTCTGGGCTGCATGGCGGCATGTTCCCGGGAAGAACCTTCCCCATAGTTGTGGTCGCCCACAACAAGGGTCTTTATCCCCGCAGCCTTATAGGCGCGCTGGGCATCCGGAACTCCCATATATTCCCCATTCAGCTGATTCTTAACAAAATTGGTCTTTTTATTAAAGGCATTAACGGCGCCTATCAGGGTATTGTTTGCAATATTGTCCAAATGTCCACGGTAACGCAACCAAGGACCGGCCATGGAAATGTGATCCGTTGTACACTTGCCAAAAGCTTTGATCAATAGTTTTACCCCTTGCAAGGATGCTGGAGTAATGGGGGTAAACGGATCAAGCAATTGTAACCTTTCGGACTTGGGATCTACTTTTACCGTAACCGAAGATCCGTCTTCCTTGGGCTCCAAATAACCGGCGTCCTCTACTTCAAAGCCATTTGGTGGAAGTTCTATGCCCAAAGGTTCATCTAACCTAACCTCTTCCCCATCCTCATTGATCAGGGTATCGTTCATGGGATCAAAATCCAAACGCCCCGAAATTGCAATGGCTGCCACCATTTCCGGGGAGCCTACAAAGGCGTGGGTATTTGGGTTCCCATCCGCCCTTTTGGAGAAGTTACGGTTAAACGAGTGGACGATCGTATTTTTTTCATCCCCCTTCAGATCGCTCCTGTCCCATTGACCTATACAAGGTCCGCAGGCATTGGTAAACACCGTAGCTCCCAAATTCTCAAAAATCTGCAGTAGGCCATCCCTTTCAGCGGTAAATCGAATCTGTTCCGAACCCGGGTTTATTCCAAAATCGGATTTCGGTTTTATTTTTTTATCAACGGCCTGCTTCGCGATGGAAGCAGCACGGGTAAGGTCCTCATAAGAAGAATTGGTACAGGAACCGATCAACCCCCAGTCCACTTTTAATGGCCAATCATTTTTCTTCGCCTTGGGACCCAATTCTCCTACGGGGGTCGCCAAATCCGGGGTAAAAGGCCCGTTAAGATGTGGTCTTAGTGCATTAAGGTCAATTTCTATAACCTCGTCAAAATATTTCTTTGGATCGGCATAAACCTCTGGGTCGGCGGTCAAATAGTCCTTTACCTTGTTCGCGGCATCGGCGACATCGCTCCTATCCGTGGCCCTTAGGTAGCGCTCCATGGAATCGTCATAACCAAAGGTAGAAGTTGTGGCCCCAACTTCGGCACCCATATTACAAATAGTGCCTTTTCCGGTACAGGAAAGGTTTTTGGCCCCTTCCCCAAAATATTCGATTATGGCACCTGTTCCCCCTTTCACGGTCAGGATACCGGCCACTTTTAATATTACATCCTTGGCCGAAGTCCAACCAGAAATATTTCCGGTCAATTTTACACCTATCAATTTAGGGAATTTCAATTCCCAGGCCATTCCTGCCATCACATCCACGGCATCCGCACCACCAACGCCTATGGCCAACATACCTAGACCGCCTGCGTTTACCGTATGGGAATCGGTTCCTATCATCATTCCACCTGGGAAGGCATAATTTTCCAAAACCACTTGGTGAATGATCCCGGCCCCCGGTTTCCAAAACCCGATTCCATATTTATTGGAAACCGATTCCAAAAAGTTAAATACCTCGGCACTAGAAGTGTTCGCTGCCCTTAAATCGGGAACTGCACCGCTTTTTGCCTGAATGAGGTGGTCACAATGTACCGTTGTTGGAACGGCTACTTTGGCCTTACCGGCCTGCATAAACTGTAACAGCGCCATTTGGGCGGTAGCATCCTGACAGGCGATACGATCGGGCGCAAAATCCACATAATCCTTGCCCCTTGCAAAGGCTTGGGTGGGCATTCCGTCCCATAAATGGGAATATAAAATCTTTTCGGAGAGTGTAAGTGGCTTCCCTACAATTTCACGGGCTTTATCAACCCGCTCGGCCATGTGGGCATAAGCCCCTTTAATCATATCTATATCAAATGCCATGCTGATGTATATTTCGTTTGAAAGTTGATTTTGAAATTTTACGAAATTACTAAAATCAGTGGCGTTAATGAAATTTTTGGCCGATGATTCCTCCTATTTTCAAGAATTATCAAATAGCACATACAAGCTTTGGAAATCAGGTCAATTTGTTAAAGGAAAATAGCGGGATTGGTAATGGGCCATTCGCCGAGCGATGTGCGCCTCGTGCATTTTTCGCATATAGCATATAGCGCAAAGCGTATGGCATTTATAAATTCGATCTATAAAAAAATGTAAATGATAAATAGGCTACAGCAATTTCCCAATAATATCCTCTTCGGATATTCCTTCGGCCTCCGCCTTGTAGTTTTTAATGATCCTATGCCTTAGAATCCCCATTGCCACTGACTTTACATCTTCGATGTCCGGGGAGTATTTGCCCTGGATCGCCGCATGGGCCTTGGCACCCAGAATTAGGTTTTGGGAGGCCCTGGGACCTGCGCCCCAATCCAAATACTGCTTTACAAAATCGGTGGCCGATTCTTGA
Source organism: Sediminicola sp. (assembly GCA_048266425.1). GTDB lineage: Bacteria > Bacteroidota > Bacteroidia > Flavobacteriales > Flavobacteriaceae > Cerina. The sequence continues at coordinate 38,486 of JBLWZN010000016.1, forward strand.
ATAGGACGGGTACTGTTCACCAACCGAACTGCGTATTCCACTACGTTTTCCGGGACCGGGATTCGCCTAACCAGGTGCTGTACCTGCACGATTTCCTCCGCATTGAACAATGCATTTATTTTAATATCGGCATCGGTAGTTGTAGTCTTTACCACCTGTATTTCCTCGGCAATGGAAGGATACTTCAGCTCAATGGCGAACATAAAGCGGTCTAGCTGAGCTTCCGGCAAGGGATAGGTCCCTTCCTGTTCTATAGGGTTTTGGGTAGCGAGGACAAAATAAGGCAGGTTCAATTTGTACTGTGTACCAGCGATGGTCACGGCCCGTTCCTGCATTGCCTCCAAAAGCGCCGCCTGTGTTTTGGGAGGGGTACGGTTGATCTCGTCCGCCAAAATAATATTGGCGAAAACGGGACCTTTTATAAACTTAAAATTTCTGTTCTGATCCAACACCTCGCTGCCCAAAATATCACTTGGCATTAAGTCCGGGGTGAATTGGATACGTTTAAAATCGAGCCCCAAAGTTTGGGCGATCGTATTGACCATTAACGTTTTTGCCAGTCCGGGCACCCCGATGAGCAATGAATGCCCCCCCGAATAAATGGATATAAGAATCTGGTCGATCACCTCATTTTGCCCGATGATCACCTTTGCAATCTCCTGTTTTAGAGCAATATGCTTTTCTACCAATTTCGCAACGGCAGCTACATCAGACACACTAGAACCCATGCTAATCCTTTATCCAGTTATTCGCAAAATTGCAGTCCCTGTTTTCAGCGTTTACTGTGATATAGGTATCCTCAATATGATCTTTCATCCATTTTTTAATGGTATTGAACTGCTTTTCACGCAGCGCCAAATCCTGAATTTTGAGGTAATCCTTGGAAAAATCCGCCACGTGCTCATCGTACCGGTTGGTTACCTTCATAATCTTGTATTTGGGAGTCCCTCCCCTAGGATCTTCTTCCAGAATAGGTTGTGAAATTTCATTATCCTTCAAGTTTCGCACCTGGTTATATAGAGTGGGATCCATCTTGGTAAGCTCAAAGCGGGAACCAAAATCGGTTGGGTTCCGTAGTAGGCCGCCGTCAAATTTGGTCTCCTTTTCGTCCGAAAAGTTCAAGGCTGCTTCCGCGAACGTGAATTTCCCATCGATAATTCCCTGGCGGATACTATCCAGTTCCTTTCTGGCGGTATCCAAGGTCTTTTGGGATATCTCGGGCTGGATGAGGATATGTCTGATATCCCGTTCCTGGCCCCTTATTTTTTCACAATAAATGATATGATAGCCAAAATCAGTTGCAAATGGCTCGGATATCTCCCCTTGCCGCAGGCTGTAGGCAACGTCCATAAACTCCTTGGCAAACCCGGTTTGCTTGGTGATACTATAGGCGCCCCCGTTCGCTTTTGATCCGGGATCTTGGGAATATAGAATGGCCTTTACGTTAAAACTGGCATCGTTATCCTCTACATCGGCCTTAATGGCGAGTAGCTTATCTATTGCCTTTTGCTTTTCGGCCTCTGTTGGCTGGGGCGATTTTACGATCTGTGCAATTTCCATTTCGGCTCCAAAAACAGGACGTTCGTCCTCAGGGATCTTTTTGAAAAATTGACGGACTTCCTCGGGAGTAACCTCAACGCCTTCAACAATTTTCTGTTGCATTTTTTCCGAGAGCATACGAAGCTTGTTGATCTTATAAAGCTCTTCCCTAAAACTTGCCTCGTCCTCCTTGTGGTAAAAACGCAAGAGCTTGTCCATGGAACCTATCTGTGAGACCAAGGATTGTATCTGCCTATCGCTTGTGGCGTTTACCTCATCATCCGAGACCAAGATACTGTCCTGTACCGCCTGATGCGCATATAGCCGGTCTTCCATTAATTTTCCCAAAAGCCCGCAACGGGTAACATCCTCTGTAGATGCCCCTTGGTTGCGCAAGTCGATGAGGGTCTTGTCTATATCCGAGTCCAAGATTACATAATCACCCACAACAGCGGCCACCCCATCCAATTTTATCTTATTAAAATTGTTTACGCTATCTTTTGCTGCGTCCATTGCCATATCTGTTACAGGCTCTTGGATTTCCGATTGGGAACTGGGGATCGAATCCGTAACTTGGGAAAACCCAAGTTGCGAAATAATTATTAAGGATAGGAATGCGATAGCTTTACTCATTTTTATCGTATTTATCATAGACTTCAAATTCTTTGTTCTTTATGGCCTCATCGATTAAATCCACCTCCAATTTTCTTGAATAATCAATCCTTCTCCTATTCAGGAGCACTTGTCTAATTTCTGGTTTTATATAGGAAAGCGGGGCCTCATCGTTCACTTCCAGCAAATTAGTAACATGGCCCAAATATACCCCTAATGAATCCTGCAATTCAAAAAATTGTGATTTTTTTATGTATTTACGCTGATTTTCAACGGTCAAGGGCGGAATTTCCGAAATTAATCGGGATACCGGCACCCAAATGGAATCGTTAAAATTGACCTTTCTAAATTGCACCCCGATGGAATCCAAATAGATGACGTCTTCCTTATTGAACCTCTTTAATTTTTGGATTACGGTCTGCTTGTCCAGAAATTGGGACGGGAGTTCAATATAGCGAAGTTGCACCAATTCTTCCTTGAGTTTAAAATTCTCCTTTTCCTGATCATAGAAAGCCTTTAGGGTGACATCCGAAATCGCAGTGTCCATGGCCTGTTTTATCAACGCCTCCTTATAGGCACGGGTATACAAGTCCGTCCGATAATTGGATACTAGCCTATTGAATTCGGCCAATTTCTCTTGGGGCAAATTGATTTTGGATTTGGAAAGCAACAACTGTTTGGTGGCCCAATCGTTGATATAGTTGGTTACAAAGGAAGCACTGTCTTCCTTTGACATATTGCTGCCCAGAAGCCGCGCAACATCTTCCCTGTACAAATAGGTTTCATCTACCCTGGCCAAGGGCACCTTATCCTCCTTCTGCTTCCATCTAAAATTACAGGAAGTTCCCAGGACAATAACAATAAAAGCTACCGAGGCCATCAGGCAAGGTGAAAATTTTCTCATTGACAAAAACATCGTGCAAAAATAAGAATTAAGCAACGTTGTGCAAGTTCCCATTTTCTGCCATAAATCAACTACTTTTAACTAATTTTTAAATTGAACCACCATACATAGAACCGCCAAGTTGAAACGACGGAAGTTATTATTGGGGTTTCAATCAACAACTTGATCCAATGAAGGAAAAAAAAATAAAGCTGATATGGGACCTACGGGGTCCGGATGCCACTAAAACTGCGGAACATCACGCAATCCATTTAAAGGAATACGCAATTTCCGAAAATCTTACCGAAAAAATTACTGGTCACACAACCTTAAGCCCCATGCACAGCATTGCTTATCTTGTGGTTATAGAATCTGAAATGATTTCTGTCCGGGATATTCTCAAGCCACATCGGGGGGAGTTTTATGATGATTGACCTCAACCTTCCAAAATTTCCCCAATATTTGGTTTAAAGTAGCTTGGTCCTTTCAGAACCTTGCCATCTTCGCGATATATAGGTTTACCATCCGCACCGAGTTTACTCATATTACTGCGTTGTATTTCCTCAAAGACCTCCTCAATTTTGTGCTGAAGCCCGTGTTCCAAAATGGTTCCGCACAAGATGTAGAGCATGTCCCCCAAGGCATCGGCAACTTCCACAAGGTCTCCCTTGCCAGCCGCATCCAAATATTCCAGGTTCTCCTCCTCCATAAGCGCAAACCTCAATTTGTTCTTGTCCTCGCCCAAACTTGCTATGGGAATTTCAGAAACCCCCAGTCCAAATGATTTATGGAAGAGGGCAACAGCCTGGAGTTTACTTTTCATTTATCCTATATTAGTTTATACCTTTGCGTAAAAATAGAAATATGTTCAGTAAGGGACAATTAATTTTTGCGGGGCTTTTTGCAATTGTTTTTGCGGTAGTTATCATTCTGACCTATAAAAAAGACAAGAAACTTCACCTAAAGAACTACAAAGGCGTTAAATGGGTAGGCTTATCGTTCATAATATTTGTTATTATTTTGTTCATTATTAGGACCTTACTTAAAAATTAGGAATTTAATTGTCATAATCTCAAAAATGCGGGTCTTTCCATAATTTGCGCATCTTTATTCAATTTTTATAAGAAAAGGCGTACTTTTGCGTTGTAGTCTTAAATATTTTCGACCAATGACAACTTTTTTTACGATACTCATTGCTTTAATTACTATTAATGCACTACTCTTATTGTTCAGCGTAAACAGATCAGCTCCCAAATTAAAGAAATCGGAATCAAAAGTCTTAGAACCATCGGTCACCAAAGTTTTTCCAATAGATATAGTTACTTCGACCTACAAAAAAGCAATTTAGGGACAGTTTTGTACTTTTGACCCATGAAACAAATAGCACTTGTCTTTGTAAGCGGTGGATTGGGCAGTGTTTTACGTTTTCTTGTCAGCAAGACTTTCAACGGATATTTTCACAACTTCTTCTTGGGCACCTTTATAGTCAATATTTTGGGGTGTTTGTTAATTGGCCTTATCCTGGGCATTTCCTTTAAACACAACTACCTGACCCAAAACCAAACGCTGTTATTGGCAACCGGATTTTGTGGCGGATTTACCACATTTTCATCATTTGCATTCGAAAATCACTCTCTTTTAAAGACAGGGGAGTTTTACGGATTTGCCCTTTACCTCGGACTGAGCGTTTTATTGGGGATTGCCGCAGTAGCCATTGGCCTTTGGGTATCCAAAATGCTCTAAATATTTACATTCCACACTTATCCCTTTTCTCCACTTTATCAATTTTACAGCTAATTAAAAAATATACCCGTCCATCAGGCGGCAAATTTTTTATGCGCCTTACTTTAATCTTTCCCTAAACTGCACTACTTCCGCTTTAAACACAAATTGGCGATTTCGACCATTGTCACCCCATAAGCTTTACCTACCGTATTAGTTTTGGCAACGCGTGGACAGGGATGAAATGGCCCGATCCGCACAAGAAGATTTCAGGCCAAGCCCATATATTTTTTCTTTAAAAACAATTTCAATTTAAACCACCCCCATAAAAAAGGGTGGTGAGATTTGTTTTTTAGTATTTCCAGCTACACCCCCCCCTATTTTAGATACAGGTCAATAATATTTTATCTTTATTTATTATATACCCATATTTTCATAGGGGTTAAAATGTAATATTATTAAAAATTGCAACTTTACCCCTGTTTTTTTTGGGGGTAAGGTTCAATTAAATATACATTTACCAAATAATCAACAAATCGAGTATGGATTGGAATAAGGAAAAATGGAACATTTCTATCCCATATCTATAGGCAGATTACTAAACAAATTCAGAAACATGAAAAAAATCGAGGCAATTATCAGGAAGTCAAAATTTGACGAAGTAAAAACGGCTTTGCACAAAATCGAGGTGAATTTCTTCAGCTACTGGGACGTTACTGGGGTTGGCAATGAAAAGGAAGGGCACGTCTATAGAGGCATCTCTTACAGCACAGCCGACATTCAGCGAAGATATTTGGTGATAGTGGTATCCGATGAATTTTTGGACCGTACGCTAGAGGCAATATTCAATGCGGCCCAGACCGGTAATGTAGGGGATGGCAAAATCTTTGTCTCCGACATGCTCAATGCCTATCGAATACGGACCAGGGAAAATGGACAAGCGGGTATCAATTAGTTCGTGTTACAAAATGCGATAACCGCAAACTGCCAGTTGTCGAACTTTCTAGCCCAAATACTTGAAAAGAGATAAAAAAATTACAACCAACAAAAAATTACAGATTATGGACGCAGGAATATTTACAGCTAATAATGCTTGGATGATGATTTGTACGGCTCTCGTATTCTTCATGCACTTAGGATTTTCCCTATTGGAGATAGGGCTTACAAGACAAAAAAACACAATTAACATTTTATTTAAAAACGTCTTTATCGTTTGCACCGGGATCCTTCTTTACTATGTAGCGGGATTCAATATAATGTACCCAGGAGATTTCAACGGATTCTTTGGCTTCTCTGGTTTTGGGCTCTCACTGCCAGAAAACGGATTGACCCCTGACTATGCCAGTGGTGGCTACACGTATTGGACCGATTTTCTGTTTCAAGCCATGTTTGCCGCAACCGCGGCCACAATCGTTTCCGGTGCCGTTGCAGAACGTGTTAAATTGGGAGGATTTATGGTCTTTACCATTATATATGTAGGTCTTGTTTATCCAATCGCAGGTTCTTGGCAATGGGGTGGCGGATTCCTATCTACCCTGGGGAATGAGGTAAACGCCGCCGGGGAACTGGTAAGGGAAGCCGGATTCCATGACTTTGCAGGTTCTACCTTGGTCCACTCCGTCGGCGGATGGGCCGCATTGATCGCAATATTCCTCTTGGGGCCACGAATTGGAAAATTTGAGGAAAATGGTAAAGCGAAGGCCATTCCCGGACACAATATTCCCATTGCCACCGCCGGGGTATTGATTTTATGGCTAGGTTGGTTCGGTTTTAACGGGGGATCCGTTTTATCTGCCGATCCGGGACTTACCTCTTTGGTGTTGGTCACTACCTGTTTGGCAGCAGCAGCTGGAGGAATGGCTGCCGCTACCTTCTCTACACTACGTTTCAAGAATTTTGATCTTACCATGATGCTCAACGGAATCCTTGCCGGTTTAGTGGGCATTACCGCAGGTGCCGACCTTATGTCTCCCATGGAAGCCATAATAATCGGGGCGCTTTCCGGAATAATAGTCGTTCTCGGCGTCTCCTTAATGGATAAGCTTAAACTGGATGATCCCGTTGGAGCTGTTCCTGTTCACCTTATCTGTGGGATGTTCGGCACCCTGGCCGTTGGCATTTTTGGGGCCAAAGCGGGGCTAGATCAATTCCTTTATCAGTTGGCGGGAATCGTCATTATCGGCATATTTTGCACTTTGACCACCTTTATAATTGTTAGCGTAATCAAGAAAACACTGGGTTTCCGGGTTTCAGCTCAGGAAGAAATAGAGGGCCTGGATATTCACGAGCATAAAATGGATGCCTATTCGGATTTTAGAACAAACCAGAATTGATCCAATAAAAAGGAAACGGAGCGTTTTGCAGAACGCTCCGTTAATAATCCTTTCCATTACAAAAGCACAGTACTAACCTGTCAAATTCCTAATAAAAGGAATTGATTTAATCTTTTGAACCATGAAAACGATCACAGCAACAAATTACGTAAAAAATTCAATATTATTCGCTTTCCTAACACTGTCAACCTGCGTTTTTGCACAGGAAGCGATAGAAGTAATCGAGGTAAAGCCCAAATTTTCCATAGGTGGCAGCGTGGATGCCTATTACCGTACCAATTTGAGCGCAACCGATAAAGCCGTTTTTGGCGAAGACGGAGATGCTTTTCTTGCTCCGGCCACCTCCTTTGCGAACCAGACCGGTTTTGCATTGGGCATGGCCAATCTTATCGGAAGCTATGAAGGTGAAAAAACGGGAGCGGTTGCCGATCTTGTTTTTGGACCCAGGGGGGAACAAGCGATATACGGACTTAATATTAACCAATTGTACGCCTATTGGAGCGTTACGGAATCGGTGAAGCTTACCTTGGGGCGTTTCAATACCTTCGTAGGTTACGAAGTAATATCACCGGTCTCAAACTTCAACTACAGCACTTCATACCTGTTCTCCAGTGGGCCATTTTCCAACACCGGACTTAAGGCGGATTTTTCCTTTTCGGATGATTTCAGCCTGATGTTGGCCTTTATGAACGTTACCGATGAGGATTACAACTTTACTGGCGAGTATTCCGTTGGTGCCCAATTGGGATATAAAGGACAATTTCTGAACCTTTATTATGACGGCAAGGCAAAATTAGGGTTCGAGGTAGATTACACGGGAGGTTTTAGTTTGACCGATGCCCTTTACCTTGGACTCAATGCAGCCTATGCGGATAACGATGGTACCGGGTTTGCCGGTGTTGCCGTATATCCACAATACACTTTCACAGAAAGTTTCGGTCTTGGTCTAAGAGGTGAATACTTTGCACAACACATAGACATGGCGGACGATGACCCAAGCGTCTTTGCAATCACCTTGACGGGTAGCTACAAATTGGAAAATTTGATCATTAAGCCAGAATTTCGTTTGGACAGTGGGTCGGAGGATATTTTCTTTGACTATGACATGAATCCCAGCAAGAGTTTGTCCTCCTTTCTACTGGCAGCAATCTATTCTTTCTAGTCCCCAATCCGATGCAGGGCTAATCTAGTTTCTAAATACAAGGCCCTTGAAATTATAATTTCAAGGGCCTTTATTTTTCTCAAAATCGAATGTTTCGGAGTACTTTCTAGAAAGTCAGTGGCTCCCCGTACAGGTCAAAATCGGCTGCATCGATAATTTTAAGATTTACGAAATCACCAACCTTTACATAGTGTTGGGCCGCATCTACCAAGACCTCGTTGTCCACATCGGGGGAATCGAATTCTGTCCGTCCCACAAAATAATTGCCTTCCTTTCGATCAATGATACAACGAAAGGTTTTACCTATTTTTTCTTGGTTCAGTTCCCATGAAATCTGGGATTGCACCTCCATGATCTCCGAAGCGCGGCGTTGTTTTACTTCCTCCGGCACGTCGTCGATCAAATTATAGGCATGGGTATTCTCCTCATGACTGTAGGTAAAACAGCCCAAACGCTCAAAGCGCATTGCCCCTACCCAACTTTTAAGGGTCTGAAAATCCTCCTCGGTCTCCCCAGGATAACCCACGATCAAAGTAGTCCGGATCGTCATATCAGGAACCGCATTCCTAAAATCTTGGATCAATTGGGTGGTCTTGGCCTGGGTAGTACCCCGCCTCATACTTTTTAGGATGGAATCGGATATATGCTGCAAAGGAATATCCATATAGTTACAAATCTTGGGCTCTTGGCGCATCACGTCCAAAACATCCATCGGAAAACCTGTGGGAAAGGCATAGTGCAAACGGATCCACTCAATCCCCTCTACCTTGACCAAAGCTTGTAAAAGCTCTGCCAAATTCCGCTTTTTATAAATATCCAACCCATAATACGTCAAATCCTGCGCTATCAGAATCAGTTCCTTGACCCCTTTCGCGGCCAATTTCTCGGTCTCCAAGACCAATTCTTCCAAAGGTTTGCTTCTGTGCTTGCCCCTCATCAACGGAATGGCACAGAACGAACAAGGTCTATCGCACCCCTCGGCAATTTTTAAATAGGCATAGTTTTTCGGGGTCGTGGTCAGCCGCTCCCCGATTAGCTCATGTTTGTAGTCCGCTCCTAGCGCCTTCAGCAAGTTTGGCAGGTCACTGGTCCCGAAATATTCATCTACGTTCGGGATTTCCTTCTGCAGGTCCGGCTTATAGCGTTCACTTAGACATCCCGTCACAAACACCTTATCAATTAATCCATCGGACTTTTTCTGTACGTATTCCAAAATCGTATTGACGCTCTCCTCCTTGGCATTATTAATAAAACCACAGGTATTGATGACCACAATATTCCCCTCTCCCTCATGAACCACCTCTTTTTTATTGGCCTTTAGTTGGCCCATAAGTACTTCCGAGTCGTATACATTCTTGGAGCAACCTAGGGTTACCACGTTGATCTTGTTCTTTTTTAAGGATTTTGTGCGCATGTAGCTATAAATGAGGTGCAAAAGTACGACTTGACAAGGGAAGTAGTCGCAATGTAAAGACAATTTTATGTTTTCTATTACCAAGAGAGGGATTCGATCCCAGACCAATTAAGACAATTATGGTTTGGTTTCACAACTTTAATAAAGCTTTCGATGTGATCCCAAGCAATATGGGTGGACCTACTTAAAAAAGGAATCTACAAATTCAAATTTGTTAAAGACCTGGAGATCTTCGATACCCTCCCCTATTCCAATATACTTTACCGGAATTTGAAATTGGTCGGATATACCTATAACCACCCCACCTTTAGCCGTGCCGTCCAATTTGGTAACGGCCAGGGAATTTACCTCGGTAGCCTTTGTAAACTCCTTAGCTTGTTCAAAGGCATTCTGCCCCGTAGAACCGTCAAGTACCAAAAGCACATCGTGTGGTGCATTGGGCACTACCTTTTGCATCACCCTTTTAACCTTGGAAAGTTCGTTCATTAAGTTGACCTTATTGTGCAAACGGCCTGCAGTATCTATGATGACAACATCCGCATTTTGGGTCACTGCCGAAGTGAGGGTATCAAAAGCGACCGAAGCTGGGTCGCTTCCCATTTTTTGCTTTACGATGGGGACGGAAACCCGATCGGCCCAAATCTGAAGCTGATCAATGGCCGCGGCCCTAAAGGTATCCCCTGCTCCCAGGACAACCTTTAACCCATTTTGTTTAAATTGATAGGCCAGTTTTCCAATGGTAGTGGTCTTCCCAACCCCATTGACTCCAACGACCATGATGACATAGGGCCTTATATCCTTGGGAATATTAAACTCTGTTTCTTCACCAACGTGTGTTTCGGAAAGGAGACCTGCTATCTCTTCCCGCAGAATACCGTTAAGTTCATCGGTCCCAACATATTTATCACGGGATACCCTTGCCTCTATTCGATTTATAATCTTTAAGGTAGTATTGACACCTACATCGGAAGTAACCAAAACCTCTTCCAGATTGTCCAATACGTCATCATCTACCTTGGCCTTCCCGACAACAGCTTTGCCCAATTTGGAAAAAAAACTGGACTTGGTTTTCTCCAGTCCCTTGTCCAAGGTCTCTTTCTTTTGTGAAGAAAATATCTTTTTAAATAAACTCATCCGGATCTAAACTAAATTTTTCAAAGATATAAAAGTTAAAGGTAATGTCTACAAGATAAAAGACCGTTTCACCAATTGACAAAGGGCCAAGGACAATTCTTGTCTACCTCTTTGAAGGCAAAAAAAGAAAAATCCAAATCGACCAAAAAAAAGGCCGCTACCTTTCGGAAGCGGCCTTTGCAACAATTTCAATGTTGCCTATTTCTTTGCCAACCATTCATTGACTACTTCGGGAGGCATTACGGACTCCGCAAAAGTATAAGCCCCGGTTTTGGGCGATCTTACCATTTTTATGGCTTTTGTCAATCTTTTTGAACTTGTCTGTAAACTTGCTACGGTCTTCTTTGCCATGACTACTATGTTTTGTTTCATCCCCGCGAAGGCAGGAATCTTTATTTTATTTCTTTGTGGACTGTCATCCTTTTTAGAATGGGATTAAATTTCTTAATCTCCATTCTATCTGGTGTATTCTTCTTGTTCTTTGTGGTGATATACCTAGAAGTTCCTGGCATGCCAGACTCCTTGTGCTCCGTACATTCCAATATAACTTGGATCCTGTTCCCTTTTTTTGCCATTGCTTTCTAAATTTATAGGATTACTTAATCAATCCTTTTGCCTTTGCTTCCTTTAAAACTGCGGAAATACCCTTTTTGTTGATACTTTTCAACGCCTTGTTGGATACTTTAAGTGTAATCCAACGATCTTCCTCAGGAATATAAAAACGTTTTTTGGAAAGATTTACATCGAACCTTCTTCTAGTTTTATTGATAGAAAAGGACACATTATTCCCAAACATGGCTCTCTTTCCAGTAAGTTCACAAACTTTTGACATTTCGCTACTTTTAGTGTGATTTTAAACAGGGTGCAAATTTAGATCTTTTTATGTGACCGGCAAAATTCTTTCTCAGAATTTTAAAATTTCTTTTTGCAAAAGCTCAAAAGCCTTGTTGACCGACTTTTGAACGATGCGTTCCCTATGATTGCCCATGGTAAATTTCTCCGCCTTTACACCAGTTGGTGAGGCAATAGCTATATACACCGTTCCGACCTCGGCATCGGAATCGCCCTTGGCAGGTCCGGCGTTTCCGGTCGTCGCAATAGCAAAATCCGATTTCATCAATTGCCTGACATTTTCGGCCATAGATTCCGCTACCTCTTTACTGACAACGGAATAGTTCCCGATCAGCTCCTTGGGGACGTGGAGCACTTCTATCTTGGTCTCGGTGGCGTAGGTCACAACGCTCCCCCTAAAATAGGCCGATGCCCCCGGGATGGCAGTAATTTGTTCGGCTATTTTTCCACCCGTAAAACTCTCGGCAGTAGCCAAAGTCATTCCTTTCTGGGTCAGTATTTTGGCCACAAGGCCCTCTAAGGAGTCCCCGTCCTCTTCCCCAAAAATTATATCCCCGATTAGTTTGTAGAGTTTTTTGGACTCCTCCTCCACCGTCTTGCAAAGCACGTTATTGTCCAAGCCCTTGGCCGTCAATCTTAATCGTACCATTCCCAGATTGGGAAGATAGGCCAGTTTCGCAAAGGAAGGCAGATGGTCTTCCCAAGCTGCAATCCTTTCAGAAATAGTACTCTCGCCAACCCCGTAGGTAATAAAGGTTTTGTGAAGGATATATTCCCTTTTGAAATCCCGCAACAATTTGGGTACAACTTCGTTCAACATCAGTCCCTTCATTTCAAAAGGCACCCCTGGAAGCGATACAAATATCTTTTTCCCCTTTGCAAACCACATGCCAGGGGCGGTCCCAAAATTATTTTTTAAAACAACAGCTTTTGATGGCACCAAGGCCTGTTTGCGATTGATTTCGGAAATGGGCGTGGAAAAATAATTCCTGAACAAATCTTCAATATGCCTAAGGACTTCCGGATCTTGGACCAAAGTATCCCCAAAATATTCGCAAATGGTATATTTGGTAATGTCGTCCTTGGTAGGTCCCAGCCCCCCCGTTATGATAATTAAATCTGCCCGGGATTCCGCCTCTTTTAAGGCATGTAAGATATGGTCCCTATCATCCTGTACCGAACTTATCTGAAAAACGGAAATCCCAATCTTGTTAAGTTCCTGGGCGATAAAGGCAGAATTGGTATCGACGATCTGCCCTATAAGAATCTCGTCCCCAATGGTAATGATCTCTGCAAACATTACAAATTATAATCGTTTTGCAACTCCGCTACCACTTGCTGTATATCCTTTTTTAGCTTCGGGAACAACTCCTCAATTTTCTCACTGTTGGCAGCGCTTTTCCCCAAAGTTTCTATTTCCAAGGCAGTAGCCCGCGCTTGCTCCATACCCAATAGATCTACATTGGGCTTTATTTTATGGGCCAATTGATAGACGTTTTCGTAATTTCTTTGGCCAATAGCCTTTTCCAGGAGTTCCAAATCGCCGGGTACTTCTTCCAAAAAGACGGAAATTACGGAAATGACAAATTCTGCATCCCCTTCCGCCATCTCATTTATTTTATCAAGACTGTATATCATTATTTTATATTTACGGTAAGCATTTCCTCTTTTTCCAAAAACCCCGAAAGGTAATCATTTGGTAGAATTTTACCAACCCCTTTTGGGGTTCCTGTAAAAATAATATCACCCTTTTTCAACATGAAAAATTGTGAAACATAGGCTATGAGTTCATCCATTTTCCAAAGCATCAGGCCTGTGTTGCCTTGCTGTACCAACTGCCCGTTCCTAAGCAAAGAAAAATTAAGGTTGTTAAGGTCTTTGTACCTCGATTTTTCTACCCATTTTCCGATCACCGCTGCCCCGTCAAAACCCTTGGCCTTTTCCCAGGGCAAACCTTTTTCCTTCAGCTTGGCCTGAAGGTCCCTAGCGGTAAAATCTATCCCTAAACCAATTTCATCATAGTAGGTATGGGCGAATTTTGGGTCGATATGTTTCCCCACCTTTTTGATTTTGATCAAAACCTCTACCTCATAGTGAACCTCCTTGGTAAACTCAGGAATATAAAAATCCTGTTCCTTAGGAAGTATAGCGGAATCGGGCTTTATGAAGACCACCGGTTCCGAGGGGCGTTCGTTGGCCAACTCTTCAATATGTTCGGAATAATTCCGGCCGATACAAATGAGTTTCATGGTTTACAGGTTAAGGGTTAAGGGTTAAGGGTTAAGGGTTAAGGGTTAAGGGTTAAGGTGAAAAAACTAAATTTCTAAACCCATAAACATTTAAACCCATAAACTTTTTTAATTTTTTTTATTGTCTTGATTCTTGGCTCCTGCTTCTTGGTTCTTGGATCTTGTCCCATGTACACTATCAGCCCAATTTATTATTCAATTCGCTCAATCTTATTTGGGTAAGTACCTTTTTGGTATATAGGGGAAAATCAGCATTTAAAATCCATCCAAAATAACCCGGTTCATCTTCCAAAATCTGTTTCACTTTTTTCCCCTTGTGTTTTCCGAATGAGAAGGTTACCTCATCATCCTCATCAAATCCCAGGAAGCCGGCAAAATCTGCAAATTGACGATGGGTAGAGAATTCGGCAAGTTTCTTGATATTGTTTTCGAGCCCTGGATACCGCTCCAACTGCGACAAAAGCACCTCATAGGTCGCCATGGTATCGGCCTCGGCACTATGGGCATCGGTAAGGTCCTTATTGCAATAAAACTGGTACGCAGCTCCCAGGGTACGCTTTTCCATTTTATGAAAGATGGTCTGCACATCTACCGACACCGTATTCTTCATATCAAAATCGATCCCCGCCCTTAGCATTTCCTCAGCCAACAGTGGGATGTCGAAACGATCTGAATTAAAACCGCCCAGATCACTGTCCTTGATCATTCTATGGATTTCCTTGGAAAGTTCCTTAAAAGTGGGTTCATTGGCCACTTTTTCATTAGATATGCCATGAATGGCCACCACCTCATCGGGAATGGGCATCTCAGGATTAACCAACCACGTTTTGCTTTCCTTGTTGCCATTTGGATGTATCTTTAAAATAGAGATTTCCACCACACGATCTTTGGCCACATTGGTACCAGTGGTCTCCAAATCAAAAAAACAAATAGGCCGTGTTAAATTCAATTGCATAAGTTCCCCGTTTGTGCAAAGATAGTTTTTACCTAGTTCAGGGAAAATGAATATTAGGTTTAATCGATAAAAAGTGTAGCTGGAGGTTGGATATTGGAGGTTAGAGGTTAGAAAAAGAAATGAATCAGGAAACCTAAATCAAGAGTCATGATTTATTGTTGGTAATCGTTTTGGAGGATTTGGCTCTTCCGTTAAAATCCAAACACAGGTCTACCCAAAATTCAAAATCCGATTCGGATTGAAACCCTTTCGGTTCCACATAGCAATATCCGTTATACACCTTGCTTTTCATCACCATCCTTTTAAAACCGATTCTTCGGGATAGTTCCTCGGTCAACTTTGGATCAAAACGGCACATTAGATTGTCTCCGCTTGCGTTAACGCACATTTTCCCATTTACCATAAAGGCAAGTCCACCAAACATTTTTCTTTCCTTAACAGAAATGGAAGGGATGGCCTTAAGATAAGTTCTAATTCTGTCCGCTAGTTCGATGTTGTAGGCCATATGAAACATATTTGGAATTGATGGGAACTCACCAAAACCGTTAACTCACTTAAGATGATGCGAAGTTACAATTTGCCCGCCCTTTCTTAAGATATCTATTTTGGCCAGCTCGAATGCTTCTTGATCCAAGGGCTTTGTCGCATCTTCGATCAAAGTTACCGAAAAACCTTCCGCCAGGGCATCCATAACAGAAAAATAGATACAAAATTCACCGGCAAGTCCGGCCACAAATACTTCATTAACGCCCCTTTCCTTAAGATATCCGGTTAGGCCGGTAGATTTTAAGTGGGCATTGTCGTAAAAGCCACTGTAACTATCTATTTCCAAATTTGTGCCTTTTCTAAAAATACCTTCGATCCCGGATGTTTCCAATTGGGCGTGGAATTCGGCACCGGCACTGCCCTGTACGCAGTGATCGGGCCATAATACCTGATCTAGGCCATTGATTTTGATTACATCAAATTCCTTGTTCCCGACATGGGTAGATGCAAAACTGGCATGTCCCTTGGGATGCCAATCTTGGGTAGCGACCACCAAATCAAACTTTTTTTGAAGTCGATTTATTACGGGAACAACAAGGTCTCCTTTCGGGACCGGAAGTGCCCCTCCAGGCATAAAATCGTTTTGAACATCGATTATTAGTAGTGCTTTCATGGACATATCATTTTAGCTACAAACTGATTAACAATTATTTTAAATACAAGTAGCATTAGAAAAGAGAACATAGAAAAGAGAATATAGAAAAGAGAATATAGAGAAATGACTTTTTTAAACTCCTAAACCTATAAACCCATAAACCTATATACTCCTTCTAGATTCCCTGATAAGATCATCCCGCTCGTTCCTCAGGGCCTCGCTTATCCCGATCTTATAGATGTGCGGATTGTCAAAGCGCTTGTATTCTATGGGCAATTCCGATAACCGTTGTTTGCTGTATTCGGCAATCTTGGATAGTGATCGTTTTGGGACCAACACTTTGCCATTTTCCATGACCGTTTCCAGAAGGGGTTCCTGGACAAATCCCTTTATGGCCATCTTTTTGGTAATTTCAAATGGATGGTACATGGTATCGATTTGGGTTTCTTCATAAAGACCGATAGCGTCGGCCCCTACGCATTTTCCATTGTCATCCTTTATCCGGAATACTTGTTTTCTGTGCGGAAGCGTGGTTTTTGTAATACTTTCCGATAGTTTTATCCTTGGCTTTCCTCCAGACCATGCGAGCTTATACACTCCGTCGAGGGCGCCGTCGGGGCTACCGGTAACCAAATTGGTCCCCACCCCAAAAATATCGATGGGGCCTTCCTGTTCCAAAATACTTTTGATCACATACTCGTCCAATTGGTTGGAAGCAGCGATTTTTACATAGTGAAGACCAGCATCATCCAAAAGTTGGCGGGTCTTTTTCGCTAGATAGGCAAGGTCACCACTGTCCAACCGCACCGCCAATAATCTATCGCCTCTTTTCTCCATTTCCTTCGCCACCGTGATAGCATTTGGCAGGCCACTTTCCAAGGTGTTATAGGTATCTACGAGCAGCACACAATCCTGGGGGCGTTCTAGGGCAAACTGCCGAAAAGCGGTAAGTTCATCGTCAAAACTCTGGATAAAGGAATGCGCCATGGTGCCAGAAACCGGGATATCAAAATCTTTTCCTGCCACTACATTGCTCGTTGCATAAAATCCACCGATCACGGCCGCCCTGGATGCCAAATAACCTCCTGGTCCTTGGGCTCTTCGAAGTCCAAAATCGATTAAGGTCCTCCCTCGCGCCACTAGGTGAATACGGCTCGCCTTGGTGGCGATCAAGGTTTGAAAATTCAATATATTCAGAATAATGGTTTCCACCAACTGGGCTTCTATAATATTAGCCTCTACCTGCAGCACTGGTCTATTTGGAAATACAACATCACCCTCCTTTACGGAACGGACCCTCCCCCGAAATCGAAAATCTTTCAAAAAGTCGATAAAATCGGCATCAAAGTGTTGCTCTTTAAGAAACTCCAAATCTTCTTTGGAAAACTTTAGATTTTCAAGGATTCCCAGTAGAAGTTCCAAACCGGCAAAGATTGCGTACCCCCCTTGGTAGGGGAGCTTGCGGAAAAAGTAATCAAAAACCGCATGATCTTCCTTTTGGCCGCTCTTAAAATAGACTTGGGCCATGGCCAATTGATATTGATCCGTATACGTTGCCGTAAAATTTATCATTCCTTTTGAGGTTTGGAACAAATATAGCACGGTTCTCCCAAATAAAGAACTGGACCCAGCATCAATAAAAGAATTCTTAAAACCTACTCCAACAATGGTAGGCCCCTTCAGTCCATTGATTTTATTTTGGTCGAAATAGATTGCAGCCAAAATTCGTAACCATACCTTAATTGGTTATATTTGGATAACAACATTTAATCTGAAAGATAATGATAGATCGAAGGAAGTTTATCGGTGGTGCGGCGACACTAGGATTGGGCACTGCTATTGCCGGAAGTTTTGGCATGGCAGAAAATCCCCTGGGCAAAAAGACAACCCCTAATGCAAAAAAAATAAAGCACAACCCGATCGGGGTTTCCTCGTATTCGTTTTGGCAATTCAACGGTCCAAAGGAAAAGGTCCCAATGGAGCTTTGCATTGAAAAGGCTGCAGCCATGGGCTTTGACGGCATTGAATTTCTTTTGGTACAGATGTCGTCCGAGGAGAACAGCTATCTACAAAAGCTAAAGAAGCAGGCTTATCACGCAGGGTTGGACCTAATGGGTTTTTCTACCCATCAAGGATATGTTTATCCAGAAAAGGAAAAACGCGAAGAAAATATTGCCAAGACCATCCATCAGATCGAACTGGCGTATCAACTGGGAATTCCGGTCATGCGATTGAATACCGGTCGTTGGGGAACCACAAAATCCTTTGACGACCTCATGGCGAACAAGGGCATTGAGCCAGTCCTGGAAGGTTATACGGAAGATGATGGATTTAAATGGGTCATAGACTCCATTGAACAATGCCTGCCCGTGGCAGAAAAATGCGGGGTAGTTTTAGGTCTGGAAAACCATTGGGGACTGGGCCGGACGGCAGCTGGGGTAAAACGCATAGTGGATACCATCGATAGCCCTTGGCTCCAGGTAACGCTGGATACGGGCAATTTTTTGGAGGACAGGAAAGCACAAATGGAACTTTTGGCCCCCCAGACCTTTTTGGTACAGGCAAAGACCTATTATGGCGGTGGTAAATGGTACACGTTGGATATCGACTACCCAGAAATCGGAGAAATAATGCGCAAGAATAA
Organism: Sediminicola sp.; assembly: GCA_048266425.1. Lineage (GTDB taxonomy): Bacteria > Bacteroidota > Bacteroidia > Flavobacteriales > Flavobacteriaceae > Cerina. The sequence goes on from JBLWZN010000016.1 coordinate 57,126, forward strand.
TTACAGGGGCTATATTTCATTGGAATTCGAGGGCAATGAATCTCCCGAGATCGCGGTCCCTAAAAGCCTGGAGGTATTACGGGACGCTTTTTATTACGAATTGTAGGCAACCTGTTATCCTACTTCCCCTTCCCTTTGCACTTGCGGCCCCTCGGGAACCTTGAACAGATCCAAATACGCCTTCCCTATCCCATTTATAATTTCGGAGGCGGAAAGTGCCTGATACCCGGTTTTTTCAACCGCAATATCCCCAGCTTTCCCATGGAGGTAAACACCAGATATGGCCGCATGCAGGGATTCGTAGCCTTGGGCTATCAATCCGGTGATTATGCCGGTGAGCACATCGCCACTGCCGCCAGTGGCCATTCCAGGGTTGCCCGTGGTATTTACATAGCCCATGTCGTTATATAGGACCACGGTATTCGCACCTTTGATAACGAGGATACAATCATATTTTTTTGAAAAGGATCTGGCCTTTTCCAACTTATCAAAATCATCCTTCCAACTTCCTATCAAGCGCTCCAATTCCTTGGGGTGAGGGGTCAAAACGGCTTTTGCTGGCAGGTCCCTCAACATTTCCTTGTTTTTGGATAGGATGTTCAGAGCATCTGCATCGACCACTAACGGGGCTTTGTTGTTTTTTAAAAAATCTGAAAATGCAGTTGCGGTTTCCATAGCTGTTCCCATTCCGATCCCGATACCGATAACGGTGGGATCCAAATCAAATTCTATCTTGGAAATCCCGTTCCCAGCCTGGTCCGTTATTACCATTACTTCCGGAAGTCCAGTTTGCAACGGAAGATAGCCACACTGGGGAACATAGGCCGTGACAAGTCCACTACCTGAATGCAGACAGGCTTTTGAAGCGAGCAAAACAGCCCCTATCTTACCATAACTGCCACCGATAAGCAAAGAGTGCCCATACGTGCCCTTATGGGAGAATTTTTCCCGAGGCCGATACCATTGTAGCACCTCATTTTTACCTATCAGTTCATACGTTGTCTCCGTTTTGGCCAAATACCCTTGATCCAAACCAATATCCAGCAACTCCCATCCATTGCTGTAAATCCCAGTCTGTGGTAGGAAAAAAATCAATTTGGGCACCTGAAAGGTAAGGGTATGGTTGGCCCGGACAATACCTTTTTCATCTTCGGGGGCATTATCCAGAAACAGTCCCGAAGGCACGTCTATGGCAAGTATGAACGCCCGGGATTGGTTCAGGTGCTGGATCAGGTCCGCTACCCAAGTACTGGGCGGACGGTTAAGTCCGATCCCAAAGATGGCATCCACTATGATGTCATCCGGCGTTATTTCCGGAAGATCCGAATCCCCTGAAATAAAATCGGGCCACACCTTCAGGTCCTTCAACCGGTCCAGGTTTATCAAAAAATCTGGCGAACGCTTCTCGCTATAGTTGACCACATAGACCGCGATATTGTAATCGTGCTCCTTTAAAAGCCTTGCCACTGCCAATCCGTCACCTCCATTATTACCGATCCCACAAAACAGATGGATTTTTACCTTAGCGTCCTGTAATCGGAGGTGCATCCAATTAAATACTTGATGGGCAGCACGCTCCATGAGTTCTGTACTGGAAATCCCCTGATTCTTGATCGTGGCTTGGTCGGCCTGGTATATTTGGCCTGCGCTAAAAATCTTCATTTTTATAGATTTTAGATTTGGGAATTTAGATGTGGGATTTGAGTGGATCGGACTACCAATCCATAAATTGATCCTTAGCTCATTTTGGATTTAAATTCCCATTTACAATAATTTGCCCGAATAATCATTGAACTACTAACTCAATAACCAAATAATTATCAAATCCGAAAAAATCATCACAAACATTTGATTCGGTTATCAAAAATACTACATTTGATCCTTTCGATACCCATGCATTTGTACAACACGGACATAAGAACCATTTTTTCTTCCATTCACAATGGTTGCACTACCTTTATTGCTACCACCATCACCCCTTTGGGGTAAGCTACTACATATACGTCCGTTTTTTGCTATTTTTTATAGCCACAATAAATTACCACTTAACTGTATTCCAAAATGAAAGTTCTAAAATTCGGTGGCACTTCGGTAGCCAACGCAAAAAATATATCCCAAGTAAAAGATATTGTTGACCAGACCCTGGGAGATCGATTGGTCATTGTTGTTTCCGCACTCGGCGGAATTACCGACCTTCTTCTTAAAACGGCAGAATTGGCGGCATCCCAGGACAAGGGCTACCAAGCGATCCTTAAAGAAATTGAGGAACGGCACATTAGGACCATCCAGGACCTCATTCCCATAGCCTCCCAAAGCAAGGTTCTTAGTAAGGTTAAGAGCGAACTTAACATTTTGGAGACCCTTTTGGAAGGTGCCTACCTCATTGGCGAGATCACCCCCAAACTTTCGGATAAAATTGTTAGTTTCGGGGAACTACTATCCTCGTACATCATTAGCGAATTTTTCATTGTCTCCCAATTGGACGCCATCTATAAGGACAGTAGGGAGTTGATCAAAACAAATAATACCTATGGAAAAGGGGTCGTTAATTTTGAAGTCACAAACAGTAATTGCCAAACCTATTTTAGCCAAAGTGAACATAGAATTACGGTTTTAGGCGGCTTTATTGCCTCCTCTTTACAAGGAAACTCCACTACCCTTGGCCGTGGGGGCTCCGATTATACTGCCGCGATCATAGCAGGTAATATGAATGCTGAGGCGTTGGAAATATGGACCGATGTTAGCGGCATGTACACCGCCAATCCAAAGATCGTAAAACAGGCCGTGGCCATTCCGCATATTTCATACGAAGAAGCCATGGAACTGTCGCATTTTGGGGCCAAGGTGCTCTATCCACCAACCATACAGCCGGTCCTTACCAAAGGCATTTCCATCCATATTAAAAACACTTTTGAACCCCAAGCGACGGGGACATTGATTACCAAGAACCAAAATGGTGGCGGAAAATCCGTTCGCGGCATAAGCCATGTTGAAAATATGGCCCTTGTATCTTTGGAAGGTCCAGGCATGGTAGGGATCCCGGGAATATCAAAACGTTTTTTTGAAGTCCTATCACAGAGCAACATCAGTGTCGTACTGATTACCCAAGCCTCTTCCGAGCACTCCATTTGTGTAGGAATCCCGGCCATTGATGCCGATAAGGCCATCGAGGCCATCAATGAGGCCTTCGAATACGAAATTTCACTTGGCAAGATAAAACCTGTAAAGGCCGAGAAAGATTTGGCCATTATCGCGCTTGTTGGGGACAATATGAAAAGCCATCAAGGACTTAGCGGAAAGATGTTCAGCACTTTAGGCAAAAACAACGTGAATATTCGCGCTATTGCCCAAGGCGCTTCGGAACGCAACATATCTGCGGTCATAAAAAGGGAAGACGTTAAGAAAGCACTGAACGCACTTCACGAAGAATTTTTTGAGGAAAACGTAAAACAGTTGAATCTCTTTGTAATGGGGGTCGGGAACGTGGGTTCCAAATTCCTGAACCAAATTCAACAGCAAAGGAAATACCTTAAGGAAAATTTAATGCTCAATATTCGGGTTATCGGCATTTCCAATTCCAGGACCATGGTTTTCGAAGAAAGCGGGATCCCTCTAAAAAATTGGGAAGATCTGCTCGCCTCAGGGGAGAAAGCCGACAAATCAAAATTTTATGACAGGGTCCAGGAATTGAATTACCGCAACAGTATTTTTGTGGACAATACGGCGAGCCAAGAGGTTTCCAATACCTATTCCGATTATTTACAGCAAAGTATCTCGGTCGTAACTTGTAATAAAATAGCCTGTTCCTCGGAATATGAAAACTATGCGGAACTCAAAAGCCTGGCCAGAAAATACAACGCTCCCTTTTTGTTCGAGACCAATGTAGGGGCCGGTTTGCCAATTTTGGATACCCTAAAAAACCTGATTGCCTCAGGGGACAAAGTTTTAAAAATACAGGCCGTGCTTTCCGGTAGCCTTAATTTTGTCTTCAACAATTTCAATGATAAGGTCACCTTTTACGACGTTGTAAAACAGGCACAGGAACAAGGTTACACCGAACCGGATCCTAAGATCGATCTCAGCGGAATCGATGTAATGCGGAAAATATTGATTTTGGCCCGGGAAAGTGGAAATCGGCTAGACATGGCCGAGATAGAAAATAAATCCTTTTTACCGGAGGAAAGTCTTGATACAACCAACAACGATGATTTTTTTGCCTCGTTGATGAAGCACGAGGATTCCTTCCAAGAGCTGTACAAACATGCGGCGGACAAGGACTCCAAATTAAAGTATGTGGCTCAATTTGAGGAAGGAAAGGCTAGCGTAGGCCTGCAGGAAATTCCCAAAGGGCACGATTTTTACAATTTGGAAGGGAGTGACAATATCGTTTTATTTTATACGGAGAGATATCCCAACCAGCCCATGATCATTAAAGGGGCCGGAGCCGGAGCAGAGGTAACTGCCTCGGGTATTTTTGCGGATATTATCAGGATCGGGAACTTTTAACGGACCCATCCTTTGATCTCTACCCTGGAGGGGAAAGTTGAAGAAATTTAAAATTAGGTAAGTTTATGGCTCCTCCCTTCGGACGAAGGGAGGTGGCTCCCGCCTAAAAAGACGGGAGACGGAGGGTTTGAAAGCACAAACCATAGGTATAAAATCGAGGTTGAGCCATATTTGCCAAAGCTTGGGCTATCAAACTCCCCTTTCTCATGTCAAAGACGTGATTCATTCCCCCCCCCTTCATCTGAAGAGGGGAGCTTAATAAAATTGATAATGAACACCAACGAAATAAAAATATTCTGTCCCGCAACAATCGCCAATGTTTCTTGCGGATTTGATGTCCTGGGATTGGCCTTGGAATCGGTCGGGGATGAGATGGTTGTTAGGAAAACCGCAGAAAAAGGGATAAGAATCACAAAACTTGAAGGGCAGGACCTGCCCATGGAAACGTTGGAAAACGTGGCCGGAGTGGCCGGTTTGGCCCTATTGTCCGAAGCCGATTACGATGGTGGCTTTGAAATCGAAATCTATAAAAAGATCAAGGCAGGAAGCGGAATCGGAAGTAGTGCCGCAAGTTCTACGGGGGCCGTCTGGGCGATGAACGAATTGCTGGGCAAACCCTTCAGTACTTTGGCATTGGTGAAATTTGCCATGGAAGGGGAACGTTTGGCCAGCGGGGTGGCCCATGCCGATAATGTAGCCCCTGCCCTTTTCGGCGGATTTACGCTGGTCAGAAGCTACGATCCCCTGGATATCGTTCCGATCCATACGCCAAAGGAATTGTTCGCAACCGTGATTCATCCGCAGATCGAGGTAAAAACATCGGATTCCCGCAAAATATTGAAGACCAATATTTCCTTGGCAGATGGGATAAAACAATGGGGGAATTTGGGCGGATTGGTGGCCGGACTCTTTACGGAGGATTACGACCTTATCGGCCGGTCGTTGGTGGACCACATCGTGGAACCGATCCGATCTATCCTTATACCTGGATTCAATGCCGTTAAGTCTGAAGCCATTCAAGCAGGGGCATTGGGATGCGGTATTTCCGGTTCAGGGCCATCCATCTTTGCCCTGAGCCAAGGGGAAGACACCGCGATCCAAGTGGCCGAAGCCATGAGAAAAGTGTATCAAAAAATCGGCATCGATTATGATGTACACGTGTCGAAGGTGAATACCCAAGGGATACGGGTGATTTCCAGTAGGCAATAGGCCTTGGCAGGGGGCAGGAATGGGTTCTAGGCTCAAGGTTCAATGTTGAAAGTTGAAAAAGTGAACAGTGGGCAGTGGCAGTAGGCAGAAAAGGTTCAAGGTTCAATGTGAAAAAAAGTGAACAGTGGGCAGTGGCAGTAGGCAAAAAAGGTTCAAAGTTTAAGGTTTGAGGCTTGAACAAATATCAAACCTGAAGAACACCAAACAGAATAACACCAAGCACAATAACATCAAAAAATAAACATCAAACACATTGAATTTCTACAGTCTAAATAACAAAGCGCAATCGGTTTCTTTCAAGGAGGCCGTGATTCAAGGAATTGCACCGGATCGGGGATTGTATTTTCCCGAAAGCATCACTCCTTTACCCGATTCGTTTTTTGAGGGTATCGAGGCACTGTCCCATCAGGAAATCGCCTTTAGGGCCATCCATCAATTTGTAAAGGATGAGATTCCGGATGATATTCTGAAGGATATTCTAAAAGACGTTTTGGATTTCGACTTCCCAGTGGTAGAAATTGAGGAAAACGTAGCCACCTTAGAACTTTTCCACGGCCCTACCATGGCCTTTAAGGATGTGGGAGCCCGGTTTATGGCGCGTTGTCTTGGGTATTTTTCTGAAAAAAAAGACACCAATGTCACGGTTTTAGTGGCCACCTCCGGGGATACGGGAGGCGCTGTCGCCAATGGGTTTTTAGGTGTCCATGGGGTAAAGGTCGTTATTCTTTATCCCAGTGGGAAGGTAAGCGACATTCAAGAAAAACAACTGACCACCTTGGGCCAAAATATTACCGCCCTGGAAGTAAAAGGCACATTTGATGACTGTCAAGAAATGGTAAAGACCGCATTTTTGGACAGGGAATTATTGGACCATATGAAATTGACCTCCGCCAATTCTATCAACGTGGCTAGATGGTTGCCCCAAATGTTCTATTTTCTTTTTGCGTACAAGCAGACCAAGGCCATTGGCCGAGACATCGTTTTTTCGGTCCCAAGTGGTAATTTTGGGAATATTTGTGCCGGGTTGGTAGCACAGCGACTGGGAATGCCGGTTAAGCATTTTGTTGCCGCGACGAACGTAAACGATGTGGTGCCCCGATATATGCAGACGGGAAAATACACTCCCAAAGCTTCCACTTCCACGGTCTCCAATGCCATGGATGTTGGCGACCCCAGTAATTTCATCCGGATCCGGCATTTGTTCCAAGATGATTTTGAAACCCTTGCCAAAACCCTTTCGTCGTATTCCTTTACCGATGCCGAAACCAAGGCGGCAATGCTTAAAATTTTCAAGAATGACGGCTATACCCCCGATCCCCATGGAGCCGTTGGCTATTTAGGCCTAAAAAAATATCAAGAATCCCATCTGGAAACGTATGGGATTTTTCTGGAAACTGCCCATCCCGTAAAATTCTTGGATGTGGTGGAGGAGGTCATTGGAGAATCTCCCGAAATTCCAATGCAAATTCAGAAGGTGATGGATAAAGAGAAAAAATCCGTTCTTATTGCAACCTACGGTGAATTGAAAAGTTACCTTTTGGAGGCTGACTAAGGTTCTACCAGGCTTTGCGCTTTAGGCTTATCGCTTTATGCTCTTGCTTATAGCGGATCGGGAACAGCAAATCAGACTTGGGTCTTCACTTTGGGTTAAAGGATTTCCCCATGTATGATATCTTAACAATTATGAACCCGTTCAATTATAGATCGATCTTACGACCTTATTTTTGATAGGTGGAACGGTCTTTAAATATTCAAAGATATCCCCTGCTTCCTTGTCGGTAAGTTCTGTATAAGGTTCCATAGGATACGTCAAGGCTTTTTGACCTTGTATCCGGCCATATTTTACTGCCTGAACAAATTCTTCTTTGGTCCATCTTCCTATACCTGTTTCCAAATCTGGTGTAAGATTAGGTGTTAACATTACCCGACCCTGAAGGTCCAAGGGTTTGTTTCCTCCTCCAAAATAACCTTTGCTCTTAGTGGGGTCCATTGCATTATTGGTGGTAAAATCTGCGGAATGACATGCATAACATTCCAAATTATAAGCAAGATATCTACCTGTTTCAACCGCATTGGTCGTATCTGGCATTGCAATCCGCCGGGTAGGCATTGGTAAAGGTTTAAAGGCAACCCGGCAAAGTATTTTGGTCAACAGGGACGGGGATGAAGGCGTGTTCGGGGTTGGATCAGCAGTAACCATCCGATTGCCCGATCTTAAAAAGGAAATCACGGCGTTAATATCGTCATCGGCCATATTGGGTAATTTTGCCATATACGGAGGTGCATATTGCCCATCCCTTTTTATCCCTGTCCTCAGGAGATAAACTATTTCCCCATCTGTCCAATCGCCAATTCCTTGATTCTTGTCCTGTGTAATATTCATAGAATAAATTTCCCCAAATTCCGGTGGTGCATCTAACATTCTTTTCCCCGTGAGCTTTCCAGTTTCACGGTTCAAATGACAACCGGCACAAAGAAAAGTAACCAACTTTCGGCCTCGTTCAATAGATTGAGGGGTACTTTTCACTTGAAATTCAATTTTTTCAATAGAATAGGTCGGAATACCGCTAAAGTTGATGTACAACAGGATTATTCCCACCAAGATTATAATAGAGACTACCCCGATCCCTAGAAATTTGAAGAATTTTTTCATCGTATATGAAAATCAAATCTGAATCCAGATTCGGAAAATTATACCCTTAAAATTACAATAAAAGCAAATCTCGAAAAAAAGATTATGAGTAATTTTTTTGCAGCGGGGAGACAAGGCAAAAGATTTACTTACGATGTGTTTAATTCCTTGGGAGACAAGGACAAAACTGTGATAGGCCTACAGTAGAAACCTATAGTTTACGGATACCAAAATCGATTTTCGATCTCCAATTATCCCAGCTTCGCTTCGAAGTTGCCAATTTTTGTTGTATTGAAACTGGGCCCCTATAATTCCGTTCCACAATTCCTTTAAATTTTTATCCATTGCATACTTCACGGTTCCATTTCCCTCTGCCTTATCGATATTTTCTATAATGGGGGTCAGCACTTTATCTGCAACAATTTTTTCGGCGGTTGTAGCTTCGTTGTCATACCAATCGTAATAATCACTTACGATCTGATCCTTTTTCTGAACAAAACCGGGCAGGGCCTCATTGATAGCAATTTGGCCAGACGTCACTCCTTTGGCGTTTACACGCATACCACCGGCCCAAAATGTCAGGTTTCTGGCAGGATTATTCTTAAACTTAAAATTCTTCCCAAATCGCAATCCCAAAACATTTACGGGCACGGCTTTATCAAGTAGTTCCGGTTTGTTCCAAGTGAAATTTGCATCGACCGATGCAAAAAAACCTCCGACAGCAAAACCGCTCATTAATCCAAAGCCAGCGGTAGAGGCACCCTGCTCTACAACAGAGGTTAGCTTAATCGGGTATACCAAATTCACCTCGGTTTTTAAGTGGGCATATCCAAAGATCCCATACACGTTCAAAAAAGGCAGCACCCACAAATCGGGCCTTACATTTATTCCATAACTAGTGTTCTCGCTATTTTCAAACTGAATTATTCCCATAGGGGTCAATGGAATATCGGTTTGATCATTCTTAAATCCAAGCTGAAAATTTTCAATAACAATTCCCTGATTCATCCAGATATAATTGACCATTGCTCCCGCCGGATAGGCCAAGTCTATTCCGCGGTCATAGGCCTTTTGTCCCAAAATAGGGAACTTATAATCGTATTTTACCTGTTTTAAACTATCCACATATTCCTTATGGATATCCCGCACCAAAGTACCCGGTTGCGTTTGTGAGATCGCCACCGAGGCCGTCAAAAATGCCAAAAGTGTAAAGAATCTGAGATAAATATTTTTCATCGTTAACGATTAAGGTTCGAAATTGCCCCCATTTAAAAGGAAATGGCAATGTATTCTTATATTTCTGGCGAATTTAAGTAAAAAATGACTTATTGCTAACTTGAAATCAAACAATCCCTTGTTTAATGATCCTACCCCATATTGGATCCCCGATCCCGTCCTGGTGCGACAAGGAAGAGAATCAAGTGCCGATAAAGGAAGTTTATGTATTTATGATCTTTGTCCAAAAATGATCTTGTGGTAAAATTTGGAAAGGAAAGTAAAGGTACTAGGGAAGATGAAGGCAACGATAAAAAAACCTTTATGCCTGTCCTAAAATCTGCCTCCGTCATGTTCAGGGATTACCTGTATGGTAAGGGCAGACCGTCGAAGCACAGTAAAAAAAACATCTCAGGGGCCATCCCGAAGGATTCATTCCAGCGGGCGCTCGATGTGACTGTATAATTGTTAAAAATTTACTTTAAAACCCAAATGAATCCCCAAATCCCCATCCATTGGGACTGTCGTCCCGGCGTAAGGATTTCTTCCACTTGTGATATAGTCTTCGGAAGCTTCTAATTTCATTGCGGAGCAAGTTTAAGTATTCCTTCTCCTTAACCCCATCCATCTCGAGTCCTTTGCAATAGGACAGGATATTCCGGGTCATAATGCTAATAAAGGTGGCACTTTTCATACGGGAAGCATGACAGTCCGAATATTCTGCATAAGCTATCTGTTGCGGAATAAGGATGGCGTCGGTCAGTAGGGAATCGGCAATGATATCCCTATGGCTGTTAGATTGATATAACTTGAGCAAATCCTTGTTATACGTAACATAGGACGCAATTTCCCTGCTCATTTTACAGAGATCCAACGCTTTGAGATACAAAGGAACCGAACTTAAATTTTCTTTGGACATTTTCTTTTCCCACCTATTTTGAATACATAAAATTACGGGTAATCTTCGAAAAACATCTTAACATTACATGGCATTTTTGTATATTCGCTAACGAAAAAAAAGTTTTATATGGATAAAATTTTGGATACGAAGGTGGATGATTTAAATTGGCGAATCCTGAAAATGCTCCAAAAAAACGCCCGCGAAACCTTTGCAAATATTGGAAGGCAAGTTGGACTTACACCCCCGGCCGTAGCGGAACGGATCAAGAAAATGGAGGATTTGGGGATTTTATTGGGATATAAGGCAATTGTTTCACACATTCAAGTAGGATATCAATTAAAGGCCATCATAACCTTGAGAGCCTTTATGGGCAAATTGAGGCCATTTTTGGAGGCCGTTCCGTCTTTTGACGAAGTTGTCAATTGCTACAGGATCACAGGGAACGAGAATATTATTATGGAAGTTGTCCTAAGGGATCAGTTCCATTTGGAGAAGTTTATAGACAAGCTCATACAATATGGTGAGACACGTACCCATATCATTCTCTCGGAAGTCATTTCCGATTCCCCGATAATGAAAAAGGTGACTTAATATTTGCTAAGGGGATTCATTAACCAGTAAAACGGTTGGCGATCAACTTTCCATTTAACAGGTCACTTTAACAAACAGAGGGGATGGTACGTATTGAGAGGTCCTCCCTGAGCAACCATAAAAGCAAGTTTGGACCTCGAAAGAATAAGTCCAGAGAACTCCTAAATGTGCAATATATATTGGAGGGTCAAGGATGGAATTATATTTCTTAATTTTATTGACCCTATTTTGGTCGGATATTTGATGGTTTTAATATATAAAATGAACTGGTTCAAAAAGTTTAATAAACAGTTATAAATAGATGAAAAAATTTTTATGGGTACTTTTTTTATGGGCATCATTTTATGCAACCGCCCAACAAATAGTTCTTAAAAAGGGAAAGGTAATAGATTCCATTTCGGCAGGTTATAATTCAACGGATAATTTTGGGTTATATCTACCCAAAAACTATGAAGCTTCCCAAAAGTGGCCCGTAGTCTATGTGTTAGATTTGGAGGGTCATGGAATAAATGTCCTACAAGATTATAGGGCTTCGGCCGAAAGGCAGGGTTATATATTTATTTCAATCAACAATTTAAACGATTCCCTTTCATTAACCGATAATGTGCTGATAGCCAATAAGATAATTAGTGCTATACCTACCATGTTTTCTATAGATCCAGCACGGGTTTATACCGTCGGTTTTGCCAAGGGTGCAGCATTGGCGAGCGTTCTTCCCCTTATTATAACCAATGTTCATGGTGTGATTTCCTGCGGATCGGACATTGGCAGCACCAAGGTATTGGATTCTAAAAAACGCTTTCAGTACATCGGTATTGTAGGTAAGGGAGATTATAATTATTCCATGATGATACAAACTACCAAGGTCTTGGATAAATTAAAGTTCCCTAACCAACTGCTGACGTTTGATGGAGGTCATGAATGGCCACCGGCCGAAAATCTGGAAAAAGCCCTGGAAATCCTCACGATATCAACTATGGCCAATGGAAAAATGGTCAAGGACACAACTTATATAAAGTCTACCTACAACACGAACTTGGAAAAGATAAACTCTTTGACCAACTCCCTAAAAATGCTTGAGGCAGAGGAACTTATTACAGAATCCGAATCTGTGTACGGGAAGTTGGTTTCATTGGATTCCCTAAAGGACAAGCAAAAATGGATCAAAAAGAACAAAGTATACAAAACCCAAAAAAGGAATGAAATTGCTGCCTTGGATAAGGAATCGTTCTCCCGTGTGGACTATGTATATTATCTTGACGAAGATGTTAACACTTATAATTTAAAAAATCTTGGATGGTGGAACTATCAAATGGATGAGTTAAAAAAGATCATGGCGAGTACCAACAAGATCGAAAGTCAAATGGGCGAAAGGCTTTACGGATTTGTAAATGCATTGATCGATGAAAATATTAATGAAATAAAAAAGGAAAAAAACTTGGATGAACAGGGACTTCAGTTTCTTTGGATGCTAAAAACCATCACTGCTCCCAAGGAGTATTCCAATTATCTTAAAATAATCTCAAACAGTGCCAAGAACGATGATTTTGGCACCGCCCTCTTTTATACGGAGGAACTGTTAAAGCATGGATATACCAACAAAACCGAACTCTACGACCTAAAGGATGCAGCCCTACTCAGAATTACCCCCGAATTTAACGAACTCGTTGCCAAATATTTGAAAGATGCGCGGTATGAGCTTCTAATTGATTAGTTTATATTTCTTCTGATAGGATGTGGATCAATTACGCGCGTCCCTCTTAGATGGTCTTAGCCAATAGGAAAGGCAGAACCCTGTCCAAACGTCACGTTTAGGTCGAGGGTATCACAATCAAGACTCCCGAAGTTTACGAATTTTCAAGGGTCATAAACAAGGTCTTTCTGTCTTGGCTCTTGGCTCTAACAACTAGATTCTATGCATTCTGGTTCTTTGCAACCCGTGGTTATCCGACCCCTTCACCCGAGCCAGGGACTCGGGGAATTCTATGGATCAAATAATCAGCCGTACATCCCCAAGTTCCCACAATTCATAAGGAAAATCCGGTCCCGGGGATCCTATAAACATATAATTGGTTGGGATTTTCCATTTCTTGGACAGCTCCATTATTTTCTTGGGACAAAATTCACCATACTCTTCCACCAACTCTATTTCAATGGAAGGCCATGATCGATCCAGCATATCAATATCTTGCTTAAAAAGCTGGGTCAACTTTTCGTTTTGGGCCAGCACGGTAACAATTTTTAAGCGGCGGGTATGCTCGTTGGCGGTAATATAACGCAACACCCTATTTAAGGTGGCCACATCGTCGTGCTTGGTAAAGAAAACGAACTGTTGATCGTTGATCCTGCGAATGGTCCTTTTTATCCTACTGTTCCATTCCCTAAAAATGGAGTTTTTATCAGGGGTGATATAATCGAGAAAGAAGAGGACTACTTTTAAGATTCGGATTCGAAACAACATAAACCCCACAATAAGGAGTGTGGGTATCAGATAATCCAAAAATATTTGTAAATAATGTGGATTTAGCATCACATTACCTATAAGGGCCAAACCTACCCCAAAAATAGCAAAGATTACAGCCATCCAAGTGGCACGTTCCGGTCTTGGCAGTGTTTTTCTATTTATTTTCAGCAATAAGTTTCCCATCCCAAAAAGAATCATTACCCCCAAAAAGGCTATGGTATAAACCCCGGCCAATTCCGCCAAATTACCCTGGGTAATCACCAAAATCGAGGAACAGAGCAGAAAGAAAGTAATGGCTATAAAGTATGAACTTCCCCTTTTGTTCTTTTTTACCAAAAATTTGGGCAAAATTCTATCCAGGGCCATCCTTTCCACAAGTCCACCCACCCCCACAAAGGCAGTCAACACCGCCCCGCTTAACACCAAGGCGGCATCTATTGTAATTAAATAGGAGAGCCAACTTCCCCCTGCCAGGGATCCCATATATGACAAAAGTGTTTCCCCTTGGGCATTGATGTTGGCCAATGGGATAATCGCCAAGGCCAAAAAGGCGATAAGCGGATTGAAAACCGTAACAATTATCCACATATTCCTCAAGGTCTTTGGAAATATCCCTTTCTTTTGTTCCTCTATATAATTTGCTGAACTTTCAAATCCGCTAATACCGAGCATAGCTGCTGAAAAACCAAAAAACAAAGCGTTGGACACGCTTCCTGTAACGGGAATTTTAAAATTGGCCAATAAAATTTGCAGGCCATTGTGAACGAAAAAATAAAGACAAAACCCGCAAAGCAAAACAAGGGATCCCAAGTGGAAAAGAAAGATTGCCGAAGCTACCTTGGATGATTCCCCAATGCCCATAATAACCAATCCCATAAAAATTGACAACAAGAAAATGGTGGTGTACATAATTGGAATAGAACCCCAAAGGCCATGTGCATATTTAATCGCTACACTTGCAGAGATTACGGCCGTGGCCATATAGGAGAGCACGGTAAGGGAAGCCGCGAAGGAGGCGGTCGATTTCTTTGTGGTGTTCAACAAGGCGTTGTAAGCTCCCCCATTTAGGGGCAACGCCCCCACGACCTCCCCATAGATTCTTCGATAAAGAAAGAGCACCAACGACACCATAAGCAGTGAAATCCATGCGTATTGTCCGGCATATAAAATTGAGATCCCGGATACATACAAACAGGAAGAACTAATATCATTGCCACAAATGGAAGTCGCAGCAAGTTGACCTAGTTTCTTTTTCATAAAAATTCGAAATAAGGAAGAGTACTCCAATACTATCAAAAGTAAACATTAGAGATGGTATTTTCCCTAAATATGACCGAATTATAGAAAATGGCCAAACCAAAATTGTTAACTTTATTCTATTCAATTAACCAACCAACAGAATATACCTATGGCTAAAGATCGTGTAAGTTTAAAAGATGCCATTTCCATAGGAATTGGCGGTATGGTTGGCGGCGGTATTTTTGCCGTATTGGGCTTAGCGGTTTCCTTGGCAAAGGGAGGTACTCCCATTGCATTTCTAGTTGCTGGAATTATTGCAATTTTCACTGCCTATTCCTATTCCAAATTATCCCTGGCATATCCCGATAGGGGTGGAACCGTTCGTTTTATCAATGAGGGATTTGGAAAAGGGATATTTAGCGGCGGTATCAATAACCTTCTCTGGGTGAGTTATATTATAATGTTGTCTCTATATGCTTCCGCTTTTGGTTCTTACGGCTCCAACCTTATCTCCATAACAGGAAACCAGGAAACAGACTCACATATTTTTATATCTTCAATTGTCCTTTTGGCCACAGGTATCAACTATTACAGTATTAAAATCGTGGGGCATATAGAAAGTATTGCGGTTGCCATTAAGTTAATTATTTTGTTAGGTTTTATTGGAGTCGGGGCCTACGGTCTTACCAATAGCGAACACCTATCCCAGTTGAGCCCGGCCAACTGGGAAGGGCCATTTCAATTGATCGCGGGAGGTATGGTTATTTTCGTTGCCTATGAAGGTTTTGAGTTAATCGCGAATACGGTTCCGGACATGGACAAACCCAAATATACAGTTCCTAGGGCGTATCTTATTTCCGTCATCTTTGTTGTACTGCTCTATTTTGCCATTGCTGCAATTACGGTAGGGTCGTTACCTTTTGATGAAATCAAAAAAGCCAAGGACTATGCTTTGGCCGAAGCTTCCAAACCGGTAATGGGACAATTGGGTTTTACTATTATGTCCATAGCGGCTCTCCTTTCCACCTTTTCCGCCATCAATGCAACGGTGTACGGTGGCAGCAGGGTAAGTTATGAACTGGCTGAGGACGATGAACTCCCACATGGCTTTACCTTTCAGTTTTGGAACAAGCCAATTGGTTTGATCGTTACCACGGCATTCACATTGCTTATTGCCAATTTCATGGATCTGGAAAGCATTTCCACCTCTGGGAGTTCCGGTTTTCTGCTGATTTTTGCCGCGGTAAATTTTATTGCCTACAGAAAATCGGATACGGTGAAGTCCAGTAGACTTATAACATTTGTGGGGGCAATTTTTTGTGGAGCGGCATTCGCTATCCTTGTTGGACAACAGTTTATGGATAACCCTAGCGGTATTTGGATATCTCTAGGGATAATTATTGTATGTTTTGTATTTGAATACTTTTATAAGCAACATAAAAGAGAATAGAAAGCGGGAAATAGAATTCAAATACAAGGCCTTAAATAATTGTAGATCTTCCCAAACCGATATTTTCGTTGTTCATGCTCAGATTCTCGTCGGTATCCGTGATATTGTTCGCTATAAAGTCTCCCACTTGATCGGTACCATACTTTGTTTTCAGATTTAGGTCCGGGGTAACAATATTCTTTCTCAAGGACTTGTATACGGCCAGTTGCACGGCACGGGCTTCCTCGTTTAGACCAAAGTGTTCCAAAAGAAGGGCAGCGGACAAAATACAGGCGACCGGATTGGCCATATTTTTTCCGGCAGCTTGGGAATACGATCCGTGGACCGGCTCAAACATGGCATGGTTCTCCCCAACCGAAGCGGAGGACAACAGGCCAATTGAACCGCATATGACCCCGGCTACATCGGAGATTATATCCCCTAGGAGATTTTCGGTCAGAACAACATCAAATTGGTTCGGATTCAAAATAATTTGCATCGCCGCATTATCCACATACATGAAGTCCAACTTCACTTCCGGGTAACTTTCCGCAATTTTAGAAACTACCCTGCGCCACAGTCTGGATGTTTCCAGTACATTGGCCTTATCGACCAAGGTTAGTTTATTATTTCGGCTTTTAGCAGATTTAAAGGCCAAATGGGCAATACGGCTAATCTCACTTTCAGAATATATACAAAGGTCGGAAGCGATCGTGCCATCGGCATTTAGTTTTTTCTCCCCAAAATAAATACCTCCTGTAAGTTCCCTATAGATTATAAAATCGGTACCCGTGATAATTTCCTTTTTCAGTGGAGATTTCCGGTCAAGGATAGAAAATGCCTTTATGGGTTTAATGTTTGCAAAAAGACCCAGTTTCTTGCGTAGTTGCAGCAAGCCTTGTTCTGGCCGTACCTTGGCATAGGGGTCGTTATCGTACTCCGTGGAACCCACGGTCCCAAACAAAACCGCGTCCGAATCCCGGCAGAGCTGAAGTGTCTCATCGGGTAATGGACTCCCCATCTTGGTCATGGCAATTGCACCCACGGGAGCCTCCGAAAAAATGAAATTGTGGCCAAAGGTCTCTTCCACGGCCTGTAGGCATTTTACTGCCTGCGCCATGACCTCTGGACCAATACCATCTCCTGGCAATAGGGCGATCTTTAATTCCATTCAGTACAGTAATCTTTAAATACATTAAATACTTCCACCATTCACTTTCCATTGTGCTACGTTAAAACTATTAGCCGTAGCCCTGCTATGCCCGCCTATATTACCTTGTCAAATACAAAAATAAAAATTTAGTCAAGCAATTTAAAGATTATCCTACTAGGCCACCCTTTCGGCATTTATGTTGCTAGCCACTATAATTTCATGGATGTCATAATCCAAAATCTCCTTTTTGATATCGGCAAACTTAAGAAACTCCTCATAGACAACATCCAACTGTAGTTTGGTAAGCTCATAGCCTACCTTTTTTGCGCGGTATGCCAAAGCGGCCCGTCCACTTCTTGCCGTAAGAACAATGGAAGATTCATTTACACCAACATCCTCAGGGTCCATGATTTCATAGGTTTCCCTATTCTTAATAACGCCATCCTGATGTATTCCCGAACTATGGGCAAACGCATTAGATCCGACTATGGCCTTGTTGGGCTGCACCGGCATCCCCATTTTCTGGGATACCATTAGACTTGTGCTATACAATAATTTACTGTTTATATTGGTATCCAGATTTAAATATGGATGTTGCCTCAAGATCATGACCACCTCCTCCAAAGATGTATTGCCGGCACGTTCCCCGATACCGTTGATGGTGCATTCTATCTGTCTGGCCCCATTGATTACCCCCGAGATTGAGTTGGCCGTTGCCAGACCCAGGTCGTTATGGCAATGACAGGAAAGTATAGCGGTATGGATCCCTTTAACATTTTCCTTAAGATATTTCATTTTGGCACCGTATTCCTCAGGAAGACAATAGCCAGTGGTATCGGGAATATTAAGTACCGTGGCCCCAGCTTTTATGACCGCTTCACAGACCCTTGCCAAAAATTCGTTATCCGTTCTCCCGGCATCCTCGGCATAAAACTCCACGTCCTCCACAAAGGATTTGGCATATTTTACGGCATCAACCGCCCTTTCAATAATTCCTTCCCTAGTAGAATTAAACTTGTGCTTTATATGAGAATCCGAAGTACCTATACCCGTATGGATTCTAGGCCTCCTGGCGTGCTTAAGAGCTTCTGCAGCCACTTCGATATCCTTCCTTACGGCACGGGTCAACCCACAAACGGTAGCATTTTTTATCAATTTTGCTATTTCATTGACCGACTTAAAATCGCCAGGACTGGAGATGGGAAAGCCTGCCTCGATAATATCTACACCCATTTGATCTAATCGTTCGGCAATGACCAGCTTTTGTTTGGTATCCAATTTGCAACCGGGCACTTGCTCGCCATCCCTAAGGGTAGTATCAAAAATATGTACGTTATCTTTACTCATTATATTTACTTAATTTTGGGTAATCATTACGAAGTTAAGGCCAACAAATGCATTGTAACATGTGCCAAAACATCATTTACAACGCTTAAGCACTTTTTGATTTACTCAAAGCACTGACATACAGTTAATTAAATTCTTTTTTTTACGATGACAAATGCCCATAAAGATGCTTTATTCGTATTGGTAAACTCCCTATCGAAGTCCGAAAAAAGACAATTTAAACTCTATGTCGGCCGATTGGGCGTCAATACCGATGCCAAGTTTTTAGCTCTTTTTAATCTTCTAGACAAGTTGAAGGATTATGACGAAAAAGCCATTTTGGAGAGTGGTATCGTAAAGAAGGCACAATTGTCCAACCTTAAGGCCCATCTCTACAAGCAAATATTGGTGAGCCTTAGGCTGAATCCCGTTAACCAAAATATACGGGTGCAGATCAGGGAGCAGTTGGATTTTGCCACCATCCTATATCAAAAGGGCCTCTACAAACAAAGCCTTAAAATTCTTGAAAAGGCAAAGGCGATTGCCATTGAAAACGAAGAAAAGAACGTCGCCTACGAAATTGTGGAACTCGAGAAGATCATTGAGACCCAATATATTACCCGAAGTATCCCCGATCGGGCAGATGAGCTTGCCCTACAGGCCAAGAAGCTATCGGAACAAAATGTGATGACCAGTAAACTATCCAATCTTTCCCTGCAACTTTATAGCATGATGCTCAAAGTTGGCTATGTTAGGAGCGATGAGGATTACCAAACGGTAAAGCGATATTTTGATAAGCACCTTCCAAAATACAAAATGAAGGACTTGGGATTTCGGGAAAAGTTGTGGCTCTATAAGGCACATTTATGGTACAGCTTTCTAGTACAGGACTTCTTGTCCTGCTATAAATATGCCAGTAAATGGGTAGATCTCTTCTACGACCAAAAAGTGATGATCTATCTTAATCCGGTATTCTTTTTAAAGGGAAACCACTACCTGCTGGAGTCACTTTTTTATGTAAAATACAGTTCCCATTTTAGGGAAACCTTGGACAAAATGGAAAAGGTCGTCAAAAGCGAGGAATTTCCTAAAAATGACAATATATCGGCCCTTACCTTTCTCTATATCAATTCCAACAAACTGAACCTTCATTTTATGGAGGGAACGTTTGCCAAGGGCCTGTATTTGGTAAAAATCATTGAATACGGTATTTCCAAGCAGAAAGATCGTATTGACGAACATCATATCATGATATTTTACTACAAGATTGCTTGTCTATATTTTGGAATTGGCGATAATAAAACCTGTATCACTTACCTGAAAAAGATAATAAACAACAAAAATCTTAAAATGAGGGAGGACCTTATGTGCTTTGCCCGGGTGTTGAGCCTTGTGGCGCATTATGAGGCCGGAATGGATTATCATTTGGAGGTTCAGCTGAAAAGTACCTATAAGTTTTTGTTGAAAATGAACGACCTGCACGCCGTACAAAAAGAGATGATCAAATTTTTAAGAAACCTTGGGAACATCTACCCCCATGAGCTTCGGAATGAATTTCAAAAATTGCATGATGATCTTAAAAAATATGAGGATCATCCTTATGAAAAACGGGCCTTCCTCTATTTGGATATTATATCTTGGTTGGAGAGCCACTTGCAGAACCGCCCCGTAGCCGAAATCATCCGGGAAAAAGCTTTGGCGATTACCCGTTAAGACAATGAAGCGGCATTCGGACGTACCTTAAACACCTGGTGGTTTTGGAGATTTTATTGGATGGGCCAAAAGAATTGGCAAATGCTAATATTGGTTTTCTGCCATTCCCAGCGATTTCTGGGCGGACACAATTTCCAGATTGCTATTTGCGACCCGTTGGGCTTGCCAGGAATACTGTACTGCCCGTTGCGCTCTGATATGGTCAGACTTGGATTCCTTGGCAATTTTAGGGACCATTGTGCCCGTACTTTGGATAAATAGGGATACCAGAATACTAAAAATAACAATGTTCTTTACAATATATTGCCCCAATAAGGTAAGGTTGAAAGGCCCATTATTGAATATCTGTTCCGGAAAAAAGAACATAGGGGTAAACGTAAGGACAATATGAACAATGGCAAAACCCAGTGCCCATCGTCTAAACAGGTTAAAGACCAGCAATAATCCTATCCCTGTCTCCCAAATGGCCAAAAGTATTATCGAAACTTTGGAAGGGATCAGTCCAAAATCCAACATATCAATGGTATTTTTTGCTAGGTCCTCCGCCGGACTTAAATGCGGGAAAAATTTCAATACCCCAAACCATAGGTAGACTACCCCAATGGAAATTGCCAAAAATTTAGAGCCAATTTTGTATTTTGAACTTTTCATAGCGTTTAGTTTTTATATATTTCGTTAATGAGTCCCTCATTTTTAAAGGTGTTTTGTAAATCGTGATCCATCTTGATTTCCTTTGATTTTGCAGGAAATCTATAGGCCACCCCAACACTGATGAGGTAATCCGCAAAGGCCGCATCCCCATTTCTTGGAATCCCTGTTTCATCCTCAATCTCCTTATCCGTAACACTCTGGGGCCTGTCCCTTCGGACCGCGAATGGAACATTTAGATTGATGGTGAAATTACTTGCCATAAAACCTATTCCCGGATCAATGGAAAGGACATTTCCCGGCCTTCTAAAACCTTCACTACCCCCAATTAGGTCCTCGACCGGAATGGCATCGTATCTTATCCCCAACGAACCCGACCATGCGTGCGAAATTCCATAGAGAAAACCGCCACGAACGGAAAACTGATCAGGTACGGACATAATGGCCTCATTTATAAGTATTGGGCTAAGGGTTTCCCTAAAGGTTCGTATTCCGTTGGTCTCCTTAGGATTGAACAAGTAGAACCCACCGCCGTAGGCAAATAGATCTCCGACTAATTTTTGGTAAAATTGAAGTTCAACCGTGATCCCAAGACCCCCGTCCCCAGGCTGAATGGATTGATCAACAGGTCGGACCTGGGACCCCCCGTCGGGTGCCACATTGTAAAAAATATCGGAGGCATTATAATTCCCCGTGGGCAACTTTAACCCTAATCCAACAGACACATTGCCATTTAGATGTTTTTCCGGGTCTAATAGCCAATAACCCATTCCTACGCGAATGTCGGCTACACCCCTAGAGAAAGTACTATAACGTTCCGTACCACCGTGCTCGTAGAGTGAAGATCGCGAATAGAGAACCAGGGGAATTGCAACAGTACTGTACAGCCGTTCCGTTATACCATAATTTAAGGTAATGTCCCAAGTATTGGACTTATTGATTACCTCTGTGTTATTTGTAACCCTATCGGGTTCTTCCTTTGTACCCCTAAAGTGTCGAAAGGACTTAAAATAATTATAGTTCGTCCCCAAAAGCAGGTCGCCCTTCCCTAATAGATTACTCTCCAATGTATTGCCGGCAACGGTAGAAAACTGTCTAATGGCAACACAGCCTTGGGAGTGAAGAAGAAAAGTAGTCGGAATTAAAAACAGGACAAAAAGCAGTGGTTTATTTCCAATTGAATTCATTTGTTCGGTTTGTTGGGTCGGTTTTAATTAATTTAGTGCTCCAGCAAGAAAAAGCTAACCTGTTACGGTTAGCTTTTAAAAACCCTTACTTTTGGGAGGGTTCAATCGATTACTGGACTAACTAAACTCAAAGCGAAGCTAAACCTTTATTTGCCTGCTAAGGATTAACGATAAACCAAAAGGATTAATAATAGGTTAATTATATTAACAGGAAGCTAATAAGGGTAAAGAATATATTTTTTTGGAGTTAATTGCCTCCTCTTTCAAGTTTGTTGATTGTCATCGAAAAATATGGTTTGCCGCTCGCATCTGATCGGGCGGACTTAGCACAGACCAGGCCATATTGTGATAATTGTAGGTCTAATGCGGTGGAAAATGGTAACATATAGGTATAATCTGCCCGATTTTGCGATTCAGGCAGGAATGCGATATCTGTAGGGATAAGATTAGGTATAAACAAATTCGGATATCGAATTGTGAAAAAGAGAAAAATATACATCTTGGTTTTTGTGGTCTCCGTACTTGGTCTGGCCATAATACAGTACAAGTATCTGGAGATCGGGTTAAACTTGGCGAAAGTGCAGTTCAATCAGAAAATAGCGCTGACAAGCCAATCCATAAAAGATGGCCTTAGCAGTAATAATGCGCTTACTTTTTTGGTGGGCAAAGCGATCACCAATGACGACACCTATTTTAAGTTGAGTCTGGACAGCGTCCAAGATTCCGCTAAATACTTCCTGAACGACTTTATAACACAAGCTTTGGTGGATAATGGTATTGAAACCGATTTTACATTTCGGTTGTATACCCGGGATAGTGTTTTTCAGCTTAATTCACCAAAAGTCTATAAAAGTGATGAAAAATTATTGACATATCCCTTGGAAATAGGTGGCTATCTTCCTGAACTGATCGGAAAAAAGTTAGTTTTGGAATTGAAGTTCAAGGATATCAATACCTTCTTTTTATCCAAACTGAACGGACTTACCATCCCTAGCCTCTTGTTTCTGCTGGCGATAATCGTCGTGGTCATATGGGTACTGCGTTCGTTCTACTGGCAAAGCAGATTGATTACCACTACCAACGAATTCATCAACAACCTGACCCATGAACTTAAAACCCCGGTTTTCTCCATTGGGTTGGCCACCAAAATACTTGAATCGGATGCCACGAATGAAAAAAAGCCATTTTTGGCAATCATCCGACAAGAGACGGAACGGTTAAAAAAACATATCGATAAGGTATTGGAACTGGGAAGCATGGAAAGTAGGAAAAAGGTCTTTGACCTAAAAGAACTGGATTTTAAGCCCCATCTGCAAAAGCTATGTGAAGAGTTCCTGTTAATGGCACCTTTGGAAAAACTTGAATTTTCATTTAACTTGGAACCTGGGGAATATCCTATCAACGCGGATGTTTTTCATTTGGAAAATGCCATCAACAATTTACTTGACAATGCCAAAAAGTATTCGAACAACCCAATAATATTCCTAAACACCAAAACCGAAAAGAATAAATTGGTTATCGAAGTCACGGACAATGGGCATGGTATAAATGAAAAGGACCAATCACGAATTTTCCAAAAGTATTACAGGGTCTCCAATGGCGACCTATATAAAGTTAAGGGGTATGGCCTGGGTCTTAGTTATGTAAAAAAAGTGATCCAAGGCCATAACGGAAAAATAAGCTTGGTAAGCAAGGTAAACCAAGGCACCACAATTTCGCTAATAATTCCATTCACAAAACATGGCTGATAAAAATAAGATTTTGCTTGTAGAGGATGACGCCTCGTTGGGATATTTGCTTTCCGAATATCTCAAAATGAAAGGATTTGAAATTCATTGGGCCAAAAATGGCATTGAAGGACTCGGCATTTTGGACACACTTACCTTTGATCTGGCCATTTTGGATGTGATGATGCCAGATATGGACGGATTTACCCTAGCAGGGAAAATTCAAAACCAATTTCCAAAATTGCCGTTTATATTCCTCACCGCACGTTCCCTTAAAATAGACGTACTAAAAGGATTTTCCCTTGGTGCCGTAGATTATTTAAAGAAACCGATCGATGAAGAGGAGCTTGTTGTAAGGATACGCTCCCTGCTGTCTAGATTGTCAGGGCCGGACAAGGAGGACCAAGGTAAAACTATATATAAAACTGGGGCCTATACTTTATATACGGACAAGCAGGAACTTCATTTTAACGATGAAATAATTCGCTTAACGGGTAGGGAAAACGAACTTTTGGCCTATCTCATAGCCCATGAGAACGAGTTGTGCAGCCACAAGGACATTTTGATACACATTTGGGGTAAAAATGATTATTTTAATCAAAAAAGCTTGAACGTATTTGTCTCCCATCTTCGAAAATACTTGAGCAAGGACCCCACATTAAGCATAGAAAATATCCATAGAAAAGGATTTGTTCTGAAAACCCAATGAGTTAATAGCCAAGGAATCCGCAAATTAACCTGGCTTAGGATCAAGCTCAAAAGTTGTGTGTGAATTGAAAATAGAATAAGATCTTTGCAGTAAAACGAACAGCATTGGAATTATCTATCGACCTATTAAAGCTTATACTGCCCGAACTATTAATAACCCACTT
>JBLWZN010000017.1:0-12731 GCA_048266425.1 Sediminicola sp.
CGTGGTATTCATCGGTTGTACTGATATTGACGGTGCCGCGGTGGCTTGCTTAAAATCCATTGTACTATTGCTATCCCCATCGGCCGGAACGGGATAGGAAGCCGCGACTACCCTACCCTTGGCATCCGTGGCCGGAGGATTTCCTGTACCGTAGTACCCGTTGTCGCCTCCATCGGCGTTTGAATCGTGGTAGGCTTCCTTAGCATCGCCGCACCCGTCATCGTCACTGTCCAAATCGAAAAAATCGGGTAGGCCCGTTCCATCTGAATTGGCAACTATATAATTGATAATTCCATTGTCTGCCGTGGTCTCCAGGGCATTGGCCAAACCGTTAGTGCCAAAGGGACCATTAATTACACCATTGGTATGTGTTCCCACATGACCAGCTTCCACAGCATCATAGATGCCATCATTATCACTGTCCAAGTCCAGGCTATTGATTATACCGTCCCCATCACTATCACAAATTGTACTTGCAAAAAAATCTCCTGTAAACCCTTCCGGACCGGGACCTGCTTGGTTCGTTATCGTAAATACGTTATTAGCCCCAATAACCCAATTAATGGTATTAAAAGGAGTACTTGCCTGGGCATGCATGGGTTCTAGTACAGTTGAACTCGTTGTTCTTGTTCCCTGAAGCGTAACATTTCCCAATTCATCGATTGTTAACCTAAGTCTTGGCAGGCCGTTACTATTTGCAACCCATGGCGAGGATATAAACGAGTTATCCGATTGGAATACAAAATAATCCTCTCCAGGATCCAATGCCCCATTTTCGAACTCCATTCCATTGGGATGGACCGTTGTTCCATTAATATCGAGCTGAAAACTATTGTCCATAGAAGAAAAATCCAATTTGGCATAGCCTGTGTTCGTATGGTTGACCACCACCGATCTTGTACCTGTGTCAGTGGAAACTAGAAATGCTGCGTTTGCGGTAGTGCAATATTCGTCAACGTCGGTAATTCCGTCGTTATCATCATCAAGGTCTACATCATCGTTTACCCCGTCACCATCGGAATCGATCCCTGCGGGCGGTGTCCCATAGGTTATGGTCAAAATGGGGGCCTTGCTAGAGTCCCCATCGTGGGCCTCGGCTGTTCGCTGGCCGGAACCACTAATTATAAACACCATATTATTGCCGGGGCTCCATCCGCTCCTATTCACGATTTCCTGCACTATACTTTTTAAATCCGGAGTTCGTTGATCAACCCCTGCCTGACCAACGGTGTTCCATGCCGGAATACTGTTCCAGGCCACCGAGGCAGTCGTCAAATTCCTATCAGAGATGTTATCATCGTCATCCTTGAATTTCTTGGCGTTGTTGTGGTCTTCACCATGGATTATCAAAGAGGTGGTTTGGGTATCTGTTTCATCAACGGCGAACTGGATATATGCACTTAGGATGGTTTCGCCTGGGGGTACGTTTATATTCCTAAAACGCAAACCCACCAACTGGTCGTTGCCATCCCTTATAAGTTCAAGATCAGAACTGTTGACATCCACTTCCCCATTGGAAACCCGCTCCTCAGCATCATCATCATCGTTGGAAACCTGGGATGTAATGGTAGTCTGGGCCGATACCCTTAGGGAAATCAGTACAAAAAATAATAAAAGACCGTAATGAACAGGATTAATCTTCATTGGGCTAACCTTTGCATTTATAGCAACAATTAGCTGTTGCCATGTCTTGAACACATTTTATACAAACTTCAAGGATAGGCGGTTAGCCAAGAAATAAAAGTTGTGTAATCGATGAAATACGTGTTCTACGTCCTAAAATATGTGGTTTTCATCGATAAAAAAGGGAAGTTTAGGATATGCCGTTCATCGAAAAAGGCACTGCAGTAGAGACACGTTCGATAAAAAGCTAAGTTTTGAAATGATTTCTTAGTCCCAAGCTGAAGTGCTTAGTTCTTTTTTACCCGATAAGTTATCCGGCTGTTAGTGATAACGGTTGGAACTCTTACCGATTTATCTTGCATGCACAACGTAAAAGAACCGGAGGCATTTGTATTGTATGTATCTACCGAGATATAATAGACATTCCCAGGGATCAAGCCGGTATAGTCCAAGTCAACATTGTCATAAGCAGCTATATATCTGTCACTGTCCAATTCCGTAACCCCATCGGCTTGCCATAAGGCCAACTGCGTATAATACTGGGTGCCCTTAATTCCGCCTCGGTTTACCTTAATATTTATTTGATCCGTTGTTGCCGTAAACTTGAACCATCGGTTGTTGTTCGGGGCGGCGATGTTCCATTTACTCGCCTTGTTCTTGTCGGGAGAGGCTCCCGCAGTCGTATACTGGGCATCTGCCGAACAAGCATTGATGATACCGCTGACATCCTTGGCCCCTTCGTAAAAATCGTAATCCACACTATCTTGAAGACATAACGTAAAAGAACCAGATCCACCTGTATTATAAGTGTCGACAGAAATATAATACGTATTTCCCGGGATTAAGCCCGTGTAACCGAGATCAACGTTATCATAGGCGCCTATATATCTATCGCTCTCGAGTTCCGTAATCCCATCGGCCTCCCATAGGGCCAACTGGGTATAATATTGAGATCCCTTACTCCCTCCCCTGTTTACGCTAATGTTTATTTGGGCCGTTGTTGCCGTAAACTTGAACCATCGGTTATTATTCGGGGCGGCGATATTCCAGTTGCTCGCCTTGTTCTTGTCGGGAGAGGCTCCCGCAGTTGAATACTGGGCATCTGCGGAACAAGCATTGATGATACCGCTGACATCCTTGGCCCCTTCGTAAAAATCGTAGTCCACTTTATCCTCCAGGCACAATGTAAAAGAACCAGATCCACCTGTATTATAAGTGTCGACGGAGATATAATACGTATTTCCCGGGGTCAAACCGATGTAGCCAACATCAACATTATCATAGGTGCCTATATATCTATCGCTCTCGAGTTCCGTAATCCCATCGGCTTGCCATAACGCCAGCTGGGTATGATATTGGGTTCCCTTGCTGCCACCTCTGTCTACGCGGATATTGATCTGCCCGCTTGCAGGAGCCGTAAATTTGAACCAACGGTTGTTCACTGGGGCTGCATTGTTCCAATTACTCGCCTTGTTCTTGTCGGGAGAGGCTCCCGCAGTCGTATACTCGGCATCTGCGGAACAACCGTTGATAATACCGCTGACATCCTTGGCCCCTTCGTAAAAATCGTAGTCCACCTTATCCTCCAAACAAAGCGTAAAGGTACCGTAGGTACTGGTATTGTAACTGTCAACGGAAATATAGTAGATGCTGCCCGGAACTAGGCCTATGTAGCCCATAATGACATCATCGTAGGAACCTACGTAACGATCGCTGCTGAGCTCCGTAAGGCCATCGGCCTCCCAAAGGGCCAGTTGGGTATGCCGTTGAGATCCTTTTGTCCCGTTGATGTCGACCGTAATATTGACCTGTCCGCTTGCAGGTGCTGTAAATTTGAACCAACGGTTGTATTTTGGTCCGCCGTTGTCCCAATTACTGCCCGCATTTTTATCAGGGGTCGCCCCTCGGGTATCGTAGACGGCATCGGGGGAACAACCATTGATAAAGGAGGTCACATCGATGGCTCCCTCATAAAAATCATAGTCCACCTTATCCTCCAAACATAGGGTGAAAGTGCCATATGTACTGGTATTGTAACTGTCAACCGAAATATAGTAGGTGTTGCCAGGAACTAGGCCTTTGTAGCCCATGGCCACATCATCGTAGGAACCAACGTAGCGTTCGCTATTGAGTTCCGTAAGGCCATCGGCCTCCCATAGGGCCAGTTGGGTATGCCGCTGGGATCCCTTTGCCCCGTTGATGTCGACGATAATATTGATCTGCCCGCTTGCAGGAGCCGTAAATTTGAACCAACGGTTGTATTTTGGCCCGCTATTGTCCCAATTACTGCCCGCATTTTTATCAGGGGACGCCCCTCGGGTATCGTAGACGGCATCGGGCGAACAACTATTTATAAAGGAGGTCACATCGATGGCTCCCTCATAAAAATCATAATCCACCTTATCCTCCAGACAAAGCGTAAAGGTGCCATAGGTACTGGTATTGTAACTGTCTACGGAAATATAGTAGATGCTGCCCGGAACTAGGCCTATGTAGCCCATAATGACATCATCGTAGGAACCAACGTAACGATCGCTGCTGAGCTCCGTAAGGCCATCTGCCTCCCATAGGGCCAGTTGGGTATGCCGTTGAGATCCTTTTGTCCCGTTGATGTCGACCGTAATATTGATCTGTCCGCTTGCAGGTGCTGTAAATTTGAACCAACGGTTGTATTTTGGGCCGCCGTTGTTCCAATTACTGCCCGCATTTTTATCAGGGGTCGCCCCTCGGGTATCATAGACGGCATCGGGGGAACAACCATTGATAAATGAGGTCGCATCGATGGCTCCCTCATAAAAATCGTAGTCCACCTTATCCTCCAAACATAGGGTGAAAGTGCCATATGTGCTGGTATTGTAACTGTCAACGGAAATGTAGTAAGTGCTTCCAGGAGTTAGGCCCAGAGCTCCCATGGTGACGTCCTCATCTGCATATTCGTAATGTTCGCTGTTCAATTCTGTTGTACCATCCGATTCCCATAGGGCCAATTGCGTATAGCGTTGGGAGCCTTTTGAACCCCCACGATCTACCGTGATGTTGATCTGACCAGATGCCGGGGCAGTAAACTTAAACCACACATTGAAATTTGGACCATTGTTGTTCCAATTACTGCCGGCATTTTTATCCGGTGTGGCATTCAGGGTCGAATAGGCAGCATCGGGCGAGCAGCCATTGATAATAGAGGAAATGTCAATAGCCCCTTGATAAAAATCATAACTATATGCCCCACCATTATCAATCACATTCTGAAAAGACTGTGGACTTCCACTACCCCCCCCATTACAAGAGGCATATTTGCTGGGACCTATAGTCAAAGTTCTTGTGGCATTACACGGATTGCTATTATCAAGAATCCCTCCAGAACCAATTATAAAATTGGCTGAAGAAGGTAGGGCCAGATCCGTATTATTACTGGTCCATTTCATGATACCCCCGTTCCCAATAGTTACCATTAGGGTATTTAAAAACGAATTAGAGCTAACCAACAGACCGTCCGTTCCCCCAGTTCCGTCCCCAATAGTAAGTGAATCAAAATTATTTGAAATGTTGGAGGAAAGTGTTATTGAATTCCCGTTTCGAATATAAACGGCCTTGGTTCCCGGGTTTTGTCCTGGATAGGAAGTTGCAGCGACCCAGGCCGACCCATTGTAAACCTGCCAAGAAGAGGTACTGCTCCAATTGCCCGAACCGTTGGATCGATAATCATTGGTCGATTGACTCAACAAGTCATTAGACCATAAGCCACCGATCAACATCAAGCCTATGATTAGCTTGTTAGATGTTTGATATCGAGAAATAATTGTCTTCTTGGGTATCATAAACTACGGGTTGGTTATCCAAATTTATACGGATGAAAATTGGATATTCCTATCTTAAGATATTTTACGAGATACAAAATTAATCGTCTACGGATGTTGATAAAATTATTGTTGTGTAATGGATAAATAGTGCCGTATAGGTTCAAATAAATGAAGTATTTGATTAAAAAAGGGTTGTTTTGGCATTGATAGATACATTGACAGCATAAGTAATCTACCGAAATATCCACGTTTCATAATGGGAAACTTCCTATAAGATGGGATATTAATTACCATCAATTCTTTTTTACCCGATACGTTATCCGCTTATTTGTAATAACCGTCCGTATTTTGACAATTAGGAGGGCTGCGTTGGAATTTACAATACAACTACTTGCTGTATTGGATACAACTGCCCTGTAGCGATAGGATGTTTTATTCAAATCAGCATTTAAAACCGTTAAATTCGCGGTTTGGGTCCCCGAATATTCCGATCCATTGGTAATATTGGCGTAGGTACCTCCCCCATTGGTGCTTACCTGCCATTGATATTGGTCTGCGTTATTTACGGTCACGCTAAAGTGAGCTTGGTTACCAGCAAAAACAGTTTGGTCCATGGGTTGATCGGGAGTGTCGATTACAAAAGGAGTAAGTGAAGTTACTGCCGTAATGGTCGGGTTTGGGGGATCCCCGGCCATTCCCCCATATTCTACCAAATATCCCTTTGGCTGATAGTTACCAGAACCTCCAGCATTTGGAAGATCGTTCCAAGAGCCATCAAATCCAGTACCAGGGGCGTTGATATGGGCATAGTCCTCATTCCCCGAGTTGTTGGGCTCCCCATTGTTCCAGTTTTCATAATCGTAGGCGGTTCCCGTTGATGTCCCCATCCAGAATAATCTACCACTTCCAGAATTTTCCAATCCTTCCGGACCTGTAACCCACCGCCATGTACCCTCGACAGCAGCATCACTGGCTCCCAACCAACCTGCCCCAGAAGCCTGCGTTCCAAGCAGTTGGGCCTCCTCCGCACTGGTAATGGTTGCCAAATATCCTTGAAGACCATAGAACTTGCGAAGGGCAGCTGCGTCTCTTGCACTGGTCCAAGTGATACCCACCGCAGGGATGTATTCGTAATAATGCCCCGTATTTAGTAGGTAATTAGCCTCTGATATAACAATTGAAAAGTTCTTTATGTCGCTGTCCAATGTTGCGGTAGAACTAAATCGGACATTTTTTATGGCGGTTTCAAAAGCCGCTAGGCTTGCGGGGCCGGTTAGGGTCAATTTCCCTTCCAAACTGCTCCACGTTGCCGTAATACCTGGATTGGACCCCGTTAGTGCCAATAGATCCCCACTATCATAATTGGATGAAATCTGAATATAAACCTTATCCAATTGGGTATCATCGGAGTCGCTTATACTTACTGTTTCAACGATAGGCATGGAAGATCCTGGACAGAAAATTTGATCTCCCGTCGCTACCAGTGTAGGTGGGTTGTTATCGGTTTCATCCACAGGGACATTGCAATCGCTGTATAAATAGGAAAAGGGCAATGCCGTTTTGGGAATGTCGGACGAATAAACGCTCACTGTTAATGACTGCCCACCGCCATTCTCATAAAAAAGCACTTCTATGGCATGTAATCCTGACGCCAAAGTAACGGTACCGGAGCGTTCCTGGACTCCATGATCTCCATCATTATCGACAATTTTAACCCCATCTATATACAAATTGGAACCATCGTCGGAACTGGTATAGAATGTATAAGTGTTTGTGGTGGGAATATGAACATACCCTTTATACCTAATGGAAAATGAATCGGTATCCCCTGGATCAACGGAATTTTGAAGTGTATTTACATCAAAAGTATTAATTTGCCCTGTCCCCAAGGCTCCCGTTGTTGGAATATTGGTAACCGTATTTCCGCTAGGAACAAGGTCATAAAATTCATAATCCAGCTCATTGGAGCACGGTGGGAGATCGCCCTGAAGAAGGACATTATCTATACGGTATCTATCATTATTCTCATCTGTTGAAAATAAAACCTCCAATTCCAAGGTAGCCCCTGAAGGAATTGATAGGGAATAACTGCTATTTGGATTTAATATTGGGGAAACCACAGTAACCCAGGAACCGCCATCTAGTTTGTAACGTGCAGAAAATCGATCGGTACCTTCTATATTGCTGGTATTGGTGTCAAAATCCCAAGTAAGATTGGTAAATCCGGTGATGTTTATTGGGTCCGTTCTCCAATAACCATTATTGTTGGCTTTTTTGGTTAGTGTTTTATTGCTTTTGATTTCTATATCATTGCCGCAGGACCAAGAGGTTGGGGCAAAACCTGTCCCTACTCCAGAAACATCGCCATCGCTACTGGATTCAAAGTCCTCTTCCCAAATAGTGGTTTGGGCCATCGCACCCAGAGTTGTAGCCAGGAACAATAGAAGCAAAACGAAAGATTTAAGGGAGATCGTCATGGATTAGAATGTCATTCTTTTAACCTAATTTTAGTTTGGCGGAATCATTTGGAAAGCTGTTGAATCCAATTTTTGATAGGACCCAGGTGTCCAAAGTGCTAAAATAGCAGTATGTTGTCCTAATTTATAATAATTGTTGTGAAGCCATGCAATACCCGTGTGAACACGATATTTGTTGGGGTTTGGGATTAATTCATACAAAAAAAGCAGCTACTTGGCAAGTAACTGCTTTTGTAAGTTTTATAATACACTTTATTATTCCAAAATAATAAACTCCGATCTACGATTTAATTGATGTTCCGCGGCGGAGCATTTTACCCCATTGCTACAGTCATTGACCAGCTTGGTCTCCCCAAATCCCTTCCCGACCAGACGGTCGGGCGAAATGCCTTTGGAAATCATATAGGCCACCGTGGCATCCGCGCGTTTTTGGGACAGCCAGAGGTTATAGGAATCCGCTCCCCTACTGTCCGTATGGGAGTTAGCCTGAATGCGTAGGCTTGGATATTTTTCCATGGCCGCAATAACTTTCTGAATCTCGATCTCGGCATCCGGACGGATATTGTATTTGTCAAAATCAAAATAAATGGTGCTCAACTGCAGAAGCTTGGCCAGATCGTCGCCATAACCTGCGGTAACGATATCCCTTTCCAAATAGAAATCGATGATTCTAGGTTTGTTATCGGACTTTGCCAAATATTCCTCGGCTGGCACGTATCCCTCCATTGAAGCCCTAACAAAATTACCTTTGTTGCAGTCTATGGCAATTTCATAATTGCCGTTTGAATCTGTTATCGTTGTGGCGACTTCTTCATTGTTTTCGTCTATTACCTTAACGGTAGCACCTGCCAACGGCTCATTGGTAATTTTGTCCCTAACCGTCCCTGTTATGGGCTGGTTACATTCAAATTCCAATGGTCTGGTCTCCAGAAAACTGTAAATGTCATCTCCTCCCTTACCTCCATCACGGTTTGACGCGTAAAATCCCCTACGGGTGTCCTCGTTAAAGATAAAGGTGAAATCGTCCATACCACTGTTAACGGGCTCACCGACATTCAGAACGGTCCCACTGTAGTCGTCATGGGCAATTTTGGTAGCAAAAACATCCAATCCGCCAAGTCCAGGATGTCCATCGGAAGAAAAATATAAAATGTTCTTACTGGTCACAAAGGGAAATGTTTCCCTCGCTTCTGTATTAATGTTATTTCCAAGATTCTCGGGCGTACCATAAGTTCCATCCCCATTAATGGATACTTTAAAAATATCCGATTCCCCCATAGTTCCAGGCATATCGGAAGCAAAATACAACGTCTTTTCATCGGGACTCAAGGCGGGATTGGCTACCGAATAGGTATCACTATTAAACGAAAGTTCCCTTGGTGTTGTCCACTGACCATCGATCTTTGTGGCAAGAAATATTTTTAATCTTGTTATGCCCTTATCATCCCTTTTAACTTTCCCGTCTACAGTATTGTTTCTGGTAAAGTATAAAGTATCCCCATCTTTGGTAATGGCCGATGTGGATTCATGAAATCGAGAATTGATATCTCCTCCAATTTTTACTACCCTACCCATTGAAAGACTGTCGACATTTACCTCATAAAGGTCCAAAAAGTCCTGGCCATTCCATGTATGCCTGTATTTTGCCAAATTGCCTGTATCCCTATCCGATGAAAAAATAAGGCCATTCTTATAAAAGGTGGGCGCAAAATCGGAGTAGACAGAATTATGTTCAAAATTGCCAATGTCATAGCGACCGGAGTTTTCCCTTATCTCGGCCATATAGTCCCGTTCTTTATTAAAATCCGAAGCTCGTTCATCATTGGAGGTCAACTCTGTAAACTTTGCCAACATGGCATTGGCCTCGTCATAATTACCGATGGATTTAAGACTTTGCCCATATCTAAAATAGTAATCCGGACCCACGGTAGAATCCGTAGCAAAACCTTCGATCAATTTCTTATAAGTGGCCGCTGCTTCCTTATAGTCTGCGTTATAGTAGTAGGAATTACCCAGTTTTTCCAATAAATCGGCAGAAACATAACCCTTATCCAACACTCTTTTGTAAATGTCGATCGCCGGATTAAAGGAATATTCCTTATATTTTTCATTTGCCCTTTTAACCAATCGTTCCTGGGCAAACGAAGTTTGAGCCAACAGACCAACTAGTGCGATACAAATAAATATTCGTTTTATCATTTCACTTGTTTTAGAAGAAACGAGGTGATACTAACCGCTGGTACGACCTTACTAATTCAAACCTTAAAAATATTTCGAACGAGCCATCGTTAAACCGGGTATTTCCCAATTCGGTAGTTTCCCTGTCATAGGCCAGGCCCAACATAAATTGATCGGAGATTTGAAAACCGGCCAAAGCACTTACAGCAGCGTCCCATCGATATGCCGCACCAACACTGAATTTTTCACTGAATAGAAAAGTTGCGGAAATGTCCACTTGAAGTGGAGCACCCCCAACGGCTTTAGTCAATAAGGCCGGTTTAAGTTTTATATAACTATTTAAATCAAAAACATAGCCTGTGATCAAGTAAAAACTAATTCTGTCCTTCGAAAGGAAGCTAACCGAATTTGCATCCGTTTTTGAGTTGTCAAAATGACTGGTTTGCAATAAATTGGGAGCGGAGAAACCTGCATAGAACTTATCGGTATGGTAATAAACCCCGACCCCAAAATTCGGAGAAAATTTGTTCTCTATATTGTCCCCCGAAATAATTTCGTTGTCAAAGTTCCTAAGACCAGAAAAGTCAAGGTTCAACAAATCTCCACCAGCCTTCAATCCGAATGACAATTTGCCTTCCTGTGAAACATCAATGGTATAAGAGACCACAGCATCAAAATATGTTTCCTGTACAACCCCATCCCCAAGGTTATCATTTACAATAGATATCCCATATCCAACCTTGCTATCCCTTATAGGGGAATTCAAGGTCAGCGTCTGCGTTTTTGGTGCACCTTCCATGCCCGCCCACTGGGAACGGTAAAGGCCGGCAATACTCAATTGTCCTCTAGATCCTGCATAGGCAGGGTTTACACTCATGGTGTTGTACATGTATTGAGTATACTGTGCATCCTGTTGCGCTCGTATGCTTTGAATTGTAACCAATAAAAGCAACAGTGGTAAAATGCCTTTTTTTATCATTATTTGCTGTTCAGTAGGTTATTTGCTAACATATATATAACCATTCAAGGTAATATTCTGCATGTTTTTTTCGTAATTAAAGATATAATAATATACGCTGGCCGGAAGTGATTCCTTTGAATTTATAGTCGAACGTCCCTTGGAATAACCGTCAAACACATTATTCTGGTTATTGTAGCCCGTACCTTCGTAAACCAAAACGCCCCACCTATTATAAATTTGCAAGGAGTTCTTTGGGAAATTTCGAATACCCCTGATGTATAGGAAATCATTTTTTCCGTCCCCATTGGGAGTGACCATTTGATTTATAAGTATATCTACTTCCAAATCGTCCACTTTAACCGTAACGGTAGCCGTATCACAATTATCTGGATGTAATTTTTCACATATCGTATATTCTATAGTATAGGTCCCTACGGCTGAATTTGGAGCTACTGTTACGGTTCCGTCGGTATTTACCGTAAGCGGACCTGTTGGAGTCGAAGTTAGGACAACATCCTCCGGATTTAACGGATCTCCATTCCAGGTGTCGTTACTGTAGACATTGCTACCATCAACAACTCCCCCTGCAGTGGCATCCACAGGATTGTCACTGTAATCATCATCCACCGCAACCAAAATTGTCATCGTTCCCACATTTACCGTAACTGTTGCCGTATCGCAAGTATTTGAGCTATCACACACCGTATATTCAAAAGTGTCCACGCCGTTGTAGCCCGCGTTAGGAGTATAGATTACCGAATCATCCGTAAGCTCGGGGGTGCCGTTGTCGTTAATACTTACCGTGCCATGGGCAGGATCAGTGTATGTAAGGGTACCGTCTGCTGGGATGCCTATATCGTTTGCCAAGATATCTATGTCTACCCCAGTTCCTTCCGGAGTGGTTGCTGTATCATCCACTACGTCAAGGGCGGGAAGTGTTCCCACGGTAATTGTTACCGAGGCCGTGTCACAAGTTCCCAAGGTGTCACAGACCGTGTATTCAAAAGTGTCGGTACCATTGTAGCCCGCATTGGGAGTATAGGTCACCGTGTCGTCCGTAATATCGTCTGGTGTGCCATTATCGTTAACTATTACCGTTCCGTTTGTAGGGTCGGTATGGTTGAGCGTCCCATCCTTAGGGATGCCAGTATCGTTCGCCAAAATATCGATGTCCACAGCGGTGTCTTCAGGTGTTGAGGCAGTGTCGTCCGCCAAATATAGTACAGGTGGTGCAGGTGGTGTTCCCACCTCTACCGTTACCGTGGCCGTATCACAGGTGCCTACATTATTACATACTGTATATTCAAAGGTATCCGTGCCGTTGTAGCCTGTATCCGGGGTATAGATTACCGAATCGTCCTTAAGGTCGTTCGGGGTGCCGTTGTCGTTTCTGGTTACCGTGCCGTTGGCGGGATCGGTATATGTGAGGGTCCCATCCGTAGGGATTCCGCTATCGTTCGCCAAGATATCGATGTCCACCATGGTGTCTTCCGGGGTAGAAGCGGTGTCGTCCACGACATCCAGTGCCGGTAGACCACAATCTACTGTAACAGTAGCGGTATCACAGTTGCCCTTGCTGTCGCATACCGTATATTCAAAGGTGTCCGTACCTACAAAGTCCGTATCGGGGACATAGGTCACCGTATCGTCCTTAAGGTCGTTCGGGGTGCCGTTGTCGTTCCTGGTTACCGT
>JBLWZN010000017.1:12831-80935 GCA_048266425.1 Sediminicola sp.
GCTATCGTTCGCCAAGATATCGATTTCGACCGGGGTATCCTTGGGCGTGGAGACGAAGTCGTCCACCACATCCAATGCAGGAAGGCCGCAATCAACAGTAACTACCGCCGTATCGCAGTTGCCCTTGCTGTCGCAAACCGTATATTCAAAGGTGTCCGTACCTACGAAGTCCGTATCGGGGACATAGGTCACCGTATCGTCCTTAAGGTCGTTCGGGGTGCCGTTGTCGTTCCTGGTTACCGTGCCGTTGGCGGGATCGGTAAAGGTGAGGGTCCCATCCGTAGGGATTCCGCTATCGTTCGCCAAGATATCGATTTCGACCGGGGTATCCTTGGGCGTGGAGACGAAGTCGTCCACCACATCCAATGTAGGAAGGCCGCAATCTACTGTAACTGTAGCGGTACTGCAGGTGCCCTTGGAGTCGCATACCGTATATTCAAAGGTGTCCGTACCTACGAAGTCCGTATCAGGGGTGTAGGTAACCGTATCGTCCGCAATATCGTCGGGGGTGCCGTTATCGTTTATCGTAACCGTTCCGTTGCCGGGATCGGTGGTGGTGAGCGTACCGTCGGGAGGGATATTTTTATCGTTATCCAAGATATCGATATTGACCGGGGTATCCTTGGGAGTGGAGACGAAGTCGTCCACCACCTCCACGGTTGGAAGGCCACAATCTACGGTAACGGTAGCCGTATCACAATTTCCATGGGCATCACATACCGTATACTCAAAATCATCGGTCCCAACGAAGTCCGTATCGGGCGTATATATTACGGTGTCGTCCGTAATATCATCCGGGGTATTGTTATCGTTTATCACTACTGTTCCCCTGCTGGGCTGGGTCACGGTCAGTTCACCATCAGCTGGGATTCCGCTGTCATTATCCAAAACGTCGATATTCACCGGGGTATCCTTGGGCGTGGAGACATAGTCATCGACGACATCCACAACCGGACATGTTCCCACTCTAACCGTAACGGTAGCGGTACTGGTGTTTCCATTGGTATCGCAAATCGTATATTTGAATGAATCCGTACCATTGAAGCCTGCATCGGGGGTATAAGTAACCGTATCGTCAGTAAGGTCCGACGGAGTGCTGTTGTCGTTTCTCGTTACAGTTCCATGACCTGGATCCGTCAGCTTCAAGGTTCCATTGGCAGGAACGCCACTGTCATTGTCGAAGATATCGATTACTACTGCGGTATCCACTGGTGTGGAAGCAGTATCATCAACTGCATTAATACCAGAACAGGCACAGGAACATCCCGATTCCCTAAAATCCAAAATTCCGTTACCGTTGGAATCATCCGGCGTTCCATACCCTTCCCCATTCTTACCGGAAGTGACCAATCCGTGACTATCCACAATAGGTGGGGAAGCATTTCCCAGCAACCCATCCCAATCTACTTGTAGAACGGCATCCACATATCCGGCCTCTAAAGTGTCGGAACAACCGTCACCATCCGAATCAAGGTCTTTGTAATCCGGGATATGATCTCCATCCGTATCTACAGGAACCAATCCACCACAATCTCCTGGGTTTTTTTCATAGCTATCATCCAATCCATTCCAATCCTCATCTTTCCCGCTGGGCGGAATATACCCTGCAGTTGTTTGCGCCTCAACATTGTCCAAAATACCATCGTTGTCACTGTCAAGATCCAAATAATCCGGTATTCCATCCCCGTCGGTATCGGTCGGATTTGTTGTATGATCGCAATCCTTATCCAAATTGGCGTCTTCAACACTGTCAAGTATACCGTCACCATCGTCATCAATGTCACATGCATCTGGATGCCCGTCCCCGTCCGTATCCTTTTGGGCCATAATTACGGTATCCGGATTTGATGGTGTATCAAATGCGGTAATGAGCGGGAAAATTAAAAGCGAGAGAACTATGGCAAGACCATAAAACGTCCTTTCCTTAAGATTTAGAATAGTAGAGTTTTCCATAAATGTTAGTTTTGGTCCAAACTAATCACCATTGCTTTGTAGGAAAATTTAATACGTAAGAAGTTGGGGAACTCCTTTAAATAGAGGTGCAAGTTAGTCCTAAAAATTTGATCGACAAACCGTTTGGCAGGTCTTTATCAACAAAGATCTTTCAACAATCGGAAATCTTCGACAAAAGGTTGAATCCACTATTTTTCATTTACATATTATGACTAAACTATACAAAAATAGCATTTTGTTTTTGTTTGAAAACGATGATTTTTGCACTTAATCGATACATTATATTATGTCTTGCCCGAAAAACCATTTTAAAATTTGGCAGAGAAATAAGGCCGATCTGAAAAATTTTCCGGCTTGAAAGGATTAATCATCCAGATATAAGCTTAAAAGACATCAAATTTTTAACACAAGTTCCCTTCAGGGTACCTGTCAAAAAAATGAATATAAAATGCAACCCTCAAGAAATAAATCATGGTAGATTAAATCAATTGCAAACTGCCAACTGTTTTTATTTACCTTATTTTTGCCAAAATTTTTATTGTAGATGAGTTTTGAAAAAGAGATTTTAAAGCGAAGGACTTTTGGAATTATATCGCACCCCGATGCCGGTAAAACTACCTTGACCGAAAAATTGCTTCTTTTTGGCGGGGCCATCCAGGAAGCGGGTGCCGTTAAAAACAATAAAATAAAGAAATCGGCAACGAGCGACTTTATGGAAATTGAACGTCAACGGGGAATTTCAGTGGCAACCTCGGTATTGGCATTTCTGTATAATGACAAAAAAATAAACATCCTGGACACCCCGGGCCACAAGGATTTTGCGGAAGACACCTTTAGGACCCTTACTGCGGTAGACAGCGTAATCGTTGTTATCGATGTAGCAAAAGGGGTAGAGGAACAAACGGAAAAACTGGTGGAAGTCTGCCGAATGCGGAATATCCCAATCATAGTGTTTATCAATAAAATGGACAGGGAGGGGAAGGATGCCTTTGACCTGCTCGATGAGGTGGAACAAAAATTGGGCCTTACGGTTACCCCTCTTAGCTTCCCCATTGGCATGGGATATGATTTTAAGGGCATTTACAATATTTATGAAAAGAACCTCAACCTATTTAGTGGGGATAGTCGAAAAAACATTGAGGACACTATAGCCTTTGATGACATCGAGAGCCCTGAGCTCGAAAAAATAATTGGCATCAAAGCCGCAGAGACCCTAAGAAACGATTTGGAACTGGTCCATGGGGTTTATCCTGAATTCGACAAGGAACAATATCTTGCCGGAAACCTACAGCCCGTGTTTTTTGGATCCGCACTGAACAACTTCGGGGTACGGGAGCTACTGGACTGTTTTGTGGAAATTGCCCCTACGCCAAAACCAAAAATGGCCGAGGAACGTTTGGTCAAGGCCAACGAAAAGGATTTTACCGGTTTTGTCTTTAAGATCCATGCCAATATGGACCCCAAACACAGGGATCGACTCGCATTTGTAAAAGTGGTCTCCGGCACTTTTGAAAGAAATAAACCTTATCTCCACGTAAGGCAAAACAAAAATCTAAAATTTTCTAGTCCAAATGCCTTTTTTGCCGAGAAAAAAGAAATAGTGGATATTTCCTATCCCGGGGATATCGTAGGCCTGCACGATACGGGAAACTTTAAGATCGGGGATACCCTAACGGAAGGGGAAGTGTTGCACTATAAAGGTATTCCAAGCTTTTCACCGGAGCATTTTAGATATATCAACAATGCGGACCCTATGAAGACCAAGCAATTGAACAAAGGTATAGATCAATTGATGGACGAAGGGGTAGCCCAATTGTTTACTTTGGAAATAAACAACAGAAAGATTATTGGGACCGTCGGGGCCCTACAGTTCGAAGTCATCCAATATAGGTTGGAACACGAATATGGGGCCAAATGTACCTACGAGAATTTCCCCGTGCACAAGGCCTGTTGGATCGACCCAAAGGACAAAAAAAGTGCTGAATACAAAGAGTTCTTGAGGGTGAAGCAAAAATTCCTGGCTAAGGACAAGCGGGGCCAATTGGTCTTCTTGGCAGATTCCCCTTTCTCATTGCAGATGACCCAACAAAAATATCCTTCCGTAAAATTACACTTCACCTCAGAGTTCAATTGATCTGCCTTTGTGGTTGATGGTTGATTACACCTACACTAAAGTTTCGGCGGACATGTGTTGACGGGAAGGGGTCAAGGGTTAAGGTTCAAAGATGAAAGTTCAAGGTTGATGGAAAATAAATAAAAGTCAACCCATAAACTTATAAACTTTTTTCGTCTATTCTCTATGGTCTTGTGTATTTCCCCGACTATTGGTTACTGAATACTTTTTCTGTTCCTACAATCCGTTAATGGCCCCGTCCATCCAAGTTAGGCGTGCCTCGATCCAATTCTTTAAATATCCAACCTCATCGTTATATGTATTTCCAACAAATTCGTTGGGCCATATATAAGTTCCCAAAACTGGCCAGGTCTTAAAGTTTTCATCAATTGATCCAGACTTTTCCAAGGTCTGGGTATAAGTGTCTATCTTCGCCATAATGGAGGCTTCTGACAAAACTCCTCCTCTAAGAACTTCCCATCTCGATTTTAATTGGGCCACATA
The DNA here is from genome assembly GCA_048266425.1 of Sediminicola sp. Classification (GTDB taxonomy): domain Bacteria; phylum Bacteroidota; class Bacteroidia; order Flavobacteriales; family Flavobacteriaceae; genus Cerina. Next base: position 17,402 of record JBLWZN010000017.1, read on the forward strand.
CGCTGGATCCTCCAATAACCTCCCCCACCAAAAAGGGACTTGCCAAAAATCTTCCGAACAGGTGGAATTAAATTGATATGCCCAGGAACTGGTACTGGAACCAGCGCAATAGTCCGCGTTCCCAAATGCCAAATTAAAGTCCCAAATTGGGCCCATTTCCAGCTTTCCATTTTTATCCTTTTGTAGATACGTACTAAGTCGGTAGCCATCCACATTATGGGAAATCTCGTTCAGCAAGAAGAAATCCAAAAAACTAGGGACATCTATTTTCGATGCATATCCCAACACAGGGTCTTTAAAATCGTCCGAGGCCAGGGCAGTTTCAAACTGGTCTACATAATCCGATATATAGTCTTTTTGTTCCAAGGTAATGTCCTCGGCCTTCGGATATTCATATAAAAACCTAATCTCTTGCCCAATTGTAGCGTTGGGTGGCGCATAGTTGGAAGTAAATGAGTTTAATTCGTTATAACCATCCCCCAGGTTAGTTCCTGCGATCTTATCGATTTTTAAGATATATCCTCCGGTAAGGTCTTCCCCGGAATTTTCATCCTCTTTAAGTTTGTCAATATCTATCCGCCCGCTATCCCGCTTTAGTTTTTCCATAAAAACGTAAACGCCCACATAGTTCCCGTTTATTGACAGGTCTACAAAAACAGTCCTACTGGCGTAATCTTCCATAGCTCGTGCCAGGTCGTAAATCAGTACATTCCGCAAGAGCGATTTGTCGCTATAGGGTGCATAAAGAACCCAATCGGATTCTTCGGGCATATCGAAAAGGGAGACATCCAAATCTTCATTATCGGCATCCCTAGTCTCCAAACCATAGGCCTTTTTAGGGAACATTTGAGAGGAGGCACCCCTGATTTCTATCCCGATCTTACCTTCAAATGTAACCTTATCGACCTGTTTAATGGTCATTTGTGCATTTATTTTAGGCTCGTCCACTATGGTTCCCCCATTGGTGTTTATGGATATCTGTGGCAAACGGTCCTCAAGCTTTATTGCCGGCACCTCGGGAGCCGGTGGTTGGGGATTTATTGCGGGGCCTGGCTTGTCGTTGCTGCAGCCAATGCTGGCGAGCGACATAGAGAGGACAACAAAAAGACCTAGGATATAGGCGTAACGGGAGGGAGAATTCTTCATATTTACAATTTGTGGTTTTCGAAGATACGGAATCCTTATTCGCAAATAGTCATTGGTTGATCGTTAAAAATTAATCGTCAATTTTCACCATACAGCTTGGTTTTTTTTTGGGGATCAAGCACCAATCGGTTTAGTAGTTTGGTAAATCCGATTGCCGATAACCGAATATTGACCAAAGAGACCGAGAGACTAAATACTGATTTATGGAAACTTGCCCCCTTAAAACTTCCTACTCAAATTTAATCGCCTTTACCGGGGTTATCTTGGTCACAATATAGGAAGGTAGCAACAGCATTAGCAAACAGAGCAAAAGCACTCCGACATTTAGGATCAAAACGGTGGGTAAATCCAAGTGGACGGGTATATAGTCTATATAATATTCCTGGGGATTGGGAAACTTGAAGATTCTAAACTTGTACTGTGCCCAAAGAAATCCCAGCCCGATGGCGTTGCCCCAAAAAAGACCAATGGTTATTAGATAAACGGCATTGTACAAAAACACTTTTCTGATACTCCAGTTGGCGGCTCCCATGGCTTTTAGCATCCCGATCATTTGGGTTCGCTCCAAAATCAGCACCAAAAGTGCGGTAATCATGTTGATGCCACCCACAATAATCATTATTCCGATTATCAGGGCAATATTAAAATCGAATAGTCCGATCCATTCAAAAATTTTATAATATTTGTCCTTTATATTCTGGGTATCAAGGTCGGAAACAATTTTGCCATATATTTCCTTTGTTTTTTGATCAATGTCGTCAAAATTGTCCAAAAAGACCTCAAAATTCCCTACTTCATCCGGTGTCCATTTATTTATCCTTTGAATATGCCGGATATCCACAAAAATATAGGTGCTATCAAACTCCTCAAAACCACTATCATAGATGCCAACAATTTTAAACTTGCGCTGGTTGGGAGTTTTGGACGGGTCATCATCCTTGGGGAAAAAAGTTTGAAATGTATCCCCCAGCTTTAATTTAAGGCGGTTTGCCAAAATACTGGACAGTAAGACCTCGTCGTTGAGTTGCCCTCTAAAATTGGGCAATCGGCCAGCCACCAAATATTCCCGGAAAGTGCCCCAATCGTAATCCTTGCCTACACCCTTGGCAATTACACCTTCAAAAGTATCGGGCATACGAATGAGCCCTCCTTTGGTAGCTACCGCTTGAATATGCCGAATACCGCTCACAGAAGTGAAATTGGGGTAAAAATCCTGATTCAAGGAAATCGGCATTACGGAGACATCCGATTGGTTGTTGTCGTAATTATAAATTTGGATATGGCCGTTAAAAGCGGCCACTTTTTCCCTGATTTTATGTTTTAATCCAACACCCGTCGCAATGGCGATCAACATCATTATTATCCCCAAGGCAATTGCTGCTATGGCTATTTTAATTATTGGGGCAGAAATACTACTTTTATGGGCGTTACCCTTAATAAGTCGCTTCGCAATAAATAATTCTAAATTCAACTTATGGCATTTTTATCCTGTTTCAAAAATACTGTTTTATTGTTGGTTTTTACACTTTCCGTTTGCGGAAACCCAAACAGCGGGGACATCCATGAAAATCACATCGCCGCCAAAACAAACGAAACAGCTCCCGTCCCCCAAATTGTCGTAGGTGCCAACAGGACCGATCATTATCTTCCGTTGTTGAGGGGTAAAAAGGTAGGGGTTGTGGCCAATCAGACCAGCGTTATCTTTAAAAAGACAAAGGACGAAGTTGCAGAAACCACACCTTATACCCATTTGGTGGATTCATTGTTGTCCCTCCAAATCGATATCAAGAAAGTATTTGCCCCAGAACATGGATTTCGGGGGGAAGCGGACGCTGGTGAGCATGTAAAGGACGGGAAGGATGCCGAAACGGGATTACCACTGATCTCCCTCTACGGAAAAAATAGAAAACCCAGTAAGGAACAATTACAGGATCTTGATGTGATAGTTTTCGACATTCAAGATGTGGGCACGCGATTTTACACCTATATAGCTACGCTTCAATTGGTTATGGAAGCCTGCGCGGAAAACCATATCCCTATCCTTGTGCTGGATAGGCCAAATCCCAACGGCGGTTATGTGGATGGCCCCACTATGGAAAAGGAACATACCGGCTTTTTGGGAATGACCACAATTCCGCTTGTATATGGGATGACCATTGGGGAATATGCCCAAATGATCAATGGGGAAGGATGGTTGGAAAACGGATCCAAAGCAAATTTAAAGGTAATACAAATGACCGATTACACCCATGAATCGTCCATTCACCTGCCTATAAGGCCCTCCCCCAACCTGCCCAACGACAAATCCATCAACCTATATCCCAGTTTGGGGCTTTTTGAAGGCACCAATGTCAACGCGGGCCGTGGTACGGAATTCCAGTTTCAACGCTATGGCGCGTCGTTCTTGGACAGTACAAAATACGATTTTAGTTACGTTCCCGAACCCAATTTTGGTTCCAAAAATCCAAAAGAGGAAGGAAAAAAATGCTTTGGGGAAGATCTGTCCCAAACCCCAAATCTGAAAAATGTTACCTTAAAATGGCTTATCAACGCCTACAATAACACCGCTGATAAAGGCCTTTTCTTTAATACCAGCGGCTTTACAAAGCACGCAGGAACAGCAAAACTGCAGCAGCAGATCGAAGCCGGAATGACCGAGGAAGCCATTAAAATGACCTGGCAGCCCAATCTGGAAGATTTTATGAAAATCAGGGCAAAATATTTAATCTACCCATAATTTTACCCTTTGGCCTTTCGCCAAACACTTATCGCTCTGCGCTCCATAGGTAACGTCTGAAACGATACAGCACAACAGGGCATTCGGGGGTAGGAGCCGTCAAAACAGTGGGTTAGTGGACCATTAGATTAGGGAAACAATAATCAACTCTTTGGGCAAGGCTGGGATGAGCCCAAGGGATTTGGGATCAAAGGATAATCCTCTTTTTCATTTCCTCCACGATCCTGAAGGCCGCAGGACATATTGCCACATTTTTGAGGGTAAGATTGTCGATCTGGTGGAATTTCTTGCGGTCCGTATGTGGAAATTCTTTGCAGGCCTTGGGACGTACATCGTAGATGGAACAATAATTATCCGAATCCAAAAAAGTACAAGGAACCTGCTGAAGCACGTGATCATGGTCCTCGTCTACCCGAAGATAAGTCTCTATAAACTTTTGGGGCTTGAGTTTTAGATGTTTGGAAATTCGCTCTATATCGGCCGCCGTAAAAAGTGGACCGGTGGTTTTACAGCAATTGGCACATTCCAAACAGTCCGTCCGCTTAAATTCGGCATGGTGCAGGTCCTGCATCTCGTAATCCAAATTCTTGGGCGGTTTCTTCTTCAGTTTGCTGAAATATTTTTTATTCTCGGCATTCTTCTCCCTGGCCAAACCCGGCAATTGTTTTAAAAAATCCTCCATTACAAAGACAAAATTAAATAAAAGCATCAAATTTGCAGGATATTAATATCGCAGAATCATGGCAGATATAATAGGGCAGGCCTTGCTCGACTTTTACCAAGGTCGATATACGGAGGATATCCTCACTTATTCCTCCCTGGATGAGGAGGATAGCATTCCCCTACCCTATTTTTTTAGAAATTATAAGGATATGCCCCCCTTGGAGCAAAAGGCGCTGCAACTTTGTAAGGGAGATATTTTGGATATCGGTTGCGGAGCGGGCAGCCATAGTTTACATTTACAAGAAAAGGGATTAAAGGTCACAGCATTGGACAGGTCCCCTGGAGCGGTTGAAACATGTAGTTTGCGCGGACTAAAACATATTGTGCAAACCGATATCATGGAGTATGGCCAAGGGAATTTCGACACCCTTTTACTACTAATGAACGGAATTGGTTTAGCAGGAAAATTAAAAAATCTGGATGGATTGTTTACCCATTTAAAAACGCTATTAAATCCCAAAGGGCAAATTTTATTGGACAGCAGCGATATTATCTATATGTTCGACGAGGACGAGGATGGTGGGTACTGGATTCCCGAACATAAGGAATATTATGGGGAAGTAGATTTCACCATGGAATATAAAGGAGTAAAAGGCGATACATTTCCATGGTTATACTTGGACTATAATACCCTACAACGGGCTGCCCATGCCAATGATTTAAATTGCGAATTGGTCATGGAAGGGGAACATTATGACTTTCTGGCGCGACTTACATCCAATTAATACAAAATATACTGGTTTTTACGTTATCTTGATGGCGTTATAATAAAACCAGAAATTAGATAATTCTCGAAAATTACACCTGCCAGAATAATTTTGACAGGAGTGACCGTTAAAATACATTTAAAATAAGCCCATGAAAGCGTTTAAGCTCTTAATCCTTTGCATGTTGGCCCTTGCCACTACAAACTGTTCCAAAGATACCCTTGGTGACAGCAATAAAATTGACAAGTCGGCCAACCTAAAATCCAGTGGGTACTCGGCCAATGACCTGTTGGCCAACAACCTGCACACCAAATTGCTTATCCAGATCGCCTATGTACAAGGGTTTCAGCCCGAACAGAAAGCCGTTGATAACTTTGTTCAATTTATAAAAGAAAGAACGTATAAAGAAGAAATTGAAATTGTCTACAAACAACTGGATTCCCCAGGGGTAGAATCGCTTGATATTAATAAAATAGATGAATTGGAGACGGAGAACCGTACGGTATTCAACGAGGGTAGTACTTTGGCACTTTACATCTATTTTGCCGATGCCCCGGCCAAAAAAAAGGAAGACAAGGATGAAGATTTGGTAACCCTGGGAGCGGTTTATAGGAACACATCCATGGTCATTTATGAATCTTCCATACGGGAGCTAACAAAAAAAAGCATTTTCATTAATAATGCAACCGTAGAAACTGCTACTTTAAACCACGAGTTTTGTCACTGGCTAGGGCTTGTAGATTTAGGGACCAGTGCTTTAAGCGAACATGAAGATTTAGATCGCACCAACCACTGCAACGTTTCTGGCTGCCTAATGCAATCCCAACTTGAATTTGGCCAGGGCATGATGAAAATGCTGGCAGCAAAGAACAACGCTATCCCCGTATTGGACGAAAAATGTCTTGCCGACCTTAAATCTAACGGGGGAAGATAGCCGTTCCCTTTGGCATAATATAAATTTTGGATGTAAAAAAAAGACCCTAACGCTTCCGTTAGGGCCTTACGCACACTACTACTAAGATGATTGGTTCAACGCAGACGATCAACAGATTTTACAAGATCCTCATCCTTCTTTATGGCCCTATTGGCAAGGACCAAAAAAACGATAGAAAATACAGGAATCAGCATCCCAATACCCTTCTCCGAAATGTTACTTTCTCCAGATAAATTTAGCGATCGATAAACGAAAAATCCCAGTAAAAAAAGATTCAATATGATGTTCAATCTGTTTATCACAAATTGATTTTTTCTATGCCTGAACAAACTTATGGCCGCTGCGGCCAAAAAAGCCGAACTAAAAAAAATGGCCGATACCAAAATTTCCTTTTGGGCGAAAATTGGGTGGCCCCTATCATCGGACCAAAGATTGACCCAAAATGGAAGCACCCCTGAAATTAGGATAACTACAATTAAATATAAGGTCTGGATCCTTTGAATCATTTCACAAAAGCCTTTCTTCCCGGTTCAAAAAAAGTTCAAATAACTTTAGTGCAAAAATAGAAGTCTTTTTAGGATTTTCCCATGAAATAATTAAAAATTATGGGGTTTGCCCAAGTTTTTTCAATCCAATTCCGGTTGGCCAAAATCATATTTTGAAAAAGAATCCATGCATAATTAAAAATAAATTTGTAATATTGTGCCGATATTAGCTATATCGCTTACCGATAGGGACTCCATTCCCAAAGCAAATACCCAACAGAAAATACACTTCATAGTACGTTTACAACTATAACTTATCCATACACTTAATGTTTGAGATTTCAGATTTAAAATCAAAAAAGCTTCCTGAGCTTCAGGAAATAGCTAAAAACCTAAATGTATCCAAATTCAAAACTTTGAAAAAACTGGATTTGGTCTACCAAATTTTGGATGTACAAGCAGCAACGCCTAAGGTCGTAGCGGACATCGCAACGGGCAAACCCGATAAAAAAGCACTCCCCAAACCTCGGAGAGCAAGGGTAGAAAGAGACAAAAGCAATCCAAAACACAGCAACAATCCCAAAAACGATCAAACGCAAATCCATCCATCACATAACGTTCAATCACATAGTGATCAACCCCGTGATACGGTAGATTCCAGGAGCGAAGCGAAAGACAAGGAGGTCGCAGCAGTACCAAAGGAGCATCAACAACCTCAACACAATCCCCAAAACTCCAATAACCCAAAGAAAGACCATTCCAAAAACAACCCACAGCACAAGAGCCAAGGGCAAAAAAAGAATTCCCAACATCAAAAAAATGGTCAAGACAAGAACAACAGCAACTTTGATAAAGATTTAAAAAACAGGTACAAGGAACCTGAGTTCGAATTTGACAGCATCATTGAAAGCGAAGGGGTGTTGGACATCATGCAGGACGGATATGGTTTCTTGCGCTCTTCCGATTATAACTATTTATCCTCTCCGGACGATATTTATGTTTCCCAATCCCAAATTCGACTTTTTGGACTTAAGACAGGGGATACGGTTCTTGGTAATGTTCGACCGCCCAAAGAAGGGGAAAAGTATTTTCCTTTGATCAAAGTAAACAAGATCAATGGTTTGGACCCACAGGTGGTACGGGACCGCGTCTCATTTGAACACTTGACCCCTTTATTTCCAAAAGAAAAATTTAAACTTGCAGAACGCCAAAGCAATATTTCCACGAGGATAATAGACCTTTTTTCCCCTATTGGAAAAGGACAAAGGGGAATGATCGTAGCCCAACCAAAGACGGGTAAGACCATGCTGCTTAAGGATATTGCCAATGGTATTGCCGCCAATCATCCAGAGGTATACCAAATAATCCTGTTGATCGATGAGCGACCAGAGGAAGTAACGGATATGCAACGAAACGTTCGCGGTGAGGTTGTGGCCTCAACCTTCGACAAGGAAGCTACAGAACACGTACGCGTGGCCAACATTGTCCTGGAAAAGGCGAAGCGATTGGTAGAATGTGGGCATGACGTTGTAATACTTTTGGATTCCATTACCCGACTTGCCCGTGCGTACAACACGGTACAACCAGCATCAGGAAAGGTTTTAAGTGGTGGTGTGGATGCCAATGCACTCCACAAGCCCAAGCGTTTCTTTGGTGCCGCCAGAAATATAGAAGGCGGTGGATCGCTTACCATTATAGCTACCGCACTTACCGAAACCGGATCTAAAATGGATGAAGTAATTTTTGAGGAATTTAAAGGAACCGGTAATATGGAACTTCAGTTAGATCGTAAAATATCTAACCGAAGAATATTCCCGGCCATTGATCTCACCTCTTCCAGCACCCGTAGGGATGATCTTTTATTGGACGAGAACACCATACAACGGATGTGGATCCTGAGAAAATACTTGGCAGACATGAATCCTGTGGAAGCTATGGAATTTATAGAGCAACGTATAAAACAGACCAAAAACAACGAGGAATTTCTAATGACGATGAATCAGTAAAAATTCCAAATCCATCCCGAAATCTCGGGACCAAATCCCAAGGGTGCATAACTCTTGGGATTTTTTGTTTTTATACGACCCATATTCCATTCCAAAAGTTGATAGATTTTTGAAAGCCTCCCCTTTGTAGGCGGGTTTGGAAGAAGCTTCGAACAATAGATCAAAGACAATACTACATTGAGCCACCGTATACACACACCAAACGATAGTTGGGCTTTAAAGCTTATAAAAATTGGTTAGGCACCCATTAATTTCCCGATCAACCCGGCTTTTATAATGTAGTCCAATTTCTTCCAGGGCCCGGGGTATTTACCCCTTTTTTAAGGGATTTTTCCCCCTTATTTTTAATCCGCTTATATAATTTCATTAATTATCAGTAGCTTACAGAAATTTTAGTTGCCAGATTATACTTACACTATATGAATTAAATTGGAAAAATCGCTAATTTTATAAAAACCACAAAAAAGCAATGACCATGAAAACACTCAAAAGAATTCTTGCAGTAACAGGTTGTGCTGCCCTCATCCTCCTTGTATGCACAGCCTGCCAACCCGTTGTAAAAAAACAAGATAAAACAGATGTAAATACGGAATACAAAGGGGCACCTGACCAGATTATTACTTTGGACCAGGCCAAGGAACTTTTCGACAACTACACGGAACGCAGGGTGAAAATAATCGACGACTATGAATCCCGGGAAGTAAAGGAACCATTTAATGCGACCCGGTACGTGGAATATGACTACGAAACTATTAAACAATATTTGGCATATATTGAACATGAGGCAGCGGCTGCCAACGTAAATATTTCCACATTGCGTATTTATTTAGGAAATTACCCTGGAAGCGGAAAATTTAAAGATGGCAGGGATATAAAATATGCCAAACACAACACCGTGCTTATGTTGCCCACCTTGAAGAAAGGAACGGAGGATTATGGATTTTATATCGACATTGACAATGATGGCAATAAAAAAGCTATGCTTATTACCGATAAGTTTCCACAAGATACTAGTCAAAATATGGGAAATGTGAGGACCGAATCCAAGTCCTATGCCTCCTTTATCCCAAACGCCGTTTCGCCCAACGCACCATTGCCCTACTATGCCGAGGAGAGTCTTATTTTAAATGAAGGCAGCTCGATACCTCCACCGCGCAAAAAAACGGACTTTTAAATACGTACGCTTTTAAACCTATTTAATTGGCAAAAAAAATGAACCCGTCCTTAGTTTAAGGACGCGGTTTAACCCTCTTATTGAAAGATCGGATTTTATATGAATTTTCATATCCTGGATGCTTTTTTGGAAAATAGTTATATTCCTTTATATGGCCTTACATTTCTAATTTCCCTTTGGCGGTATTCAAAATATTACGATACCCCATTGAAGTTCTTGCCGGCTCTCCTTCTCTATACCTTTCTAAACGAACTATTGGGCGAGATAGTCGCGGATTCCGCTAACTACAACTTAATCTTCCAGGATAACTACTCAGACTATAACATTGTTATATACAACATCTATAATGTGGTGTTCTTTTTGTATTTTTATTATATATTCCGGTGCTACATCAAAAAGAAGGAATACAAGAAGTCCATTGCCATTGGCAGCTATGTATTTTTGGCCATTGCTATGATCAATCCATTCCTTCAGGATTTTGTAATTGAACCTCAATTATATACCTATGTTGTTGGTGCCGTAATCCTAATTGGTTGCATTATACTTTATTTTATTGAAATTTTGGGAAGTACCGGAATTCTATATATCAGGGAAGACCTTTTGTTTTGGATCAGTGTTGGACTTCTGCTCTTTTATGTAGGATACATTCCAATTAAGTTAACAAGGTACTTCTTTGCCATTGAGAACGTCGATGTTTATATGAATTTGCGAAGGGTACACCTTTTATTGATATTGATTATGTACGGGTGTTTTATAACTGGGTTCTTATGGATGAAAAGGAGGTTGCGGGACTAGTATCCGTTCTTATCCTATTGGTCCTGGTAGTAGTAATTATTGTTTTGTTTACCATTTTTGTACGGCGTAAAAACAAATTACTGGAAGAGCAAGCCAGAACAAGGGAGACGTTCGGAAAAGAGCTGGCTGAAAGCCAAATTGAAATTAGGGAGGAAATCCTGCGGAATATAGGTTGGGAACTTCACGATAATATTGGGCAATTGATGACCTTGGCCAAAATACAGGTGCAATCTGCCCAGGACGATCCCAAAATCTTGGACGAAGCCGCAGAAACCATTGGTACGGCCCTCAATGAATTAAGAACACTTTCCAAACTAATAAGTCCGGAAGCCCTTAAAAGCCTTACGCTGCCACAGGCAGTAGAAATGGAGATAGCCCGGTTCAACAGGCTCAATTTTATCACCTCTACCTTTGAAGTGGAGGGGATCCCAAAAAAAATTGATTCCAAAAAGGAAATCATTCTCTTTCGAATTTTACAGGAATTTTTTTCCAACACCATCAAGCATTCCAAAGCTACCAACCTAACTGTAGAATTTCATTATAGCAACAACCGGCTTCAAATCTTTGCCCAGGATAATGGAATCGGATTTTTGGATAGGGACAATTTTTCCGGTATTGGAATTAAGAATATGAAAAGTAGGGCCCAACTTATCCACGCCAAATTGGATATTGCTTCAAACCAGAACCAAGGTACTTCACTTCGGTTGGAGTACTCCTTTTATTGATCGATTTTATGGCCATATAGTTCGATGGCGTTCCCCCAAGGTATTTGGCAGCTTAGATTATAATTAAGCCAAAAGTAATTATTATCTTTAGGATTATGAAACACACGGTTGTTGTCGTAGATGACCATATACTGTTAACCCAAGCCATTGCAGGGCTAATTGATGGGTTTGAAAACTTTACGACCTTGTATTGCTGCGATAATGGACAAGATCTCTTGGATTGCCTAAAGCGCTGCAAGGACATTCCCGAGGTGGTGCTTATGGATATTAATATGCCGGTCCTTAATGGAATTGAAACTACCAAAATACTTAAGGAAAAATATCCTCAGATAAAAGTGTTGGCGCTCTCCATTGAAGTGAACGAGGATACAATCCTACAAATGCTAAGGGCGGGGGCAAAAGGTTATCTAATGAAGGACACCAAAAAGGAAATCCTGGAAGAAGCTTTGTTCCAGGTCATTGAAAATGGGTATTACCATACCAATTGTGTTACCAAATTATTGGTCGGACAATTGACCCATGATACCAAGGAATCCGAGTTAAAAGAGCGGGAAATGGAGTTTATACAACTGGCCTGTACCGAAAAAACATATAAGGAAATCGCCGATACCATGTACCTCAGCACAAAGACCATTGAGGGGTATAGGGATGCCATTTACCAAAAACTGAACGTAAACAACCGTATTGGGCTTCTGCTCTATGCGATAAGAAACCATCTTTTTAATCCTTGAACCTGACCCTGCCAATTTTGGCAAAACGCAATTTGCGTCATGTTTTCACCCCAATCAAAATCCTTCATTTACCAAATTCCATAAATTTTAGAAATTACTACAGCTTTCCAGGACTACTGGGAGTCGACCCTTTCGGACGGGTATCGATTTTATCTATATTTTTAGGATAAACCAAGATAAACTCTATGACGAACACCCATGTCCTGCACGGTTGTTGCACAATACCAGTTTTTTAAACTAAAAAAAACTTAAATGAAAGTATTAGTAATAGGTGCTGGAAACATGGGCCTCACATACGCTCAGGCTATGTCCAAATCCAAGCTCCTAAACAAAAGGAACTTATTGATTTTGGACAATTCCCAGGAAAAACTCGATTCCTTAAAAAAGAACTTGCAATTTGATGTCTATGATCGTTTGGAAGATTGTATTCCCATTGCAGACCTAATATTTATTGCGGTAAAACCTTATCACAGCGAGGACCTCTTCAAAAAAATAAAACCCTTGGTCAAACCCGGTCAAATTGCAATTTCGATCATGGCAGGGGTCACAATAGCGAATATTCAAGAAGGGCTGGGGCTCCAGAAGGTAGTGCGTGCCATGCCCAACCTGCCGGCACAGGTGGGAAAAGGGGTAACTTCCTATACTGCATCGGATGCCGTTTCAAGAATAGAATTGCTTACCATTGAGAACCTATTGGATACCACCGGGAAATCCCTGAAAGTGAGCAGCGAAAAATATATTGATGCCTCAACCGGTATTTCTGGCAGCGGTCCCGCCTATGTATTCTATTTTATGCAAAGTATGATGGAAGCCGCCCTTAAAATGGGATTTTCGGCCAATGACTCCAAACTATTGGTCAGCCACACTTTTGAGGGTGCCGTGGAGCTCTTTAACCAATCCGACCTCTCCCCTAACAAATGGATGGAACGGGTAGCCTCTAAGGGTGGAACCACCCGGGCGGCCTTGGATTCCATGGAAGACAACAATGTAAAGGAACTGATCAAAGATGCGGCCTACGCAGCGTTTAACCGTGCCATTGAGCTGGGCCAAAAAAAGTAAAGGGATTCCCGCGGTTTCACGGGAATAAAATAAGAAAATTTAAACATGTACAAGCAACGAATAGTGATCAAGGTCGGCACAAACGTAATGACCAATAAGAACAACAAAATAGTAAGACCGGTATTGCGGAATTTGGTACAGCAAATTGCAGAACTGTACGATCAAGATATTATCTCTGTATTGGTATCATCCGGTTCCGTAATTGCCGGAAAAGAAGTCCTGGGCGAAAGCAATATTGCTGATCGGTCGCAAAGAAGACAGGTTTATTCCGCCATAGGACAGCCGCGAATGATGCGACTGTATTACAATATCTTTAATGATTATGGACTTAAATGCGCCCAGGTCCTGGCAACTAAACGGGATTTTAACCCTGGAGTGCATCGGGACAATATGATAAAATGCTATGAAGGACTGCTCGCCGAAGGGGTAATCCCCATCGCCAACGAGGATGATGCCGTTTCGGTGACGAAATCCATGTTTTCGGACAACGACGAACTCGCCAGCTTGGTGGCGGAGCTGATCGATGCGGATAAGTTGATCATGCTTACAGATATTGATGGCCTGTATACCGGTAATCCAGAAGATAAAAATACCGAAATCATTAAGAATGTGACCGTTGATCAAAATGTGGATCAGTACATTCAGGATTCGGACAAGGGAGAAGCCGAAGGCCGAGGAGGTATGGGTTCCAAATTAAATATTGCCAAAGAGACCGCAGCCAAGAATATTCCCACCTATATCGCCAATGGACGCAGGGATCGGGTAATCTTGGATATAATAGAAGGAAAGAACGTCGGGACAAAGATTTCCATGTGATTTATATTATTTTTGACATAGCCTCCTACGGTTTACAACACAATGAATATCCGAATTCCGAATAAAAATATTAAAAATGAAACTTTTAGATATAAAATTAAAAAATAACGTCCTGCAATCCATGATCAAAATATTGGACCGTGATCGCAAGACCATTATAAATGCCAATAAAAAAGATTTAGATCTTTTTGACAAAACGGATCGGGCCATGTACGACCGGCTTATCGTAGATGATAAAAAGGTGGATAGCATGATTACTTCTGTAAAGGAAGTTATGGTTCAGGAAGACCCCATCGGCAAGGTTAAGTCCTCCAAAACCCTGGATAATGGATTGATGATCATCAATAAAACTGCCCCCTTTGGCACCATCATGATTATTTACGAATCCCGGCCAGATGTAACCATAGAAGCTGCCGTACTGGCCTTTAAGGCCAACAATAAAATTCTTCTGAAGGGAGGGAAGGAAGCTTTGCACAGCAACAAGGCCTTGGTAAAATGCTGGCACGCCGCATTGGAAGAAAACGGATTGGACCACGGTTGGATCCAATTGCTCACCATGGACCGGGCCCAAACCCAGGAATTTCTTAAAAATCCCACCGAAAAACTGGACCTTATTGTTCCAAGGGGCGGAGACAAATTAATCGCCTTTGTAAAGGAACATGCCAAATGTGCCGTCCTTGTGAGCGGTAGGGGGAATAATTTTCTATATGTGGACAAGAATGCCGACTGGGACAAAACGGTAAAGGTTATCCTAAATGCCAAAACCCAAAAAATCTCTGCCTGTAACGCATTGGACAAAATCCTGATAAATGAGGAACTCCCCAACTACGGGGAAAGGGTCAAGGATTTGGGAAACTTGCTAAAAGCGAAGGAAGTTACCCTCATGGTGGATACAAAAACCAAGGAAATATTGGCCAATGAAGATATCATCATGGATGAAGCCGTATGGTACGAAGAGTTTTTGGCGATGAAAGGGGTTATAGGAACGGTGGTGGACATGTCCCAAGCGATTGACAAAATCAACAAATATTCGGGTGGACATTCCGCGACCATTATGACCCAGGACAAGGATACCGCTATGGAGTTTATGGAACAAGTAGACAATGCTGCGGTATATCACAACGCCTCTACCCGATTTACCGATGGCGGACAAATGGGCGTGGGCGCCGAATTGGCAATCAGCACCGATAAACTTCATCACCGAGGTCCGTTGGGATTGGAACAATTGACCACCAATAAGTACTATGTATTCGGGGATGGACAGGTTAGGGAGTAGACCATTTTTATAAAATTCTACTCCTTTTTATCGAATCAATTTTCCATTCAATGTTGGTGATCTTCCTCATAATGCATTCGTAGGACGTCCTTCCCGAAATCATTGGTCAGGTCGCGAACCACGGTATGCACGTGGTTTCCATTATTTTGGGTGTTGTCGTACTCTATCAATAACACCGGTCCTTGTATGCAGTAGTATAGTCCGGTTCCATATTCCATTCCCCCTGCCCAAGCAAAATGTAACCGTTCCATTCCGGCATCTTCGATTTTGTTCCTGAAGTTCTTGGAAAATTGGGATTCATAATTATCCAAATAGGTGTTCAACAACTTTATAAAAATCTTTTGTTGCCCACTGTCCATATGGCCATAAGGGATTCCCTTGGGCTCGGTAAATTCAACCTCACGTTGGTTCCCGGTTATTATCTCCCTTGGGGCTTCATCCGAAAATTTTGCTTCCTTAAGCTGATCTTCCGAAAAAGAATGGACCAATTGCAGCCCCAATTGACTCTCCAATTTTAAAACCTCAGTCCCCTTTTCCGGACCAGAATATACAATCCCCGGATTAGAGCCTAAAAACGACGGAGTGGAAGAAGCTATTTTCCCATCGGTGGAAGTAAAGTTCAAGGAAATGTGATGGCCTTCAAACCGCCATCCCCATGCATCATTGGGAGAGGGGGTACCAAAAATGGAAAAATGATAATTTAGGGGGTCCCGCATAGATCTACCATCGGGCATCTTTAGCTTATCGTTTTCGATTTCCTTTAATACCAGCTCCAATTGTCGTATTTCATCAGTTTTTCGATAACCCTCCGGGCTAAGGGAAGCTCTAAGCAATGCAAGTCCGGCCTCGGTTTGTTTTTCATCAAAATCATGAAATGTAGGTCCTTTTCGTTCTACCGGTGTAAAATACCAAGTTTTCCTTTCCTCATCATCAAGGGTGAAAACGGTTTTTGAACGCAATTCGGGGGATAGGGAATTTAAAAAAACATTGGCCTTTTCCGACAAATCCTGAGCCAAAACACCTGTCGAAAACACTATATTACCGATGAGCAAAATGATATGTCCGGTTTTCATAATACGTAGATCTATGTGATTAACTTATCCGGGGTTAAAAGGATTGGCCCCAATAATTCCCTATTTAAGACTTTTCAGGTTTTAAATTACGGAATTTTGGAATATCATTCCTAATTAAACAAAAAAAGGCCCTGCGACATATCGCAGGGCCCCTCCTAATTCTTAACCACGGAAAAAATTACTTTTTCTTGCTCTTTAATGCATCTGTTAGTGCAATGGCATAATCATTGGCAGCTACGCTCGCTTTTTGGGGATCCTCCATTTTAGAGGTAACTATAGCAACCATTTGCTTATCCTCGGGCAAATCCAAGTTATATACCAACGTTTGTAGAACATAGGTTTTCACGGTACGGGTGGTGGTCGTAGTTGGCATATACACACCGCTATCCCATGTAGAATAGGCCAAAGGCATGCCATAGAACCCATAAAACCCACCGTAATATTGAGGATAGTAGCTGGGGTAATATCCGGCCCCGGCATAATACCCACCATCCGTTGTAGTCTGTTCCGCTTCTTGATAATCCTTGACCACACTGATTACAACCCCATTATAACCTTCGCTCTCCAAGATGGACCTAATCATCTCCCCTCTTTTTTCATCTGGTTTATCCGGGTTCAATTTTGGGAACTTTTTATAGCTCTCCGTTGCCTTAAACCCCTCTTTGATCAATTGTGCAGTTAATGCATCTTCAAAAGCATACCGTGCCTGAGGATTGTTGGTTCGGGCCACTACCAAAATATTCTTGTCCCTCATGGTACTAGCATTGTCACCTTTCCAGGAATCAAGAACTTTCACCGAGGAACAACTGTTCATTACAACGGCAAGGGCAACAATGGGTAAGATAAATTTTTTCATAAGTGTTCTAAAATAAGTTTTTAAATGAAGTTTTGGTTTAAAATATAACGCCGTACAGTTGATCATCACTTGCGTCCAGCAGGTTGCAAGGTAACAAAATTTAATTCCTGACCCACAAAAACTTATCGATTAATAAGAAAGGTTGCCTTAAACCAAAAATGAAGGTCCCGACAGATCCACATACCATCTATTTCAAAATACTTCGATATTTATTCCCATCGGCCAAAAGTGCGGTACCGGCCAAAATGGATTCATCGTGATTCAGATAGTAATCGTAGAGTCCCTCCCGGTAGAAATACCTTTTTATAATTTCATCTTCCAGGTTCTTTTCTATCTCCTTCTTGTATTTATCCATCGCCAAAACCTTGCTTTTATCGATAGCCAATAAAAGTTTTTTATAGTCCTCTTGAACTTCAGGTCCAAAAATATCACTCTCTTCGACTACCATGGATTCCTTTATGGCCTTTTCGGTCTGGGTCTCAAAATCAAATTTGCTCTGACCGACGTATTTCTTAAAGTCTTCGAAGTTTCCATCCGAAAATCGAAAATCATTCAGATTATCCAACTTGTTCTTATAGTAGTAATCCGTGGCATAGTCAAAAATCACATTATCGGCCAGCATGGCACGGGTGAGCGCATTTGTTTTTTGGGCGGTAATTTCCACATCGGGAAGTATTCCGCCACCGTCTTGTACCTTGCGGCCGTTTTTGGTTGTAAAATCGTTGAACTTGGTCTTCCTAACCGCATGTCCCTGGTTGTCACGATGCCAATAATCCAAGGATTGTATACACCGCCCGGAAGGCGTATAATATCTACTGATGGTCACCTTTAATTGGGTCCCATAAGTCAATTTCATAGGACGTTGTACCAGGCCTTTGCCAAAGCTTCTGGCACCCATGATCACGGCGCGATCCAGGTCTTGAAGACTACCTGATACAATTTCACTTGCAGATGCACTCCTGCCATTTATCAAAACCACCAATGGAATTTCGGTATCCACGGGTTTGTTTTTGGTCCAATATTCCTGATTAAATTTTTTTACCTGGGATTTGGTGGTCACTATGAGTTCCCCTTTGGGCACAAAAAGATTTGTAACATTGATCGCTTCGGACAATAATCCTCCCGGGTTGCCCCTCAGGTCCAAAATCAGGCGTTCCGCTCCCTGTCCCTTTAGATCCTTTAGCGCTTTCTCGGTCTGTTCCGTCGCCTTGGAGTTAAATTTGGATAGCACAATGTATCCAGTTTTGGCATCCACCATTTTATAGTAGGGCACCGCGTCTATTTCTATGGCTGCCCTGGTTATCGTCGCCGTTTTTGTTTGTCCCTGTCGCACATAGGTTACCTCAACGCTTGTGTTATTGGACCCCTTTAGAAGATCACTGGCATCTTCTTTAAAGTTTGATAGGTCGATATCCCCTATTTTAACGATTTCATCCCCTGCCTTGAGGCCCGCCTTATCGGCAGGCGACCCTTTGTAAGGCTCAACAATTAACAATTTGTCCTTAAAGGACCGAACCACGGATCCAATACCGGAATATTCCCCGGCATTGTTGATTTTGAATTCCTCCACATCCTGTTCGTTCAAAAATTTGGTATACGGATCTAGGTCATCCAACATGTTCTTGATTGCGGTATCCATCAATTCCGCCGGATTGATTTCATCCACATAATTCATGTTGAGTTCCTTAAATAGGGTGGTGAAGATTTCTATCTGTTTGGCAATCTCAAAAAAATCAGTTTTAAAACTACTGCCCACCAACAACATGGTGATGGCAAGTATCGGAATCAGCATCCGTTTTTTGTTGAACCGTTTCATCTGCTTTATACTTAAATTATTGCTTTGGGGCCAGGCTATCGGGTTATTCAATTTATAACCAACATTAAAGAGCCTTGCCATTTTTTTCAACAAACTTGTGCAGCACTGCTTTTATACTTGCTTCCACTTGTTCGTACTCGGGCATTTCCTTGCCAATATATAAAAATAGAAACGCAAAGTTACCCTCGATGTTGTTAAAAACAAGGTGTTTGTTCAATCGATAGCTTTCCCGTAATAACCGTTTGATCCGGTTCCTTTGGACTGCCCTTTTAAAATTTCTTTTGGAAACGGTTACCCCGGCCTGAATCTGCACGTCTTCGGGCAATTCTGTTCTTAGGTAGATGAGTTTTACGGGATAACTACTAATTCCCTTGCCGCCCTCGAACAACTGTTCGATCAGTTTTTTGCGCTTAAGCTTTTCTTTTTTAGGGAAGGAAAAATCCATTGTTTGAACGGGGTCATCTATCTCGTGTAAAAGTAGAAAAACAGAACGAAACTTATCGGCTTAACTTAACACTAACGATAGATCATCCCATTTTTAAAGTCCCCCTTCCCCGTACTTAAATCGATTAGAAAGCCATTGATAATGGCATAGCGCACAACATTGTTCTTCTCCAGGACAAAGGTAGGGTTGATACCCACCTGCAAATGAAAGGCTGGAACATTGTAGTCCATACTCAGTAACTGTAGGGGCAGATCGGCCTTTTCGGGACTCTCTGGTAACTTGGCCATACGAATATAGGTATAGCCCGATTTAAGCAGGAAGTTGATATCGACCTCAGCGAGTTCCATCATGGATTTAACCACATAAGGGTATATCTTTCCAGGCCAAAGGGTATAACCATCGGCTTCCAAGGTTTCATATCCATAGTAGGTTGATAGGTCACCTTGGTCCATAACCCGGCTACTGTAATAAAAACCGGTGTGGTCCTTATTGTCCACTTCCACTTGGTTTATTCCCAAATCCAAATTATAATCATGTCCATTAAGTCGATAGGTAGCACCCTTAATTTTTAGATCGAATAGTTTCCTGTCGTTTTCCGGGATTGTTCCGTATTCCTCCAAAGGCATATCCTTATAATTTTCCATGGCGATAGTATATATGGCCGAAAGTATGGAGACGTAGTTGAGTTTGCGTATTTCCTGTTTTTCTACATCGCCCGGATATCCTCCAGATTCTATTAAAATGGCACTTGTTCCCCACTTCTGGATATTATCCCCAAAGGCCCTAGGCTCAAAATCATCATTATACCGGCCAACTTGTCCAGGTGCATATTTCTGAAGAATACGGTTCATAAAAACAATGACCTTCATAGCGTTTGCCCTAACGGTGTTCGTGTCCTTTTCATAATTGAATGCCGGTGCCAGATATGAAATAGTGGCCGGTTTCGGGGTACGTTCGGCATTGTAATACGTACTCTGATCATGAAGGTTAAAACCGAAATCGGCCTGTAAGCTATCCCTCATCTGCTTAAGAATCTTTCCTTCAGGGGTTTGTAGCATTGCGGCATCCCTATTGATATCTATGCCCAACGCATTTCGTCTTTGGAATACCTCGGCCCCATCGGGGTTTAACATTGGAAGAAAATGAAGGGTCAACTTGCTTAAAATTTCCTTCTTTTCTTCTGTAAAATCATCGCTCCCTAAAAAGTTAAGTATGTCAAAAATGGCTTGGGTAGCGGTGGGCTCATCACCGTGCATCTGTGACCAGAGCAAAACATTGGTCTTCCCGGTTCCCACACTGATCAACGAAATACTTCGGCCTTCAATGGACAATCCTACTTTTTTTACCGTAAACAAAGAGTCTTTTGCAACCTTGTCGATCAACGGTTGGAGGTCCTTGTGCTTTATCCGACGTTCGTTTAGGGCGGACTCCTTATATCTTTCGTATGTACGGTACAGATCGGACGTCAAATCCTGTTGTGAATACCCGATAACACCCATCAATAAAAATACGACTAAACTTAACGCAGTGTTTTTCATACAAAAATCATTTGTTCAAATTGAAATACCTCGTCAAAATGGGACAAAAGGACAAAGGACAAAGGATAACTTTTTGCAAAACCCATAATAGGAAATAACCAATATCCGTGTTCTAACTTCTATTTTCTCTTTTCTATATTCTATGCCCTATTCTCTCTCTCCTATGGCACAGGTTTAAATCCAAGTTTTTTGGTAGCTTTCCGTACCTTGGCCATAAAATCCCTACCTGGATCTGTCTTTTTAGTTCTATAGCTATCGTCTTTCTCCTTCCACAAGGGACTGTTCACAAAATCGGTGTACTCATAATGACCGATAACATATTCTATTTCGTATTTGGATTTCAAATATTTAACCAACCAAATATTTGCCTTTAGCTGGGCCTTGGTCAAGGGAGCATCTTCGGTACCTCCCACATTTTCCACGCCTATGGCGCAGTAGTTCAAGCCGATAACATGTCTTGCCATTGTAGTTTCCGGCATCAATCTATATATAGTACCGTCACGGTCCACCAAAAATTGCGAAGAAACGTTCAAAGCACTTGCAGCTGCTATTTCTGGTCGCCAATTGGGCAATTTGGGATTATCAAAAGCCTCAAAGGACTTTGCAAGTGTTGGGATTACCGTCCAATGCAGTACGACCATTTTGGGAACAATCGTGGGCGATTGCTGCACCAATCCATAATGATCGTTCAAATATTCCAGTGTAAGGTCCTTTCGTTCCTGGTCAAATATTATGGGTTTATCAACAATCCTTTTAGTATTCTTTATGGAAGCGCAGGACATTAAAACAATGGCGAAAAGAAAAACACAAATCTTCCTCATTCTATGGAATCTATTTCTTAAAAATACAAATTCATTTACTTTCCAAGGTGTCCGCAAGGCTATCTTTTTTAACGGCATATCTTATCCAGACCTTTTTTCTGCCCCAATCCAAAGCTCGCTCCCTGTCCACTCCCATATAAATATCGATACGGTTTCTCCATCGTCCGTGCATTTTGTCCTTAACGAGATAGACCCCATCCAACCGATCAATTTTCACCATGGTATTGTGGGTAAGCCCTTTTGCTATCAAATCCCTGGAAACCGCTATACATTTCATTCCCGGTACCAAGGAATCTCCCCAGGCAGTGATTCCTGGATGTTCATACGAAGTTTGGGAAGGAAAGGAATTATAGGCCGTTGCGGTTACTTTGAGAGGTTTCCAAACATAGGGATCTTCCTGTTCTCCCCTTTCACGACAGGACCAAAGAATTACAAGAATCGCCATGCAGCCAATGTAGCTCGCTCCTTTCATCAATTCTTAAGTTTATTTTTCAGCACCATTATATCCACATTATTTTCATTCCATATCCTGGAAAGTTCATCGGGAATATCGGTATAATTATAAGTAAACGAACTTAAAATGATATCCATATCCCCATCAAGATCCACGTCTGCGGTATCCATTAAAAACCAGCGTCCCATTTGCGATTCTTCAAAAGTATAAGGTTTGAAATCGTAATTCATTGCATCGGTATTCTCCAAATAAACAAATGAACTTTCCGGTTGTCTTTTATAGTCCGGAAAGGTAGAAACTATGGCAAAATCAATATCGCCATCCTGATCAAAATCACTGGCCACAAACCTCGTAGCCCCGTTCATGGCATAAAAATAGGACTCTTCAAAGTGATTCTTGCCGTCATTGATATAGATACGTAGCCCGTGATACGGTTTTAACACGATGGACTTGTCTGCATTGTCCCCATTTACGGTAATTATATCCTGGTCGCCATCCCCATCATAATCTACCAGTTCAAACCAACTGCTACCGTACAAAGGGCTGACCCGAATAACCTTCTCACTTCGAAATTTAAGACCGTCTTGCTGATAATAAATGGTAATCCCCTCATCACCTTGGGCAGATTGTACAATCAAATCTTCCCTTCCATCACCGTCCATATCCTTTGCTATGACCCTATTTGAGCCTGGCTGCCCTAGTAACACCTTTTTTTTATATTCGGTATTGTCCTTATTGGTAAACAGGGCCAATTCCCCAGTTAGATCTCCGAATTCGCTTACCACCAATTCTTCATTGCCATCCTTGTCCAAATCTGCTACGAGGGTGTTCACTGGTCTATGGAGTATCTGGGGCAAGAGGGTCGTCTTGTTGTCTGCGTTTATAAAAATTCGTCCCGAGGCCAATTCTGAGGGATTCAATTGGCCAACGCTGGTAATATACCGAACCCCATCTTTCATAGTGTAGTCAACAATTCCAATACCAAACCTGCCCATTGGGTGCGATTTGTTCTTTACAAAATCGTAGTCGTATAGATTTCCTCGAATATCGCCCAGGTTTAGTTTGCGGGAAAATTGATCATAGCGCATAAAAGTGATAAAGGAGCCAGGGAAACTGTCAATTGCGATTGGATCGGGACTAAATTGGGAAAGTGGGGATGGAGGGTTTTCCGGGTAATGCATTTCCAGGGAATCGGGTGCCGAATCCAGAACATAGTTTTTAATCAATTCCCAATCTTCCAAAGAAAGCACGGGCTTGTCCGGGTATACATCTGTCTTTAAAATGGCACTCTGCTCCCGAAATGAGATTCCCCTGTAAGGATCATAGCCCGAATCCAGAATTCCCAATCTAGCTCCCATTTCGGGCAGAATATTCTTTTCCCAAATATTCCTGGGGAGGTCTTGTACAGAAGGAGCTATATGGCAACTCGCGCAATAACCATTAAAAAGTTGCCCTCCCCTCGCTTTTGGGGTTGAGGGCGAACAATTTATAAGGATGCACAACAGCGCAATTGCGTAAAATTTCGACATATAGGTTATATTTGGTTTTCCAAAATACGATAAATTTCAACCATTAAACCTACTCCTTTGATGAAAAACAAAAAGCGTTTACTCTTTCCTATTATTCTTATCCTAATCATATGTACCGGGATTTACAATTATCCCAAACTCAATATTGTATCCGGCTATGCAGCAAAAAACATGGCTTCGGGCGTTTTTGTTGCTGGCCGTACGGAAGCGTCCATCAATGAAAATGACAACAACGTACCTTTGATAAAGTTTGCAAAATCAAAGATTGATAGGTCCAAAATGCAGGCTTCCTCCACTGTTTTTGGACTGATGAAACGCACCGCCGTTTACAGGAATGGTTTAGGCAGTGTATTGATCAACAAGGATTACGATCCTAAAAATGTACCCTTAAAACCACATCGAAAAACGGATGGAAACAACTTGGTTTTTCCCTATGGGGATAACAAAGCCAAGGACACAATTTTTGACAATGTCGATTATACTAGACTGCAACATGCTGTGGACAAAGCATTTTCAGAACCCGCAATCCAAAAGACACGTACCGTACTAGTGGTTTACAAAGACCATATCATCGCAGAAAAATATCTCGATGGATTTACAAAGGAAACCCCAATCTTGGGATGGTCCATGACGAAGAGTGTTTTGGCTACCTTGTACGGAATTATGGAATTCCGGCACAAGTTAAATATCGATGAACCCGCCCCGATTAGCTCTTGGCAAAAGGATGAGCGCAAAAGAATAACCCTTAACGATCTGTTACGAATGCAGAGCGGATTGGAATGGGACGAAGATTATAAATCAATTTCGGATGCCACCCAGATGCTGTTTTTGGATTCTGACATGAGCGCCGTGCAAGCGCACAAAAAAGCGTTGGCACCTCCTGGGGAGATTTGGAACTATTCCTCCGGTACGACCAACTTATTATCGGGCATACTGAGAAAGCAATTTTCCTCTTATCAAGAATATTTGGATTTTCCCTATAGCTCTTTGATCGATAAGATCGGAATGCGGTCCATGCTGATCGAAACCGACCTGGCCGGCAATTTTGTGGGGTCTTCTTACGGATGGGCCAATACACGGGACTGGGCCAAGTTTGGTTTGCTCTATCTACATAGGGGGAATTGGATGGGAGAGCAATTATTTGCTCCCCAATGGGTTGATTATGTTACCGAACCCACGGCCCACTCCAAAGGAACCTACGGTGCCCATTTTTGGTTGAACCTCCAAGGAAAATTTCCGGATGCCCCAAAGGATATGTACTCCGCAAATGGTTATGAAGGACAATTCGTATTTATCATTCCCTCTAAAGATCTTGTCATCGTTAGGACCGGACTGGCCGAAGCTCCCGACTTTGATATCAACGGTTTCTTAAGGGAGGTAACAATGGCCATTAATTGAGAATTCTGGTTGCCCTTATCTTTGTGAAGGGTTTAAAACAACGTTTATAAAACAACGTAATCCTCGTTTTTTGGCACTGCGCCAATCACTTTGCGCCATACGCTAATCAAGGTGCATAAGACAAATTCCGGAGCTCTAATGCAATTTATTATCCTGAAAATTTGAATAATAATATCCAGAACCCAGTTATTTCCTCCTTCAACAACACAATTGGCACCCTACACCACAAATCCTATCCATCCCACAACAATAATTTTCCAACCGGGAATGTCTGCCGTATGTTTACCATGTAATATAAAACAAGTAGATTTTTTCATTTTCATATAGTGTTCTCGTAAAAGAGCCTTGTCCTGACCGATAAGGCTCTTTTTAGTTGGTTCCCTTCCAATTCGTGTCAGCTTCGATAAACGTTCGCCGTATTATAGAATTAAGATCAACTCGAAGCAGGACCTCCAGTTTCAATCTTTGACGCTTCCTTGTTTCGCTCGTTCCCATTTAAACCAGAGATTTTCTGTATATCTTTGAACTTATCACAATTAATTCGTGTCCTATTATGACCCGCACCGTCCTTCTTGCATTACTGATGCTAAATATCACCATAAATCTCGATGCCCAAAGACTCAAAGTAAGCCAGAACGGTCGATTTTTAGTCACCGAAAACGGCAAGCCTTTCTTTTGGCAGGCCGATACGGCATGGGAACTGTTCCACCGCTGCAACAGGGAGGAGGTTGACATCTATCTGAAAAAAAGGAAAGAGCAGGGCTTTAATGTGATACAGGCCGTGGCGTTGGCTGAATTGGACGGACTGAACACCCCAAATGCCTATGGGGAAACCCCATTGGTCAACAACAATCCTTTAACCCCCAATCCCAAATATTTTGAGCAGGTAGATTATGTGATCAAAAAAGCAGGGGAATTGGGAATCTACATTGCGCTCCTTCCAACCTGGGGAGATAAGTTATTCACAAACAGCTGGGGCATAGGTCCGGTAATTTTCAATCCAAAGAATGCCAATGCCTACGGAAAATGGATCGGGAATAGATATAAGGATTACAACAATGTTATTTGGATAATGGGCGGGGATAGGAATCCCCGTACAAATACTGACGATGTTGAAGTATGGCGGCAAATGGCCCTGGGCGTGGTAGAGGGAGTTGGGGGCAATCAAAATGCTTTAATGAGTTTTCATCCCCAACCCAAAGAAGGGGGCGGATCCTCTACATGGTTTCACCAAGACAAGTGGCTGGATTTTAACATGCACCAAACCGGACATTGTGCCAATCAAGGCACCTACAAGCATATTGCTCACGATTATGGCCTTAAACCCATAAAACCAGTTCTGGACGGGGAACCTCTATACGAGGACCATCCCAACTGTTTTAATGCCAAGGAATTGGGATACAGTGTGCCGGAAGACATCCGTCGGATCATGTATTGGAATGTTTTTGCCGGAGCCTGCGGCCAAACCTATGGTTGCCATGACGTTTGGCAAATGTACAGCATAGACAGGGAAGGCATCAACGGTCCTTTACGGCCTTGGCCGATTGCCCTGGATCTCCCGATGGCCAATCAGGTGCAGCACCTAAAAAATCTTATGTTATCCAGGCCATACCTTAGTCGTATACCCGATCAATCCATGGTTTTGGAGTCCCAATTGGAGAATGACGATTACGTAATTGCCACAAGGGATGAAAAAGGAACATATGCCATGATCTACTTTCCCACCGGAAAAACCACAGCTTTAGACCTGAGCAGCCTATCGGCAACTAAACTTGGGACCTGGTGGTACGATCCCCGTACCGGCAACACTTATGAAGGCGAAAATATACAAAGGTCCAATAACATAAGGATACTTCCTCCCACCAGGGGAAAAGGCAACGACTGGGTGTTGGTCATCGATGCCGATGGAAGTACTTTTAAGGCCCCGGGGATTCCCGAATCATTTTAATATCCATTTCTAGTCGCAAAATCGGACTTCACAACAACTTTCACCCAATACACAACAATAATTTCCTGAACCGGAATGTACGAGGTATGTTTACCATGTAATAATTACGAAAGTAGATTTTTCATTTTCATATAGTGTTCTCGTAAAAGAGCCTTGTCTTCACAGATAGGGCTCTTTTTAGTTGGTGGCCTTGCCACAAGGGTATTCTTCTTTCCACAAACCCTAAATTCCTCCAAAAAGAACCCTTGACCTAATTTTCGTGGAGTTTGGCTGAAATATTCCCAACTTGGTACAACTGCATTCTATATTTGGAAGACCATAGCATAAGTAGGTTAAGTTCATGGTAAGATTTGGGGAAAAAGGCGGGCCATGCCCGCCTTTTTATTTTATGTATTTCTTTAAAGTCTTCCCTTCCAAGTTCCAAAAAAATACTTTCCCCCTTCCTACACCACAACTTTTGTCGGTTTCACAACAATAATTTTCAATTGGGGAATGTCCATAGTATGTTTGCTATGTAATAAAAACGAAATAATAATTTTTTCATTTTCATATAGTGTTCTCGTAAAAGAGCCTTATCCCCACGGATCAGGCTCTTTTTAGTTTTGACTACATCCCCACAACTTTTGACTATCTTTGCATCTTTCGAAGTACAAAGTACGATTTGCGATCAACTGTTAACCATAAATAACTTAGTAACCCAACAAATGTCATTGAACGAATTGAATGCCATCTCCCCTGTCGATGGGCGCTACAGAAACAAAACTGCCACCTTGGCCCCTTTTTTTTCCGAAGAGGCCCTTATAAGGTATAGGGTAAGGGTAGAAATTGAATATTTTATTGCACTTTGTGAAATACCCTTGCCTCAATTGGTAGGTTTTGAACCTTCTAAATTTGACGCCCTCAGGGATATTTACAATAATTTCTCCTCACAGGATGCTCTTGCAATCAAGGATATAGAAAAAGTCACCAACCACGATGTAAAAGCAGTCGAATACTTTATAAAACAAAAATTTGACCACTTAAATCTCGAAAATTTTAAGGAGTTTATCCATTTTGGCCTTACCTCCCAGGACATCAACAATACGGCCATTCCGCTTTCCATAAAAGAAGCGGTAAACGAGGTATATGTTCCACAATACTTGGAACTTCTAAATAAGCTGGCCGCACTGAGCAAGGAGTGGGAAGCCATTCCCATGTTGGCCAGAACCCATGGACAACCGGCCTCCCCTACCCGTTTGGGCAAAGAAATCAATGTCTTCGCCGTTCGCTTGGAAGAACAATTCAACTTGTTGAACGATATTCCGAGTGCCGCAAAATTTGGTGGTGCTACTGGAAATTACAATGCCCATAGGGTGGCCTATCCAAATATCGATTGGAGGGCATTTGGCCAAAAATTTGTACAGGAAAAACTGGGATTGTACCATTCCTTCCCTACCACCCAAATAGAACACTACGACCATATGGCCGCCCTGTTCGATAGTTTAAAAAGAATCAATACCATCGTCCTTGACCTCGATAGGGACTTTTGGACCTATGTGTCGATGGATTATTTTAAGCAAAAAATTAAAAAAGGGGAAGTTGGGTCATCGGCCATGCCGCATAAGGTGAATCCCATAGATTTCGAGAACTCCGAAGGGAATCTGGGGATAGCCAATGCGCTATTTGAACATCTTTCAGCAAAGCTACCTGTTTCCAGGCTGCAAAGAGATCTTACCGACAGTACGGTACTTCGCAATGTGGGAGTGCCATTTGCCCATACCCTGATCGCATTTCAGTCGACCCTAAAAGGCTTGAACAAGTTATTATTGAACCTGGAAAAGTTTGAAGATGACTTGGACAATAACTGGGCCGTGGTTGCCGAGGCCATCCAAACAATACTAAGGCGGGAAGGTTATCCAAATCCGTACGAAGCTTTAAAAGGTTTGACCCGTACCAATGAAAAAATTAATCAGAAATCCATTGCCGATTTTATTGATACCCTCATAGTATCAGATGCCATTAAAAAAGAACTGAAGGTCATTACCCCAAGCAATTATACAGGTATTTAGATTATTTTTTTGGTTCCTTCCCCAAACGCAACCGATTTCACATAGGTAGTTCCTTTGCTTTGGGGAAAGAATACCATTGTTTCCCAATGTGATATTTGGGCTTTGTCCTAGGAATGCTTTATTTGACAAGGACTGAAATCAATATCCTGGAAATATCGCTAGACAAGGGGAACTCCTCAAATCAATTTTGTCAACCTATCCAAAACAAAGACCATTTCCTTCCATTGCCCCGCACCCATTTTTCCAAAAACACATTCCGTTCCGACACCCTAAATTTGACAATTTTGTACAGACCAGGATACACCTAAATTTCAAATTTGCGCTTCAAAAGAATGGATGTCTTACCGCCGTTTAAAAGTTGTAATCCCTACTACCCCATTTTTCGTTACTGTCAGAAACCTGATGTGACATTCTAATTAAATTTCCCCACTTGGCTATTTTACCCGACAAACTTTCCGAGAGCTCGTTTTAATCGATAATATTTATATATTTAAGGGTTGATCCCAGTTAACTACCCATCGTAGGGATAATTCAAACAGAAATAGTTGGCCAAAAAACCAAATTCAATGAAAAAAAACAATCCCTCCAGAAGAAAGTTTATAAAAAACACCGCTGCCTGCTCCACGCTGTTTGTTGCTGGCGGGATACTCCCACATTTTAGCGCTAAAAGCTATGCCAGTATCCTTGGGTCCAACGATCGGCTAAATGTCTCCATGATGGGCGTCAATAGCCGCGGGAAGGCGTTGGCCCAAAATTTTGCCGGTCAGGACAATTTCCATGTAATCCATATCTGTGACGTGGACAGCAGGGCCATTGTAAAATGTCAGGAGGTCGTAAAGGAAAGGCAAAATACAGCTACCAAAGGATATACAGACTTCAGAAAATCCCTTGAAAGCAAAGATGTAGACGTTATGGTAATAGCCGCGCCCGACCATTGGCACGCCCCTGCCGCTCTTTTGGCCTTGGAAGCGGATAAACATGTATATGTGGAAAAACCGTGCAGTCACAATCCCAATGAGGGTGAGATACTGGTCCGGGCCGCTGCAAAATACGGTAAGGTGGTCCAGATGGGCAACCAGCGGCGATCCTGGCCCAATGTCATCGAAGGGATCACTGCCCTGAAAAGCGGAGCCATTGGTCGGGTATATTTTGGAAAGGGCTGGTATACCAATAATCGCGCATCCATCGGCATCGGAAAAGAGGTCGCAGTTCCGGAATGGTTGGATTGGGAACTTTGGCAGGGTCCCGCTCCCAGACAAAGTTATAAGGACAATATAGTACACTATAATTGGCACTGGTTTTGGCATTGGGGTACTGGAGAAGCCCTGAACAACGGAACCCACATGATCGATCTTTTGCGATGGGGAATGGAAACCGACTATCCGATCAGGGTAAGTTCCAATGGTGGCAGGTACAGGTATAAAGATGACTGGGAAACCCCGGATACCCAGGTTATCAATCTGGATTTCAACGGGGAAAAGACCATGTCCTGGGAAGGCAGGAGCTGCAACGGCAAGGAGATCGAGGGCAGTGCCGTAGGGGTGATGTTCTACGGTGAAAAAGGAAGCATGCTGATACCGGGAGGGGACAGTTATACCTTGTTCGATCTGGACGGTGCCATTGTAAAAGAGGTCAAGCCAAAATTGGCGATAGACCCGAGGAACAAATCGAACCCTGCTGAACAATTGGATGCACTTCATATCCAAAATATGTACGATGCTATCTTTAGTGGCGCCGAACTAAATTCGGGAATTGTCTCCGGGCATAAAAGTACCCTTCTGGTACAATTGGGCAATATTTCACAACGTGTAGGCAGGTCCTTGGAGATCGATCCATCAAACGGATATATCTTGAATGATACGGATGCCCAAAAATATTGGAGCCGATCCTACGAACCAGGATGGGAAATGAAACTTCCCATATAACCTTTTTCAAATCAATATACTATGGATTCCAGAAGATCCTTTATCAAGAAAATAGGAAGCGGAGCAGCCTTGTCCGTAATTCCCTTTGCAACTCCGTTCGATATTTCAGCAAATGTGTTCCCAGCAAAAAGCAGCGTCCTAAAGCCCATGACGATAGGTATCATCGGTGCGGAGAACTCCCATACCGCAGGCTTTGGAAAGCTTTTTAATGTGGATAAGGCATTTCCCGGGATGACGGTAAAGTATGTTTGGGGCGAGACGGAAGCGTTTGCCCGAACGGCTATGGAAAAGGGTAGTATTCCCTATATGGTAGAAGACCCACAAGATATGCTCGGCAAAATAGATGCCCTGATCGTTGATCATCGGCATGGAAAATACCACCTTGAACCTGCCATCCCTTTTGTAAAGGCCGGAATTCCGACCTTTATAGACAAACCGTTCTGTTACAGGGTAGCGGAGGGCGAGAAATTTCTGGCCATGGCAGAAAAACTGGGCACACCGGTAACTTCGTATAGTTCCATTGCCCAGAGCTACGAAACTTTCAACATTAAAAAGCAGTTGCAAGGGATGGAGAAGATCAACCAGGTCGTACGGTATGGCCCTGCAAAACTCGATTCGGAATACGGGGGCATTTTCTTCTACGGGGCACACCTCGTTCAGCCATTGTTGTATATGTTCGGGGACAATGTGGAAAAAGTACAGGTACAGAAAAACGGGGAAAACAGCAGTGCCAGTTTAGTCTTTAAGGACGGCATGTTGGCGACCTTGGTCTTTACCACCAAAAAGTACGGTTGGGAAACCTATGTGGAAACGATCGATGGAATCGTACATTTAAAATCAACGGAACCGGAAAGAACGCCTGGTAAAAATTATGTTGATATGGTCACCATGTTCCAAACTGGGGTCGAACCCCGTAGTCACGCAAGTATTATCCACGGGGTCGCCGTACTGGAAGCCCTTGAAACATCGGTGGCAAGTGGACAATGGGAAAATGTAAAATCATAAGATGGAGATATCACAATTTAAAATAAGGACGTTCTATTTCATTTGCCTGCCGTTATCCTTGTTCCTTCATGGATGCCAGGGAAAAGTAGGTCAAAAGACTCCCAACAACGAATCGATCACCTCCCACTACAACACCTTGAGCGACCAAGAAAAACGGGAAGGATGGAAACTGTTGTTCGATGGAAAAACCTTCGACGGATGGTGCACCTTGGGCATGGACACGGTGCAGACCGCACTTTGGAAAATCGAAAACGGGGAAATCCATAAAGTGAACAGCGGGAATGTGCCTTCGCTGCCTGATGGGCAACCCGTGGAAGGAGGGGATTTGATGACGATCGACACCTTTGACAATTATGAGCTTTATTTTGAGTGGAAAATTTTGAAGGCGGGAAATACGGGATTAAAATATAACGTGTCCAAAGCGCTTTCCCAAAAATATTCAGAGCATTCCGCCTTGGGTTTCGAATATCAATTGCTCGACGACAAAGACACCCTCTACGCCGGGAAATTGAAGCCTTCACAATATACAGGCAGCCTATACGATATGATACCTGCGAAAAACACCAAGTTAAAGCCTGTTGGGGAATTCAATACAAGCCGGATTATTATCAACGGCAACCATGTTGAGCATTGGCTGAACGGGGATAAGGTAGTGGAGTACGATTTTGGTTCCAAAAAACTGGATTCGCTCTACAAAATAAGCAAGTTCAAGGACTATCCCCATTTTTTGGATAAGCGCAGCGGGCACATCATCCTGCAAAACCACAAGGACGATGCCTGGTTCCGGAATATAAAGATCCGCGAGATCGCAACAAGTCCGGAATAACTAAAAATCAAATAAAACCAAAACTTAGAATGAAAACCGTTGTTGCAATTATGTTCATTTTGACCCAATTCCTTACCCCGTATCCGGCCAATGAAAAAGAGGTGATCCAAGGTATTCTTTATTTTGATGGCCATCCGGTTTCGGTCACCCTGGCAAACGGTAAAATTGCCGGGATAGAGCATTTGGAAGGGGAAACCGATGCATCGGAAACCTATGTGGCCCCCGGGCTGATCGACGTACAGATCAACGGGTATATGGGGGTCGATTTCTCGGGGCCGGACCTGACCGTTGAAGGGGTAAGAAAGGCGACCAAGGCCCTATGGAAAGCTGGGGTGACCACTTATTTTCCGACCGTCATCACTTCCGATATCGACAGGATGAAGAAAAACTTCGCGGTACTGGCAGAGGCCAGAAAGGACCCCGAGATCGGAAGTTCGATACCCGGGTTCCATATGGAAGGCCCCTATATTTCCCCTGTAAAAGGCTTTAGGGGCGCACATTTGGAAAAATATATAAAAACCCCGGATTGGGCAGAATTCCAGGAACTTCAGAAGGCTGCCGACGGGGGGATAAAAATAATAACCATGGCGCCCGAACTGGAAGGAGCCATCCAATTTATCCGAAAATGTGTCGAAAGCGGTGTTGTGGTCTCCCTTGGGCATCACAACGGCTCTGCGAAGGAGGTACAACAGGCCGTGGATGCCGGCGCCAAAATGGCCACCCATTTGGGGAACGGTTGCGCCAACGAGATCAACCGGCACAACAATCCGTTATGGCCGCAGCTATCGAACGATGCAATAACCGCCAGTATCATTGTCGATGGATTTCATTTGACCAGAGAGGAGGTCCGGACGTTCTACAAGGCAAAAGGGGTTGAAAACACGATCCTGGTCTCCGATGCCCTGGATCTTGCGGGACTGCCCCCTGGAGAGTATACCCGTGGCGAACGTACCCTGTTGCTGACCCCAAACGTAGTGAAATTGCCGAAGGAAAATGTCCTGGCAGGTGCCGCCTCCCCCATCAGCAAGTGCCTTGGGGTAATCATGGACTATACCCAATGTGGGCTTGGCAATGCCGTACGTATGGCCAGTACCAATCCAGCCAAAATGTTCTCCCTGGACGACCGTGGTGAAATTGCACAGGACAAACGGGCAGATCTTATCCTCTTTACCATGGAGGACGACCAGATGGTCATCAAAAAAACCTTTGTCGCAGGGCAGCTGGTATATTCCAAAGAGTAATTTATGAGAAACAACTCCCTCCGTCAAAAAATTATCCTTGCGCTAAGTGCAGTGGGCCCCGGCCTGTTCCTTATTGGCTACAATATAGGTACGGGCAGTGTTACCACCATGGCAAAAACGGGCGCGGAACACGGTATGACCCTGTTCTGGGCGCTTGTCCTATCCTGTATCTTCACCTATGTCCTTATGGTGGCCTATGGCAAGGTGACCTTGGTTAGCGGCAGGACGGCCCTGTTCAATTTTAAAAAAGAGTTCAAGTGGGGCTGGGTGCTATCGCTCTACATTATTATAGCCCTAATCATAGGGGAATTGCTCGCCCTTATGGGCGTCATGGGAATCGTCGCCGACCTGGTACAGGAAGGCATACGGCTTGCCTTTGATGGTGCCATGATCGAGCGCATCTGGATAATCCTATTTTTTGTCGTTATCCTTGCATGCTTCCTTTGGTTTGGGCGTTACCAACAATTCGAAAAGGTACTTACCTTTTTGGTCGTCCTTATGGGACTGTCCTTTATTGTAGTTTTCTTTATGGTAAGGCCAAGCCTTTCGGTATTGGCCGAAGGCCTGGTACCGACCATCCCCAATACGCCCGGAGCCCTAGGCCTGATCGCCGCCATAGCTGGAACGACCTGCTCGGCTGCCGTATTTATCATGAGAAGTACCGTAGTGGCCGAAAAGGGCTGGGGGATAAACGATCTGAAAAAGGAAAAGACGGATTCCCTTGTTTCCGCTTCCATGATGCTACTGCTGAGCGGGGTGATCATGGCGGTAGCCGCCGGGACCCTGCACATATCGGGACTGAAGCTCGACAATACCGTTGAAATGATCCATCTGTTCGAGCCCATTGGCGGAAAGGTGGCGGCCTTTTTGCTTATTATCGGAATCGCGGGCGCGGGGCTTTCCACCATTTTTCCCATCACCTTGATAGCCCCGTGGCTGTTGGCCGACTATCGCGGCACCCCTAGGAACATCCATTCCGGCCAATCCCGGTTGCTAATCGGGTTGGCCCTGCTTTTCGCCTTCGGAACGGTATTTCTAAAAGAACGCCCACCGGCCCTCATGGTCTTTTCCCAGGCCTTTCAGGCGTGTATACTACCGGCTGTGGCCATCCCCATCTTTATTTTGATCAACAGGCAAAAACTGATGGCCAGGCACAAGGCAGGGGTCAAACTGAATGTCGGCATCATAGCGGTCATCCTGTTTTCATTGATCACGACTTGGTTCGCAATATTGGAATTCCTATAATTTAGTGGTTGTTCAACAAAATCCCTATGCATCAAAAATTATATGAATTGCGTAACATCGAGTAGTGTCGAGATGTTTTTGTCTGTGTTTCGACTGTGCTCAGCATGACAAAAGGAAAAATTGAGTATCAAACAAGCATACATAACAATAAGCGAAATGGAAAGGAAATTTACAATTGAAAATTTAAAGGTAGCCGTATATGACGGACCCGAAGGGATGGGAAGGGCCGCGGCAGATTACGTGGCCAAAAAATTGAACGGGGCGATTGCCAAGAACGGTTGCGCCAATCTTATACTGGCCACTGGCGCCTCGCAATTTTCCTTTTTGGAGTCCTTGCAAAAAAAGGAGATCGATTGGAAGAAAATAACCGTTTTCCATCTGGACGAATACAAGGGAATATCCGACGACCATCCGGCCAGCTTTAGGAAATATTTGAAGGAACGGATCTTGGATGCCGTGGCCCCAAAAAAAGTATATTTCCTGAACGGGGATGTCCTTGATGTCGGCCAAGAAATACAGAGATACGAGGAGGAACTAAAAAAACACGCCATAGACGTGGCCTGTATCGGGATCGGGGAAAATGGCCATTTGGCATTTAACGATCCCCCTGTTGCTGATTTTAAGGATCCCAAACTGGTAAAGGTTGTGGAATTGGACGAGGCGTGCAGAAACCAACAGCTGGGCGAGGGCTGGTTTCCCTCCTTTGAGGATGTGCCTACCCATGCGCTTACCTTAACGATCCCTGCAATCCTTAGGAGCGGGTCCATCAGTTGTGTTGTACCGGATACCAGAAAGGCAGAGGCGGTCTACAATTCCCTCTATGGGCCCGTTAGTACGTCCTGCCCCGGTTCTATCCTAAGGACACATAAGGATGCCGTATTATTTTTGGACGAAGGATCAGCCTCAAAAATTAAACACAATCAATGAGCCTATACCACCTTTGATCAGTAACTTATCATTTTTAAGCCAGATTTAGAGGCTGACAAAATCAACCAACCGGATTGCCCTAACTGCATTGCGCTTTACGCCCCTACTGCAAGCACAGGGCGTAAAGCGAATAGCAAATCTTGTTACCCCTATAGTATGTAATCCGTACTAATAAAATTGGACAGCTTGGTTTCCAACAGCTTTTCCAAGATTTCATTGTTCAACTCGTTGTCCTTGGAGGCGACAAATGTCCGTATAGAAAAAGACCGTAACGCATCATGCACGCTTAAAGTTGCCTGGGCGGAATCCTTACGGCCGGTAAAGGGATAAACGTCCGGTCCCCTTTGGCAAGAACTGTTTAGGTTTACCCGGCATACCAAATTCGAAAAGGTATCGATCAATGGGGACAGGGTGTAAACATCCTTCCCAAAAAGACTTACCTGTTGTCCGTAATTGGATTCGGCCATGTCATCTATGGGTTCTTCAATATCGGTAAAAGGAACAATCGGAATCACGGGTCCAAACTGCTCCTCCTGATACACGCGCATATCTTTGGTCACAGGATAAAGAACGGCCGGCCAGATGTAGTTATCAAATCGTTTCCCTCCTTTTTTGTTCAATATTTTAGCGCCTTTGGCCAGGGCATCATCAATTAGTCCTTGGATGTACTCTGGCTTATCCGGTTCTGGCAAGGGGGTAAGTTTTACCCCAGCGTCCCATGGGTTTCCATATTTTAGCGCATCTACCGCCTGTGCAAATCGCTTATTGAATTCCTCTACGATTGTATCCTGTACATACAAAACCTTGAGTGCTGTGCAGCGCTGTCCGTTAAATGAAAGGGTTCCCGCGATACATTCGTCAATGGTAAGGTCCAGGTCGGCATCGGATAGTACAATGGCCGGATTTTTGGCCTCCAAGCCCAATACCAACCGCAACCGATTACTTTTAGGATGTCTTTCCTGTAGGGCATTGGCCGATTTGCTGTTCCCGATCAGGGCCAACACGTCCACTTTGCCAGTTGCCATAATTGGACTGGCCACGGTACGGCCGCGGCCAAAAATAACGTTCACTACCCCTTTTGGAAAGCTAGATTGAAAAGCCTCCAACAAGGGGGTAATCAACAACACCCCGTGTTTGGCCGGCTTAAAAATAGTGGTATTTCCCATCATGATAGCGGGGATCAACAAGGCAAAAGTCTCGTTAAGCGGATAGTTATAAGGTCCCAAACACAGGACTACACCCAAGGGTCCCCTGCGGATATGGGCATAGACCCCATCGTGTTTTTGGAATTTTGCGGAATTCCTGTCCAATTGCTTATAGTCTTCAATGGTATCGTAAATATATTCCACCGTACGATCAAATTCCTTTTGGGAGTCGGGAAGGGATTTGCCAATTTCCCACATTAAAAGCTTTACCACTTCTTCCTTTTTGGTCTCCATCTTTTTAACAAATGCCACCATGCAATCGATTCGATCTTTGACACGCATTGTTGGCCAGGCGCCCTGCCCTTTGTTATAGGCCTTTAAAGCGGAATCCAATGCTTCCAGCGCTTCTTTTTCACCCAAATCGGGCACACTGCCCAACAAGGTCGGTGCGTATGCCTCCGTAGAGGAGATGGTGGAATATACTTCGGCGGAGGAACCCTCCCACTTCTTTAAAATTCCATCAACCAAATAATTCTTCTGGTGAATAGGTTCCGTAATCTGAAATTGTAGTGGTATTGTAGGTTTTGTATCCTTCATATTATGGTGATTTTTAATTTCATTTATGTTATAGCGAATAAACTTGACATGTAAATATCGCTTTAAATCGTTCTCTTAAAGTAATGGCAATATCGGATAATCCGTAGGCAAATCTTTGACTTAAATTCGATGGCGCCCTTATGTTACGTCGCCTATCAGCCGGTTTCCCGTCAAAATGGCCTGTCGGACCGGTATTCTGGCGGAAGTTGGGCTAGACAAGATCAGACCGGGACATTGCGCTTGACAAAAGTAATCTTTAGGAACCAAAAGGGTCAGGTATTTTTTTTACGATCTCCCCCAATTTTGTTAAATGAGATACTCGAACAAATCGGGCTTGTCATTTAAATATTCTCCGAAAAATTGATTTTCTTTCATTCTTTGTATCAAGGGTTCCAAATCGTTGGAGCTTTTCATCTCAATGCCCACGATGGCCGGGGCATTCTCCTTGTTTGTCTTTTTGGAGTACTCAAAATGGGTAATATCGTCCGTCGGACCCAAGATTTCGGCCACAAATTCCTTTAAGGCCCCGGGTCTCTGGGGAAAACGCACGATAAAATAATGCTTTAACTTGCTGTACAAAAGTGCACGCTCCTTAATTTCGGCCATGCGAGTAATATCGTTATTGCCCCCGCTTATGATACAGACCACATTCTTGCCTTTGATTTCCTCCCTGAAAAAATCCAAGGCCGATACGGTCAGTGCTCCAGCGGGTTCGGCTACGATGGCATCCCGATTGTAAAGATCCAGAATCGTTTGGCACACCTTTCCTTCAGGAACCGTTATCATATCGTAAAGATATTTGGAGCAGATGGCAAACGTATAATCACCAACTTTTTTTACTGCTGCCCCGTCAATAAACTTATCGATTTTCCCCAAGGCAGTATTTTTTCCAAGATCCATGGATGTTTTCATGGAGGGAGCTCCTTCCGGTTCTACCCCTATAATCTTGGTATGGGGGGATAATGCCTTGAACACCCCGCACAGGCCAGCGGCCAAACCCCCTCCCCCAACCGCTACAAAAATATAGTCTATTGGTTCCGCCATTTGTTCCAAAATTTCCAACCCCACCGTACCTTGTCCTTCAATGATCTTTGGGTCATCAAACGGGTGAACGAACGTTTTGTCGTGTTCCCTGCAAAATTGAACCGCCGCCTTGTACGAATCGTCAAAAGAGTCCCCTTCCAACACGACGTTCACCCACTTATCACCAAA
Source organism: Sediminicola sp. (assembly GCA_048266425.1). Lineage (GTDB taxonomy): Bacteria > Bacteroidota > Bacteroidia > Flavobacteriales > Flavobacteriaceae > Cerina. Next base: position 56,765 of record JBLWZN010000017.1, read on the forward strand.
CATCCTGGTCTGTTCTATTTTTTGTTTTGGAGTAACCGATGGCATATAGATCGTGCCCTCGATTCCCAAACGGCTGCAGGCAAAGGCAACGCCCTGGGCATGGTTTCCTGCACTGGCACAGACTACCCCTTTGGCCAATTGACCCTTGGAGAGGGAGCTGATTTTGTTATAGGCTCCCCTTATTTTATAGGACCGAATGCGGTGCAGGTCTTCCCGCTTCAATAAAATATTGGCGCCAAAAGTCTTTGAATACCCTATATTTGGCATCAAGGGGGTCACCTCCGATACCGGACGGATGGTTTCAGCTGCTTTTCGGATGTCCTCAACCGCAGGGAAATAGGAAGTCCCTTCCCCCGACACCTTCCCTTCAAGGGAAGTGGGATTACTTTTACCCATAATCTTAACTATGATTTGACATTGACTAAATTACCAAAAAAAATTACCGTAAATGTTGAATTGCGTTACCGATCTCAAAGCAAAAGACCCCAAAGGTCTAGATGCCGGAATGGGCATTGGCCTTTGGGGTCTTAAGCCCCTCCCTTGAGTGGGTAGGTCGGGCATTTACACGATCGGCTTCATGGCCGTCATGGATGCGCGCAATCTGGCTCCCACTTTTTCTACCGGATGATCTCTTAACGCCTTATTGACTTCGATCAACTTTACGTTATCTACCCCGTTGCTTTTCCCTTCCCCATAATGCTTGCCGATTACATCGGTATCGATTTTTTTCATAAAATCGGCCAAAAGCGGTTTACAGGCATGATCGAACAGGTAGCAGCCGTATTCTGCGGTATCCGAGATGACCCTGTTCATTTCGAATAACTTTTTACGGGCAATGGTATTGGCTATCAAAGGGGTTTCGTGCAAGGATTCATAGTAAGCCGATTCCCCGATTATACCAGAAGCGGTCATGGACTCGTAGGCCAACTCTACTCCTGCCCTTACAAAAGCTACCATAAGTACCCCGTTGTCATAATATTCCTGCTCGGAGATTTTGTTGGGTCCGGCTGCAGTCTTTTCAAAGGCTGTTTCACCAGTGGCAGCACGCCATTTCAATAAATTTTTATCATCATTGGCCCAATCTTCCATCATAGTCTTGGAGAATTCCCCTTCCATAATGTCGTCCATGTGTTTTTGGAACAAGGGTCGCATAATATCCTTCAATTCTTCCGAAAGTTCAAAGGCCTTTATTTTCGCCGGATTGGACAAACGATCCATCATATTGGTGATTCCCCCATATTTTAAGCCTTCGGTCACGGTTTCCCAACCGTATTGGATCAATTTGGAAGCATACCCCGGATCGATTCCTTTTTCTATCATTTTATCAAAACAAAGAATGGAACCAGTTTGCAACAAGCCGCAAAGGATGGTCTGTTCGCCCATCAAATCAGATTTTACCTCGGCAACAAAGGAAGATTCCAGTACGCCTGCCTTATGGCCACCGGTCGCAACCGCATAGGCCTTGGCCTGAGCCAATCCCTTGCCTTCAGGATCATTGTTCGGGTGTACCGCGATCAATGTTGGGACACCAAATCCCCGTTTGTATTCTTCCCTAACTTCCGATCCTGGACATTTTGGCGCCACCATGATTACAGTAAGGTCTTTTCTTATCTGCATGCCTTCCTCTACGATATTAAATCCATGGGAATAAGAAAGGGTAGCCCCCTTTTTCATCAAAGGCATTACGGTATTGACAACACTGGTGTGTTGCTTGTCCGGGGTAAGATTGATTACGAGGTCGGCAGTTGGCACCAATTCCTGGTAAGTGCCTACGGCAAAACCGTTCTCTTTAGCATTCTTATAAGATTGACGCTGTTCCTTGATGGCCGCCTCACGAAGGGTGTAAGAGATATCCAAACCGGAGTCGCGCATGTTCAAGCCTTGGTTAAGACCTTGCGCCCCACAACCTACGATAACAATTTTCTTTCCTTTTAAGGCGGATACACCATCCGAGAACTCATTGGATTCCATAAACCTACATTTTCCCAACTGTGTCAATTGCTCCCTTAACGATAGTGTATTAAAATAATTTGCCATGTTTTAAATTCTTTATTAAAGTTGATATTTATCTATTGTTTAATTGAACTGAATTCTTGAAGCAAAGTGGATATCTTCATCTCTGCTTTGGACACCGAGATCCGTCCGGACCGGACAAACTGCATTATTCCATACGGTTGCAATTGCTGGTACATCTCATCAATTTCGCTTCGCTTTCCCGTCTTTGCCAGCACGAAGAATTCCCTGGAAACAGTGACGATTTGCGAATTGCTTTCCTTGATGATATTTTGGATCTGACGTTCATCAAAAAGAAGATGGGAAGATATTTTAAACAAGGCCGATTCTTGATAAATGGTCTCGTCGTCCGTGTGATAAAAAGCCTTGATAACCTCGATCTGTTTTTCGATTTGCCCTACGATTTTTCGTGCCAATTCCTCGGTGGAATGAATGACGATTGTAAATTTGGAAACGTCATTTATCTCGGATTTTGAGACATTAAGACTCTCAACGTTGATATGTCTTTTTAAGAATATGCCGGATATCCTGTTGAGCAATCCGACGTTATTTTCGGAATAGACCGAAATGGTGAACCACTTTTTTTCCATAATTCCTGTCCCCTCTACCTTCTGTGCCGACTTTGGTGAGTCAGTACAGAAGGCGTTAACGGGGTCCTTTTTAATTGTTAAATCTTTTTTTTTAGATCTGTCCGTCCAACAAAATGGATTAAACTTGACAGGGCCAATTTGTCTACTTCAATCTAATATCGGAAACCGATGCCCCGGAGGGTATCATTGGGAAAACGTTGTCCTCTTTTTCCACAACCACTTCCAAGAAGTATGCATCCTTACTGGCCAACATTTCCTGAATGGTAGCCTTCAGGTCCTTGCGATCGGTCACCTTTTTGGACTTTATGTGATATCCTTCGGCTATTTTAACGAAATCCGGATTGGTCATCACCGTTGCTGCATATCGGCTTTCGAAGAACAGTTCCTGCCATTGACGGACCATTCCCAAATGGCCATTATTTAGCACCACTATTTTTACCGGGGTCTTGTTTTGAAAAATGGTGCCCAATTCCTGAATATTCATTTGAAAACCACCATCACCAATTATGGCGACCACTTCCCGGTCCATAGCCCCCATTTTGGCACCTATGGCCGCGGGCAGGGCAAACCCCATGGTACCCAATCCGCCCGAAGTGATGTTGCTTTTTGTCCGATTGAATTTAGCGTACCTACAGGCAACCATTTGATGTTGCCCTACATCGGTAACGATTACGGCCGAATGGTTGCTGGCCAAATTGATTTCCTCGATAACCTCGGGCATGGTCAATTGATCCTTGGTAGGGTGTAGTTCGGCCTTGATAACGGTATCAAATTCTATTTTATATTTTTCCTTGAACTCATTGTGCCAAGCTTCGTGGGTATTCCCGTTTAACATAGGCAGCAATTGCTCCAAGGAAGCCTTGGCATCACCGAGAACGGCCACATCTACCTTTACGTTTTTATTGACCTCTGCCGGATCGATCTCAAAATGTATGATTTTGGCCTGTTTGGCATATGTGTCCAGATTCCCTGTAACCCGATCATCAAAACGCATTCCGATGGCAATCAACAGATCACACTCATTGGTTAGAATATTGGGCCCATAATTGCCGTGCATACCCACCATGCCCACGTTCAAGGGGTGGTCGGTATCCAATGCCGAAAGTCCCAGGATGGTCCATGCGGCCGGAATGCCCGTTTTCTCTATCAAGGCCTTCAATTGTTCTTCGGCCCCGCTTAGAATGACACCCTGGCCAAAGATTATATATGGTTTTTTAGCCGAATTGATTAGTCCTGCAGCGATCTCCAAGGATGCTACATCGGTTTTTGGCACTGGATTATAGCTTCGAACCGCTTTACAGGGCTTGTACTCAAAATCGAGTTCCTCGAATTGGGCGTTCTTAGTGATATCCACCAAAACAGGTCCGGGACGGCCCGAACGTGCGATATAAAATGCCTTGGCCATGATTTCTGGAATCTCCGAAGCCTTGGTAATCTGATAGTTCCATTTGGTCACTGGTGTAGATATCCCAATAATATCGGTTTCTTGGAAGGCATCCGATCCCAATAAGTGCCTAGCCACCTGTCCTGTAATACAGACCAAGGGTGTGGAATCTATCTGTGCATCCGCTATACCGGTCACTAAATTTGTTGCTCCTGGCCCTGAAGTCGCCATGGCAACACCAACCCTTCCGGATACCCTGGCATAGCCTTGGGCAGCATGTGCAGCACCTTGTTCATGACGGGTAAGAATGTGGGTGAGCTTGTCCTGAAATTTATATAACTCGTCATAAACAGGCATAATAGCACCCCCTGGGTAACCATAAATAAGATCCACCCCTTCTGCCAATAGACAATGAATGATGGCCTCGGCACCACTGATTTTAATCGTGGTCTGCCTTTTCGTTTCCGGTTTCTTTTCCTTTAATGTTTCCATAGTCCTCCTCCCGACCCCTTCCATAGGAAGGGGGACTTACGGGTCTTTATTAATTATACTTATACAAATTTGGATCAAGTTCAAGCTCTACAAAAACTCGTAACTCAAAACCTCTATCTTACTAAAACTCATCGGTAACACAGCCTTGTGAGGCAGATGATACCGTTTTTGCATATTTATAAAGCACTCCTCTGTTGAATTTTAATTGGGGCGCTACCCATTTTAGCCTACGTTGGGTCAATTCCTCATCCGAAATTTCTATGTTAATGGTATTGTTAACGGCATCGATAGAAATTAAATCCCCATTCTTAACCAACGCGATATTACCGCCAACTTGCGCCTCGGGAGATACGTGACCGACGACAAAACCATGGGATCCACCTGAGAATCGACCATCCGTAATCAAGGCTACATCTTTACCCAAACCAGCCCCGTAAATGAAGGAAGTCGGTTTTAACATTTCTGGCATACCCGGCGCTCCTTTTGGTCCTTCATAGCGGATAATCACTACGTCCCCCTTTTTCACTTTTCCTGTTCTTATCCCTTCGTTCACCTCTGTTTCGCTATCAAAAACATTTGCGGGTCCCTTAAAGGACAATCCTTCCTTTCCTGTTATTTTAGCCACTGCCCCTTCTGTCGCCAGATTTCCAAAAAGAATGCGAATATGTCCCGTATCCTTCAAGGGTTTATCCAGTGTTTTTATAATATCTTGACCCTCTAAAAGGTTGGGGACATCCTTTAAGTTTTCGGCCAAGGTTTTACCCGTTACCGTTAGACAATTTCCATGGATCATACCCTGATCCATCATATACTTTAGTACCCCTGGAATACCTCCAACATCGTGTAAATCTTCCATTGAATATTTACCACTAGGCTTAAGATCTGCCAATAAAGGTGTAGTATCGCTAATTCGCTTAAAGTCTTCCAAGGTAAATTCTATCTGTGCGGCTTTGGCTATGGCCAAAAAGTGAAGCACTGCATTCGTTGATCCCCCGAGAACAGTTACCAATCTAAAAGCATTCTCCAATGACTTTTTGGAAACAATATCCGAAGGTTTAATATCCCTTTCCAACAATAAGCGCATAGCCTCCCCGGCCCGTACAGATTCTTGCTCCTTTAAATGACTACCACTTACCGCAGGATTGGAAGCGTTGAACGGCAAGGACATTCCCAAAGCTTCTATAGCGGAAGCCATAGTGTTTGCGGTATACATACCCCCGCATGCACCAGCTCCCGGACATGCCTTATGTACCACAGCCTGAAATTCCGTTTCGTCAATAGTTCCTGCCACTTTTTGCCCATAGGCCTCAAAGGCCGAAATAATATCCAGCTTTTTACCATTATGGCATCCAGAGGCAATCGTTCCTCCATATACCAAAATGGATGGCCTGTTCAATCGCAACATGGCCATCAAAGCTCCAGGCATATTTTTATCGCAACCAACAACAGTAACCAAACCATCATAACTCATAGCCTGCACCACAGTTTCCATGGAATCAGCGATAATATCCCTTGAAGGCAAGGAGTAGCGCATCCCAGGGGTACCATTTGCAATGCCATCGCTAACTCCGATAGTATTGTAAATAAGTCCTACCAAACCTACGTTTTGGGTTCCCTTTTTAACGTCGACCGCCAAATCATTAAGATGCATGTTACAAGGGTTTCCCTCATATCCTGTACTTGCTATACCTATTAGTGGCTTTTTTAAGTCTTCATCTGTTAGTCCTATAGCATGCAACATGGCCTGTGCGGCAGGCAACGTTGGATCTTGGGTCACTGATTTACTGTATTTGTTCAATTCCATTTAATTATTTATTGCAATTATATAATTATGTTGAATATAATTTAGACTTCAAAGATAAATGTTTTGGTAACCGTTATTTTTTAACAATAATTATTGGTTTAAACTCAATTTTAAAAATATATATTTAAAATGATGGTTATCAGCAGTTTATACTCAATATTCATATCACATCCAATAGTTTTAATATCCAAACCCCACCTTTAAAAAGTGATTGCTTTTGGATTAAATCGCGTATTAATCCAAAAAAAAAGCCTGTATCAAAAATTTATTTTGATACAGGCCTTTCAATCAAAAATAGTCCGTATCATCCCCTAAACGGGACAATAATCACTACATTGATTGTGTTGTTAACTAGTTTCATGGCGGTAAAACTAAATAAAAAATTTGACATTCAGGCATATGTTCCTGATAATTGGTAAGTGCTCGTCCCATTCGTGCTTTTTTTGTTAATTTTAGGACAGTATTCAAACAGGTTGCCCAAATTGTAAAAAATGTCAGAACCTCTCGTACAACGGTCAAAATCTATATCAAGAATGTTAAGTAGAGAGGTCCCATTTTTGGTAATTGCCAAGGACAAGCTTTTCCTTATAGGCTTTATCGCCCTGTATTCCCTTACCTTTATTTTGGTTTATACCCCTTTTAACATCGACCAATGGGGCAGCGACCATTATTTGGACTATATTCTTACAGGGACTGCTTTTCTTTTAGTAAGCCAATTTGCCCTTCGACCTCTCTTTAGTTTCCACAAGTTCACAATGTACAGTCTGCTGCTTTGGTGCCTTATGGAAGTACTTGTCCTGGCGGGTATTTTTCAGCTGTTGTATGGTCCGGAGTTCCCTAGTTTGAAGGAGAGGATAAGTGAATATTTCCTCACATTGCAATACACTGGTCTTGTAGCCGGGGTTCCCTATGCCCTCTTCTTATGGTATATGACACTTAGTAGAAAAATGACTTCCCTGAAAGACACTTCAAATGGCCCGAATGCGGTCTTTGCCCCTAAGGAAGACAATCTGTTGACCATCAACGGTGAAAACGGCAAAGTGGCCCTGGCCATTAGACACCACCAATTGTTATATGTTAAATCTGCCTCAAACTACATCGAACTATTTTATCTAAAGGGAGAAAAATTGACCAAAGAGCTCATTAGGGGAAGTTTAAAAGAATTTGAGGGGAAAATCCTGGGCGGTGATATTATAAGGGTCCACAGATCCTATTTCGTAAATATTGGACATATCTCTTCCTTTAAAAAAACAAGAAAAGGGTATACCTTGACCATCAACCATGTTCCCGATGAAACTATTCCCGTTTCCACTTCGTACAAGCATAATTTTGAAGATAATCTGGAACAAAAACTGTACCATTAGTACCTATATGGATCCCATTCATCACAAAACGGAAAAAAATATCCCCACTTTTGCCCGCTATTCCTAACATTGTATCGCATCGTTAAATTCAGGAGCAGTCGATTAAAAATCGACGTTAAAACGTCAAGGTTCGATGCCGGAAAAACAATGAAAAAAAGATCGATACTTGTAAAATTCAGTGCCACCGGGCTATTGGTTTTTTGCGCATTGTTCTTGTTCCGTACAAAGGAAACAACCTTTCCATATCAAAAAATTCAAGGGCTGAATAGCAATTGTCCCCCCGGATTTAAGCTCAATGAAAAAAACGAATGTATCTCCCAAAATCTGTACAAACAGTACAGTTCATCAAACGATCCAGGGGTAGGCGGATTAAAAACGGCCCTTCCCGAAGTAAGGGAGGGATTTTCCCCTCAGGAGATCGACCTGGGCCGCTATTTATTTTTCGACCCCGTTATGTCGGGAACGGGCACCATTTCTTGTGCCACCTGCCACAACCCGGAAAAGGGGTTTAGCGACGGACTGGCAACGAGTATCGGAGCCAACAACCATAAGTTAAAACGGGCGGCCCCAACCTTATGGAACGTGGCTTATGACAAACTTTTTTTATGGGATGGGGGAGCACATTCCTTGGAAGAGCAATTGACAAAGCCATTATTTTCCGAGTACGAAATGGCCAATACCCCAGAAAACTTGCTGAGCACTATCAATTCTATTGAAAATTATAGGGAATTATTTGCCGAGGCCTTTCCCGAAAGGGACCAAAAGGAGATGATTACCCTTAAGGAAATCGTTATCTCCATTGTCGCCTTTGAAACCACTCTGGTCTCTCTGAACAGCAAATATGACCAATACGCACATGGATACCACCAGGCATTAAATGAAAAGGAGATTGAAGGCCTTAACATATTCCGATCTTTTGTGGCCCGCTGTGCGGAATGCCATACCCCGCCACTTTTCACCAATCAACAGATCGCCGTAATTGGGGTGCCGGAACCGGATGGATTACCGTTAGATCCAGGTGCGCAGGTTCCATACAACGATTCTACCATGCGGGGCGGGTTTAAAGTACCCAGCCTAAGAAATATCGTTAAAACCGCACCCTATATGCACTCCGGTACTTTTGCCACGCTACGGGAAGCGGTTCAATTTTATAACGACGGCCGAGGCCATGCCGTTCCAAAAGGTGAACAGTTGAGAATACATTGGCATATATGGGAACCCAACCTTACTGATTATGAAATGGATAGGATCGTGGATTTTCTACAAACATTGACTGACGAGTCCTTTATGCCCATAATTCCGGAAGAAGTCCCTTCCGGCCTAAAAACATCAATAAACATATAAACCAAACCCTAAAAACAATGAAGAAAAAATCTGGATTATTGAAAGCTCTAGGTGCAATTGTACTCTTGACAGCAGGTGTGATTATCGGTAAAACGTTCTTTTCTAGCAATGCGCCAACGGCAACACCTATTCCCTCTACCATGATGTACAGGAACGTGGGGCAATCCAAGGATACTACACAAGCGGCTAACAAAGAGGTGTTCAGCGGTAATATTATACCTGTAAAAGATGGGCAATCCATCCAAAAGGCGGTCGATAATGCCGTGCCCGGAGATCTTATACAAGTTTATCCAGGAAAATACAACGAAACGGTCTATATAGATAAGGACAACATCTCCTTTCAAGGCATCATCATTGATGGTGAATGGCCCACTCTGGACGGCAACAAAAAGCTAAACGACGCCTTTTTGTATTCTGGAAATGGAATAACCATAGAGAATTTCAAGATCGAAAATTATAAGGGCAACGGCATTATGGGCCAGGCAGGCAATAATTTTGTCATAAGAAACAACTGGATCATCGATACAGGGGTATACGGTATCTTCCCTCAGTACGGAAAAAACGGCCTAATTGAACACAATATATTGACCAAGATCGCGGATGCGGCAATTTACGTCGGGATGTGCGACAATGTAGATGTTAAGTTCAACGAAGTCTTTGGCAATGTGGCCGGGATTGAAATCGAAAATTCCAGACACTGTTTGGTAGAGGGCAATTACACACATGATAATACCGGCGGGATATTGGCCTTTCTTACCCCAGGCCTGCCCATCAAGACGGTTTATGACGTCATCATTAGAAATAACTTTGTGATCGACAATAATCACGAGAACTTTGGTGCTCCCGGTTCCATTGTCGCCGGTGTACCTGTAGGGACCGGTATTCTGGTTATGGCGGCCGACGATGTCATTATTGAAAACAATTTTATAACCGGTAACGACAATTCGGGAATTACCATTGTGGACCTACCCACGGGGGCCCCGACCGCCAACGACCCCAATTCCGAACCAAATCCCGACCGATTGATCATCTTGGATAATATGATGATTAGTAACGGCAACAATCCCGTTGGGGAAATAAAGGCATTGATGCTGACCCAGTTTAAGACCAAGGGACCGGATATTTTAGCCATGGGTGGTGGTGTTGGCAGCACCATCAGGGACAAAAACAGGTATCGCACTTTTGGTCTTGGGGATTATGGGCCCGCTCCCATAACGGATACAAAGGATATAACCACCATGACCTTTGATGAGCCGGTAGCACCGCGATCAGTGTCGGAACATGAGCTTGGGGAGCTTACCTATTACGGAATTTGCGCAGGATGCCACGCTTACCAAAACAGGTTGATCGGAGTGCCCATGCAGATTATCCAAGGGATTTACCACGATAATCCACAAGGCATCGTGGACTATATAACAAACCCAAAAAACCTAAGGGAAAATTATCCGGATATGCCGAAACAAGATTACCTATCGGACGAAGCCAAAATGGCGGTTGCCAAATATATTCTAGCCATGAAACAATAATAAATCGCGTAATCGAATTAAACAGCATACGAAAATCTCATTTTAACCCACCAAATTTTAAATTCTATGAATAGATTTATTCTTTTATTATTGGCACTCGGCCTTTCAATTTCCGCCGCCGCCCAAAAAACCATTTCTGGCCAGGTGCTGGAAAAGGGAACAGATACTCCCCTCTTGGGGGTAACCGTCCTTGAAAAAGGGACAACGGTGGGCACATCGACCGATTTTGATGGTAATTTCACGCTGGAGGGAGTCAGTCCAGAGAACGTATTGGTGTTTTCCTATATCGGTTACAAGACCCAGGAAATCACTGTAGGCGACCAAGACAAGTTTTCCGTGTACTTGGAAATCGATGCCCAACAAATGGACGAGGTGGTAGTTACCGCACTCAATATAAAAAGGGACAAGCAGTCCCTTGGTTATTCGGTTTCCCAGATTTCATCGGAACAGATAGATGTGGCAAGGACCAACAATGTAATGAACGCCCTTACCGGCAAGGTAGCAGGTCTACAGATCAGCCAATCCAATACAGGGGTAGATGGCTCCAGCCGTATATTGCTTAGGGGAATCACCACGATTAATGGGGATAACCGACCGCTGGTCGTTGTAGATGGTATTCCAATAAACAATGGTGCCAGCAGTGCCAATTCATGGGGTGGCGTGGATCGTGGCGACGAACTATCCGACATCGACCCGGACAATGTGGAATCCATGAGTGTCCTTAAAGGGGCAGGTGCCGCCGCGGCCTATGGTTCCCTGGGGATGCACGGTGTCATTTTGATCACCACAAAATCTGGCTCCAAACAGAAAGGAGTGGGAATCTCCTTGAACACCTCCTTCGCCCTAGAGGAAATATCCTTGACGCCCGACCTGCAAAACGAATATGGAACAGGTGCCTTCGGCGATTTTGCTCCAATGGGACCAGATGGCAGACCGGTCCTTGACTACCCATTTTCTTGGAGCTGGGGACCAAAAATGGAAGGACAGCCCTATACAAATTGGTTGGGCAAGCCCGATACATTTTCTCCCCACGGCAATCCGTACAAACAGTTTTATTCTACCGGATATGCACTTTCCAATACCGTTGCTTTCGAGGGTGGATCGGAGAAGGGCAGCTTTAGAATGTCCATTACCGATGAGAGCGGTCAAGGTATCATAAGCAATAACACCCTGGACAAACAGACCTATAACATCCGTGGAATTTCGCATCTTACGGATAACTTTAGTATTGAAGGAAAAATGACCTATATCACCTCCAAGGTCAAAAACCAGCCGGGTCTGGCCGAATCCTCGAATAACACCTCCCTTCAACTCTCCTTGATGCCAAGGGACATAAGGTTGGAAGATGTAAAGAGCAATACGGTAGATGCCGATGGGAACGAGATAAAATGGAACCTGGACAACACCTTTAACAACCCATACTGGGCGTTGGAAAATGTAGGGAATAATGATGATAAAAATAGGTTCCTAGGTTTTCTTTCGACCATATGGGATATCAACAGTAATTTTAACATTACCGCGAAAACGGGAATGGATTATATAGCCTTCGACTATATGTCCTATGGTGCAAAAGGGTCACAGGCAATAAGTGACGGTCTTGGGGAATATTCACACAGCTCCGGGAAAAGTAGAATATGGAATTCCGACATCTTGGCCACCTACTCCACTTCGATTTCAAAGTTGAATATCTCAGCAAGTCTCGGTTCCAGCTACAGGAATGAATGGAGCAACAACCTCAATGTAAACGGGACGGATAGTAAGGTGCCTGATTTTTACAATATAAGCAACTACAAAAATTCCTATAGTTCCGAAGCGATCTACGAAAAGGGAGTCTATTCCTATTATGGTTTGGGATCTGTTAGTTATGGTGGCTTTCTTTATTTGGATGCGACCCTACGGAACGACAATTCTTCTACCTTGCCCAAGGACAACGACTCCTATTGGTACCATTCGGAGAATTTGAGCCTATTGTTCACCAAATTATTGGGTATTGAGTCCAACTTCTTTAATTTGGGGAAAATACGGGGCTCATATGCCCGGGTAGGGAACGACACAAGTCCATACCGGACCCAAGCCGTATACACCATAGATCAAACGGTTACCTTACCTTATACAGTGGCATCCATTCCATCAAACCTGCCCGACTTTGACCTAAGGCCGGAAACATCGGATTCTTGGGAAATTGGCACGGAACTCGGTTTTTTCAACAACCGTTTGCAATTGGATTTTACCTACTACCAGACCGAGACCAAGGATCAAATTATGGCCGTTCCTATATCGGCAACCACCGCCTACGATAGCAAAGTGGTCAATGCCGGTACCATTTCCAATAAAGGGATCGAGTTTCAGTTGAACGCCGTACCCGTAGAGACCGTGAACTTTGATTGGAACCTAGGCTTCAATTTTACCAAGAGCAACTCCATGGTAGAATCGCTTAACGAAAATCTGGAAAGCATTACCTTGAACACCCTTTGGGGAGTATCTGTAGAGGCAAGGCCCGGGGAGGAATTTGGAAGCATCTATGGCAATGATTATTTAAGGGACAATTTTGGAAGAGAATTGATTACCGATGATGGTTATGCCCAAAAAGGGGAACGCATTAAACAAGGAAGTATCAATCCCGACTGGTTCGGGGGAGTGACCAATTCCTTCCGTTATAAGAATTTTACCTTTAGCGCATTGATCAGCGTACAGCAAGGAGCAGAATTCTATTCTTATGGACGCGCTTATAGAATGTATTTCGGTACCGATGCCAGAAGTTTAGAAGGTAGGGAAACAGGAATCGTAGAGGACGGTATCAACGAACATACAGGCCTGGTAAACGAAACCCCGGTTCCTGCCATGTTGTCCCAATTTACAAATATATTTACCAACGAGGTTGCCACAGACCAGATATTGGATGCCAGCAACGTAAAGTTACGGGAGGTTACCTTAACTTTTGACTTTCCCCAAAAAATGCTGAAAAACACCTTTATCCAAGACGCCAGCATATCCGCAGTAGGAAGGAATCTTTTCTTCTTTTATAATGCCGCAGGCGATATCGATCCGGAATCGGGTTACAATAGCGGTCCTACGGGTGCAGCCTTGGAGCACTCCTCCCTACCATCGACCCGTTCCTTTGGAGCCAATCTAAAAATCAAATTCTAAGACTGAAGATCATGCAAAATATACACAATACGATACAAAAAATTTCCATTGCCTTAGTCGTTGGAATCTTATTGTTTTCATGCCAAGATAACTTGGACGAGTTAAGGGGGAATCCAAATGCGGTAACGGAGATTGACGATGCGGCATTGTTTACCAAAGCGGTAAGGACTTTGTTCCAAGGGACAACCGACAATTCCGCCTTGAGATTTGCCGGACATTACGGGCATTATTTTGTTGCCGGAAGTACTGCTCGTATACCAGACCAGTACGGGGATAATTTTGATAGCCAGTACAATGGTATGTATTCTGACATGTACGGTGGCCCAATACGCCATATAGAGGATGTTCTGGAAATTACTACAGCCGAGGGCACCAAAAATGTGGTGCGTCACGCCATGGCGGAAGTTATTGCCGTTTTAGCATATGCCAAAATTACCGACGCTTTCGGGGAAATTCCATATACCGAAGGTGGTAAAGGAAAAACAGAGGACATTCTACTACCTAAATACGATACCCAGGAAAGCATTTATAAAAGTATGATAGGCCGTTTGGGCACCAGTATTGCCATATTAAAATCTGCAAATCCCGCCATGGGATATCCCAATTCCGATCCCATATTCAACAACGACCTGGACAAATGGGTGCGATTTGCCAATAGCGTTCGCCTCCGTCTTGCCATGCACGTTCGTTATGCCGATAATGCCCTTTCCCAACAGACGGTTACCCAATGCCTGGCCGAGCCTTTGATGGAGGAAAACGCTGACGATGCATATATGATAGAGACCGAAGGAAACGGCAACCCTTGGTACAATGCCAGAACCGGATTTCCATCTGTAAAAATGTCAACATTTTTGCTAGACCAATTAGAAGGCACTGCCGATCCCAGATTACCGATGTTTTTTATGCCGGATCAGGCAGGTCAATATTCAGGGCAGACCAACGGATTGAACGATGTCGCATTTGGGGAGTCCAACTTTGCCTCAAAATCCGATATGGGACCAGCTTTGTCTTCCAAGGATAGCAAAATGTATATGATCACTGCCGCCGAAGTTTGGCTTTTGAGGGCTGAGGCCGCGCTGGTCTACCAAAATGACCCGGCCAAGGCCAATGAACTTTACCGAAAAGGTATTGAAAGGTCCTTGCGCCAATGGGAGGTAGAGGATTCGGAAATTTTGAATTTTATGGCGTCGCCCAGTGCAACATTGGCCGGAACCAACGACCAGGAACAAATTGGCACCCAACTGTGGCTTGCCCTTATCCCCAACTATTTTGAAGGCTGGACCCAAGTACGCCGTACCGGGTACCCAGTTATTGAAGAAAGGACCGATGACAACCTATCCCGTGGGGTAACCAATGGCATGGTGCCGAATAGGTTTCTTTACTCGTCTTTTGAGTTGAGTTCCAACCACGCAAATGTAGAAGAAGCTATTTCCAGACAAGGACCCAATAAAATCGATACCCCTGTATGGTGGGATAAAAATTAAACTAGACAGTTATTGACCCAATAACATAAGTTTTCGACAATTCATCAAAATATTGATTAAAAGTGATGAAATTCGAAATCGTAATTTTGGGTACGCCATTTTGGGTTTCTGGGAAAATTATCCTAAACCCAGTAACATAATAACCCAACAACCTATAAAACAAACAATATTATGAAACATATAAAACTATACAGTCTTTTGCTCTTCACGATGATCTTCTTCAATTGTAGTGATGACAATGTTGAAGCTCCATTGGCCGACTTTCAATTCTTGGTAGAGGGCACCCAAGTGACTTTTAATGGCACGGTAGCGAACACAACCTCCATTAATTGGGATTTTGGGGACGGTACCAGCAGCACGGAAGAAGATCCCATTTATGCCTACGCCGAACCTGGGTCGTATTCCGTTACTATGACGGCCGACGGTCCCAACGGTTCGTTTTCTGAAACCAAGACCGTAACCATTCTGCCCTCAATGGAAATTCTTTTGACCGGTGGCCAAGCTTATCCAAAGGGAAAATCATGGCATTTGAAAAAAGCGTATACCTCTGGAAAAGATGGTGCCGGACCTGTAGCGGACGACCTCAGCCTCTTTCTTCCATCTCAGGACAACCTTCTTGATTTGGTAGGTCTGGGCACATCCTATGAAGACACCTTTACCTTTGTATACGATGGGCATTACAAGGTGGACAACAAGGATGGTCAAAGCCTTATGGGTCTCGTATATGCCATGATCGAACGTCCTGCCGATATTACGGCGGTTTCCTGGGACCCCAACAATGTACCCTTGGCCAATGTATTGTATACCCCCATTACGGATGCCACCTGGGAGATAGTTACGGGGGACTTTACCGTCGATGCGGCCACGGGCCCTGTCAATTTTAAAGATAAGACGCAACTTGTCCTAACTGAATATCTTGGTTTTAAGGATGCCAAGATACTCGTTATTCTAAAGGACATTACGGAAACCACTATGAATGTAGCCCTTGGAATCCATACGGAACCCTCTGTGTATGACAAACCAACGTTATTGTTCCATTTGTCGTTCGAGGCATTGTAACCTATATTGATGTAGTGATTTATCGATAATATTAAATTACGGCCTTGGGCGGAATTTTTCCCTTCCCTGCCCTAAAGGGAGGAAAAATTCCCAATACAGCGGATAGTTGTGCGATGATTGGTCATTTTTGAATTTCGGATGGCCTTTCAGATTACATTCCGGCTTTTGTCCGGAATGGTATCGACCTGCATCGAATCCTTGTTTGGTAGCACATACTCCTGATATTTTTGCACCTAGCACTTTGTACTAAATACTTTGTACTTTGTACCCTTTAAAACGTTTGATCATGGAACTCATACAACAGCAACGAACATTTTACAAAACCCAGCAGACCAAGGACCTTGTCTTCCGAAAAAAGACATTGCAACGTTTGGAGGAAGAGATCGAAACCCGGGAAGATGCGGTTTGTGAGGCACTGTATTCCGATTTTAAAAAACCAACATTTGAATCCCTGGCCACTGAGACTCAAATTGTACTGGCAGAAATTCGCTTGGCAATAAAAAAGTTGGACCGATGGGCGAAGCCAAAAAAAGTCTCCGCCTCTTGGATAAATTTTCCTTCCACGGAATGGATCCATAAGGAACCCTATGGTACAATCCTGGTCATTGCGCCATGGAACTATCCATTTCAACTGGCCCTTTCCCCGGTCATAGGGGCTATAGCGGCCGGCAATACCATTGTACTAAAACCTTCGGAAATGGCACCGCATACTTCCGCCATTATAAAAGAAATCATTGAAGCCGTTTGCCTGCCGGAACACATAGCGGTGGTCGAGGGGGGCGTGGATATTTCCCAGGAACTTTTGGCCCAGCGTTGGGATTATATCTTTTTTACAGGAAGTACCCAGGTGGGGCAAATAGTGTATGAAAGCGCTGCCAAGCACCTGACCCCGGTTACCCTGGAGCTGGGTGGCAAAAATCCCTGTATTGTGGACCAGTCGGCCAAATTAAACCTGGCGGCCAAACGCATCGTTTGGGGCAAATTTATCAACGGAGGCCAAACCTGTATTGCACCCGATTATATTCTGGTACACAAAAGTGTAAAAGAGGATCTGGTTAGCGCCTTGGAAAAGTCCATCACGGAATCTTACGGCCCCAATATGGAAAGTTCCGCCGATTTGGCCCGGATGATAAACCCAAAGCACTACCAAAGGTTAAGGGATATGTTGACAGGGGAAGAAATTCTTTTTGGGGGAAAATACAACGATACGGACAACTACCTCTCCCCTACCTTGGTAAACGAGCCGGCCTTGGAAAGCAAATTGATGGAAGGCGAAATTTTTGGTCCCATCCTCCCAATTATTTCCTATGAAAAAGAGGCAGATATTGAAAAATATATAGCTAAATATGGAAAGCCATTGGCAGCCTATGTATTTTCGACTAGCAAAAAATTTCAGGATTATATTACGGAAACCTACTCTTTTGGTGGTGGGGCAATAAATGATACCGTGGTCCAGTTTACCAATCCACACCTACCTTTTGGAGGTGTAGGTGCCAGTGGTATGGGCGCCTATCACGGCCAACATTCCTTTGACGTCTTCTCCCACCACAAATCCATGGTAAGGCGGGGAAATTGGATAGACCCCAGTTTGAGGTACCCTCCGTACAACCTGCCCTTGAAGTATATAAAAATGTTGAAAAAGTTACTCTAAAAAGGCGTAGTTTCAAGTTCAAAAAATTATACCCAATGCACTTATAAGCTTCCAAACTAAATACTTGAAGGCCCCTTGGTAGGCAATACAAAGGAAACTGAATCTCCAGCCTTTTTTTGTGAAAGGATATTGATCGATTTTTCAGAAAGCTGCAGTATTCTAGGGTAGCCTCCCGTAGTCTGCCCATCCTTCATCAGTATTATCAATTTTCCGGAAGGCGTAAGTTGGACGGTGCCAGGCAAGGTGGCGGATGTCAAAATGGAAATATCGTGTCCCTCGATCAATTCAGTCAACTGATAGGCCATTCGATTGTTCTCCGGAGCAATGGTAAAATCCCTAAAAAAAAGACCTTCCAGCTGTTTATTCTTCAAGAGAGCAAATTCAGGACCTTTGGAAACCTCCAGGGCGGTTTCATCCAAAAAAGATTCCACCTTTAGTTCCCGTGATTTAGGTTCAAAGGATTTACAAACCATATATGGAAGACGATCCTTGTCCTTAAATCGATTGATAGGGGTTATGGGTTTGTAAAAAGAACGACTCCCCAGTACAACATCGGATTTAAATCCGTCCTTAATGGCCAAATACCCCCTAAATCCCTTTTCCAATTTACCATAGGACAAGATGTCGCCACTATTTACCTTATAGACCGCATAATTATGAACAGGATTGTTATTGAGCACAGTAGACAGCACTGCGCCACCTAGAGCAATATAGGTATCCTCTTCAAATTCGAGCGTTGGCCCGGTCATTGTAATTTCCAATACTGCCGCACTCAACGGGTTCTCCAAAAGCATGTTCGCCTTTTGCGCAGCAAACGTATCCATAACGCCCGCCACTGGCACTCCCTTATGGCGATACCCGAATCGTCCCAAATCCTGAACGGTGGTATATAGACCAGATTTTAATAATTTAAGCATCGATCTTTATTTTTTCCAACTTATAGATTCCGACTTCTCCCTCGATTATGTTCAGGTCGTATTCAGCTTTTGAAATTTTATAGAACTGTATTCGATCTCCCACGCTGACAAAACAGGGATCTTTTTGTTCTACATTGAAAATTGGAATGGGACAATTCCCGATGATATTCCATCCTCCTGGGGATTCCTGGGGATATATACCCGTTTGTTTTCCCGCAAGGCCAACCGCTCCTTTTTGAACCTTTTGTCTCGGGGTTGCTTTTCTGGGAACCTCCAAAGCCTTTGGCAGTCCTCCTAGATACATAAACCCGGGTAAAAAGCCAATTCCGTATACGGTATAAGGTTGCTTTACGTGAAGGTCGATAAGGTCCTCAATACCCATGCCCAAAGTGTTTGACACTTCTTCCAGGTCTATACCAAACTCGGCATCGTAACAAACCGGAAGCCGCCATAGGTACTTTTGGGGCAGTGTTTCAACGTCATTAGAGGCATACCAGTTCTCAATTTGAATTTTCATCGTATTGAAATCGATGGGATTCTTGGCGTTGATAAGAAACAGTGAATTATACGCCGGTACCAGCTCCCAATCCTTTTCATCCATACTTTGGTGATCTTTGAGATATTGGGAAAACTGAAGTATATCATCTAAAATGGACTCCTCTACAAGGGGTGGCCACTCCACCAAAATAGCAAAGTCACCAAATGGTTTTATGACTAATGGATACGGATTCACGATCGTCGATAAATATTTTGTTTGGGTAATTCCTTCGAAAGATACGCCAATATTTGCAATGAATTTACCGCATCGCCATGGATACAATAGGTATCTGCAGAAATTTTCACAAGTTCGTCCTGGACGGTCCTTACTTCGTGGTTTTTGACCATGGGCACCAAATGCTCCAACACCGATTTAGGTTCCTGAATCAGGGCATTTGGATAGGTCCTGGATACCAAACTAAGATCCTCGTTATAGTTGCGATCGGCAAATGCCTCCCTTTGCACACGGAAGCCCTGTCTTATAGCCTCCTCCTCCAAAATGGAGCCGTAGGGAACAAATAGGAAACAGTTGGATAAATATTCCCTTATAGACTCCAGAAATAATCGGGACAAAACCAGATCCTTGGCCAAGTCATTGTACAATGCCCCATGGGGCTTTATGTGGTGCAACGGGACTCCCTGAATTTTTAATACGTAATCCAGACGTTCAATCTGGTCCCGGATGCTATTCTTAAATTCACAGGGGTCCATGGAAATACTTATCCTTCCGAAATTTGCAGGATCTGGATAGGATGGATGGGCCCCGATCTTGACTCCGTGTTTTACGGCGTCGGCAACTGAAGTCCTTATAGAATCCAAGGTACCTGTATGACCACCACAGGCAATATTACATGAAGAAATATGTGGGTAAAGCAGATGTTCATAAGTTATCCCCTCTCCAACATCGCAATTTATATCTATATAGTAGTCTTCCATTTGCATAATATCGGTTCGGTCACTCTGCAATTATAATCAATCCATGTTCCAATTACAAACTATCGGAAATATCCTACCCCTACCTTGCAGTTTATCTAAAAGTTTGCATTTCAACTAATTTTTCACCCCTAAACCTCGATCCAACATAATAATAATAAAAAGATGTGGTTATAATATCCCAGATCAAAACCAACCTACTTGAATGACATGTTTAGAATGTAAAAAGAGCCTTGCCTACGTAGACCATAAAAATGCGATGGATACGTTGGGTGTGGAACTATGTGCCAGGCACAAGGTCCTTATCGATAAACTAATTAAAAAATACGGTACCCCAATTGAGGCCATCCAACTGTACTATGGCCTAAAAAAGGCTGGAGCCAATCCCACCTTGGAATGGTGGGACGGAAAAAAATCGGTCGATATCGCCATTTCCCGGGTTAAGCTCAACATAGAGATAGATACGGAATATCAAATGATAACCCACGATAAGGCTATCAATCTTTTGGAGGAGACCATGCACTCCTTTAAAAATGGTTTTACCACTATCCGGATTCCCCATGATCTTGTCACCCATTATCTCCATGAAACCGTGACCAATATCTTAGGGATCATGGAAGGCTTAAAGGCCAATATCAGGGTGATATAACTGCGATCAGTTCGTATAAAGCTAGATAGGAATTGAGACCATGTGATTTTACTGAATTTTTATCTTGTTCTCAATAATTTGCTTCATACTTATGTTCTCGTAGTTTCTTTTTACAAAATCCAGGGCCAAGGTGAGTATTTGGCCCATGGTATTGCATTTCTTAAAGTTTAGGTCCAAGGTAAGGTCATAGATCTGCATTTTGAGCAAAGCCACATTTTCGGGAATCGATACATGGTCTTCTCGACAAATATCGACCAATTCCTCTATACGATCCTCATAACTTAGTATTCGTTTTGCCACGATGGAGCGCTCTTCCACTTTGTACTGGTCCACCGAATTGCGCTGTAACTTGTTCCTTACCAGTTCGACCATCATAAAATTTTCTTTAAAAAATTGAGGGCGGTACACGTTTAACTTGCCCTCATAACTCTGCTGATCAAAATCGATAGCCCTAATTTTATAGACCACATGGTCAAAATCGTGGGTTGGAACGATTACATAGTTGTACGAGCGCATATCGCCCAAGAGACGTATCATACATCGCTCGTTGAATTTTACAAATTCCTTGGCCAACTGGGCCTTTTCGGACTCCGAGCATTTTGGCAAAAATTCCTTTATAAAAATATCGCCCGGAATACCGGCTATATGTTCCTCGATCAATGTGTCCTTATAAACCAAAAAGTTAAGGTTATAGGGGGAGAGCATATGCTCCAGTTCCAGGCCATAAACCCTTGAGGCATCTGTCTTCTTTATATAAAAATAAGTAAAGTTATCATTGAGAATATTCCTGATCTTTATCCTAAAGGGCTTGGAATTTCCAAAGGTACAATAGTCTACAGCATCGACATTTAGGTACGAAATAATGCTATCGCTACCGTCGGAATGCAGGATAGAATAAACCTTCTTAAGGCTCATATCCAGCTCCGCCCTGTCTGCATCGGAATAGTACACCCTGATCCAAAGGGTGTCCTCATCATGGGAATCGTAAACGACCACCGAACCGGAAAACCGCAATAGATCCTCATAAAATACGGGGATTTCAATCTTTCTGCTATAATGTTCCAAATAAGCGTCCAATTGTTTGCAAACAGGGTACGCCGGTTTTTTTTTGGAAATTAATTTTTCCTCCAACATAAAATCCAAATTTTACTACAAATTAACCAATTTTGCCCGTCTTCTATAAATCGGGAAAAGGAAAGATACAACAATCCTAAGATCCATATTGAACAAGTACATTTCCAATATCGATAAAAAATTGATGGCAACCCAATTTTGGAACATGTATTTCGTCGATTGACCATTTTAAATAAAAGGTTTACAACATATATTTCCTGTTTCAGCATTAACCGTTTTAATTTGTCAAATTATCTTTCTATATAATTCATAATGGTTGTGAGCAATTTAATACAATGGCCTAGGAAGTTTACTTGGTTCATTGTTTTATTTACGATAAGCCTTGGATATTCCGTTAATGCCCAGTTGAGCGACCTCCATTATTTACCTCCCCTAAAACAGGACTCCAACAATTCTTCAGTAAAAGAGCAGGCCATTTATCTTGCTACCCCCGAAACCACGCCTTTTACGGTAAACGTCTATAGGGGAACGAACACGACCCCGATTGCAACCCTGTCCCTATCCAACGCCACCCCCTGTGGAATATTCCCTGCTCAACGGGGACAACGATATCACGATGGTTTCCAATAGCAATACCGGAATAGTATTGACGAACAGCGGCTTACGGTTCGAGTCTGCTACAGGAGAAAAGTTTTATGTAAACTATAGGGGAAGTTCCAATCCGAAGAGTACCTCACTGACGAGCAAGGGCAGACAAGCTTTGGGCAAACTTTTTGAATGGGGCGGGGTAGCAAACAGGGCCAATACCTCGGATATTTCCACTTCCCTGGGTATCATGGCATCTGAGGACAACACCACAGTAGATATATTTGGCTACGACCCCAACTGTGAATTTCGATTGCAGAACGACGCTGACGGACTGACTTCCAATACGATCCAAATTGTACTTAACAAAGGGGAATCTTTCGTACTGGAGGCCAAGACCGGGGAGACCAACGCCAATATTGACGGTTGGCTCGGGGCCAGTATTTCCGCGGATAAAAACATCGTCATTAGCAATGGCGGGTTAAACTATGGAGTATCAAATACATCCAAAAGCAGCAGGGATGCGGGAATAGATCAACCTGTTCCCCAGAATAAAATTGGTAAGGAATACGTCTTTGTTAGGGGAAATGGTACCACCGTAACCGAATTTCCCATTATTATAGCAACACAAAACAATACGGATATTTTTGTAAATGGATCCCCAACACCCATAGCGACGATCAACAACGGAGAATATTTTGAGGTACCAAGCACCTATTATTCCAGTAGCACCGCGGGCGCCAATATGCTCGTAACCACTTCCAAGGATGCCTATGCCTACCAAAATTTGGCCGGGGCATCCGGATTACAGACTATTGGTTTGAACTTTGTGGCACCCTTAAACTGCCTGCTTCCGGATACCGTGGATAACATTCCCGACATTACCAATGCTGCGGGGACCACCTTAACAGGGGGAATCACTATCATAGCCTCAACCTCCACTCTCGATGCCAACATCAGCGTTGTCGACGGTTCCGGTCCGGTCACCTTGCCCGCGCCCCTCCTGGTGGCAGGCAGTGCCGATTGGAAAACGTTTTATATAAATGGCCTTACCGGTAATGTAAGCGTGCATTCCACCGGACCAATTGCGGTCGGATTTTACGGTGCAAATGCCAATAGGGGTCTCGCCGGATATTTCTCCGGTTTCGATACGGTACCGGAAGTAAACTTACAGGTCGTGGGCGGCGGTTGCCTCCCTGGGGCAACTATGGAGGTTGTGGATGCCAATTACGATGCCTACCAGTGGTTCGAAAACGGGTCCCTGGTTGCTGGTGCCACCGCCTCTACCTACACCCCAACAAATGCTGGGGATTATTATGTCCGGGTAACCAAAGGGGCATGCACCTAAGATTCCCAACCTATTGCATCTTAATATTGTAACCCTGATATCGTAGTCAAAAAAAAGGCGAACATTACCAACGCCCTTGAGGGGGACACCGTCATTTTCACTATAACCGTGGAAAGCATGGGATTGGATCCAGTGACCAATTTTGTCTTAAACGATGTAATTCCCAACGGTCTAACATTGATAAATGCAAGTCCGGGCGTAGGAACATGGACCGAACCCAACTGGTATGTCGGCACTTTAAACGCTGGGGATTTATTTACCATGGTGTTG
>JBLWZN010000018.1:0-79190 GCA_048266425.1 Sediminicola sp.
GCGCCGATGGTACTGCCACACCAGGTGGGAGAGTAGGCCGCCGCCTTCCTTGAGGGCCCCGATCATTTA
The DNA here is from genome assembly GCA_048266425.1 of Sediminicola sp. Lineage (GTDB taxonomy): Bacteria > Bacteroidota > Bacteroidia > Flavobacteriales > Flavobacteriaceae > Cerina. The sequence continues at coordinate 70 of JBLWZN010000018.1, forward strand.
TTTGGTCGGGGCCTTTTTTTTTGCCCTTCGCCCTTTACCTTTTTACTTTTCTTTCTTTCCAAAAATAGTATCCATCAACAATTTTACACTGTAAAAGCCCATAGATATAGCTGCGATGGCTAGAAGAACACCTACAATGAGTACGGGCCAATAGAGCGGGTGGTGCTGATTTTTAAAGGCCTCATATATAACTACCGGTGCCGTGAACATCAACAAAACGGTATAAAAGAAGAATTTTAGACTTTTAAAAAAGGGTTGCTTGCTCATTTTTCTCTTGATCTTTTGGTTAATTCACTTTGGAATAAAACCTCCATAATTTCAAATTTAATACTTAAAATGTAGATTTGTCCCAAATTAATCAGTAACCTTAAGGATTAAAGAATGGTTGCTTCATAATTGCGAAAATAGATCAAAAGTGAAAATATTGCTCATCCCGGACAAATTTAAAGGATCACTTTCCGCCAATGAAGTCGTACACGCAATTTCATCTGGGCTAAAACAAGTAGATGGTCAGGTAAATCTCCATACGGTTTTGGCTTCTGATGGTGGGGATGGGTTTCTGGATGCCATTAAACAGATAATGAAAATTATTGAAATTGAGGTGGATTCCGTTGATCCCTTGGGAAGAAGGATAAAGTCCCGGTACTTGTTGGATAGCAACAGCGAAACGGCCTATCTTGAAATGGCAAACACTTCGGGGCTGACCCTCCTGACCAAAGAGGAGCAAAATCCTATGAAAACCTCTACCTATGGCACCGGACTACAACTTAGGGATGCTATTGACAGAGGTGCAAAAACCATCTATGTAGGATTGGGAGGAAGCGCGACCAATGACGGTGGTATGGGTATTGCCATGGCCATGGATTTTTGTTTTTTAAATTCCAAGAAACAAGATTTGAAACCTTGTGGCGAAAATTTGATTAAAATAGAAAGTATCTCTTTAAAAAAAGGTAAATCTATTTTTGAAGGGGTGCAAATAATTGCCGTAAACGATGTTAACAATCCCCTTTATGGTGAAAATGGCGCCAGTTTTGTTTATGCGGCCCAAAAGGGGGGAGGAAGGTCGGATCTTGTTAAATTGGACCTTGGACTGCGCCATTTGGCCCAAAAAGTGAAGGAACAACTGGGAAAGGACGAAGCCTTAAAACCTGGGGCTGGGGCTGCAGGTGGTACGGCCTATGGTTTAAAAGTTTTCTTGGATGCCGAATTTATTGGCGGCACCGATTTTATGTTCAACTTGTGCCAAGTGGACAAGCTTTTAACCGAACATAAATTTGATTATATCATAACGGGAGAAGGTAGTCTGGATGTGCAAACCTTAAACGGCAAACTGATTCAGGGGGTTTTGGATTTGGGCAGAAAGTATAGGGTTCCCGTAATTGCCGTTTGCGGAAAACTCGGTATAGAAAGAACAAATATAAAATCGTTAGGTTTTTTTGATGTTTTGGTAATTGGGGATTCTTCCAGGTCCCTTCGATATAGTATGGAAAACGCTTTCAAACTTTTGGAGGGGGCCATTGTAGACTACTTCGGGAAAATTATTCCATGATTATTAGGGGTCTAGCAATACCAAAGCCAGCAGGTTTCCAAATTAGAAATTTGATAACAAGGCTCACGGGTATATATCTTTATACAAGGATACTATTCAATAGTAAGCGACATTTTGTAGGCTTCGGATATCGCAAAATATCCCAAGGCGTAATTGTCCGGATTGTCAATATTTACCATATTTCCCCTGGCACTGGCCGGAGGAGTGGAAAACGGTCCTCCTCCATTTTGTCCGCTTTGGGCGATTACGATGTTCATATAATTATAGAACTGTTCGTCCACCCCGTTTAACTTTAACGTTATTTCCTTGCCCGGTTCTATATCTTCGTAGAAATAAGAAAACGTAAATTTTTGTCCTTGGTAAAATTGGTCGTTGGTGGTGAGATATAGATTGAAATCCAGATCGAACAGATAATAATCATTTCGATTTTCCTTATCTGTAAAACTGACAATAATCTCTGTTTCATCATTCAGCAATGTTGCATCCCCTTGGACAAGGCTGTCTATACGAACGGAAGGAATAAGGGAAGCAGTACCTTCATATGTTTCATTCTTGTATATCACATTAAGTTTATAGGTTTTATTTGGCATCGGAAAATTTGAAAGGACCGGAGGAAGATAATTACCGGAATTTTCCATCTCGGTAAAAATAATTTCTTCTCCTGTTGCCATATCCGTCATGTAAACACGGGCATCGTTCACGGGAGGCAATTCTTCATCATAAAAGGATGCGGAAAGGGATAGTTTTACCCCTCCCTCGACCGTTTTCTTATTTCCGTCAAAAAACGTACTGAAAGTTGCGTCTATAATCAATCTTGGTTCGGCGGTTGGGAGGTCGACATCTACAACCTTTTCACAACCCGCGAATAAAACGATAAATAAAAGGCATGCAGAAAGGCTTCTACAGCTACCCGGTTTTGAAAAAGGAAAAAATTTATGCCAGTTCATTTCTTTAAAACTTAAAATTATAGGTTACAGAAGGAACAATTCCAAATATAGAGGTTTGTACCGCTTCGTTGACACCGGTATCCCTATTTTGACTAAAATTGATGGAGGCCGCATTGTGCCGATTGTATACATTGTAGATTCCAAAGACCCATTCTGCCTGCCATTTTCGATCCTTATTTTTATCAGGTGTCAAGGTAGCCGATAAATCCAACCGATTATATGAAGGAAGCCTTTGCATATTGCGATATCCATATATAGGGACCACTAGGCCCTTGAGGTCAAATTGGCCCACGGGATAGTTGGTTGGCTGTCCGGTCTGAAAGATAAAGTTGCTATTAAAACTCCATTTTTTGTTCAAGTCATAGCTGGCACTAACAGAAATATCATGTGTTTTGTCATAGGGAGTGCTATACCACTTCCCCCCATTTATTCCAGTTTCCATAGGATTTCTACCCGGAGTGCGTTGTTCAGATTTGGATAAGGTATAGGCTATCCATCCGGTAAGCTTTCCTAGGTTTTTCCTAAGCAATACTTCCAACCCATACGCTTTGGCTTCCCCGTTCAAGATGACCTGTTCTATTGCATTGTTCGCAATAAGATCTGCACCATCGATATAATCGATTCGGTTATCTATCGATTTATAAAACAATTCTGTTTCCAAAGAAAACGTGTTATCCTTAAAATCCTGAAAGTATCCCAGGGCATATTGATTTAGCAATTGAGGCTCAATATAAGGGCCACTTGGCGTCCAGACGTCCAATGGAGTTGGGGAACTGGTGTTTGATATAAGGTGTAAATACTGGGCCATGCGGTTATAACTAACCTTTATGGAGTTGTCATCGGCAAGGGAGTAGGCCAATGAAAGCCGCGGCTCAAAATTGAAAAAGCTCGATAATCGATCACCTCTTTTATACGTCTCCTGACCAATCGGGGTTGCCTTTTCATAGATTTGAAATGTGTTGTTAAACAAGACGGGATTATCGTTTTGGTAGATATTGAGTTCATCCTGCCCCAACCTGATAAAACTACTTATTCTCAGTCCATATTGAACGTTAAGGTTGGATGTTATCCGTTGTTCAATATCTACATAGGATGCAAATTCATTGGCGAATTTATCGGTTAGTTTGTCCGCCACGATTCCGGAATCCGAATTACTTGGTTCAATTTCACCTGGATTGAATTTATAATATATTTCGTTCAAGCCAAAATTCACTTGAAAATTATTGGAAATATAATACTTGAAATCGTATTTTATATTAGCATTTCGAATGCCGGAATTCCAATCGAACCCTACAAAATCCAATTTTAGTCCGTAGTAATAATCGGAATAAATAAGGGACAGGTTGCTAAAGAGCCTGTCCGAGAACAAATGGTTCCATCGTAAATTAATTACGCTATTGCCGTAGGTGTTAACAAAGCTTTCCGAAAGGCCAAAAACATCCCTACCAAAATATCCCGAAACATATACGTTGTTGTTCCCATTAAGGTGGTAATTGAGTTTGGTATTCAGATCATAAAAATAGGCCTTGTTGTCATTGTTGAAAAGAGGAAGAAAAAGATGGGCGTATGAAGCCCTTCCGCCTATCAAAAAAGCTCCTTTGTCTCTTTTTATTGGTCCTTCCACCAGCAATCTACTGGCAACCGCCCCAATCCCCCCTGTCATTCCAAATTTTTTGCTATTGCCTTCTTTTTGATATATATCCAGTACCGAAGAAAGCCGCCCCCCATATTTGGCGGGTATACCTCCTTTGTAAAGCTTTACATCCTTAATGGCATCCGGATTAAATACTGAAAAGAAACCAAAAAGATGCGAAGAGTTGAATATCGTGGCCTCATCCAGTAGTATTAAGTTTTGATCTACGGCACCTCCCCGTACATTGAAACCCGAGGCCCCTTCCCCAGCGCTGGTAACCCCTGGCAAGAGCAATATGGACTTTATGACATCTGCTTCTCCCAGCACCACCGGAATTTTTTTTATGGTAGCGGAAGTAAGGGTGTTGACGCTCATTTGCGGGTTTCGCACCGTGGGTCTCTCTATATCTGTAAGGATAACCTCGTCCAGCGTTTCTGCCTGTTCCTCTAATTTAAAGTTAACTTTCCGATCCTCGGTCAGGTCAACTTTTCGACTTATTTTTTTAAATCCGAGGTAGCTAACTATAATTTCATATTGACCTTCGGGCAGGGTTATGGAATAAAATCCATATACATTTGTAGTTGCACCCGTTTGCAAACTTGGAACGACTACCGTTACCCCAATTAAACTTTCGTTGCTGGATGCTTCCGAAACCACGCCGCTAAGCGTGTATTTTTGCTGTGCACAAATGGTCAGGGAGGAGAGGGAAAGGCCCAGTATCAAAATTTTGAGGTATCCCTTCATTAAGAATTATTTTGCCTAAAAATAGTTAGAATTAAAATAAACCTTGGCAATCCAACTTACTAAAGTAAAAAAAGATCTTCTCCAGGGAAGGAAAAGATCTTTGTGGGATAAGTTGATTCCTGAATCTATTGTAGTTGTTCCAAAATTGAATTGAAAGTGTTACTTGGCCTCATGGCTTTTGAAGTCTTTGGATCATCGGGCTTGTAATACCCACCGATATCCTGTGGACTGCCTTGTGCGGCATTTAATTCGGTGATTATCTTGGTTTCGTTTTTGGTCAATTCCCCCGCCACTTTGGAAAAGATGGCCTTAAGCTCACGATTTTTATCCTGGGCAGCTAAAGCCTGCGCCCAGTATAACGCCAAATAAAAATGGCTACCACGATTATCTAGTTCGCCCACTTTTCTGGATGGGGATTTGTCGTTGTCCAGAAATTTTTCGGTGGCGCTGTCCAAAGTCTCCGCCAAAATCAAGGCTTGGGGACTATTGTTCTTTTCTCCATAATGTTCCAAAGAAACGCCTAGAGCCAAAAATTCCCCAAGGGAATCCCAACGAAGGTGTCCTTCTTCCAAAAATTGTTGCACATGTTTGGGTGCCGATCCCCCAGCTCCGGTTTCAAAAAGTCCTCCACCATTCATTAAAGGTACAATAGAGAGCATTTTGGCGCTTGTACCTACCTCCAAAATAGGAAATAGGTCGGTTAAATAGTCCCTAAGCACATTTCCTGTAACCGAAATAGTGTCTTTTCCTTCCCTTAACCTTTCAAGGGTAAAATAAGTTGCCTTTAAAGGGGATAGAATACGGATGTCCAATCCGGAAGTATCGTGGTTGGGCAAATATTCGTTTACTTTTTTGATTAACTCCGCATCATGGGCCCTATTTTTATCTAGCCAAAATACGGTAGGAATGTTAGTGGCCCTTGCCCTTGAAACCGCCAGTTTGATCCAATCCTGAATCGGAGCATCCTTTACTTGGCACATCCTCCAGATATCGCCCTTTTCCACTTGATGCTCAAGTAGGGTTTTACCGGATTTTAGATCGATTACTTTTACCGTTCCGTTTGAAGTGATTTCGAACGTTTTGTCATGAGATCCGTATTCCTCCGCTTTTTGAGCCATAAGTCCTACATTGGGAACTGTTCCCATGGTACGGGGATCAAAAGCTCCATGTTTCTTGCAAAAATCGATGGTAGCTTGGTAAATACCGGCATAGCTACTGTCGGGAATTACTGCTTTTGTGTCCTGGGCCTTACCTTCGGCATTCCACATTTTACCCGAATTTCTAATCATGGCCGGCATGGATGCATCCACGATAACATCGCTGGGTACATGTAGATTTGTAATGCCCTTATCGGAATTTACCATGGCCAAATCTGGTCCATTTGCTATGTCGGCCTGGATGTCTTTTTCAATTTGCCTTCTTTTGTCTTCGGGGAGCTCCTTTATTCCCTTTAGCAAATTTTCCAAACCATCATTGGCATTGATTCCAATTTTTTGAAAATCATTGCCATATTTATTAAAAACATCTTCAAAAAATGTTTGTACGGCATAGCCAAAAATAATGGGATCGGATACCTTCATCATGGTAGCCTTCATATGTATCGAAAAGAGGACCCCCAATTTCTTGGCATCTGCAATCTGTTCCTTAAGGAAGGCCAAGAGGGCCTTTTTGCTCATTATTGTGGCATCTATTATCTCCCCGGAAAGCAATCCAATGTTTTCCTTCAAAATTGATGTGCTGCCATCTTCCTCGATCAATTGTACCTGTACGCTCGTATTTTCGGGTATGGTCAAGGATTTTTCATTGGACTGAAAATCACCTTGGTCCATTGTAGCTACATGCGATTTGGAGTCAGCACTCCAGACCCCCATGGAATGCGGGTTTTTCTTTGCGTAATTTTTTACTGCTTTGGGAGCCCTTCTGTCCGAGTTGCCTTCACGAAGCACTGGGTTTACTGCGCTCCCCTTGATTTTATCATAACGGGATTTAATATCCTTCTCCTTATCGCCATTGGGTTCGTCGGGATAGTTGGGAAGTGCGTATCCTTTCTTTTGAAGTTCATTTATTGCCTCTTTCAATTGTGGGATGGATGCACTAATGTTGGGCAATTTTATAATATTGGCTTCTGGTGTAGTCGCAAGTTTCCCCAATTCTGCCAAATCATCGGAAATTCTTTGGGATTCTTCCAAATAATCCGGAAAGGTGGCAATAATTCGACCCGCAAGCGAGATATCCTTGGTTTCGATACGAATTCCGGAAGATTTGGTGAAAGCCTTAACAATTGGGAGAAATGATTGGGTTGCCAAAGCCGGAGCTTCGTCGGTCTTGGTATAGATGATTTTTGGCATTTGTATATATTGTTTGTTTTAAGCGTGGCAAATATACAATTTTATGCCCGCTAAAAAATTGGTGCCATTACAAAGTTTTAGTATAAAATAGGTGGTGTTGTAATTGTTTTTGTTGGATTTCTGGTCATTTTCCGATTTATTGAACTAAAGATAAACAAAAAGCCCTGAAATTGACTTCAGGGCTTTTGTATTCTTGAAATACCGATTCTTAAAGGAGTAGGCAACCCTTGCATTTTTATGCCCTGTCAATTACTTAACAAGTTCATTTTGGTTCCTAAATACAAGTTCGTCATCAAAAGAATCGATTAGAATTATATTGTCCGTCTTTATAGTGCCAGCCAATAGTTCCTTGGAAAGTTTGTTGAGAACCTCCTTCTGAATCGTTCTTTTAACGGGCCTGGCCCCATACTGTGGGTCGTACCCCCGTTCTGTAAGGTAACTAACAGCTTCATCGGTGGCATCAATGGTAATCTGTTGTTTATCCAACATTTTTTGGAGTTGAACCAATTGCAAACGCACGATTTGCCTTATGTTTTCCTTATCCAGCGGCGTAAATACGATGATATCATCTATACGATTCAGGAATTCTGGCCGAATTGTTTTTCGCAGCAGCCCTAGGACTTCTACTCTCGCGGCCTCCGTAGCACTGAAGATATCTTTATTGTTTTCGAATTTCTCCTGAATAATATTGCTCCCCATGTTACTGGTCATGATGATGATCGTGTTTTTAAAGTCGGCTACCCTACCTTTATTGTCGGTCAACCGGCCTTCATCCAGTACTTGCAACAAAACATTAAAGGTGTCCGGATGTGCTTTTTCAATTTCATCCAACAAGACCACTGAATAGGGCCTACGCCTTACCGCTTCCGTCAGTTGCCCACCTTCATCATACCCTACGTACCCCGGAGGCGCACCTAGCAATCGGCTTACGGAGTGCCTTTCTTGGTATTCGCTCATATCTATTCGGGTCATCGCATTTTCATCGTTGAAAAGATAGGTGGCCAGGGTCTTGGCCAATTCGGTTTTACCGACACCTGTGGGTCCCAGAAAGAGGAAGGATCCTATGGGGCGTTTTGAGTCTTGTAAACCGGCCCTGCTTCTGCGAATGGAATCGGAAACGGCTTGTATTGCCTCTTCTTGGCCAATGACCCGTTTGTGCAGTTCATCTTCCAAACTCAATAACTTTTCCCGCTCGCTCTGTAGCATTTTGGATACGGGTATGCCCGTCCATTTGGCTACAATTTCTGCGATGTCCTCATTGGTGACTTCTTCCTTTATCAGGGTGCCTGCCTTTTGCTGGGCGTCCAACTCCTCTTGCAGCTTGTCCAGCTTTTCTTGGGCCTCCTTTATTTTGCCATAGCGCAATTCCGCAACTTGTCCATAATCGCCGTTTCGCTCAGCGCGTTCGGCTTCCAATTTATAGTTTTCAATATCCTGTTTGGTTTTTTGAATATCGTCCACCACGATTTTTTCACTTTCCCATTTAGCAAAAATTTCATTCCGCTCTTCCTTAAAATTGGCGAGATCAGCGTTTAGCGACTTCAACTTGGTGGTATCGTTCTCCCTTTTTATTGCCTCGATCTCGATTTCCAACTGCATAATTTTACGGTCCAATACATCCAGTTCCTCGGGTTTGGAATTAATTTCCATACGTAACTTGGCGGCGGCTTCGTCCATAAGGTCTATCGCCTTGTCCGGTAAAAACCTATTGGTGATATAACGTTGGGATAACTCTACGGCGGCAATGACGGCCTCATCCTTGATCCGTACCTTGTGGTGGGCCTCATATTTTTCCTTAATTCCACGCAGAATCGAAATGGCACTCTCCGTATCGGGTTCGTCCACGACCACTTTTTGGAAACGGCGTTCCAATGCCTTGTCCTTTTCAAAGTATTTTTGGTATTCGTCCAGCGTTGTGGCACCGATCGCACGCAATTCGCCCCTTGCCAAAGCGGGCTTAAGAATATTCGCGGCATCCATGGCACCTTGTCCGCCCCCGGCACCTACAAGGGTATGTATCTCATCAATGAAGAGAATGATATTTCCGTCGGAAGAAATGACTTCTTTGATGACCGATTTTAACCGTTCCTCAAACTCCCCCTTGTATTTGGCCCCGGCGATTAGAGCTCCCATGTCTAACGAATAAAGAACTTTGTTCTTTAAGTTTTCGGGGATGTCCCCCTGCACGATCCGGTGTGCCAAACCCTCGGCGATAGCGGTTTTACCCACCCCGGGCTCGCCGACCAACATAGGGTTGTTCTTTGTCCTTCTGGATAGGATCTGGAGCACCCTACGGATTTCCTCATCCCGGCCAATAACGGGGTCTAATTTACCGCTGTCGGCCAATTGGTTTAGGTTTTTGGCATATTTGTTCAAGGAGTTGTAGGTGTCTTCAGCGCTCTGGGAAGTTACTTTGCCTCCCTTTCGCAATTCTTGGATTGCCGCTTGTAAGTCTTTTTCGGTTACTCCTTGGTCTTTTAGGATTTGGGCAATTTTGCTCTTCGACTTAAATATTGCCAAAAGTAAGTGTTCAATGGAAACGTACTCATCTTCCATTTTTTTGGCGAAGATCTCCGCTTCCGTTAATGATTTTCCGGCTTCCCTGGAAAACATGATCTCCCCACCAGATACTTTGGGAAAGCTTTCCAGTTCCTTGTCCAATATTTGGTTTAGCAACGAGATGTTTACATTGAGCTTCTTAAGAATAAAGGGCAATACATTCTCATCGACCTCGGAAATGGCCTTAAAGATATGTTCGTTCTCAATCTGTTGATGCCCCATTGCCTGCGCGAGCTGTTGCGCATGCTGTATGGCCTCTTGGGATTTTATTGTAAAATTATTCAAGTTCATTATCTTTCTTTTAGTTTGTTATAGCTTACTTTTGCATGCGTTTTTCAAGAACCTTACCAAATCGAAAAATAGACAATATGTCATTATTTTGTTATCAATTTAATGTCAATTTGACAGTATGTAAGATTTTGATATATAACCGACAAAAGATGGATATATTTATAGCGATATCTAAAGCGCAACCTAAAATTACTAAAAATGGGATTGTTTAATAATCTGTTTGGATCAAATAATAACTCAGAAAAAAAGGAAGCCAAACCGCTACCTTGGATTCCGTTGCTAACCGTGGAACAACTGGAAGATATTGATAAAAAATCTTTTGATAAGCCACAGGTCATCTTCAAGCATTCAACCACTTGTGGCATCAGTAGGATGGCTTTAAATCAGTTTACTTCCCAATATAAAATACCGGACGGACAATTGGATCTATATTTCTTGGACTTGAAAAGTTATAGACAGGTATCTAATGAAGTGGCCAATAAATTTAATATCGTGCATGAATCCCCCCAACTTTTAATAGTTAAAAACGGATCTGTGGTTGGCCATGCCTCGCATGGGGACATTGTGCAATTGGATTTACAAAAGGAGATTTAGCTTAGTATTATCAAATATTAAAATCCAATTTTTAATTGGAATCGGTATATAGTTCGATGTCCATGCTAGAAAGCTCAAAATCAAGGCTTACCAAGTTTTTAGCCTAAGTTGATTGAGCAAAGGCCTTTTTTAAGTTTGGCGTAATGCAGTTATGCACGGGAAGCCTATTATTTCTTTTTTGATTGGAACACCGGAAGTAATTTGTTGGAAACTTCCCCGAAACCTATTCGCAATCCATTTTTTACACAGTATCCCCTAAGGGTTACGGTATCATAGTCCTCAATTGCCTTTCTGGTGGAGCCATCTTCTAATTGCAAGGGTTTGGTGCCTTGCCAAGCAAGTTCCAGCATGGAGCCGTAAGAATCTGGCGTTGGGCCGGAGATAGTGCCGCTACCCATCAGATCCCCGCTATTTACCTTACATCCATTGACCGTATGGTGGGCCAATTGCTGTGCCATGGTCCAATACATATATTTGAAATTGGAACGGGTAACGGTTGTAGGTATGCCGTTTTCCGGTGTGATATCGACTTCAAGGTTTATATCAAAACCCTTTCTCCCTGTTTGTTGCAAGTAGGGTAGGGGTTTGGGGTTCTGCTTGGGGCTTTCAATCCTAAAAGGCTCCAAGGCATCCAAGGTCACGATCCAGGGCGACATGGAAGAGGCGAAATTTTTTGCGAGAAAAGGACCCAACGGTACGTATTCCCATTTTTGAATGTCCCTGGCACTCCAGTCATTGAACAAAACCATCCCAAATATGTAGTCTTCGGCTTCGTCCACAGAAACCGGTTCCCCAAGTGCGTTTACATCCGTCGTAATAAATGCCATCTCCAACTCAAAATCTACCATATTGGAGGGTGCAAATTTGGGCAGGTCATTTCCCTTGGGCAAAATTTGCCCCATGGGTCTGCGAATCGGCGTACCACTGGGAACAATGGAAGAGCTTCTACCATGATATCCTACCGGTAAGTGTAGCCAGTTGGGCAGGAGTGCGTGCTCGGGGTCCCTGAACATCTTTCCTACATTCGTAGCGTGTTCCTTACTGGAATAGAAGTCCGTATAATCCCCGATCTGTACCGGTAATTGCATTTCTATTTCGTCCATGGTAAACAGTACAATTTTCTTGTGCTCCTCATTATCCCTAAGTTCAGGATTGCTTTTTTCAAATAATTTGCTAATTCTGTCCCGTACCAGGCGCCATGTTTTTTTTCCATCAGAAATAAAATCGTTGAGTGTATCCTGCAAGAAAATATCGTCGGTAAGTGGTATTCCATTAAAGTACCCCAATTGGTGCAGCGCCCCAAGATCAATGGCGTGGTCCCCGATTCTCGTTCCAATGGTAATGATATCGTCCCTTGTCAAAAATACGCCGAAAGGTATGTTCTGAATGGGGAAATCCGAGGTGGGTGAAACAGGGAGCCAACTTTTTCTATCTGGGTCGTTTGTTTTTATGGGCATAGTACAATTGTTAATTTATATTTGATAAATTCTCTATCAAATATATTGTTTTCTTCCAATTAACGATTGGCAATTTGTATTTTTACCGCTCATTTAACAGAATAAATTTTATATGCAACGCGATAATCAAATATTTGAACTGATAGCAGCGGAAAAAGAACGCCAGACGTATGGAATAGAGCTAATTGCCTCTGAAAATTTTGTGAGCCCCCAGGTTATGGAGGCAGCTGGATCCGTTCTTACCAATAAATATGCGGAAGGATATCCTGGTAAACGATACTACGGAGGATGCGAAGTAGTCGATGAAGTAGAACAGATTGCGATCGATAGGGCCAAGGAGCTATTTGGAGCCGCATATGCCAATGTTCAGCCCCATTCCGGATCACAGGCCAATGCTTCCGTATATCATGCATGCCTTCAACCGGGGGATACCATTTTAGGATTTGACCTGTCCCATGGAGGCCATTTGACCCATGGCTCTCCGGTTAATTTTTCTGGACGCCTATACAATCCTGTTTTTTATGGGGTAGACGAGGAGACCGGAGTTCTAAACTATGATAGGATTCAAGAAATAGCCAAAAGGGAAAAGCCAAAATTGATTATTGCAGGGGCCTCCGCTTATTCGAGGGATATGGATTTTAAACGCTTTAGGGAAATTGCCGATAGCGTTGGGGCCATTTTAATGGCGGATATTGCCCATCCTGCCGGACTCATAGCAAAAGGAATTTTGAATGATCCTATTCCACATTGCCATATCGTTACCACCACTACCCATAAGACCCTAAGGGGGCCACGTGGTGGATTGATTTTGATGGGTGAGGATTTTGACAATCCTTTCGGTATAACCTTAAAGAACGGAAGCCTACGTAAGATGTCCGCCTTGATAGACTTGGCAGTATTCCCTGGTAACCAAGGTGGGCCTTTGGAACACATTATTGCCGCAAAGGCAATAGCTTTTGGAGAGGCATTGTCCGATGATTTTTTACATTATATGCTACAAGTGAAAAAGAATGCGGCAACCATGGCCGCTGCCTTTGTAAGCAAGGGATATAAGATTATTTCCGGAGGAACGGACAATCATATGATGCTTATCGATCTTAGGAACAAAAATATTACAGGAAAGGATGCCGAGGCTGCGTTGGTTAAGGCCGATATTACCGCCAATAAAAATATGGTGCCTTTTGATGATAAATCCCCTTTTGTGACTTCTGGTATCCGTTTTGGTACTGCCGCCATTACTACGCGTGGAATCAAGGAAGACCAAATGGCAACCATTGTGGATCTTATAGACGAGGTGCTCACCCATCCGGAGGATGAATCCGTTTTGGATAGCGTTAAAGAAAGGGTGAACGGTATGATGAAGGACCGCCCCTTATTTCAGGGTTAAATACGATACCTAAAACATAAAAAGCCCAAACAATTTAAATTGTTTGGGCTTTTTTAATGAACTAATTTAATTGGACTGTCGGATTTCTTACATAAAGAGTTAATCTTGAATCATCAAATATTTTCTAATATGTTGATTAACAACATCATAAAATATTTATGTCAAGATTATGGTGCCGGACAAGTTTCTGGTACAATCGGATTTGGCTCCCTCCTAAGTTGGGGCTAGGATCGATTTTTTTTGGGAGATCTTGAATTTCATTTCACTTCTCCGATCACCCCTCCCTAACCCTCACCCAAGGGGAGGGAATTCACATGTTCAACGCATTATACATTCAGAAATTCTTTTAACGGAAATCTGCTAGGTGCTTTGTATTTTGGACGTTTGTCCAAATAACCCCGGTGCCATAAAATTGAAAATGCGTAAAGAATCCGATACTCAAATAATTTAAACTGAACGAATAAAATTTAGGAAATGGTCATTATCGGTTTAACATGAACAAATCCCCTTCAATTATAGATTTTCTTTCCAAATCGTAGATTACGGCATCCTCTTGGGATTCAAAATAGAGGCCCCAGTACTTAAAGTAATCGTTTTGATCATAATTTTCAGTATTTATGTCCAGCAAAGTAGGTATGTTTTCGGTGGTAGTTCCCATAAAAACAGGAAGGTAAATTTCAAAGGGCATTTCGGTTAAACCTTTGGTAAAATGTATAAAATGACTCCCCATTTCCGTAATTATGGCATCCCAATGTAACGGAATGCTACACGGGCCGATGGTATTTATTATTATGGTAGTGTCCTTAAGGAAAAGTGTTAATTCGTCAATTTCAACATCCAATGTATTCTGGTCCCTTAATTGGTGGAAGGAGGCTAGAAGTGGAGAGATTCCACCTTGTTTTTCATAAGTCGCACCCCAATTTCCCTTATTGAAATGGGATAGTACCTCGGTTAATCCTAGATTGCAGTACATTTCTACAACCAATTTGCCGGAGGTGCCGTCCTGTGAACAGCAAGGGGCGGAGATACTAACGGTTGAAAAGAAATCCCTTTCCAAAACCTTTCTAAAAGCGTCCAATCCATTGATTTGGGAGTATAAATCCGTTCTTATCTGTGAATTGTAATTAAAATCGTCGTAGTTCAACTCCATAGATTTCCGTGGTTAAGATTATGGTCTATTGCAAATGTATTGGGATTGCATAATCTTGGACTATATAAAAACCTTAGAAAAACTAAGGTTTTTATTTCTTCCGAATTCCAAGGAATAGTGGGTAGTAAATAGAAATTGGACCAGAGACTATCAATTTATAGTTGATCAAGCTTACGTCCAGCAATCCCTAGAACAAGATTTGTGAAGAATTGAAAAATATGGGATTTTACTGGAATAAATGTTGTTTTCAAAACGAGCGCAACACAAATATCGACTCTTTAGGACAAAAATCGGTTAAATAAATCCACGGTTTCGCGCTTCTGTAATCAATGCCTGATCGTTTTGTTTTTCGACACCAAAAATTACCTTGAGCTGTCTTTTTCGATTTTCTATTCCAGGGAGGGAAAGCGATATGTGCTCGATCATATTTTTTGTCTTGGTGCCGATGGACAGGTGATACAGGATTTTTTTGTCATTTTCGTCCAAGGTTATGTCATTGGACATTTTTTTACGAATGGCTACCAAAGCTTTTTGCGTATAGAAGGGAGGTGAGGTCATGACCGTGTTTACCATGGCCTCCAAGGATCTATCATCAATTTCTGTCTTAACCATATATCCCTCTGGATTTACGGTTTTAAGAATGCTATTTATCCTGTAACTATCACTGAATGAGGACATAAAAACAATTTTGGACTCCGGCACTACCTTTCTTGCCAAGATACCCAACTCTTCGCCTGTATGTGGCACGCCTTCACCGAATGCGGTGAGCTGAACATCGAGCAATATTATATCGTAGGCAAAAGATTTGGAGGAAGCTTCGATCTTTGCTTTTCCGAGTTCAAAGGTATTTGCGGTATCCAAATGGACTTTGTACTCCTCGAAATCTATACCTTCCAAGATATACTTGTAGCCGATCATAGTCATTTCGTGATCATCTATAGCCAATATGTTTAAAGCTCTACTCATTTGTAATTGCCAAATTTGCTATCCCATCACTTGGGACTCAGGTTGATGGCCTGCTTTCATTGGTTTGTTTTGGACTGGGAATTGTACGGTTATTTTGGTTCCAATACCAATTTTACTTTTAATGTTCCAATTTCCCCCCATTTTTTTGGTCCTGGAATCTATATTCTTAAGACCGATTCCCGACTTGCCTTTTTTTACATCGAACCCTTTTCCATCATCCTCTATCGTTATTTGGAGGTTGCTGTCGGACTTATAAAAATTAATCGATAAATTTTTACATTGGGCATGTTTGACGCCGTTTTGCAAACTCTCCTGTACGATTCTATAAATGTTTATTTTCAGCTCGCCATTTAACTGGTCCCAATCCGTTAGTGAATCGTAGTCGAAGTGACATTTAATTCCGGTAGAATCCTCAAAGGAGGTTATCAAATCTTGAATCGAATGAATAAAGTTATGGATTTTTTCATAGGAAGCATCGTTAAGTTCATGGGAAATTGTCCGGACTTCCTCTTCCACATCCTGTAGTTTTTTAATAAGTTCCCGGCGTTGAACGATTGCCTTCTCATCCGTTTTGTTGTTAAGCCCCGAGAGAACCAAACGAATACCCAACATTTGCCCTAAAATTCCATCGTGTAATTCCTGCGAAACCCTTTTCTGTTCCAACTGTTTGCCTTCTTCCAGTTTTCCCGATTGGGCCAGCATAAGATTAAAGATTTCCCGATCTGTTTCTTGTTGTTGCTGTTTAAATTTGAGCCTTTGGTTCTTGATACGCTGTGAAATTATGACAAGTATGGCCGCCCCCAGTAGGAATATCCCCAAGGCGATGCCTAATAGCAACTGTTTTTGCCTCGCTAAGAGTTGGTTTTTTTCTATGACTTCGTCCGTCTCAAAACGGATACGCTCAAATTTATTACGTATCTGACGCTCTTCCCGGAGAAGACTGTCGTTCAACGACATATATTCTTGCGTATAAACTACCGCATTTTTTGGATCCACTCTGGGTAAAAGCTCCAAAGTCTTTAACAGCCGCTTGTTATTGCTGCTTTCCTCTGAAAATCTTTTGGCCTCTTTCGCATGTTGTATTGCCGTGACGGTATCCTTTTGGAAGAGAAAATATTCTGCCAGATTGTAGTGGCTAACCGCCAGGCCAGATAGGTCATTTATGCTGTCCCTGATTCTTAGGGCGGTCTTTAGCTGTTTTTCCACCTGGACCGTATCTCCCAATTTGTATCGGTTATAGGCCAAGTTATCCAAAACCTTCGCATAGAATTTGGCATTGGTTTCCCTTAAATCCTTACTCCTTAAAATCTTCCTGAATTGGGCAATGGCCAATTTGTGCTGTCCGAGCCCTTCATATACCACCCCAATATTGTTTTCGGTTACCTGCTCAAGGTCGTTTTCTTCATTGATTTTTTTTAAATAGATCAAGGCCTCCTGGTGGTAAGTAAGTGCCCGGTCATATTCTTCCAGGGCATTGGAGAGAACCCCTAGATTGTTGTAACAATTGTACAGTTGTTCGTATTTATTGAAGGGCTTTAACAGCTCTATGGCCTTGATGGTAGAAATCTCGCTCCCCGTATAGTCCTTGATGTCGGACTGTACAAGTGCCATATTGTATAGCATTCGTCCCGAATTGAATTGGTTGTTTAGAGCACTGTATATTTTTTGGGCCTTGGAATAATGATAGTATGCGCTGTCCTCAATGGCATGGGTCTTGAAAAAGGAGGCCAAGTCCCAGTGGTTGGCCGCTAGATTAATAGAATCAGATGATCTTAACGCCAGTCTTAGAGCATTGCGATTGGCCCTCCGAAAATTTATGGAGTCTTTTAACAACAAATATCCTAAGGAAATTTCCGATAAGTAGCGTGTCTTTAGGGAATCATTTGATAAAGTTTGAGACGAAACGTACGCTTTGCTGAGCTGTTTTTCCCGTTCGGCTTTCGATAGGTGATTATTTTTACCCTTCTCGACCCAAATATAAATGCTATCTAAAATAGGTGTTCCAGCATCTTGTTTATTTTCTTTTAAATAGGGATTGCAACTCCATATACACAGCGTGAAGAGAATATATACAACAGTTCTTGATAAAAGGATCTTCTTGAGATATACCATAACAATATCAATCCTACAAGATAAAAAAAAGCCTTAAATAAACTATTTAAGGCCTTGAAAATATTTGTAAAGTACACTTTATCCCCTATTATCAGGTCTAACTTCCTCTTTATCTGTTGCAAGGGTAGGGGATGTGTTGTTGTTTACTGTTCCATATAAGGCGTCGGTTTCCTGGGCGGTGTTTTCCGGTTCACAGGAGAACATTCCTAAAGTCAATGCCATAATTGCCAAAATACTTGCTACTTTTTTCATCTTGTTTGAGAGTTTAAATAGGTTAATTACTTGTTTATGATGGAACTAAACTACTTAAAAGATGAAATGAAGCAGGATTCCAAGACCTATTTTCGGTGAATGGACGGCTTCTGTGAGTAACGATACCGATTTTGTTAGTATTCTGTTAATTCAGGGTGGAAATGGTGTTTTTGGACAGTATTTTCTTTAAACCGTCTACGTTTTCGCGGTAAGTTTTGGAGAATGGTAATTGTTCCCTGCCGTTTTTTAGGGCACAGACAGATTTGCCAAAGTTGATTCGGGATACGTAATTTATATTTATGATATAGCTTTGATGGATTCGCACAAAATTCTTTGGCAATTTTTCCTCAAAGGTTTTCAAGGTCTTAAATGCACTTACTGTAGTACCATCCTTCATTATAAAGTCGGTCGCATTATTATCAGCTTTTAAATAGAGAATACTATCGGTTTCCAAATACTGAAAATCCTTATAGGATTTAAGGCAAAGGGTTTGGGAGGTATTTTCATTTGGCATTACTTTCTTCAATTTCAGCAAGGTCTTACGCATGTCGAACTCATTGAAAGGCAGCAGCCAATAGTCGAAAAAATTATTCTTTATGGCCTCGTAGGCAAATTGTTTGCTTTTGGAAATACCGATGATGATAGGGATATCCTGAATATATTGGTACAACTCGGCTACCATTTGAAAATACTTTCCCGCTTTGTCGTTTAGATTGATAAAGACTACATCCGGAGAGAATTTAAGTATCGAATTTATTCCGTCCGTCGTGTCGCTGGCCACTCCGGCACAGTAGAATTCTTCAAAATCCTCCATCAAATGCTGTAATTGAAGATTCGTAGCAGCATCGGAATCAATAATTAGATAGTTGTACTCCATGATTGGGATATTTGGGTACAAATTAGTGATCCTAAATGGGAAAGGATTGTAGATTAACCATAGAAAAAGTATGGTTTTTGTCTACAATAGGCTGTAAATGAACAATATATAGGAAAATACTTTCAATAGTAGGGATTTCCTCAATTATTCGACCTTCCTTTCTCGAAAACCTTTTTAATTTCGGCCGAAATTCTCATCGGTTTTTGGGTCTCGGAATTTATCAGGCACCATTTGGTCACCGCATGGACCAAAAGTTGATCTGTCCTGTCATTGAACATTTCCACAATCCGGTGGGAGGTGGCCCCTTGCGAATCGGCAATATGTGTTTCTATTCTTAGAACGTCTCCCAGCTGGGCAGCGGCCCTATAGGTAATGTTGTGGTTTAAAACCACCCAAACAATTCCCTTTTGCATCTGCGCTGGCGCCAAAGTTTTCCAATGCTCTTTAGAAATGTCCTGAATCCACTGCACATATCGCACATTGTTTACGTGATCCAGGTCATCCAGATCATCCTCTTGCACGGTCAGCGTTCTTTTAAAGGTCATGGTGAAAGGAATATCGTGTAGATCTTATTTTTTTTTGTAGATATTGACCTCGAATAGCTTGTCCCAATTTTTGCCTGTCACGAAGAAGGTTTTTCTGGATGGATTGTAGGCAACTCCGTTTAAAACATCCAGTTTCTCGTGTTTGGTTACCTTTTCCTTCAAACCTCCAAAATTAATTACACCCTCGATGTCTCCGCTTTGCGCATCAATGATCATCATACTTTCTTTTTGATATACATTGGCATAGATTTTTCCGTCTACGTATTCCAATTCATTGGCCCGATTAAAAATTGAGGAATTTGTCACCGTTTCAATATAGTCTTCCTCGACCAGGGTATCAGGATTAAGAATCCAGATAAATTCACTGCCATCGCTTTTGAACAATTTTTTACCATCGTTGCACAAGCCCCAGCCTTCCTTGCTTTTATTGTATTTGAAGGTATCCAATTTTTCAAATGTATTAAGGTTGTAGACAAAGCCGATTCCACTTTGCCATGTAAGCTGGTAGATCTTGTCATTGAGGATGGTAATCCCTTCCCCAAAATAGCGATCATCTAGTTTTATCTCCTTTAGAATCTTTCCCGTATTGTAATTTACTTGCCTTAAAAAGGATTTACCTTTTAGGCCGGTACTTTCATACAGGGTGTCGCTATGGAATTCCAAACCTTGGGTATAGGCATTGATGTCGTGCGGATATTCGGCAATAATATCATAGGTATAGAGTTCCGGGGCCCTGGAAGCCAGGATTTTTATAGTTTTTGATATCTCAACGGTCTTGTTTTCATAATCGACTTTTGCTACCAAGGTCTTTTCTCCGAGCTTAACAACATCCAACGTTAATTTATTGTCGTTTAATGGCAGTTCCTTGCCATCAATGGAATAGGTGACCTTGTCGACCTTTTTTTCTTGGTTGTTTTTTAGGTTTACCGGGATTACCTGATGTTGCTGAAATGTTTTCTTATTTCCATCCAACTGAATTTCAAATAATTGCGAAGGACCAGAATTGCCGCCACCACATGCGACGGCCAACAAAGCTAAAGATCCGCTCAAGAGTAATTTAATGAAATGCATTTAACTATGGCGTAGGTTGTTAGTTGTTCGTACATTAGGGATAGGTAGTTACCAATCTCCGGGCCAAGGTATTTAATAAAAATTAGAATGTAAAACGATTGTGCAAAATTTAAAAGGTTGTATATTTGCACGAGGCAAGTCCTACACGACCAGCTCCTGCAAAATCCCCCAGGGTGGGAACGCAGCAAGGGTATGCGGTCGTAGCGGTGCGATGTAGGTAGCTTGCCTTTTTTTGTGCCTTCCATTTACCTCTGCACGTCTTGCAGTAGCCATCATCAAAACATTTGACCGCCCATTTCCACGATAATTGATAAAATGATAAAAGCCATATCATTGTAACTTGTACATTGATATGGCTTTTTGAAATAGCTTACAAACTTTTTGTTCTGTATGCTGTGCATACTGGCAACCATTGATTGCATTTGTGTCACTATTTCAACGTTTGAATCACTTTTGGACCTCAACTATAAATCAGGGCGTTACTCGGTGATTCTTCTTGTTGCTTTTGACATGTTCAGTGCGAATTACAAAACCAAGGTTTCAGAACTCGACATTTCCAAAGTCAAATAAAAGCCAAAAAGCGTGGGCTTTCTGGTCATTGGATTCCGTTTGGACACTATATGTAAACATTTAGCGATCCGTTTCGGTTCCACAACAATATAAAGAACGTGAACTTTATTTCGGTCTTATAAAATAGCGGAAAATAAATTTCATATTCTCACTAAGACCATACATTAAAAGTACAATAAATCATGGAAAAGAACTAATTATTTGGATCAAAATTAATCCACAAACTATAAACAATTGTTGTTAACATTTGTTTATAAAGAAAACATCCGCTCCCAAACTAGTTCGGAACGGATGTTTGTATAAAATTTGATAAATCGGATTAAGAACGAATTTCCTTGATCCTGGCTTTTTTACCTGTAAGTTCCCTGAAATAAAAGATTCGCGATCTACGAACTTTACCTCTTTTATTGACTTCTATCTTTTGCAGTGCAGGCATGTTTATGGGGAAAATACGCTCTACCCCAATAGTACCTGACATTTTTCGAATCGTAAAGGTTTCGGTGCTCCCAGATCCCCTTCGTTGGATAACCACTCCCTTGAAAAACTGGATACGGGTTTTTTCGCCTTCCTTGATTTCATAATAGACCGTAATGGTGTCTCCCGCTGAGAAATCGGGAAAGTCTTTTTTTGGAACAAATTCGTCTTCAACAAATTTAATCAATGATTCCATTTTCTTGTTTTGTTTATATGTTTCTTAAGACCAACTTTCACGTACCTCGCCAGAGGTTGATTTTAACCGAATGCAAAATTACTCCATTAATCAAAACCTACAAGCTATTTTAAGGAAATTTTCATGTTTAGGGTTTTGTCGCTTATTTTAGAAGATCGGGCCGTAATTTTTCCGTGCGCTCCATGGCTTGATTCTCTCTCCAAAGGTCGATTTTGGCAAAATTCCCGCTCAAAAGTATTTCCGGCACCTTCCAGCCTTTGTATTCCGCAGGCCGGGTATATATTGGGGGGGCTAATAAATTGTCTTGGAACGAGTCTGTCAAGGCGCTTGTTTCATTCCCCAAAACCCCGGGAATAAGACGTATAATTGCATCACAGACCACGGCTGCAGCCAGTTCCCCTCCACTAAGTACAAAGTCGCCAACAGAGATCTCACGGGGTATGAAATGATCCCTGACCCGTTGATCAACCCCTTTGTAGTGTCCACAGAGGATTATTAGGTTTTCCTTTAGGGAAAGTTCGTTCGCCGCTCCTTGGTTAAAGGTCTTGCCATCCGGGGTCATATAAATAATTTCGTCATAGTTCCGATCGGCCTTCAAGGCTGTAATACATTTGTCTATTGGCTCGATCATCATTACCATTCCCGCCCCACCGCCAAATTGGTAGTCGTCCACTTGTTTGTAACTTAGATCCGTGAAATCCCGAAGGTTGTGAATGTAAACCTCGACCATTCCTTTTTCCATGGCCCGCTTTAAAATGGATGCCTCGAACGGACTTTTTAGCAATTCCGGTAAAACTGTAATAATATCTATTCGCATAAATTAAGGTTAAAGGGGAAATTTTTTGCAAAGATAAGGAATGCAGGGCATCCGTACCTGTTCTTTCCTTGGTGTTTGTACCAAATGGGTCCGAGCTCGAATGTTGGATAGCAAAGCTTGAAAAATTTTAAACGCCAGGATGCCCAACTGTAGACGACGGACTGATTGTTTTCTCACCAGCGTTATGCGGTTGTTCTCCATTAAATATGGATCCCAACAAAAAAGCTCCCCGAAGGGAGCTAATATCATTTTGTTTTTTTATACTTGTTAATCTCATCCTGGAGCCGCCTACTAATTTTTTGCTCCCTTTCCAAGGCATTTCTTCGGTGCTCCTCGTATTCTATTTCCAGTTCGGAAAGATTGGTCTTGGCCTCTTGGGTGAGGATATTGCTTCTCCTAAATTTATAGACGAAAAGGAGTAGAAGGAGTAACAGGCCAGCAATAATAGTCCAGAGGATTAGATTGTAGGTCACTTTGGATACCATGATTCCTAAAAATGACATACTGTCCTTTTCCTCCGTTACGGAAGCCAAATTATTTGTGGTCTCCTTCAATTTTTGGTTCAAGGAAGTTATTGTCGCTTCGTGATCGGCAATGGTTGTATTGAGTTCAGCTTCCTTTTTATTGGCGGCACTTATAGAATCCAGCACATTTTTTCTTAATTTAAACAGGTACGCCTCCTTCACCACTTCATATCTTACCCCTTCCGCATGGTAGTTTCCGGATTTTTTGGAAACATAATCAAACTGGTTGCTGATCGGCCCGCTATCCAATGATAATTTGTCATCTTCCCCATCTTTTTCCTGTGCAAATTGCAGGTTATACGTCAACAAAGCAATTACAATAAATAACAAGCTATTTCCTTTCATATGTAAGTCTTATTTTACAAACAAGTATTTTAGTGGCGACTAAAGTAATTTAATAAAACCAAATTTGAAAAAAATATTGGTTTTTAGTGCCTGGGCATGTCAATGCAAACGTAGATAGCTCCAGCTATATTGCCCATTGCAAACATTTTTTTTTCACAAAAGACCTTGTTCGGTCCAAGAACCGTGATCCGTACTTGGACAAACTTTATTTTGAATCCATTTTAATTGAAAAAAGCACCTGTACAGGTGCTTTTTAATTATGCTAAAAACTGAAAGTTATCTATTGGAAAATCAATCGTTCCCTTTCTCCTTTTTCGTTGATCATAGTTATACTGGTACGCTCGTATTTGGAAATAGCTCCAAAAAGATTTTTCGCACCCTGTTTATCCTTGATTTCCTTATTGTTTACGGCAATCAATACTTTCCCTTGCAAGCCATAGCCCCTATAGGTTTCAGGAACACCTACGATTTTCACCCCGGATTTGGTCCGGAATTTTTTCATATCATCCTTATTTAGATTTCGTACCTCGATTCCCATTACGGGAAGTACGATCGTTTGCCGCTCCTTAAGGGTAATGGGAACAACAAGGGTTTCGTTATCCCTTGCTATTGTTACACTTAATTGGTCGCCAGGTCTTTTGGTAGCGATATAACCCATAAGATCGGATAATCGATGTATGTCAATTTCATCTATTTTTTTAATTATATCCCCATGTTGCAACTTGGCATCGTAGGCCCCGGATCCTTCTTCCACTCCGTCAATGTATACCCCATCCACCTCATTGAGTCCGTTTTCCACCGCATATGGGGAATTTGCAGGTACATAAGTAATTCCTAGGATACCTTTTTGTACGTTACCATACTCCATTATATCGTCTACTACTTTTTTGGCAATATTGCTTGGAACTGCAAAGGAATAACCAACATAGGAACCAGTTTGGGAGGTAATTGCAGTATTGATTCCGATAAGGTCACCATTGGTGTTCACCAGGGCACCTCCGCTATTTCCTGGATTTACCGCAGCATCTGTCTGTAAAAAAGATTGGTTCCTTCCAAGATCTCTTGCTTTTGCACTTATAATCCCTGCTGTCACCGTGGAGGTAAGGTCGAACGGATTGCCGACGGCCAAAACCCATTGACCCACTTTGGTGTTGTCCGAATCCCCAAAGGCCAAATAAGGCAAATTTTCATTGGGCTCAATCTTTATCAAAGCGATGTCCGAATTAGGGTCGGTACCGATCAGTGTCGCTTCATAGGTTTTGTTGTTGTTCAAGGAAACCTCCAACTTGGATGCATTTTGAATAACATGGTTGTTGGTTACAATATACCCGTCCGGTGAAATAATGACCCCAGATCCTATCCCTACCTGTGGTTGTTCCTCTCGTTGAAAGCCATAAATAAATTCCATAATGTTCCTCGGTCCGCTACTCACTATGCTCAAGTTTTTAACATGGACAACGGCATCAACCGTCTTTTGGGCGGCCATAGTGAAATCTACCTCATTGATACCCGCTCCAGCTGCAGAAGTAGGGGTGTAGCTCGCTGTAAAAGTTGGCGCCTTCGCTTCACTCGTTACAATTTTGTAGTTATTTTTTTCAAAAAGTAATTTATAGGAGCCTAAGGTTATAGCCCCCGCAAAAATTGATACCAACAATAAACTGCCGATTCTTTTCATTTTGTTATTTAATTTGTAATTAATATTCCCTACCCAATAAGTACAGTAGTAGGGGTTAGATGTTTTAAAACAGTAAGATTAAATTCCTGTGACAATAGCAATTTATAAATAAAACAATGTAAAATTAACAGTTTTAAATCGGCATAGTAAATGGTTTAACGTCTTTTTAACTGCTAAATAACCCTTAAAAAAATAAAGAATTCATCTTGAATCCCGCTTTTGCGTGAAATGTTCTTAAAGCAATCCTTAAATTTATATTTTTTCCGCACCCCACGGGTGTCAAGATACTTAATAAAATTCGATGGCTTGATTGGTACAAAAGTATCGGTTCCAAACCAAAACTCTGGTGGAGTTCTTTATCTTTGCAATTCAAAATAGGATATGCTGCTAAACTTTTATAAATATCAAGGGACTGGGAACGATTTTGTAATGGTGGACAACCGTGGGGAAACATTTCCTAAGACCGATACTGAATTGGTTGCATTTTTGTGCGACAGAAAATTTGGCATTGGTGCAGATGGCCTTATTTTACTAGAAAACGATCTTAAGGAAGATTTTAGGATGATTTATTACAATGCGGATGGTAGGCCGGGAAGTATGTGCGGTAATGGGGGTAGATGTTTGGTGGCTTTTGCAAAGCTCTTGGGAGTTATAGATGATAAGACTACGTTTACCGCTGTGGATGGTTTGCATGAGGCGAGTATAAAAAACGGGATCGTAAGTCTCCGTATGCAGGATGTTTCCGAAATAAGACAAGAGTCCAACTACACCTTTTTGAATACTGGATCTCCACATCACGTTCAGATTGTCAACAATTTAGCGGAGGCAAACATATATGAGGAAGGCAAAAGATTGCGTTATGGCCTTTATGGGGAAAAGGGTAGCAATATCAATTTTGTAGAACCCTTGGACGATGGTACATTTTCCGTTCGAACCTACGAAAGAGGGGTAGAGGATGAAACATTGTCCTGCGGTACCGGGGTAACCGCAACGGCGTTGGCCATGCATAAATTAGGAAAAACCAGCAAGGAGGAAGTGACCGTAAAAACCTTGGGCGGCGCTTTAAGGGTCAGGTTTGACCCTTTGAGCAATGGGTATAGACATATTTATTTGATCGGACCGGCCAAATTGGTTTATAGAGGGGAGATATCATGTTAAAACTAAAAGGAGAGCGGTGTTATCTTAGGGCGTTGGAGCCCCAGGACCTTGAATTTCTTTATGAAATAGAGAACGACCCCTTGGTTTGGGAAATTAGCGGCACGACTACACCTTATTCCAAACACATTCTTAAGCAATATTTGAATAATGCCCATAAGGACATATTCGAGGTTAAACAATTGCGATTGGTAATTTGTGACAATGGGGATAAGGCGAAAGGTTTGATCGATTTGTTCGATTTTGACCCAAAGAACCATCGAGCCGGTTTGGGCGTCATTATTTTGGAGGAAAAGGACAGGAACAAAGGGTTGGGTACGGAAGCCATAACCTTAATGATCGACTATGGATTTACAATCTTGGACCTGCGTCAAGTTTATGCCAATGTATTGTCCGGGAACAAGGCCAGTGTTCATTTGTTTGAAAAACTCGGATTTAACCGAGTAGGCACCAAAAAACATTGGATATATTCCAATGGGGAATTCAAGGACGAGATTTTATTTCAAAAGTTTAGCGATTAATGTATATAAAGAAGATTATTACAGCAATAGCCCTACTTGGTGTCGTGGCGGCAGGAATTTGGGCATATACCATCTACAGGGCTATTTTTTCGCCGAATACCGATTTTGGGAACGAAGAGGCATTTGTGTTTGTTCGGACCAATGACGATTTTGACGATGTGGTACATCTGTTGGAACCCCTGTTGAAGGATATCGGCACTTTTGAGACCGTAGCCCAAAAGAAAGGGTATGCAACCCATGTAAAACCGGGTAAATATGCCATTAGGAAAGGCATGAACAACAATGAAATAATCAACGCCCTGCGCAGCAGGAATCTTCCAGTAAAGGTGTCGTTCAACAATCAGGAGACCATTGCGGACCTTGCGGGTAGAATTTCTACACAGATTGAAGCCGATAGTATGTCCATGGTAAAATCCTTTACGGATTCCCTGTTTTTGCAAGAGAACGGTTTTAATGAGGCTACACGATTGGCCATGTATATCCCCAACAGTTATGAGTTCTTTTGGAATACCTCTGCCGACGAATTTCGCGGGCGCATGCTAAAGGAATTCAAGCGGTTCTGGAACGAGGATCGTCTGAACAAGGCCAAAAATGTTGGGCTTACCCCTCTGGAGGTCATTACTTTGGCTTCGATTGTAAACAAGGAAACCGCAAAAGTAGAAGAAAGGCCCAGGGTAGCGGGGTTATACCTTAACCGGTTAAAAAAGAATATGTTACTGCAAGCAGATCCAACCGTCATTCACGCTTTAAAGCTGCATTCAGGGAATTTTGACACGGTTTATAAAAGAGTTTTGTACAAAGACCTGGAGCTGGATTCCCCTTACAACACCTATAAGTATATCGGACTGCCCCCAGGTCCTATCGCTATGCCCGATATTTCGGCGATTGATGCAGTACTAAATCCAGAAAAAAACGATTATTATTATATGGTGGCGGATGTTGAAAACTTTGGTTATCATAAATTTGCCAAGGACTTGGCGCAGCACAACCGAAATAAAGAGCAGTACGTCCGATGGATCAACTCCCAAAAAATTGATCGTTGATGTATATAATCCCAAATTTTTAACATTTGAGCTAAAAAACTAGTCTTTTTGGGAAAATCTTAGGTAATTTAGACTTCAGGTAATACAATTCAGGTTTATATTTGCAAAGTGAAATTTAAGCATTCTGATTATATCATCTTGAGTATCAAATGATACTGGGAAACCAAATGGTTTTAAATGGTATTATCTCCTTTTGGAGCGGAAATTAAGTCTTAAGAAATCAAAACTATGAGAAAGTGGATCAGATTGTTCTGTCCTCTTATCATGATTTTTATTTTGACGAGTTTTAGGTTTAAGCCAGCGAAGCTGGAGGTGCCCGATTCTCTAAAAGTAAATGGACCTACTGAAGTTTTGTTCCCCAAAAACAAAACTGTTTTTAAGCAAGTTATGGCGGTTCCTCCCTTTTTGGGAAGTTCCTATATCGGATTCAAGGAAGCTCTGGCTTTCAAGGAATCACAAGGTGATTATTTTACGATCAATACCTTGGGCTATTTGGGCAAGTACCAGTTCGGAATAGGTACTTTGCAACTGATGGGAGTTTATAATGCTACCCGTTTTCTAAAAGATCCGGCACTTCAGGAGAAAGTTTTCCACACCAATATTGCGCGTAACAAATGGATTCTTAGAAGGGACATCCCAAGATTCGTCGGCCAGCGTATAAATGGTGTAGAAATTACGGAATCCGGGATTTTGGCGGCTGCACATTTGGCCGGAGCAGGAAATGTTAAGCGTTTTTTACGCTCTCATGGTGAATTTGATGTTAATGATGAGTTTGGGACCAACATCAATTCTTATATGAAAAAATTCTCGGGATATGATATTTCCCATGTATCACCAAAAAGGAATGCGAAAATTTAGCTGTATGCTATATGCATATCGCTACGCGTTCCCTAAACTTAATATTAGGATAATGTATTAAAAAGTTACACTGTGAAAATGAGAGGACCTTGGCGGAAACGTCAAGGTTTTTTTATATTGGTTCCCAATGGATAGTTGCGTACGGCGCATGGCGTTGTGCGAAAAGACAAAAAATCAGGCCTGAAAAACAAATAGGGTAGGGCGCTTGTGCAAATTCACTGACTCTTTTTTCCACTCGCTAACCGATTTTGTGGCTATAAATTCAGTCGGCAGGGTAATATCGCAGGCAATACAGAGCATTGTCTGATTTGCCAATGTCCTGAGAAGTTCTTCCAGAAGTTTATCGTTCCTATATGGGGTCTCTATAAATAGTTGCGACTGGTTGTGATCCCTGGAATGTTTTTCAAGTTTTTTGATGGTACTTTTTCTTTCTGCCGAATCTATGGGCAGATATCCGTTAAAAGCAAAGTTCTGACCATTTAAGCCGCTTGCCATCATAGCCAATACAATGGAGGAGGGTCCTACCAAGGGCACGACCCGAATGTTCTTTTCATGGGCAATTTTCACGACATCGGCTCCCGGGTCGGCAATTCCCGGGCACCCTGCTTCCGAGAGTATTCCCACATTATATCCTTCCAAACAGGGATCCAAAAAGGAGGCAATGACCTCTGGTTCTGTATATTTGTTCAATAATTCTATGTGAAGTCCCGGTTGGGATTTTTTGGAATATATTTTTTTGATGAACCGTCTCGCCGTTTTTTCATTTTCAACTATATAATGATCAATATGTTCAACGGCCCTTTTAATGGAAATGGGCAATACCTCTAAGGGTTCATTGTCCCCTAAGGTGGTCGGTATCAAAAATAGCTTTCCATATTTATTGTTATCCTGCCCCATTGGTCCATTTATTGTTTTTTTATCTATAAAGTTTGAGTGTAAAGGCTAATCGGTTATCGGACTTTTTAGCCGTTGTTATTTGGGCGACTGCAATCGTTGGGCAATGGCGTTGCAAGCAGTGTCCAGTAAATAATACACCGTTTCAAAACTATCAGCTTCCTCATGATAAGGGTCCGGCACTTCCGAAATCCCCATATCGACTTCCTCCATGAGTAATTTTACCTTGTCCCTATCTTGCTTGTCCGTCGCAAGTTGAACAATATTTTCATAATTCCATCTATCCATAGCATAGATCAGATCAAACTCCTTAAAATCTTCAACATTGAACTGTCTGCAACGCTGACCAGAAATGTCGATACCATTTTTGCGAGCCACCGCAATGGAACGTGGGTCCGGTTTCTTGCCTATATGGTAATTTCCCGTACCCGCGGAATCTACTTGAATACTCTTTGAATCGACCTTGCTTTTAAGAATACCTTCGGCCAACGGGGACCTACAAATATTTCCCAGGCATACCATTAAGATTTTTAGTGCCATACTTGCTCTTGTAAAAGTACCTAGTATTTAGTACAAAGTATCAAGCAATTGCAAAGTTGGTAGGGAACCCTTGCAATTAAAATTGAATATCTGACTTCGGAAAGGCTATTATGTGGTACTTTGTACTTACTTCTTTGTACCCAATACTATTTTCATACTATTTTCTAGGAGAACTTTTTGGAAAGATCCTCGATATACTTTTTGAACTGTTTATCGGTCTCGGCCAAATTATCTACGGTTTTACAGGCGTGGAGCACTGTTGCATGGTCTCTTTTCCCAATTTGGGAACCTATGCTGGCCAAGGAAGCCTTAGTGAACTTTTTGGCAAAGAACATCGCCAATTGACGGGCTTGGACAATATGTCTCTTCCGGGTCTTTGACTGCAGCGTGGCCACGTCCATCTCGAAATAGTCAGAAACCACTTTTTGAATATAATCTATAGATACCTCGCGCTTGGTATTCTTAACAAATTTTTCTACCACCTGCTGTGCCAATTCCAAAGTGACTTCTTTCTTGTTAAAGGAAGATTGGGCAATAAGTGAAATGATCGCACCTTCAAGTTCCCTGATATTGGTCTTGATGTTACGGGCTACATGATCCACGATATCATCCGGAATGTCAACGCCGTCCCGGTACAACTTGTTCTTTAAGATAGAAACCCGGGTCTCATAATCCGGGGTCTGCAGTTCGGCAGAGAGCCCCCACTTAAAACGCGAAAGCAACCGCTGCTCAATATCCTGCATGTCCACTGGTGCCTTGTCGGAAGTAAGGATTACCTGCTTCCCATTTTGGTGCAAATGGTTGAATATATGGAAAAAGACATCCTGGGTTCCGGATTTTCCGGACAGAAATTGTACATCGTCTATGATAAGTACGTCTATCAATTGATAGAAATGTATAAAATCGTTTCGGGTATTTTTCTTTACCGATTCTATGTACTGTTGGGTAAACTTTTCTGCGGAAATATATAGTACAGTCCGCTCTGGATATTTATCCTTGATATCTACACCAATCGCATGGGCCAAATGGGTCTTTCCAAGACCGACCCCTCCAAAAACAAGTAGTGGATTGAAGGAAGTGCCGCCCGGTTTATTGGCAACTGCCATTCCCGCAGATCGGGCAAGCCTATTGGAGTCTCCTTCCAAAAAGTTGTCAAAACTGTAATTGGGATTTAGCTGGGATTCTATTTTAATATTCCGGATTCCAGGAATTACAAAAGGGTTCTTAAGTTCCGGGTTTTTCGACTTTATGGCTACTTCCAGTTCCTGCGGGGCAACTTGCTGTGACCTGTTGGAACTTGGGATCCGTTCTGTAAATGGTTCCTTGTTGCCATAGGTATTCTCCATTTTGATGATGTAGATCAACTTGGCATTTTCGCCAAGCTCCTTGGTCAAGGAAACTTTGAGCAATTTTACGTAGTGCTCTTCCAGCCATTCGTAGAAAAACTTACTGGGAACCTGTATGCTTAAGGAGTTTTCGGATAGCTTTACGGGCTTAATCGGTTCAAACCACGTTTTGAATGCTTGCGGTTGGATGTTATCTTTGATAAAAGCCAAACAGTTGTTCCAAACGGAAGTAGCAGTAACATTCATTTTAAAGTTAATCTTAAATTAGCTTAGAGATTAGGTTTGTTGGTCTATGGTTTTGCCGGACGAATCATCCTTTATAGAACTGTGGCAAATATGTGAACAAAAATCTTAAAAAAAAAATCGTGGGGCATAGGTTTTAATGTTTTTTTTTATCATGTTGGACGGCAATTCAAACTAGATTTTAAATATATAGTTTTTAAGTGAATTAATATGGTTTTTAACGAAATATCTTTTAGGGTCCGATACGGTGAAACCGATCAAATGGGCGTGGTCTATTATGGCAATTATGCACAGTATCTGGAGATGGGAAGGGTTGAATGGCTTAGGAGTCTGGGGATTTCTTACAAAAGCATGGAAGAAAACGGTATTATGCTGCCCGTGATTTCATTACAGATAAAATATTTAAAATCGGCTGTGTACGATGACCTTATCACGGTTGCCACCCATTTAAAAAAAACACCCTCGGTAAAGATAGAATTTGACTACAGGATATTTAACGAAGCTGGCGAAATATTGGTTGAGGCCAATACGGTTTTGGCGTTTATGGATCGAAAAACGAAACGGCCCGTTAAATGTCCGGATTATCTACTGAATAGGATGGCGGAATAACAGTTTTTGGCTATTCGCTTTTCGCTATACGCAGTTGCATAAGGCGTATGGCGTTCAGCGTTTGACCTGCTTGCCAAAAAATGGGCAGTAGCACCTAAAATCAATGAGGTTAAACAGGCTTCAGGTCAATTTTGTGCAGTCCGTTAAAAACTTCCTCGATCTCCTCGGTCCTTTGCTGATCTACCGAAATATAAATCAGACATTTCAATCCCATTTCCTGCGATTCAATATCAATTTGTCGCTGCTTTAAGGTCCGCATCACCGTGTTCATTTGATCATAGCCAAAGGAGAGCATGAATTTCTGCTGTATGGTTTTTTCAATGATCTGTGAAAACTCCAAGGCCAGCTGCGCAGCCGATCTGTAGGCGTTAATCAGTCCTCCCACCCCTAGTTTGGTGCCCCCAAAAATCCGAACCACGGCAACAATAATATTGGTAACCCCATAAGATTGTAACTGTCCATAAATGGGCATACCGGCGGAATTATTGGGTTCCCCATCATCATTGGCCCTATACCTAGGTTCCAAATGGCCAATTTGCCACGCATAGCAGACATGGTTTGCGGTGGGATGCTTTTTTCTTAAACTTTCGACCAGTGGTTTTACCGCATCTTCGTCGGTCAGAGGAAAGGCATAGGCATAGAATTTACTCTTTCGTTCCTTAAAAAGGACTTCGGGAGATGCCACTTCAATGGTTTTATATCGGCCGGAATGGTTTTCCATAGAACGGGTTCAATTAGAACAATGCTACCAAAACGATACTAGCGATCGCAAATCCAATACCCATCCAATTTTTAGGGCTTATGGCTTCCTTGAACAAAATTATGCCAAGAAATGTAGTAAACAGGACAATGCCAACATTGTTTAGGGTGAAAATTACGGCACTTTCAAGGCTTTTGTGCTGTAAGGCTTGAAGTAGGTAATATATGGAGAAATAGTTCGGAATTCCCAATGCGATCCCCCCAACAACATCCTTAATTTTCATTTTTGTAACCCTGGTTTCCCTGTTTATAAGAATATAGGCGGTACCGGTCAACGCCGCCGAACCGAACGCCATGGCCGAAAACACCGGGAATTCGTTTTTGGCGAGATGAAGTTCTTCCATATACTTTATACTTGCATCGATAATGCCGGAACCAAGAAAGACCAAAAGGGGCAACCAAAACAGTGTTTTGCCAATGACGATGGACCGATCCCTAACCGATACAAAATAAACGGCGGTCAGTGCCAAAACAATTCCTAAGGTCTGTAGGAAGGACAATTGTTCCCCATAGAGCAATAGCCCACAGATTACCGGGATTACCAATGACATTTTAGTAGCTACGGAAGCTACGGAAATCCCTATTTTTTGTGAAGTTGAGGCCATCAGGTTAAAAACGATAATAAATAACCCCCCTAAAATAATAGTGCCAAGAAACCAAGGTCTTTGTGGAATTTCTACCAGGTTAAGATTGCCTTGATAGAACATTAGGCCAGCGGTACATGCGGTAATATAATTTACAACAATGGCATATAGCGTATTTATTTTATAGATGGAATAGAGCTTAAAAACGATAAAGATCAAACTCGAAAATAGTACACTCAGTCCAAGATAAAACATTTACGGCAATTTTGAATGGAGTTGGGTAATATCCTCTTCGCCCACCAAAAGATTCCAGGTGTGTATTCCAAGGGATGCCGCCGCATCGGTATTGACCTTGGTGTCGTCCACAAAAAAGGTTTCCTCGGGTTTTAGGGCATGGTTTTTAAGTACAAACTTGTAGATTTCCGAATCTGGCTTTCTTAGGTGAATTTCATGGGAAAGGTAAAATTGCTCAAAACAGTTCTTGAAACGTTCAAACTTTTCCAATCCCATCTTTTCAGCCACGTGCGGAATGTGTAAGTCATTTGTATTGCTCAAAAGAAAGAGGCGGTACTTTTCCTCCCTTGCAAGATTTTCCAGGAACTCCAAACGATAGTCCGGAAAATCCAAAAGCATGGCATTCCAGGAATTTGTTAGTTGCTCCGGGGTGGCTTTCGGTATTAGTTTCTGTAGGCCGGCGATAAATTCTTCGGTTGAAATAAGGCCTATCTCGTATTTTGCATTTAGCATTTCTAACTGGGGCAATGCATCAAAACACCCAAATTTTTGCATTTCCCGAAGGATAACAGGCTTGTCCAGGTTGACAAAAATATCTCCAAAATCAAAAATGATGTTCTTAATCATTGCGCAAAATTTTTAAGGTATCCGCTTCCAACGTTCTTAATTCTTCCAATCTTCCGGAAACCGAAGGAGCCTTTAGTCCATTTCCAAATTGGGTGTTGCCGGTAAAGATTCGAGCTTCATCCCATATGTCTTTATCGATAAAAGCCTGAAGGGTTTTAGCCCCGCCTTCAATAATTACACTGAGAAGGTTGTATTTAAATAGTGTATCACATATCTGTTGTATCAAGTTACTTGAAAAATCTATTGCCTCATAATCAATCCCGGGAAGATATTTATCCGTATCGGTAACTTCCGTAAAAACCAAGGTTTTAATGCTGCCATCCAATATATGGAAATTTTGGCCGATTCCCAGCCTCCTATCCAAAACAACGCGGGTAGGGGAGGTACCGTGCCAAGACCTGACGTTTAATTCGGGATTATCTGCCAGTACCGTATTGGTACCCACTAATATGGCCTGTTCCTCACTTCGCCATTGGTGCACCAGTTGGCGCGAACGAATATTCGTGATCCAAAAGGGTTGGGGATCGGGGTTTCTATTTTTAAATTCTGGGGCCATAAATCCATCCAGGGTCTCGGCCCATTTTAAAATTACATAAGGTCGTTGTTTTTGATGAAAAGTCAAAAATCGGATATGGTGTTCCCTGCATGCATTTTCCAATACACCAACGATTACCTGGCAACCTGCCTTTTCCAGTTTTTGTATACCTTGCCCAGCAACTTTTATGTTGGGGTCTTTTATGCCGATAACCACTCGGGGAATATTATTCTTTATGATAAGATCTGCACAGGGCGGGGTCTTTCCGTAATGTGAGCAAGGCTCCAACGTAACATAAAGCGTGGCATCCTTCAAAAGTGACGGGTTTATTACCGATCTGATGGCATTGACTTCCGCATGGGGACCGCCGTAAGGGCTTGTGTAGCCCTCTCCGATTATTTTTTCATTGTGCACGATTACACTCCCGACCATTGGGTTGGGAAACGTTGTCCCAAGTCCATTTTTGGCCACTTGGATACACCGCAAAATGTATTTTTCATGTATCTTCACCCCACAAAAATAGTATAGAAGTTGTCTTGAGTTAATCTTTTACTAGCTAATTTCACATTTCGTGTCCTGATTTTTCAATTTTGAGCGTCCGTAGCTCTGCTGGGCAAACTAAAAATGACTTCATCAGACCTCGAAAGCCATAATTTTCGGTTCCAAACATAAACTCAAGACAACTTCATTTTAAACATTTTCGCCCAGTGAATTTAAATAATGCGATAATCAGGGAGATTATGCCCCAGGACAATGCCAAGGTGGCCAAACTTATTCGCAAAGTATTGGTAGAATTAGGGGTGCCCAAAGTGGGTACGGCCTACGCGGACAAAGTGCTGGATATACTTTACGAAACCTACAATGTGCCCGATGCTGCTTACTTTGTGTTAGTGTGGGAAGGTGAACTGTATGGATGTGGCGGTATCGGACCATTGGAGCACGAAGGGGAACGAATCTGTGAACTGCAAAAGATGTACTTTTTGCCAGAGGCCAGGGGTAAAGGATGGGGCGGTGAAATGATGCGGGTTTGCCTGGCCAAGGCCAAGGAATACGGGTACGAAAAATGCTATTTGGAAACCATGCCGTATATGTCCGACGCCCAAAAATTGTACAAAAAATGGGGATTTGAGTATATCGATGCCAGGATGGGGAATACAGGGCATTATTCTTGCCCGGTCTGGATGTTGAAGCGTATTTAGTTCAAAGTAAATAACATTTAGTCCGGAGAATACACCGTTATAGACCCTAAACGGATTGTGCCATATTAAGTTTTGTATAGAATGCATCTCAAAGAAATAAAAAAAATATTCCACAAAGAGTTGGATAGCCTCTATTCCAAGGAAGAGGTGGATAGCTTCTTTGCAATGATGATGGAACATTATTTGGGACTGGAGCGATTTGCCTTGGCACTGAACCCAGACCTGATAATCACCAAGGAAGAGGAGCAGCCCTTTTTTGAGGGTTTGGCAGCGTTAAGATTAGAGCGGCCCATACAGTACATTTTAGGGAAAGCCCATTTTATGGATTTGGATTTTTCAGTAAACGAAAATGTACTGATTCCCAGACCGGAAACCGAAGAATTGGTGCGGTGGATCCTTGAGGAAGTACAAAGTACAACATACAAAGCACGAAATGCGAAATACGAAGTTGGAAACAAGAAGGGTAGGGAGGCCGAGGTCCAAGGCTTGGGGTTAAGGATTTTGGATATTGGGACCGGGAGTGGATGTATAGCCATTGCACTGGCCAAAAACTTGCCAAACGAAAATGTTTATGGCTTGGACATCTCCAAGGAAGCCTTGGAGGTTGCCAAAAAAAATGCTGCCCAAAATGGCGTAGTGGTTAACTTGGTCCAAGCCGATATAATGTCCATAGATACCCTTCCCGAAAAATTTGATATTATTGTGTCCAATCCCCCCTATGTAAGGGAACTGGAAAAAGCTGAAATCCAAAATAATGTGAAACGGCACGAACCAGACCTGGCACTTTTTGTATCGGATATGGACCCCTTAATTTTTTATAAACGTATCGTCCAATTCGCACTAAGAAATCTAAAAAAAGGTGGATTACTTTTTTTCGAGATCAATCAATACTTGGGAAAGGAGACGGGAGAGGTTTTGGAAGATCAAAATTTTTCCGAAATTGAACTCCGCAAAGATATGTTCGGCAATGATCGTATGTTGAGGGGAACAGCCCCTAGTCAATAATGGAGAACAAACTCAAATTCAAACTCAAACTCAAATTCAAACTCAAGTTAAATACATAAACCCATAATCATGTCTGTGGTCATTTTTGTCGGTGGGACTTTGGGTAGAAATTGTTTTTTGGAATTTAATATTTATGAATAGCATCGTTGTATTTTGTGGAAGTAGTGAAGGAAATGACCCAGGGATTGTTCAGGCCGCATATAGGCTTGGAGAAACTATGGCCCAACAACATATACGGTTGGTCTATGGGGCGGCCAAAATTGGGATTATGGGCAGGGTGGCCCAAGGAGCTTTGGATAATGGGGGAGAGGTTATCGGTGTAGTTCCTCAATTTCTGGTCAAGAAAGAAATTATACACGAGGGTCTATCCAAGTTGTTCATTACAGAGAATATGCACCAACGCAAGTTGAAGATGTATGAACTTTCCAATGGTATCATTGCCCTGCCCGGTGGTTATGGCACCATGGAGGAACTGTTCGAGATGATAACTTGGGCCCAGTTGGGACTGCACCAAAATCCCATCGGAATTCTTAACATCAATGATTTTTATGATGACTTATTGAAAATGCTTAAGAAAATGGTGTCCAAAGGCTTTCTAAAGCAAGAAAATTATGACCTTGTATTGGTCGATGACTCAATTGTTGGGTTGCTCCGAAAAA
The DNA here is from genome assembly GCA_048266425.1 of Sediminicola sp. Lineage (GTDB taxonomy): Bacteria > Bacteroidota > Bacteroidia > Flavobacteriales > Flavobacteriaceae > Cerina. The sequence goes on from JBLWZN010000018.1 coordinate 37,964, forward strand.
TGAAAGATTACAAGCCTAGTTATCTACCAAAATGGATCGAGAAGGAACAAACCTAGCGGAGGCAAATATAAATTAATAGCAGACAACAAGTCATAAATGAACATCCAACAAAAAATAGAGGAACTGCGCCGGGAGCTGCGCGAGCACAACTACAATTACTATGTGCTGGACAATCCTACCATATCGGATTATGATTTCGATATAAAACTAAAGGAACTTCAGTCGCTGGAGGCCCAACATCCTGAATTTTACGACCCAACCTCCCCGACATTACGGGTAGGGGGTATGGTCACTAAAAATTTTGAGACCGTTGTGCACCATCACCGCATGTATTCCCTTGACAATTCCTACTCCAAGGAGGATTTGGAGGATTGGGAAAAACGTATCCAGCGTATTTTGGGAGATGCCCAGGTAGAATTTACCTGTGAACTAAAGTATGATGGCGCATCCATCAGCCTTACTTATGAGAATGGAAAACTGGTACAGGCGCTAACACGTGGCGATGGCTTTCAGGGAGATGACGTTACTACCAATGTAAAGACCATTCGTTCGGTTCCCTTGCAATTACAAGGGGATTATCCTCCAAAATTCGATATTCGCGGAGAGATAGTACTCCCTTTCGAGGGGTTTGCCCAAATGAACCAAGAACGAATCGAAAATGGGGAGGAACCCTATATGAATCCGCGCAACACCGCATCTGGTAGCCTTAAACTGCAAGACAGCGCCCTCGTGGCCCAAAGACCCTTGGATTGCCTTTTGTACAGTATCGTTGGGGAAAAATTGCCTATTGCTTCCCAATTTGAAATGTTGGAAAAGGCTCGTCAGTGGGGCTTTAAGGTGCCAACGGTCGCCAAATTGTGCCGCAGTACCTCAGAAGTAATGGATTTTGTGGACTATTGGGACGTACATCGCCACCAACTGCCCTATGAGACCGATGGGGTCGTGGTTAAGGTCAATAGCTTCCAACAACAGGAAGAGTTGGGCTTCACCGCTAAATCCCCCAGATGGGCCCTGGCTTATAAATTTAAGGCGGAACGGGTATCGACCCTCCTCAACAAGATTACCTATCAGGTAGGTAGAACGGGGGCAATTACCCCGGTAGCGAATTTACAGCCTGTACTTTTGGCGGGTACCACCGTAAAAAGAGCCTCCTTGCACAATGCCGATCAGATCGCAAAGCTCGATATCCGTGAAGGGGATACGGTTTTTGTTGAAAAAGGGGGAGAGATCATACCAAAAATTATTGGGGTCGATTTTACCCAACGACCTAATGAATCCAGCCCTACGGAATATATAACCCACTGTCCGGAATGTGGTACCTTGCTGGAAAGAAACGAAGGTGAAGCCCAGCATTATTGCACCAATTACTACGGCTGTCCGCCCCAGATAACAGGCCGGATTCAGCATTTTATTTCCCGGAAGGCGATGGACATTGAGGGGATGGGCAGTGAAACCGTGGAGCTATTGTTCCAGGAAGGATTGATCACCAATTACGCCGATCTCTACACCCTTACCAAGGAGCAATTACTGCCTTTGGAGCGGATGGCCGAGAAGTCGGCCGAAAATTTGATCGGAGGGGTTGCGCAGTCGGTCAATATTCCATTTGAAAGGGTGCTGTTTGCTTTGGGAATCCGGTTTGTGGGTGAGACCGTAGCCAAAAAGTTGGCCAGAGCTTATAAAAATATAGATAATTTGATGGTGGCCTCAACCGAAGACCTTGTTCAAGTTGATGAAATAGGACAAAGAATAGCGGAAAGCGTGGTGGAATTCTTCCAAAACGAAAAGAATCTGGAAATTATAGCGCGATTAAGGGGTTACGGGCTGCAATTTGAAATTTCTGCGGAAAAGTTGCAAAATCAAACCGACAAATTGAAAGGATCCACCTTCGTGGTCTCGGGCGTATTTCAAAAATTAAGTCGGGACGAGCTCAAAAAATTGATCGAGGATAATGGGGGCAAAGTAGCCTCATCCATCTCGGCCAAGACCAGCTATCTGGTTGCGGGCGACAACATGGGACCGAGTAAAAAAATAAAAGCGGAAAACTTGGGGGTGCCGATTATTTCGGAGGATGATTTTCTGGGGATGTTGACTCCTTAACCCTCCGTACGGAAACTGAAAGCTCTAAACCAATTAACAATCCAACTAATGTCCATACCAAAAAACTATACTGAATTTCAACAGACTTTATCCGCTTCGACACCTCCAAAAGGGTGGCCGGCGCCTTTATCTTCAATGTGGTACGATTCGAAGGATGATTGGGATCAGGCCCATGAAATAGGTCAGGAAATCCATTCTGCCATAGGGAGTTGGATCCATGGTTACCTCCATATCAAGGAAGGGGACGAGTCCAATGCCAGATATTGGTACAATAGGGCGCAAAGAAAATATCCCGATTACGGTTTGGAAAAGGAGCAGAAAGTAATTATAGAGTATATTTTAAATCAATTTAATAATCCGAATACTCGGTAGGATACAAAAAGGTTATATCCGCATGGGAAACGTTGTTTTTATATTTTGGGTCCACCTTTAATTTGCCCCATTCCGGGGAACTAAAGAAGGCTTCCCAGAGCGCATCCCTGCTTTTTTGATCCGTAAAGCTGGTCATATACATCAAATTGGGCATTTTAGGTCCGGAAAGCACTTCCCCATAAAATATAGCATTGAATTGTAAGCGGTCAAAGAGCTGTATTTCCCCTCCTTTATTGAACATATCCACTTTATTCCGATTATAGGCCTCGGTGGCGGACTCGTAACTGCGCAGTTCATAAACCCGATCTTTTCTTGGGGAGTCCAAATCCGGTGTTTTCAAGACCGGCATTCCTTCAAAAGCTTTGAGCAAAACAGATTCAATGCGATGATAGGGAACTTCTTCGTAAGACGCGTCGACATAAGGTTTCCCTGCCATCTTTAAGGTATTGTCGGCGGCCAATTTTGTTTCCAATGTTTCAAATTGTTCCATAGTTGCAAAAGGAATCAAAACATAAATTTGTTTTGGGCTGGTGGTATCGGTAGGCCTAGGTTTAAAAACCCCGACCGGACCTATTTTCATTCTTTTTAACGCGGGCAGGTAGGCGGCACTCAGATACTGATCCGTGGTTTGCACCTGCTGATCGTTATCCATGGCGTAAATTTTGATTTGATAATATTGTGGTTCCTGGGCCTGTATGCTATAGCATACAAGGAACAACACAACAACATGGGCGATAGTTTGAATTTTATTCTTCATAGGGAGAAAATTAATGAATTTGATGATGGAATTGTTTATTTCCCGCTTCTTTTTTTAAATGGCATTAAATTTTATAGGGTAAATCCTCGAATAGGGATATATTCTGCATTTTAGAACTGGATGATCTAGGGATTTAAATTTTTGACAAACTAACAAATCCAAACCTAATAGATTAGAATCTGTGACCGCCTTTGCTTTAATCTAGCTCTGTATTCGTATTTTGACCAAAACTTGAAATTTATTGATTTTTGGCGCGATACCCATTATAGAACAGAGCCATCTCAATTTTTATTTTTCTCCGATTGAAATTGTTAAGGGATTGACAATACAATTGATTAAATGAGCTGATACGATAGTTCCAATCCTGTGCTGGAAATTCGGAATTTGCCACTAAGCCGCTTCACTATCCACTTTTTTAAATATCTTTGGCAAAACAACCATTAGGGACTATTCCGTAGTCTCCAAGAAAACTGTAACACATGTCTTATAATTTATTAAAAGGAAAAAAAGGGATAATATTTGGGGCCTTGGATGAGAATTCAATTGCATGGAAAACAGCGGTAAGGGTTCATGAAGAAGGAGGGACGTTCGTATTGACCAATGCACCGATTGCCATGCGGATGGGACAAATTAAGGAATTGGCCCAAAAAACAGGATCGGAAATAATCCCTGCCGATGCAACTAGTGAAGAGGATTTGAACAATTTGATTTCCAAATCAATGGAAATCCTGGGCGGAAAATTGGATTTTGTATTGCACTCCATCGGGATGTCCATCAACGTTCGCAAAGGACGGCACTATACCGATCAAAACTATGAATTTACGGATAAGGGATGGGATGTCTCCGCCTTGTCCTTCCACAAAGTATTGCAGGGTCTTTATAAGGCAGATGCCATGAATCCATGGGGCAGTATCGTCGCCCTTACCTATATGGCTGCCCAACGTGTTTTTCCCGATTATAATGACATGGCGGACAACAAGGCCTATTTGGAATCCATAGCCCGAAGTTTCGGCTATTTCTTTGGAAAGGAAAAGCAGGTCAGGGTAAATACCATTTCCCAATCCCCGACCCCGACTACGGCCGGACAAGGTGTAAAGGGATTTGATGGCTTTATCAACTACGCGGACAAGATGTCGCCTCTTGGCAATGCTACCGCCCAAGATTGTGCCGATTATACCGTATCTTTGTTTTCGGACTTGACAAAAAAGGTTACCATGCAAAATCTTTATCATGATGGAGGGTTCTCCAATATGGGGGTGAGCCAAGAAGTAATGGAAAAATTTTCTGAATAACGATTGACAATATTATTTTAAGCCATGCGCCACAAACGCATGGCTTTTATGTTTACGCCAAAATCCTATGGACGTTTTTTTTTCTTTTATAGTTCCTGTGTACAACAGACCCAATGAGATACGGGAGTTGTTGGACAGCTTTTTGGCTCAGGACTATAAGGAGGAATATGAAATAGTAATTGTGGAAGATGGCTCAACGATTGATTCGGAAAGTGAAATCGAGTCCTTTTCCGATCGTTTGAACATTACGTATTTAAAAAAGCCGAATTCAGGTCCGGGCGATTCGCGGAACTACGGAATGAGAAGGGCCAAGGGCAACTATTTTATTGTTCTTGATTCCGATTGCATCTTGCCACCCCATTATTTGTCAACGGTAGCCACATCGTTGAAAGGACAATTTGTACACTGTTTCGGCGGTCCGGATGCGGCCCACGCCTCGTTTAGCAATGTGCAAAAGGCCATTAACTATGCAATGACATCACTGTTGACAACGGGGGGAATTAGAGGTAGGAAGTCGGCCATTGATAAGTTTCAACCAAGAAGCTTTAATATGGGTATTTCCAAAATTGCTTTTGAGAAAACCCAAGGGTTCGGAAATATTCATCCAGGGGAAGATCCGGATCTAACTTTCCGTATTTGGGATGCCGGGTTTGAAACAAGGTTGATTCCTGAGGCTTTTGTCTATCACAAGAGACGGATAGATTGGAGGCGGTTTATGATTCAGGTAATCAAATTTGGAATGGTCAGGCCTATTTTAAATTTATGGCACCCAAAAACCGCCAAGCTCACCTATTGGTTTCCAACTTTGTTTTGCATTGGATTTTTGTTCTCCTGTTTTTTTTGGATTTTTGGACCAGATGCAATTCGCAGTTGGCCATTGATGGGATATCTGTTTTACTTTATGCTGGTCTTTGCCGACTCGTTCCTTAAAAATAAAAACTTGACCATAGCCTTATTGTCGATTTTGGCAGTTGTTATCCAATTTGTAGGCTATGGTACCGGTTTTTTAAAATCGAGCTTAATGTTGCATTTCTCCAAAAAAAATGTTTGGGATTTATTCCCTAAATTATTTTTTAGGCCTAATTTGTAGTGGGTAAAAAGGTAATTAACTAGTATCCGCCCATATAGTAAGGTGACCGAACTGGGGGAGTTCAAGAATAAAGCTTGCAACGATTTGAAAACCTGTGCGCCTGTACCATAAACTGGGCGATATAGTCCTTAAATCGACAGAATGCAGTTATCGAAACGTATGGACGGGCACACTGTAACGAATTGAAAGAGTTTAAATGAATTCAGGAATAAAAAATAGGGCAAACGGATGGAATAAAAGAAAGGTGAAAGTTTTTTCATTCTTTTTGGGGTGTTCTGCCCTGCTTTGGTTTATCAGCAATCTCTCGGAAACGTACGTTAGCAACTCTACATTTAAATTGGAATATACCCATGTACCGGACAGCCTGACTTTGGAACACGCTTCAAAAGACAGGATCGAGGTGCAATTAAGGGCCCGTGGTTTTCAATTTCTGGGATTTAGTTTTCGGCCAAAAAAAATAGACATCGACCTTTCCCAAGTAAAAAAAGGGGGAGACCGGTATTATATTCCGGAATACGTGTACAAGAACCAAATAGAAAGGAAGTTGCCACTCTCCATTACGTTGTTGAATTTGGACACAAGTGATACTTTGTTTTTTGATTTTCACAAATTGTATACTAAGGTAGTCCCGGTTTATTCCAAAGTTAAAATTGATCTGGAACAAAATTATTTACTCGATGGAAAGTTGACCATTTTCCCGGATTCCATTGCTGTTAAAGGTCCAAGTAAGGAATTGGATACAATAACGGGGGTCTGGACAGAGCCTAGCGAACTGAAAGGAGTAAATGCCGATTTTTCAATAAATGTGCCGTTACATAAGTTCAAGGCCTTGAAGCACACCACTTTTTCTTCCGATTCGGTCAGTATATCAGCAACGGTATATCGCTTTTCGGAAAAAATAATCGATGTTGCCGTTGAGGTTGTGAACCTACCGGAGGATGTAGAGATCAAAACATTTCCAGACAAGGTGCCCGTGTTGTGCAGGGGGAAATTAGATCAATTGAAGAACTTGAATCCGATGGATTTTAAACTTGTTGTAAACTACGATTCAATTAAGGAGGAGGGGGACGCCACATTAAACTTGGTGTTGAAAAAAATACCGGATAATATCCAAAGTGCCCTTCCCCTAGAAAAGAAGGTGGAATATATACTTAAGAAATAAGGACCGGGCCCATGAACCGCGAACCATTAATCTGGAGCCAAGTATTCGGAGTCAAGAATCAAGAGCCAAGTCACTTATGGGAACCCGTGGCCGGGAATGTGAACCTTGCCTAACCTGGTTGGATTAGTTTATGAGTTTATAAAAAGACTAATTATTGATAATCAGTTGTTTAAGATGCGTGTATGATGATAGGACCAAGAGCCAAAATAAGGCATGGTACATTTCATAAATTAGGAACAAAAGTAAATGTAGTCACTTTTTCTTTTGTCTTTTCTCTTTGTTCCCTTTTCTTTTGTCTCATTTCTATGTTCTCTTTTTTAAGCAATTAATTTAAAATATATACTTGTGAAGGTTATCGGGCTTACGGGAGGCATAGGAAGTGGAAAATCGACGGTATGCCGAATGTTCCGGGATTTAGGTGTACCGGTATATGATTCGGACAAAGAGGCGAAGTTGTTGATGCAAAACTCACGGGAAATCCGCGCTGGCCTGGAAGCTCTTTTTGGGAAAGAGGCATTTATTGGGGATATTTTGAATCGAGAATTAATCGCCAACAAGGTGTTTACCGATAAAAGTTTATTGCAACAACTTAACCGTTTGGTTCATCCAGTGGTCCGCCAGCATTTTTTGTCTTGGCAAAAGAAACAGACATTTCCCTATGTTGTTCAAGAAGCGGCCATTATCTTTGAGAATGGCTCACATTCCAACTATGACAAGATCATTTTGGTTACCGCCCCAAAGGAAATTCGGATAAAAAGGGTCATGTTAAGGGATGGAAGCACCAGGAAGAACATCCTGGATAGAATGAAAAACCAATGGACCGATCGTCAAAAGAGAAAACTTTCGGATTTTGTGATAATTAACGTGAATTTGGAAGATACAAAGATAAAAGTTGAGCAAATTCACAGTGAGATTCTAAAAGATTAGCAATTTCAACTCAAATTTTAACATTTTTGTTAAGGTTTGGTTAAATGCACGACCCCCTAAATGTTAAATTTCTAATTTTGTGCCAATGAATAAGAAGTTGTTCGCTCTTCTGGTTATTCTAATGAGCTTGTCCCTAATCGGGATAATTTTTGTCCAAGGCTATTGGATTAAAAAATCGGTTCAGGATAAGGAAGAACAGTTTTCCAATGCGGTTTCCGATGTGCTCAACAAAGTTACCGATAAGATTGAAAACAGGGAGATTAAGGAATATTCAGACAAGTATTTTAATTTAGTTGACAGTATAGGTAGCCCGAAGGTATCCCACCTTAAAAATTTCTCATTTGTAGATCGGGATGAAAATTCAAATGAGATCATGTTTTACTCCCATGGTATATTGGAGGAGGATTACAACATAGCCTCCACGTTCTTTGACAATGACAACAAGGATACCGATAGCACTACTATAAAGAACTTTACGAGCAAAAGGACCAAGATTATTTATAAGGAAGACTATGATCTGGACGGAAAAAGATACAAACTAAGTCCAATACAAAGATTTGAAAAAATAAGCGAGCTATCCAAAACGGAAAAGTTTGCGTTCGATGATGTCTTGAGGGAATTCGCCCAGAAAAGACCTTTGCATAAACGGGTGTCCAAGCAAGAACTGGAACTATTGCTGGGCAGGGAACTTAAAAACAGGGGAATAGACATAGACTATGAATACGGGATCTACAGTAGGGGACTGCCGACAAAAGTAAGGTCTGCCGGTTTTAAAATAGGGGGATCGACCGTTTATAAAGCGCCCATTTTTAAGGACAGTGATGGAATAAGTGATTTTTCACTTTTGGTCAATTTTCCCAAAAAGAAAATATTCCTGATCAATTCCATATTGGGTATGGCCATTTTATCCCTGTTGTTCACCCTGGTTATTATGGTGGCCTATGCGGGTGCCATTTATCAATTGATTAGGCAAAAACAGATCTCCGAGATTAAGTCGGACTTTATCAACAATATGACCCATGAGTTCAAAACTCCGATTGCCACTATAAATCTTGCAGTCGAGGCCATTCGGAATCCAAAAATAATTGGCGACCAGGAGAAGGTAATGAGGTATTTGCAAATGATCAAGGACGAGAATAAACGGATGCATGCACAGGTGGAGAATGTGCTTCGAATATCAAAGTTGGAAAAAAACCAGCTGGATATTAGCAAGGATAGGGTTAACGTACATGAAATAATAGAGGACGCCATAACCCATGTTAATTTAATTGTTGCAGATAGGGGAGGATATATTAAAACCCACATGGATGCCCATAGATCGGAAGTGTTGGCCAATGAGATGCACCTCACCAACGTAATTGTGAATATTTTGGACAATGCCATTAAATATTCACCCGAAGCCCCTAAAATTGATGTTTTTACCGAACAGGCCAAGAATTATATAGTGATAAAGATACAGGATCAAGGTGCTGGCATGAGCAAGGGGGTCCTAAAAAAAGTTTTTGAAAAATTTTATAGGGAACATACTGGGGATATACATAACGTAAAAGGTCACGGTTTAGGTTTGTCCTATGTAAAAAGAATTGTTGATGATCATCAAGGCGATGTGTATGCCGAGAGTGAAAAGGGGAAAGGCAGTACCTTTTATATAAAACTACCTTTAATTTAATAAATTATGGAAACAGTAAATAAGAAAATACTTTTGGTGGAAGATGATCCCAATTTTGGGATTGTCCTAAAGGATTATTTGGCCATGAACGACTTTGATGTTGTTTTGGCCAAAAATGGAATGGAGGGGTTTGAAAAATTTAAAAAAGATAACTTTGACATTTGTATATTGGACGTAATGATGCCCTACAAGGACGGCTTTACCTTGGCCAGGGAAATCCGGGAAAAGAATGAAAATGTCCCCATAGTATTCCTAACCGCTAAAACCATGAAGGAAGATGTGCTTAAGGGATATAAAGCGGGAGCTGACGATTATTTGAACAAACCTTTCGATTCCGAAGTTCTTTTGGTGAAACTAAGGGCTATTCTTCAAAGAAAGGCTTCCAATACTTTGGCGGACAGTAAGAAATTTGAATTTAAAATTGGGAATTTCCATTTAAATTCCAAGTTGCGCTTTCTTAAATATAAAGATGAGGAAGCTATAAAGTTGTCTCCAAAGGAAAATGAACTGTTGCGTCTTTTGGCACTACATGAAAATGACTTGATGCCAAGGGAGTTGGCGCTTACCAAAATATGGAGGGACGATAATTATTTTACCTCAAGAAGTATGGACGTGTATATCGCCAAACTTCGTAAATATCTTAAAGTGGACGATACCGTTGAAATTCTCAACATCCATGGGGAAGGATTTAGGCTGCTGGTGAAAACGGATGAAATGAATTAAAAAAATGCTTTGAATTAAAAAAGGGGTTCGTGATGCGAACCCTTTTTTATTTTTTGGCATCCATTTTAGGATTTTTTTTCAGGATTTCCTCCACGATGGCTTCCGGTGATTTTGAAATGGATATAACTAAAGCATGTTTTGGGATTTCCAAGGCATCAAATTGCGATCGCAGTAGGGATGGAGGCATATAGTGCCCTTTTCTTTCTTCCATTCGTCCATGGATCAATTCGAAAGATCCATGTAGATATACCCACACTACATTTTTTTCAATACCGTTGTCCAAAATCCTTCGATACGATACTTTAAGGGCAGAACAGGCAATAATTCCCCCTTTTTTTAAATTTTTCTTTGCCAGGGCGTTCAGGGTTAATAGCCATCCATGACGGTCATCATCGTTCAAGGGGATACCCGCTTCCATTTTTTTGATATTGGAATCGGGATGAAAATCATCCCCATCAAAAAACGGGATATCCAACGCTTTGGCCAGCAATTTCCCAACTGTGGTCTTACCGCAACCAGAAACGCCCATAATGTAAAAAACAGGTGTATTATCCATTGATTTTAGGTTTAAGATCCAACGTATTTTTTATCTTATCCATTAGTAACGGGGTAGGGTCGTCATAAGCTACCCATAAAATATCTTTGTTCTTTCTATACCAGGTTAGCTGCCTTTTTGCAAATCTTCGGGTATTCTTTTTAATTTCCGATATTGCCGTAGATAGATCATGTTCCCCATCAAAATAGGCAAAAAGTTCCTTGTAGCCAACGGTTTGGAGCGCATTTAGTGCATGGTGTTCCTTTAGGGATTGAGCTTCCTCCAACAATCCCTGTTGCATCATTTGGTCAACCCTTTGGTTTATGCGGCCATAAATCACATCTCGACCAGCGGAGATGCCTATGGTAAGTGTCTCAAAGGAACGTTTGGGGATGTTCTTGTTCAAAAAAGAAGAATATGGTTTTCCGGTACCGATGGAGACTTCCAAGGCTCGGATCAAACGATGAGGATTGTCCATATCTACTTGGTCTGCATAGGATGGGTCTAATTCCTGTAATTTATGTTGAAGTTCTTGTATCCCCTTTTCCTTGAAAATGATATTGAGCTCCTGCCTGATCGATGGGTCCACCTTTGGAAATTTATCAAGACCATTTATCACGGCATCTACGTAGAGACCGCTGCCGCCAACCATGACAACAATATCTTTATCCATGTACAATTTTTCGAGTAGACTTAATGCGTCCCTTTCAAAATCCCCAACGGAGTAATCTTCAAAAATGCTTTTATGTTGAATGAAATGATGGATAATCATTTCCAATTCGTCCTTTGAAGGAACGGCAGTGCCTATGGACATTTCCTTGTAAAACTGACGGGAGTCTGCAGAGATGATCTCGGTATCAAAATATTGGGCTACGGCAATGGCCAGGTTAGTTTTTCCTATAGCTGTTGGCCCAACGATGCAGATGAGTTTTTTTTTGGCCATCATAAGTTGCTTCCACAATTATAACAGTAAATGGCGTCGTCCCTATGGCCCTCATAAGAGCAATTGGGGCAAGATTGGGTATTTACATGGACAAAATGATTCTCACCCAACTTAGGTTTTTTGTTATCCGACTTGCCGAATTCCATTGTCACAATTCCAGTAGGCACGGCGATAATACCATAACCCAAAAGCATAATTACGGTTGCGATCATCTGCCCCGGAAGGGTCTGGGGGGCAATATCCCCATATCCAACCGTGGTCAAGGTCACAATGGTCCAGTAAATACTTGCCGGAATACTTGTGAATCCTGTTTCTTGCACATTTCCTTCGATCAAATACATAAGTGTTCCCAGAATTACGGACAAAATGAGGACCACATAAAGAAAGACGGATATTTTGGTTCGGCTGGCCTTTAGCGCCCGGACAAGCTGGGAGGCTTCCCCTAAAAATCGGACCAGTTTTAAAATCCGAAAAATACGCAATAACCTTAAAGCCCGTAATGCCAACAAGGCCTGTGATCCGGCTAAAATATAAGAAAGATATAGTGGTATGGTGGAAACAAAATCTATGATTCCATAAAAACTGAATATATACTTGGAAGGTTTGCCAATGCACACAATGCGGGCGATGTACTCGATAGTAAAAAAAATAGTGATTATCCACTCCAAGGCCAACAAGAAACCATGGTACTTTTCGTCTATTCCCTTAACACTTTCCAGCATAACCAAGATTACGCTAATAAGGATAAGAATGATCAATACAAGATCGAACCACTTCCCCATAGGGGTGTCCGCCTCGTAGATTATCTCATGGAGTCTTTCCTTCCAGTTTGGAGGTACCTTAAGTCTTTCCTTCCAGTTTGAAGTTGCTTTTTTGTTTTTCAAAGCTTTTCTGGTTGTAGCTCCATGATTTTTAGAGCCTTGTTTTTCCTAAGATAGGACATAATAATGTGGGTTGTATCGGCATCTCCCTCCATAGGCACAATAAGTGATTCCAGAATGGAGAGCTTATTGATTTGGTTGTTAAGGTCGTAAAAGCCGTAGCCCTTCAATTTCCCGTTTTTAATTAATATGGCACTGTGCTCCCCAATTTCCCTGCCCTTATCCAGGAGTATTAAATTCTTTTTGGCAAAGCAATATTTGTCCAAAGCCTCTTTTGCCCTTTGGTTGTAGGTAATTGGTTCCTCATTTAAATCACACATCCCATCGCGTTTGCCTTCATTATGCGTTGATTCTGAAATTCCATTTATATTTTCACACAATTGATACTCTTCCGTAATTTTTCGTAACCAATTCTTGGCATTTACCATACTGTTGAAGGTAACCAAAGCTTTCAGATCCTTCTTTAGGGAACTGACAGATAAAGCCAAATAACCATCTTGGTTAGTGGTAGCATAAATACCGTGCGAGAACAATTTCCCTTTATGGTTGGGGTTGTATTTGGGGCGGTTTCTTTTTAATTCCCCATTTTCCTTGAGTATGGCTACCAATTCACTACCTGTTGTTTCGTAGGTAACCTTTTTGGTTTCTTTTTGGATTTTTCGAGCATTTTGTCCGTCGTTCGTAAAATGTTGATTGACACTTTTTTTAATATTGTTGCTTTTGCCTAAAAAAATGATATCCCCATCCTTATTGTGCATGTAGTAAACCCCTGTCTCTGATGGTAATTGCTCGACAATATCCAACTGTCTAGGGGAGAGTTCCCCCAATGTTTCCTCCTTTATAACCGTTTTAATGATGGTTTTGTCCTGGTCTTTTGAAAGCAATAGTTTAAACAATTTTAAAGTAGCCAAAGCATCGCCATTTGCCCTGTGTCGATCGCTGACAGGAATTCCCAGGGAGCTGACAAGCTTGCCCAAGCTATAGGATTCGGCCTCGGGAATAAGCTGTTGGGAAAGATCGACCGTGCAGAGGGTTTTCCTTTCAAAATTATACCCCAAACGCTTAAATTCGGTTCTCAGGATTCGATAGTCGAATTGGGCGTTATGTGCCACAATAACTGCATCTTGGGTAATCTCCACGATTCGCTTGGCCACCTCGTAAAACTTTGGGGCGGACTCGAGCATTTGATTATTGATTTTCGTAAGGTTTACAACAAAAGGCTGGATCTCCTTCTCCGGATTGACTAGACTGATAAATTGATCGACTACCTGATGCCCATCAAACTTATGGATGGCGATTTCGGTAATACCTTCTTCGTTGTATTTTCCACCAGTAGTTTCAATGTCAAGTATGGCGTACATGTACTTTATTTATTGAATTCATTCTTAGACCAGGCCATTTTCAATCCTGTTTCTTATAGGTTGTCACAAAGATAGGTATTCACTTCCCTTTTGTGGGTCAGACCGTTACATTACTTTAAATTCTTGCCTGGTGGCGGTTTCGCCTGGGAATGGCAAAAGATTCCTACCTCTTCCCAAATATACTGCTTCCGATCCTTACCATGTTACTACCTTCTTCCACTGCAATTTTATAATCCCCACTCATTCCCATGGACAGGATGGAAACCTCGGGAATAATATTTTTCGACTTATTGAAAAGGGACTTTAGATATCGGAATTCCTTTCGAATTTGATTGTTATCTTCCGTAAAAGTAGCCATTCCCATCAATCCTAAAACCCTTACGTTCAACAATTCGCCAAGATTTTTTGAAGTGATAATTTCATTCAACTCGGATTGATCCAAACCAAATTTAGTTTCTTCCTCGGCAATGTGGACCTGCAAAAGACAATCAATTTTTCTGTTGACATTTTTGGCCTGCTTGTTAATTTCCTTTAGGAGCTTAAAGCTGTCCACCCCATGCACCAATGACACGTAGGGAGCCATATACTTCACCTTATTGCGTTGCACGTGACCGATCATATGCCATTTAATGTCCTTTGGCAAGGCATTCCATTTTTCGGTCATTTCCTGGATCTTGTTCTCCCCAAAAATACGCTGGCCCGCATTATAAGCTTCCATGATTTCGGCTACTGGTTTGGTCTTGGACACCGCAACCAAAGTAACATCCTCGGGCAAGCTGTTCTTAATTTTTATTAAATTTTCCGCAATGGGCATGCTGTGTTAATTTGTTTGTTCTAAGACGAAATATATTGCCTCCAAATTGTTTGGAAGTTGCTTTTATAAGTTTACATATTTAGAAACTAGAAACTAGAAACTAGAAACCAGACAAAAGTTTATCGGTTTATGAGGTTATTTTTTTTATTTTACTTTAACCTTTAACCTATAACCTCTTCACCTAAACCTAGGTGCAACATGCTCCGCCTTCTTGGATTCTGAATAATCATAAAATCCTTCCCCCGACTTAATGCCTAATTTTCCGGCGATCACCATATTTACCAAAAGGGGACAGGGTGCATATTTTGGGTTTCTAAACCCATTGTACATGACGTTCAAGATAGAAAGGCACACATCCAACCCAATAAAATCCGCCAACTGCAATGGACCCATAGGATGGGCCATCCCCAATTTCATCACGGTGTCTATTTCTACTACCCCGGCGACCCCGTGGTGCAAGGTTTCTATGGCCTCATTGATCATGGGCATCAGGATGCGGTTTGCCACAAATCCAGGGTAATCATTTACCTCGGTAGGGGCCTTGCCCAAATTCTTTGCAAGTTCCATGATGGTATTGGTCGTTTCATCGGAAGTGTTATAACCCCGTATTACTTCCACCAAGGGCATCAAGGGGACCGGATTCATAAAATGCATTCCGATTACCTTGTCGGGACGTTGCGTGGCCCCTGCGATCTGGGTGATGGAAATGGAGGAGGTATTTGTGGCAAGAATGGTTTTTTGGGGACATCCCAAATCTAGTTCCTCAAAAATTTTCAATTTCAGTTCCACATCTTCCACTGCAGCCTCTACAACCAAATCTACGTCCTTGACCCCCTCGGAAATAGATGTATAAGTGGTGATATTGGTCAGGGCCTCCTTTTTTTCCTGAGCTGTGATTTTTTCCTTGTCCACCATCCGGTCTAGATTTTTTGCTATGGTGGCCAAACCTTTATCTAGGGACGCCTGGGAAATATCGATAAGGTTGACTATATAACCGTTCTGGGCAAAGACATGGGCTATTCCGTTGCCCATTGTTCCCGAACCTATAACCGCTATTTGCATATGTAGTTTTCTTCCTTCCCGCGAAGGCGGGAATCTGTTAATAATTGATTTTATGTTTCATCATTCCCGCCCTTCGACTTCCTGCCCGACTTTGACAGGCGGGCGCTTAGGATAAACTTAGGCGGGAATCTATTCGTTTCAGGTTTCAAATGGAGACGCAAGCATTGGGTCACTACATAATTGTTGTTTTCGCACCTGTCCGAGACGCAAGCATTGCGTCTCTTCTCCCCTGTATTACCAGTTTTATAATTGGTCTTGGCTTCTTGGTTCTTTTATCTTGTTTCCTATTTAAAACGACGCGATCACTTTTAAAGCCACTTTTAGGGCATTGGTCCCCTGTTTTAGGGTCACCACGGGAACAGTGTCGTTTACGATAGCATCAGCAAAAGTTTCGAGTTCATCCATAATGGCGTTGTTGGTCGCAATATCCGGGTTTTCAAAATAGATCTGCTTTTTAACCCCTTCCGCATTTTCAAGGATCATATCAAAATCCCCAGGTTGATCGGGAGCATCCTTCATCTTTACGACTTCTACCTTTTTCTCCAGGAAATCTACCGAAATATAGGCATCCCTTTGAAAAAATCGGGATTTTCTCATGTTTTTTAATGAAATCCTGCTCGCGGTAAGGTTGGCCACACATCCGTTCTCGAATTCGATCCTGGCGTTGGCTATATCGGGGGAATTACTAATAACCGCTACCCCGCTGGCATGGATAGCCTTTACTTCGGAATTTACTACGCTTAGGATGGCATCGATATCGTGTATCATCAAGTCCAGTACTACGGGAACATCGGTACCCCTTGGGTTGAACTCGGCCAGTCGATGGGCCTCTATGAACATTGGGTTTTCAATTTTGTCCTTGACCGACATAAAGGCCGGATTAAAGCGCTCCACGTGCCCAACCTGACCCTTTACCTTGTGCTTTTTTTCAAGGGCAAGCAGTTCAGCGGCCTCTTCCAAGGTATGTGTGATGGGTTTTTCGATAAAAATATGTTTCCCTTTTTCCATGGCCTTTTTGGCACATTCAAAATGGGATAGGGTGGGGGTCACGATATCAACAACATCCACAGCGTCCATTAATTTGTGTAGATTGTCAAAATAGGTATACCCCAATTCGTCCGAGACCTTTTTTCCGTTGATGGCATCGGGATCGTAAAATCCGATCAATTCATACTTTTTCGATTCGTTCAACAGACGGAGGTGAATTTTCCCCAAATGGCCCGCTCCCAAGACTCCTACTTTGAGCATATATTTGTTTTTAGTCAAAAATAGGGATAGTTTGTAAGTTTATCGAATTGGACAATTAAAACTTTTGTTATTTTGTTCGGAAAATTGGCCCTCATTATTTTAAACTAAGGGCCTGGAATTTATCTTTGATCTTTTCACTATATTCTTATTCCAGTTTTAGAACTTCATACTTGAACTTGAACTTTGATGGTGTCTATCAACAAAATCAGTACTTTCGTTGTTGATTACTTTATAGGGGAGGGTTTTTATCTTTTTACAACAGTTCCTATCTTAGCGATCAAACGTCCTACAAATCTAATCTATGGAAGATAACACCCAATATACCGAAGATAACATCCGTTCACTGGACTGGAAAGAGCACATAAGGCTACGTCCGGGCATGTATATTGGAAAATTGGGCGATGGGTCTTCGGCGGACGATGGCATCTATATCCTTTTAAAAGAGGTAATCGATAACTGTATCGATGAATTTGTAATGGGGGCCGGAAAAACCATAGAAATTTCTATCAAGGACAATATGGTCAATGTCCGCGATTACGGTCGTGGCATTCCCTTGGGCAAAGTGGTAGATGTGGTGTCCAAGATGAACACTGGAGGAAAATACGACAGTAAGGCATTTAAAAAATCAGTTGGCCTTAACGGCGTAGGGACGAAGGCCGTGAACGCCCTTTCCAGTTTTTTTAAGGTAGAATCCTCACGGGACAATTTGCTGAAATCGGCCGAATTTTCCCAAGGCAATCTGGAACAGGAAGAGGGGCCAATGGAAACGTCAAAAAGAAAAGGGACCAAGGTATCCTTTGTTCCGGACGAGGCCATCTTTAAAAAATACAAATACCGGAACGAATATATTGAGCGAATGCTCAAATACTACGTGTACCTCAATCCCGGTCTCACTATCGTCTTTAATGGTGAAAAGTTTTACTCCGATAATGGCCTTAAGGATTTGCTGGAAGATAATAACAACATTGAGGATATGTTGTATCCGGTCATCCATTTAAAAGGGGAGGACATAGAAGTGGCGCTTACGCACAGTAAGACCCAGTACAGCGAGGAGTACCATTCATTTGTAAACGGACAGCACACCACCCAGGGGGGCACCCATCAATCTGCCTTTAGGGAGGCCATTGCCAAGACGATCCGCGATTTTTATGGCAAAAATTATGATTCTTCGGATATTCGAAAATCGATTATCTCTGCCATTTCCATAAAAGTAACGGAGCCCGTATTTGAAAGTCAGACCAAGACCAAATTGGGCTCGACGGATATGGGTGGGGATTTCCCAACGGTACGGACCTATATCAATGATTTTGTCGGCAAATATCTGGACAACTATCTGCACAAGAACCCGGAAACGGCAGATTTGCTACAGCGAAAGATCGTACAGGCCGAAAGGGAGCGAAAGGAGCTATCGGGTATTCGTAAATTGGCACGTGATAGGGCAAAGAAAGCCAGTCTGCACAACAAGAAGCTGAGGGATTGCAGGGTGCATCTGGGCGATATGAAGAACGAAAGGCGATTGGATTCCACCCTTTTTATAACCGAAGGGGATTCTGCTTCGGGATCCATCACAAAATCCAGGGACGTTAACACACAGGCGGTTTTTAGCCTTCGTGGCAAGCCGTTGAACTCCTATGGCATGTCCAAAAAAATAGTATATGAGAACGAGGAGTTCAACCTGCTCCAGGCGGCATTGAACATAGAGGAATCCATGGAGGATTTGCGTTATAACAACGTTGTTATAGCAACCGATGCCGATGTAGATGGAATGCACATTAGATTGCTGCTGATCACCTTTTTCCTTCAATTTTTCCCTGAATTGATCAAGGAGAACCATTTGTACATTCTTCAGACCCCATTGTTCCGGGTTCGAAACAAGAAAGAAACAATTTACTGCTATAGTCCCGAGGAAAAGGCGGCGGCAATTGAAAAGCTCTCCGGTAAACCGGAGCTCACCCGGTTTAAGGGATTGGGTGAAATTTCCCCGGACGAGTTCCAACACTTTATCGGGGCCGATATACGATTGGAGCCCGTAATGTTGGATAAGGCCATGTCTATTGAGCAGTTGTTGGAATTCTATATGGGCAAAAATACGCCCGACCGCCAAAAATTCATAATCGAGAATCTTAAAGTTGAGCTCGATTTAGTGGAAGAAAATCAAATATAAACCAACCAATTATAAATATTTCCAAAATTCTTTATGGAAGAGAATGACGATGTGAGCGAAACACCCAAAGACGGCCAACCCGTTAGTCAGGGTGTTCCTGATGATTCCCAAGAGGCATTGACGAAGGTTACCGGAATGTACAAGGATTGGTTTCTTGACTACGCCTCCTATGTAATATTAGAACGTGCCGTACCGGCGATCGAGGACGGTTTTAAGCCCGTGCAGCGACGAATTATGCATGCGCTAAAGGAACTGGACGATGGCCGTTATAACAAGGTGGCAAACGTGGTGGGTCATACCATGCAGTACCATCCCCATGGGGATGCCAGTATTGCCGATGCTATGGTGCAATTGGGCCAAAAGGACATCTTGATAGACACCCAGGGAAACTGGGGGAATATCCTAACCGGCGATGGTGCGGCAGCTTCCCGCTACATCGAGGCGCGCTTGTCCAAATTTGCATTGGAGGTCGTTTTCTCGCCCAAGATCACGGAATGGCAATTATCCTATGACGGCAGAAAAAAGGAACCCGTAAACCTTCCCGTAAAATTTCCATTATTACTGGCTCAAGGGGCCGAAGGTATTGCGGTGGGTCTATCGACAAAAATACTGCCACATAACTTCAACGAACTGATCGACGCCTCGATCAAGCATTTGAAGGGGCAGCGTTTTACGTTGTTTCCCGATTTTCCAACCGCTGGCATCATTGATGTCGGCAGCTATCACGATGGGCTTAGAGGAGGAAAGATCAGGGTAAGGGCGCGAATCTCGCAATTAGACAAAAGCACCCTGGTTATCAGTGAAATACCTTATGGAACAAATACTTCTACTTTAATAGATTCTATTTTAAAGGCCAATGAGAAGGGGAAGATTAAAATAAAGAAAATTGAGGACAACACAGCCGCAGAGGTCGAAATATTGGTGCACTTGCCCTCCGGAATTTCCCCGGACAAAACAATAGACGCCCTCTATGCCTTTACAGCTTGTGAATCTTCCATTTCCCCATTGGGCTGTATCATAGAGGACAACAAACCCCTTTTTATAGGGGTGACCGAAATGTTGCAGCGGTCAACGGATTATACGGTAGAGCTATTACAGGCCGAGTTGGAAATTCAGCTGGGGGAGTTTGAGGAACAATGGCATTTCGCCTCCCTGGAACGGATATTTATTGAGAACCGTATTTACCGGGATATTGAGGAAGAGGAGACTTGGGAAGGGGTTATCCAAGCAATAGATAAAGGTCTTAGGCCCCATACTTCCCATTTAAAAAGGGCGGTGACAGAGGAAGATATCGTTCGTCTTACCGAAATTCGTATCAAACGGATTTCCAAATTTGATTTGGGCAAAGCGCAGCAACATTTGGATAATCTGGAAGAGAAAATAGCTGAAATAAAGCATAATTTGGCCCATTTGACGGATTTTGCCATCAACTATTTCAAAGGACTGAAAGAGAGATATGGAAAAGGCAGGGAGCGCAAGTCCGAGATCAAGGTCTTTGACGATATAGAAGCCACCAAAGTGGTAATCCGCAACACCAAGCTCTATGTAAATCGCGAAGAAGGTTTTGTTGGTACCTCGTTAAAAAGGGACGAGTATGTAACCGATTGTAGTGATATAGATGACGTTATCGTATTTACCAAGGATGGTCAAATGACGGTCACCAAGGTAGATGCCAAAACCTTTGTGGGCAAGGGCATAATCCACGTTGCCGTATTTAAGAAAAAGGATAAACGGACCATTTACAATATGATCTATAAGGATGGGAAGGGCGGTCCTAGTTATGTAAAGCGCTTTAATGTTTCGGGGATTACCAGGGACAAACCCTATGACCTTACAAATGGCAAACCGGGATCCGAGGTACTCTATTTCTCTGCAAATCCAAACGGGGAAGCCGAAGTGGTGACCGTTCTATTGCGGCAGGTCGGGAGTGTTAAAAAATTAAAATGGGATTTGGATTTTGCCGATGTGCTGATAAAAGGCAGGGCCTCCAAAGGAAATATAGTGACCAAATATTCTGTAAAACGTATAGAACTGAAGGAGAAAGGCGTTTCTACCCTTAAGCCCAGGAAGATTTGGTTCGATGAAATTGTACAGCGATTGAACGTGGATGGCAGGGGAGAGTTGCTTGGGGAATTTAAGGGGGACGACCTTTTGCTCGTTGTAACCCAGCGGGGTACGGCCAAAACTATTGTCCCCGATCTTTCTGTTCGGTTCGATGAGGATATGATCATTCTGGAAAAATGGAACCCGGACAAACCGCTGTCGGCCATTTATTTTGACGGGGAGAAAGAACGGTATTATGTAAAACGGTTCTTGATCGAGCATGAAAACAAGGAAGAGGTATTCATTTCCGAACATCCCAAATCGGTATTGGAGCTCGTTACAACGGACTGGAGACCTATGGTGGAACTGGAGTTTGCCAAACCGAGGGGTAAGGAAGCCAAACCCAACCAAACCGTGAATTTAGAGGAATTTATTTCTGTCAAGGGTATAAAGGCATTGGGCAACCAGTTAACATCGGATAAGCTCAAAAGCGTAAACGCACTTGATCCATTGCCCTACGAAGAGCCCGAGGTCCATGAAGCTGAGGATATAGAGGTGATTGATGAGGAAGACGTACTTCCGGAGGAAAAAAACCCTACCGATAAAAAAGGGGAATCGGATCAGCCCACGTTGTTTTAATAACAATTTTTATTTTATTCCCGCAAAGGCGGGAATCTTTCTATTGTTCCCAGATTCATTTTTTTTGCCTCCCCTTCAGGAGGGTAGGACTATTGCCGATGCATTTGAGATGTTTGTCGCTGGAAGTCCCCTCCTTTTATCAAGGAGGGCCATCCCGACATGGTCATTCTGGATGGGTGCCGAAGGCGGGGTGGTAATCTAGGATTATTATCTTCTTTTAGCCTCCACCAATTCCAATTGTTCCACGCCCACACTGGTCGTAAACACGCCATAATTTACAACGGCCTTGTTTTTTTCGAGCTTATCGATGCTCCCTACTGCCTTTCCGTCCGTTAACCTTACCCGATCCCCCACCTTAAATACGGGTCTTGGTTTATTTTTTTCTTGGTGAACGGCTTTTTTCTTCTCCTTTTTCTTCTTTTCCCGGATTACCTGGACTTCCTTTTGGACTTCTTGCTCCACGCTGGCCTTGACCTCGTTTTCGGCCTTGACCTGTTGGATCGGCTTTTTCTTCCGCTTGCTGTTCTCGGTCTCAACGATCTTGATGAGTTCCGACACGAGGTTCCTTTTCTTTTTATCCTGAAAATACGTCTCCGCAGCTGTATTCACCTTGTTCCCCAAGTAGATCATCCGTTGGTTGTGGTCGTACAGTTCCTGATAGTTCTCCAATTTGGATTTTATCCTGGAATTGAGTTCCTCCAGTCGCAGGGCCTCGTCCCTAGCCTTGGTTTCCTCCACCTTGAGCTTGCTCCCGGTCTCTTCCATTTTGCTGCGTTCCTTTTGCAATTTGGCTATGGTGGCATCAAAACGGACCTTGCCGTGTTCTATCTTTTTCTTGGCCTTGTTGATCAGGTTATAGGGGATGCCATTTTTTTGGGCGACTTCAAAGGTAAACGAGCTACCGGCCTGTCCCAGCACCAATTGATAGGTGGGTTCCAAGGTTTTGGAATTGAAAAGCATATTGGCATTGCTGATGTGGGGGAGTTCATTGGCCAAAAGCTTTAAATTGGCATAATGGGTGGTGATTACCCCGTAAGCGCCCCGCTCATAAAAAACTTCGAGGAAAGTTTCTGCCAAGGCACCCCCTAGCTCCGGATCGCTACCGGTACCGAACTCATCGATCAAAAACAAGGTATTTTCGCTGCACTTGCGCAGAAAATAATTCATGTTTTTTAACCGATAACTGTAGGTGCTCAAATGGTTTTCGATGGATTGGTTGTCCCCGATATCGGTTAGAACAGTATCGAATAAACAAACGGAACTCCTTTCATGTACGGGGATTAGAAACCCGGATTGTAGCATTACTTGCAGCAGTCCGATGGTTTTTAGGGTGATGCTCTTGCCACCTGCGTTGGGACCGGAAATTACGATGATCCGGTTGTCGGGATTGAGTTCTATGGTCTGGGGATAGGTTCTTTCGTGCTTCCTTTTGTTGGAGAGATACAACAAAGGGTGGTAAGCATCCCTTAAAAACAATTTTTTTTGATTGTTGATCTCGGGCAAGACCGCGTTCATGTCCAGTGCGTACTTGGCCTTGGCCGCGGTAACGTCCAATTCGGTCAAAAACCCTTGATACTCCGACAAAAGATAACCATTTGGTCTGATTAAATCGGTAAGATTTTTAAGGATACGCTGTATTTCCTCCTTTTCTTCAAATTCCAGATTATTGAGCTCCCGACTGTACCGCAAGGTGGCCTCGGGTTCTATATAGATGATGCTCCCTGTTTTAGAGCTGCCCATTACCGCCCCTTTCACCTTTTTTCGGTACATGGCCTTAACCGCCAACACCCTGCGGTTCTCCACGACCGATTCCCGAATTTCATCCAAAAAGTCGGAGGATTGATAGGTTCCCATAGCTTGGGCAAAACTTTGGTTAATCTTGCCCTTTATCGATCCCATATTTTGACGGATCGAATGTAGAGCAGGCGAGGCGTTGTCCTTGATTTCCCCAAACTTATCGATTACCCCATTTATTTGGGACGGAATTTCATTGTTGGGTTCGATAGCCTGGGTAGATTGAAACAACAAGGGATAGTAATCTTGGAATTTCTTCAAAAATTTTAGCTGGGTCGATACGGTAGTGCAGATATGCGCTATTTTCTTAAAACCACCTACCTCTATAGTCGTGTTTTCAATTTTAAGAAGTTTCAATTCAGCATTTATGCTATCAAACCCGTGGTTGGGCAGGTGGTTGTCATTGGAGAAGGAGGAGAGATACTCCGAAGTCTTTCCCAAGGCATCCACTATTTCGAGCTTGCTTTTTAGGGGTTGGACTGACATTGCGCGTTCCTTGCCCAACTCCGTATGGCAGCGCAGGACCAAATGGTCCAGGACCGTTGGGAACTCCAAATCCTGAAGCGTTTTTTTGTGGATTTTTCGCATTTTAAATTTTTGCCGGTGACAAAGGTAGGGATTAGGGCCGGGATGGGAAACCTATTGAAACATTTGAAAAATCAACTCGCTAGATAAACACTCCTTAAGAGGAAAATTGGGGTGTTGAATGTTCTTTTGGAATAAGTTTAATCGGTGGGAATTTTTGCTTTTGGCACAATATTTGGCCATAAACTATGTTATAAATCAGACTAATACAACCATTTTCAACTAAATATAGTCCCAATGCAAAAAATCAACCTACTGTATATTGGCATTGCTACGCTTTTTATTTCTTGCAGTGCGACCAATCGACTGACCATGGGATCCGTGGAGCCCGCTGCAGTATTTATACCAAGCGATATAAAAAACGTTGCGATCATCAACAGAAGCCTACCTTCAAAAGGGAACAACCCTATCGATCAAATTGATAAGATTTTGTCGGCAGAAGGGCTGCAGCTCGATAAAAAAGGGGCCGAAGCCGAGATTTCCGCTTTGTCCGATGCCCTTGTTCGGAGCGGTAAATTTGATAACGTCAAGATTTTGGATGGACCTGAAGGGGTGAAAAAAGGACTCGGAGTGCTTCCTGCGACCCTTTCTTGGGATGAAGTAGAATCTATATGTGAAGCAAATGGTGTTGATGTATTATTTTCATTGGCCTTTTACGATACCGACACCCAAGTTTCCTATAATATGACGACGATGGAAGTCCCGAATCCCTTTGGGGTAAAGGTGGCCGTTCCTGCCCATGAAGTTACCCTTAACACCGCGATTAACAATGGATGGCGAATCTATGATGTAAGATCTAAGACTGTTCTTGATGAATACGTATTCAACCAAGGTGTAGTGTCCCAAGGTAAGGGGATCAACCCTGTCAAAGCTTTAGAGGCTATTAAGAACAGGGATGAAACGGTGGTTCAGAGCAGCAAGAATATGGGGTCTAGCTATAGTCAAAGATTGTTTCCATATAGCACACGGATAGCCAGGGATTATTTTGTAAGGGGTACCGATAATTTTAAGATCGGCAAGCGTAGGGCCCAGACCGGGGATTGGGACGGGGCCGCCCAACTCTGGGAAAAAGAACTGACCAACCCCAACCCCAAAATTGCTGGCCGGGCTTGTTACAATATGGCGATTATCAATGAAATAAATGGGGATTTACCTACGGCGATGGACTGGGCTTCCAAGTCCTATGCCGATTACAAAAACAAGGATGCCCTACAATATTTGAACTTGCTTAAAGATAGGGTATGGCAAAATGAGGTTTTGGAGTATCAAAGCTCAAGATAATACTACAAGCGACATCAAGGATTTCATAATGGTTTACTTAAAATGGGGTAAAATCCAAATTAATATTTTTCCATTTTAAGAAACCCCTGGGAAAACCCCAAAAAAACCTCCATCAATGTCTTGTTGATGGAGGTTTTTGGACAGTACATCTTTCAGAAATATTCAAATTCCTTAGGAGACTATAAAAAGCCCTGCAATGGCAGCTGCGGCATCACCTGACAACGGTTCATCATAAGCTTCCGTGGAAGATTCCATGGTAAAAGGGCTACCACTTCCCAGCGTAGTAACATCTACGCCTCCTTGTACCACATTTTCTTCTCCATTATAAGAGGCTTGAGTGGCTTCGGGCATACCTTCGCCCCGTTCATTGTTGGTAATCCAACCTTTAAGACCCCTAAGCCTTCTTATTTCTGAGGCATGGCGAGCTTCCACAGAATGTATTTGCAAGGCTGCCGTTAAAAATGGAGATCCCAATAAATTTCCGGCCTGTCCTTTATAAGCTCTTACCCCCGTATCCTCGAAAGCCTGAGCCAATGCCAATAGTTGACCATAGGCCATCTCCGACCCGATCCCGTTTTCGTTAAAGGGGTCAAATGCTCCACCAACCGTAAAATCGAAGGTAGGTTTGGAGACCGGGGTTGCACCAGCACCTTCCAAGCCGGCCATAAGAAAATCCACATGGGCCTGTTCGTGTTTCGATATCTGCATATAGACAGTTTCTGGCCTACCAGTTGGAAGAACGCCGGAATCTAATGCTTTATGGTAAAACTCGTTTTCCAAGTATTCCAAGGTAAGCGCCAATTGAAGTGCGCCTACCGGGTCCTTTTCCATACTTTGGGCAAAGGCTTTGCTCGGCATGGTAGCCAAACCTAATGGAATAGCGGCTAGGGCCGCCTTTTTTGTAAGTCGACCAAACGTTCCAATTATTTCACGTCTCGATGATGCTCCTTCCAATAAGTTTTCTGAAGTAAACTCATCTAAAAATTTTATAATACTCATGATTTTGCTTTTTAAGATTAATTCTGCTTTTGTACTCAAGACACCCGTTTACCAAATATTTTATGGCAATTTGTTAGCGGTAAAAGGAGTTTTAACAAATCCGGTTGCTCCTACGGCGGTAAGGATGGCTGAAGGATCAGAAGCTACATCCAGTCCGGTAGTAACGTTTACAACATCATCTCCTGCAAAATCTGCCGAACCGGGATTTAACAGCGTACGGATCGCCGAGGCATGGCGCGCCTCAACGGATACGATTTTACCAGCGATTAACAGATAATCGGGATTGGCCAGTAATTTTCCGGCCCCGTTGTAGGCGGCAACTCCGGTATCTTCCAAAACTCTTGCAGTACCAAGGACCTGGTCCCTGTTTCCAAAATCTAAATTCCCGTAGTCAAATTCCAGGGTTGGGGTCATAAGTTCTGTTTTTCCATTTACGGCAGCCGTGATAGCGGCCATGAAAAAATCTCGATGGTTTACCTCATGATTATAAATATCTGTCAACACTTGTTTTTCCTCGTCAGATATATTTCCGTAGAAGGAATTTACCACTTTGGTGTAAAAATCGGCTTCCAGTTGCTCTAACGCATAGGCGTAATTAAGGACGCCAAGATCTCCTTCTCCAAGATCGAATATTTCTCCACCTCCTGGAGGTGGCATCATCATTCCATCATCATTGTCATCTTTATGGCACGCCACTAAAAGTCCTGCACCTAGGATACCCATTCCGCCCAATTTTAAAAATTGGCGACGGTCCGGGGATTTTTTTAAGGGTTCTACCCTGATCAAATGTTTTTTCATAATGAATGTGTTTTAACTATTAATACACCCTTACCTACGGAAGAATATTTCTAGGGTTTGGTTTTAAATGTTAAAAAAATGTTAATCAGGAAATAATCGGGATAGATAAATCTCACTTCCCTTTAAGCGGGATACTCCATAATGGGAGCAGGTTTTTATAGAAATGGGGAAATAATTTTAAATATGGGAATGTTCTTATCTAAAATGCATGGACACCCTTTATTTATAGATTTTCCATCTCCTCTATCCCAATTCGCCAAAGAAGTTGGATACGAAGGCGGAAAAGCCAAAGCGTTACCTAGGTGACTGACAAAATCCTTAGAATGGACCGGATGATGAAAAATTTCCGAAGAACTTTATGAAGGGGAGATTGCACCTAAAGTATATAATTGGTCCATTGTAGGGGTAGGACTGCCCCCTACAGGTTCTAGGGTTATACCAAATGCCTCGGTGTCATGGGGATCGTTAAGGGTAAATATTTTTTCATCCTCCGCTTTAAAATCATCCAATAGTCCGATACTGGTTGGGATAAGGGGATCTAGTTGTAAGGACCATACTTGATAGACCATCCCATCCGGTGGCTCTGGCAGTCCCTGCGCATCAATAATGACCTTGCTCTCTTTTTTATTCCAATAAGCCTTGGCATATGAGCTTGGGGAAACGGATTGGCCTCCCAACGGAATAACAACAATATCCTTGTCGCGAAGGGTATTCAATAGATTTTGAGAATTTTCAAAGGAACTTCTGGCCTCCAAAATCTGTTGTTGTAAGGTGCTATTTTCTTGATTGGTCAGCTGAATTGCAGATTTTAGGGAACTATTTTCATTATAGAGCCAAAATAAACAGATGGCCAATAATACGGATGCGGCCCAACCTAAGTAAATGGACCAGTTTGTTTTTCTTCCGGACATATGTATAACTTGGGAATCATCACCGCCGAGCCCGACTCGGGCCCTAATTTCGTCAAAGCCTTTTTCGGAAACTCCAGGAGAAATGGTTCGGCTCAACGACAAAATAGAATCCTCGATTGCTTGTATCTCCTTTTTTATTTCGGGATAAGCCAGGGCATTTTTTTCAACTTCCAAGTTTTCCGACTCGGATAGTACCCCTGCCACGTAGAGTTCCAAAATTCCAGATTTTATGTATTCGTTTACATCCATTTGGTGTCCGTCATATTAACCCTTAGTTGGGAAACACAATTTCTATTTCTCGTTTTAACCGTCCCCAAGGGAATATCCAATTCCGCTGCAGCCTCTTTTTGAGTGTATCCTTTAAAGTATAACAACTCTATAATCTCCACACATTTCCCTTTAAGATTTTTTAAAAGTTTTCTAAGTCCAATGGAGTCTATTGTATCGTTCGCATTATCCGGGGTTTCCAAAATACTTACGAAATAATCCGCGGACAGGTTTTTTTTACTGTTTTTATAGGATTTGGACCGTATTTCATCAATAGCGGCATTTCGTGCAATATTAAGAACCCAAGTAAAAAATCGACCTTTGGAGGCATTATAGCTTTCGGCGTTATTCCAAGCTTTCACAAAAACGTCCTGACAAATCTCCTGGGCAAGTTCGGGATTCTTTACGATAGTATGGATTACTCCGCATATATTTTCAGAATACATTTCGTACAGATTTTCAAACGCCAAGACGTCTTTATTCTGAAAACGTTTTACAAGTATATCCAATTCCATCTAGAAAATTTAATGTTTAAAGTTAAGAAAAGCCGTTCCAACGAACGGCTTCTTTATCATTATTATTTTACTAAATCACTATTCCATTATGGCACCACAGCTAATACGTTCTCCTGCATCACCGCTTGGTTGGGAAATAAAATCGTCCGGTCCTTGGTGAACAATGACCCCTTTTCCCAGAATATTTTTTTCACTATCGTCACAACCAATGCACCATTCGTCGGTTTCGAAGGTCATGGTGGCATTGCCATCGGAATCGGCTGTAAGGTTACCTATATCTCCCCTGTGATACCCGTTGGGAGAACCCCATTTTCCGTGGTCCTCGTTCGTTGGGTTCCAGTGCCCGCCGGCCGATTTGCCGTCTGGAGCGGAGCAATCCCCTTTTTCATGTAGATGTATGGCGTGCTCCCCAGGGGTTAGCCCCGATAAATGGGTCACCATAATCACATTATTTCCCTTCTGGGTAAAAGTGATATCTCCTTTTACCTTACTGTCGCTCTTTGGTTCCATAATAACCGTCATTGTTCTTTCCTGCATTTCGCGGTTCATGCCCTGAACGGCCGTTGTTACTTCTTTTGAAGCTTCTTTTGAATCCTTTTTTACATCTTTACAGCTATAGGTGGTGATAAACAACGCCCCTAAAGCCAATAATCCTAATCTTTTCATGATTTGTAATTTTATTTTAAAGAATTAAGTTACACAAATCGAAACATACATTCAAGTCATTGAATGCTTAGGGTCATCATTAATATCAATTGGGCTAAAAATTGTTTCCCAACCGTTAAAACGTGTTTATTTTTATAGACTTGGATGTTAAAAGGATATGAAATGAAAAAAGCCCTGACGGCAGTGTCAGGGCTTATTGATGATCGTTGTGGATATAGGGGTCTAACTCTTTTTCAAAAATACCTTTGCCTGTACAGCTACTTCGCTCCAGGTTTTTGTAACCCCATCTGGGCCCGTATGCAAAACTTTACATGCTTTGTTCAATGCGGCAACGGCGGCCATGGCATTCCAATTTTCCAAATCCATATTTCCCTTAAAAAGGTATTCGGTTTCGGATATGCTTTCATATTCTAAAGGTATCGAAGCTGTTTCCCCGTTCAAGGTAACATCTATAGCACATTTGCCATTATCGGCGACATGGAATTTTCCGGTAATGAATTCCGTGTTGGTCATAACCCCAAAAAAGAATTCCAAGATCTTTGGATCTCTTGTTCCGGTTGCATCGTTGGTAAACAAACTGCTTACCGGGATGCTAAACGAAGTACCGTTCAAAGCGTCCAAAGCGGTCTCCCCTGAATTTGAGCCCGTAATGTCGATTTTGGTGAACTTGCCGCCAACGGGTAATTTTTCCGTGGTTTTATAGGCCGTAAAGCTAACCTGGGTGGAGTCCGCCACTAGGCTGAATTGACTTGCAGGGGTTGCTTTTACTTCCTCTTGTTGTACTTCTTTTTCTTTTTTTGCGTCTTTACAGCTTGTGTAAGAGGCAATAAACAATAGTCCAAGGACTAAAAACTTTATTTGTTTCATGAGTAAATATTGATTAAGATGTTAAAATTACGTAATATTTAATACCTATTCAATCAAATGTTAAAATGATTTTATTGGGAGGGGAAAGGGCGCATGACAAATTCCGGATTATTTGATAAACTGGGGAAGCCCCTACTTTAAATAATCCCTTCCCGAGCCCTCCCTGGAAGGGTCGGGGGGAGGACCGGACAAGACTTTGGAAAACGGAAACTTTATCGTACCCCCAGAGGAAAAGTATCATTCCAAACTAATGAATTGAGTGACCGACAACCTATTCGATCAATTTGGTGTTCACCCGTACGGTAGCATGAAGGGTTCTATGAACCGGACATTTGTCCGCAATTTCCAGAAGCCGATTTTTCTGGCTTTCATCCAAATCGCCCGTTAGTTTTAATTCCCTTTCAAAAGTATCCAATTTGGCGGTGGGGGATTCGCAATCCTCGCAATCCTCGGAATGGATTTTAGAATGGGAGGTGTGCACCTCAACATTCGCCAAGGGCCATTTTTTGCGTTTGGCATACATATGGAGCGTCATGGCGGTACATGCCGCAAGTCCGGCCGATACCAGTTCGTAAGGGGAGGGACCAAAATCATTGCCGCCTACTTTTATCGGTTCGTCCGCGGTTTGATAGTGGTTTCCCACCTTCATACGGGTGGTAAATCCGTCGGAAGCACCCAAACTGGCCACCACTTGATGGTGGGTGTCGGGTAATTTCTCGTTTTCAATGTCAATATACCTATTGGCCCATTGGGCAATGACCTGTCCCACATATCTGGAATCGTTTTGGTCCGTAAGCAGGTGGTCTGCCCCGTCCAGGGAGATAAAACTCTTTGGGTGCCGTCCTGCCTTATAGATCTCTTCCGCATTTTTAATGCCCACGAGATTGTCCTGGGGCGAATGCATGATTAAAATTGACTTGTTAAGGGTTTGTAATACCTCGGACAATGGAGTTTTGTCCAGATCGTCCAAAAACTGCTTTTTAATCGTAAATTCCCTTTCCCCCAATTTTACGATCGCCGCTCCAAGTTGTTCAATGTCCTCCAAACTACCCTTTAAAATCCGTTTTACGTGTGTTGGATTGGAAGGAGCCGCAATAGTTGCCACAGCTTTTATCGAGGGTATGTTCGGGGCCGCGTACAGCGCTGCCGCCCCGCCCAGGGAATGGCCTATAAGCAAGGTTGGGGATTTATGGTGTTCTTTTAGGAATTCCGCCGCTGCAACTAGATCTTCTATGTTGCCGGAGAAATTGGACTCGGCAAAGTCGCCTTCGCTTTCCCCCAATCCTGTGAAATCGAAACGAAGTACCCCAAATCCGTTCGCTGTCAATGCTCTTGAAATATGCTTTATGGCCGAAAGATTCTTGCCACAGGTAAAGCAATGGGCAAAAAGGGCAAAATTATGCGGATTTCGGTCTGCGGGTAGTTCTAGCCTTCCTACCAAGGTGTCGCCTTCCTTATTCTTAAATGTCATTTTTTGGAGATTCATGGTTTCCTAGTGTTTGTCCTGTTAGACGTTAGATCGCGGACTTACTAACCTCTCGACTTTAGGTTTGCCTTACAAAGTCTGATAATTTCCTGGATCCTCTTTTTTCGGGTCGCTTCCCTTTTGGCCTGGTTTAGCCAATAGAGATAGCTCTTTTGATAGCCTTGGCTAAAATTTAAGTAGTTCTGGTATGCTAAGGGGTGTAGGTCAAAAGCCTGTTTCAGGTCTTCAGGAATTCTACCTTCCTCCACATCATCAAGTATCGACCAGGAACCATCCTTTTTGGCTAGTTCAATTTTTTCTATGCCACTGGCGTGCAGGTGTCCCTTCTTGGAAAGCTCCTTTACATAATTTTTGTTGATCTTGCTCCACCCGCTTTTGGGTTTTCTAGGACAAAAGTATTGTTTGCGCTTACCGTTGCCTAGGCTCCATACCGTACTGTCTATCCAACCATAACAAATGGCGACCTGTACCGCTTCCTCCCAGCGCATGCTTTCCGCTTCATGTGCTATCGAAAAGAAAATTAGGTGAACCCCTTGCGAGGAGTTGTGATTCGCGTGTAGCCAATTACGCCATTCTTTTTGGGATTTAAAGTAATATTCTGGCAGTTTTAAGGCCATTTTAAACTTGCTTGTTGTCGATATAAAAGTTTCGATCAACCTTAAAATCTGACGGCTTACCTTTAAATGATTCCGTTTTCCATTCGGATGTTGGGAATATCCAAATTTCCTTTCCATCCATAAAGACCTTAATTGGCATATCGAAACCATCTATGACATCGGTATACCGAAACTTAATGATATCGTTATCAATATGATATTCCAAAAGAGGTATTTTTGTATTTCTCAAATACTGGTCAAAGAATGCCGTCAGGTCCTTGCCCGATTGTTTGGCTATGTAGTCCTCAATTTGCTTGGAAGTTACCGTTTGATGGTAAAAATCCTTATTAAGGCCCCTAAGTATCTGTCGCCATTTTTCGTCATCCTCAATGAGCTGACGCAAGGTGTGGAGCATATTGGCCCCTTTATAGTACATATCTCTGGATCCTTCCATATTTACGTTGTAGGGACCAATGATCGGCTCGTCGTTTTGAATGTTCTTGCGGGTACCGATCACATAATCGGCCGAGGCTTCCTTGCCATAATAATAATCCAAATAAAGGTTTTCGGAATAGGCGGTGAACCCCTCATGTACCCACATATCCGCAATATCGCGGTTTGTAATATTGTTGGCAAACCACTCATGTCCGGACTCGTGAATGATAATAAAATCGAATTTAAGTCCCCATCCGGTCCCTGAAAGGTCCTTGCCCAGATACCCGTTCTGAAAATGATTGCCGTAGGTAACAGAACTTTGGTGCTCCATCCCCAGATAAGGCACTTCCACCAGTTTATAGCCATCCTCGTAAAAGGGGTAGGGGCCAAACCAATGTTCAAAGGCCTTCATCATTTTTGGGGCCTCTTGGAATTGTTTTTTTGCCTTTTCCAAATTATCCCGGAGCACATAATAGTCCATCGTAAGCGGGCCTTTTTCCCCAGGATATACTTCCCCAAAATGCACATAATCCCCTATGTTGATATTGACCCCATAATTATTGATGGGATTCTCTACATACCAGTGATAGGTATCGGTAGTTTTATTTTTGTCCACTTTTCGAAGTCTACCGTTGGAAACGTCCATCAAACCCTTGGGAACCTCAACGTTGATGGCCATACTATCTACCTCATCGTACATGTGGTCCTTGCAGGGCCACCAAACACTCGCGCCCAGTCCTTGACAGGAGGTGGCGATAAAATCCTTGCCGTTGTCGTCCTTGGCCCAGGAAAAACCGCCATCCCAAGGCGCCCGGATCGCCACTTTGGGCTCGCCGGAATAGTACACAGTGATTTCATTGATATCCCCCTTTTTTTGCGGTTTTTGAAGGGTAACAAAATGGGCGTTGATATCCGATTGAAATTCCAAGGTTTTTCCGTCCTGTGTTATTTTTTCAATTTTTAAGGGCGGTTGCAAATCTACCTGTAGTACTTGTTTTTCATCCAAAACTTTATAGCGGATGATATTCTTGCCCGTAATGGATTTGGTCGTTGGATCTACCTTTACGGTAAGGTCGTAAAAATTAAGGTCCCACCAAATCCGTTCAGGGGTGATACTGCCGCGAAGGGTATCTTGATGGGTAAAATTTTGGCCAAAGGAGAAGGAACAAACCCATATCGCCAGTGCAGTTAAGTTGATTTTTTGAATGATCATATTTTTAGTGTTGAGTTCGGAATTTTATGACCGTCCCCTTCCTATTATAGGGAAGTCCTGAAATATAGTTTCAAATTTGGGAATCTTATTTTAGGGATGCAAACATTTCCAAAAGTTCCCTCACTTTTTGGGTGTTATCCAAGTAATATTTGGCGTGTGTCTTCTGCAACCCTACTTTTACGGTCACGGAACTTTCAGGTAGCTCTTGAAACATAAACTCGTCCGTCCAATCATCGCCAATGGCAAAGACAAAATCATACTCGTCTTCGGCCAGCATCCGCATGGCGGCGCGGCCCTTGTTTACCCCACTGCTCTTTATTTCCAGCACTTTATTTCCCGAGAGTACCGTGAGATCGTCATTGGCGATCAAACTTGTGAGAACGGTGGTAAGTTCCGAAGCCCGTTTATTCCCAAAATCAGGGTCCGTATTTCTGTAGTGCCAGGCCAAGGAATAGTTTTTTTCCTCAATAAAGGTCCCCGGACTTCTGTCTACGAAGGATTCCAGTACAGGGCGAATCTTTTCCATCCAGTCGTTCTTTACCTTTTCCAATAATTTGAATTCCTCCCCATCCTTGGAAATCCAGACCCCGTGCTCTACGATCATATTGTATTTTTTGTGGAGGAACCATCTGGTAAAAGTATCCTTATCCCTTCCACTTATTAAAAATAGTTCGGTATTTTCCTGGTTGCCGATGGCATCCAGCAATTTATAGAGCTTCTCGTCGGGCATTGCTTTCTGGGGGTCGTTATGGAAGCCGGCAAGCGTACCGTCATAATCAAGAAAGAGCAAGCGCTTTTTGGCATTCCTATATTGGTCCACTACCATATTTTGTACGCTGGCCGTTAGCTTTCGGCTGACCCTGGTATGGGTTTTAACCTTTTGATCGCGTAGGGATTTCATAAAGTCGTTGGCCCATTTTTCCACGTTATAGCGTTCCAAGCGTTTTTGCAGAAATCCATTTCGGGACTTTTGTTCCTCAATTGGCATGTTGATCGCCTCGTAAAGTGCGTCTGCGATCTGTTCAAAATTATTGGGGTTTATGAGCAGTGATTCGTTCATCTCATTGGCTGAACCCGCCATTTCACTTAGGATAAGTACGCCGGTCCTATCGGTCCTGGTGGCAATATATTCTTTGGCCACAAGGTTCATTCCATCCCGGATAGGTGTTAACAGGGCAATATCCGAAGAGGTATAAAGGTCTATAAGATTGTCGAACGGCATCGACCTATAAAAATACCAAATGGGCGTCCAGCTTACGGTAGATAGCTCGCCATTGATCCTACCTACCAGTTCGTCTACCTCCTTTTTCAAAAGTTGGTATTGGGGCACGTTGGAACGCGAGGGTACGGCCAAAATAATCAATCGTACTTTTTCCTTGTACTGCGGATATTTGTTCAGGAAATATTCAAAGGCATTCAATCGTTTGGCGATGCCCTTGGTGTAATCCAGCCTGTCTATTGAGAGAATAAATTTGGCGTCGGGAGCTGATTCTTTATGTGCGTTGAGCCTTTGTTGTAGCTCTGACTGCTGTTTTTCCTTCTTTTCGTCGTGTTCTTTGGCCGCATCGCTGAATTTTTTGTAATCGATGCCCATCGGGAAAGAATCTACTTTTATGACCCTGTCGTCCAATAAAACCTCGTTAAAACTAACTTCCAATCCCAACAACCGGCGTACCGAACTCAAAAAATGACGCTCATAATTATAGGTGTGAAAACCGATAAGGTCCGACCCCAAAAGACCTTCCAGAAGTTTTTCACGCCAAGGAAGCGTCCTGAAAATTTCAAAGGAAGGAAAAGGGATATGGAGGAAGAAACCTATGGAAACATTGGGGCGTTGCTGCCGTACCATTTGAGGTACCAACATCAATTGGTAATCGTGGACCCAAATGGTATCATCATTACCGGATTTCTCTAAAATGGCGTCTGCAAATTTTTGATTCACGGCCACATAGGTGTTCCAACTGTCTAGTTCGAACTCCGTATACTCCATAAAATAATGGAAAAGGGGCCATATGGTACGATTGCTGAATCCATAATAAAATCCGTCGACATCGGACTCGGTGAGGTTCACTTTGGAGGACCCATGCTCTTTTAAGGCTTTATCAATTTTGGGAGCCAATCCTTCCGGAATTTCTTCGTCCGTTAATCCGCTCCACCCGATCCAAAGGCTGTCACCTCCGGAATGGACGGATTTCATTCCGGTAGCCAATCCGCCCACACTCGGTATCGCCGTTATAGTATCGCCATCAATTTGTAGCTGTACGGGTAATCTATTGGATATTATGATGGTTTTGCCCATAATTAGGTTTTTTTTATAGTAGTTCGAATGAAATTTTCCTAAATTTCGACAAATTCGATTGTAAAAACAATTGAACTCGTTTAAACTTTATGGATTTATAGTAAAAAAAACCCTTTTGCTCCCGGATTGAAATGAATGGAACGCGCACATTGAACTACCACGAGGCAAAGCCCCGTCCGAATGGTACGGGCGGACATCGAGGTATTAGAATCAAGACTGCTGCGCTGCAAGAGTCAGGAAACTAGACCTTGGTTCTAGCCTCTTGGTTCTTTGCACATCGTGATTATCCAGACGCAACACCCTTGGGGGAGCCTGGGAAATATTGATTAAAATAACTTAAAAGAATATATGGACAATTTGGATTACGGAATTATTGGAAATTGTAGGAGTGCCGCATTGATCTCCAAAACCGGCTCAATTGACTGGTGCTGTCTGCCCGAATTTGACTCGGCTTCTATTTTTGCTAAAATTTTGGATGAAGAAATAGGGGGGAGTTTTGATATTTTGGTATCCGATGATTATAATATTTCCCAGGCCTATGACCCAAACACCTGTATCTTGATTACTACCTTCTCCGAAGGCAGCAATTGTTTTGAACTTCATGATTTTATGCCGCGGTATCACAAGCACAACGGTGATTACCACAGTCCGCCCGAAATAATACGTTATATAAAATACATTTCTGGAACTCCAAAATTGAAGGTGCTTTACCAACCCAAACTCGAATATGCCTTAGGAGAGACCGAGACGTATATCAAACGGAATTTTATAGCGAGCCTTACCCATAAGGTAAAATTCGATACGGTTTTTCTATATACTTCCTTCGATAAGAAGAAAGTTTTGGATAGTGAGGAGATAACCCTCAACGATGACGGATTTTTGCTTTTGGCGTACAACGAGAAAATATTTGCTCCAACTATAGAGAATATGTATTTGGAATTGGAACGCACCAAGGTGTATTGGCTCAACTGGTCCCATAAAACAACAAAGTACAAGGATTTCAATACAGAGATCAATAGGAGCGCCCTTACCCTTAAGCTATTGAGCTATGATCGAACCGGGGCGGTTCTGGCAGCGGTTACAACCTCCCTGCCCGAGACTCTTGGGGAGGTACGCAATTGGGATTATCGCTTTTGCTGGATAAGGGATGCATCCATGGTCATAAAGGTCGTATCCGAACTTGGCCATGAGAATATTGCTAGGCGTTTTTTAAAGTTTATTGTTGATTTGATACCGGACAAGGACGAAAAATTGCAGATCATGTACGGGATCAACAAGGAAAAGAACTTAACGGAGGAAACTTTGGACCATTTAAGTGGATATATGGGATCCAAGCCGGTCAGATTAGGGAATGCGGCATATAAGCAGAGACAGCACGATATTTATGGTATTTTGATGGATGTGATCCATCAGCAATTGGTGAAATTTAGTACCGACATAGAAAATGTGGAGGAATTATGGACCATAACCAAGGGCATAGTTTGGATCGTGGGCAACCACTGGAGGTCGCCGGACAAGGGCATCTGGGAATTCCGCACGGAGGACCGCCACTTTACCTTCTCCAAAGTTCTCTGCTGGACCGCAATTGACAGGGCGTTAAAGATTGCTGAAATATTGGATAAAAGGCACAAAATTGATAAATGGAAATCGTTGGAGCAGGAGATAAGGGAAGATATCCACCAATTTGCGTGGAACGAAGAAAAACAGTCCTATACCCAGTCCTATGGATCTAAACATTTGGATGCATCTGTTCTGCTTATGGAGCCCTATGGTTTCATCGAGGCCAACGATCCCAAATATATAAGTACGGTTAAGGCAATAGAGAAAGAGCTGAGCCATGACGGTTTAATGTACCGATACAAGAACGAGGACGATTTTGGCTTGCCATCCTCTTCGTTCACGGTATGTACTTTTTGGTTTATCAATAGTCTCTTTAAGATCGGGGAAGAAAAGAAAGCACTGGAGCACTTTAAAAAATTGCTTTCTTACAGCAACCATTTAGGTCTATTTAGTGAGGATATCGATTTTAAGACCAAACGACTGTTGGGCAATTTTCCACAAGCCTATTCCCATTTGGCGCTGATAGAATGTGCCGTTAATTTTTCAATCAGGGGTAAGGACGAAGCTATTTTGGAATCTATTGGCTATACGATTCAGAAATAATCGCATGGGCCCCGTTCTTAAGAATTGGAAGCATGGTGGGTCCGATA
The DNA here is from genome assembly GCA_048266425.1 of Sediminicola sp. GTDB lineage: Bacteria > Bacteroidota > Bacteroidia > Flavobacteriales > Flavobacteriaceae > Cerina. The sequence goes on from JBLWZN010000018.1 coordinate 76,665, forward strand.
TTTGAAACCTGGCAGTAAGGGTAGGGCGATACGCGTATTGCGAAATGCGTTTAGGGTTGGACATCTGTCCAACTAGTCTATCTTTAGCCGCATGGCGGTAGCTTTATCCCCAACGATCTCAACGATATAGAGACTGCCATTGTCGGCATCGTCCATGCTAGCATATTTATTGTCCCCGATCATTTTGTTTACAAAGTCGGGCGTCGTATCGCTGTGGCCAACAACCAAGACCATCTTACCAAGGTTATCGGCCTTAAACTGATCGATGTTTAGGCTGGACATGTCGTAATTCTGAATGTCGATATCCTTTTTCACGGAGGTAGGTGCGGCCGTCATCATGGTCCTTTCAAAATCGGTAGAGTAGATCGCATCCAAGGGAATGGGGTCTAGCACCTCGGCCCATCGCATGGCCCTGCCCAAGCCGTCCTGGTTCAACTCTGGATCTACATCGTTGGGGTCCGATCGATCTTTCTCGGCATGGCGAATAAAATAGAAGGTAGAAACGATATCGTTCAAATTGCTTTGGGGCATTTTAACGTCTTTTTTACAGCCTCCAAAAATTAGAAGCATAAGGAGGGCCGATAAAATTTTGAGGTTTCGCATAATTGTGGTTTTTCTATATAGACCAATTAAATTTTTTGGATGGAAGGGAAAATTTGTAATTTTTTGCCTATTTGAAAAAGTTTAATTGGGTTACAAGGAAACTTCTCTTTTATCTAACTAAATTTCGTCGAAAATAGTATGTAATACCTTGTTTTTTTGTTTTTTTGTATATGGTAAAGTTACGTGTCATTTTATTTGTTTTGGGAATGGCTTATATGTCACAGGCCCAAGAGGTTGCCTTGCCCAAGGATTTAAGGCAACACAACGTTTCCAACTTCAATTCCAGTTTGGTAAACCCGGTGTTTTCATTGGATAGGAACGAGCCCCAGTCCATTGCATTGTGGACGCGTTGGCAATGGCAAACAATTGATGCGGACCCTACCACATTGTTCCTTAACTACACAAGGCCTATTAATTCCAAATCTGCATTTGGAGCTGGCTATTTCCAGAACAATACTGGAGTTCATATCGATAAGGGAGGGGTAGTCAACTACGCCTACGTTTTTAGTTTTAACGAGAAATCCCGATTGGCCCTAGGGGTCAATGTATTCGGATTTCAGCAACAATTTGTTGATGACCGCTTTAATCCAGGCCAGGGTATTCCCTTGCCCGAGCTGGAAATTTCCAATAATTTTATCATGCAGCTGGCACCCGGAATTCGCTATACCTACGATCGCTTTGGTATTGGAGTGTCTTCCGACAACTTGTTCGACTACAATTTCACTAAAAACGAAGCGGAAACATATAATTCGGAAAAGGTATTCATGGGGATTGTGGATTATGCTTTTCCATTAACCCTATTCGGTATTTCGGACAACACCTTTTTAAGACCCGCACTCTATGTCCGCACCATACCCAACAACGACACCCAGTTTGGACTAAATGCCTACCTATCTTCCTCCTATTTTTGGGCCCAAACGGGATACAACAGCTTTTATGGGGTGTCCGTGGGGGCAGGAGGGCATTTCTTTAAAAAAGTGTCCTTGGGCGCCTTGGTTGAATTTGGAACGAATCAGGACCTTAGCGATAAGGATCCCAGCTTTGAACTTGTCACCGCCTTTAATTTTGGCAAGCAGATAAAGGACTTCAAAGGGGAGGAACCTGCTCTGGAAGAAGAAACCCATATACTTACCAAGGCTGAAATTGAAGCGCAACAACAGGCCAATATGGAGAAGCAACGATCTGCCTATGACTCCATTGCCGCCGTTAGAAAGGAGCAGGCCCTGGCTGCAGAAATGGTTCAGAACAAGCAAAGGGTGCTCGATTCAATTAACAATGCAAAGTTGGCAGAGGAACAGCTTGCCAAACAACAAAAGATTGCGGATAGCATAGCCCAAGAAAAGAAAAAACAGGCCGCCCTTGCCCAAAAGCCAGCCGAAGCCCCGGTTAAAACCAAGGGACATTATGAGGAGGTTGACAAATTGGAGGGATTGGAGCCCGGGTATTACCTGATAACCAATGTTTTCGGCACCAAAAAATATTACGAGGCCTTTATGAAGACGCTGACTGCCAAAGGATTGAGTCCTAAATCGTTCTATCGTTCCGAGAATAAATACAACTATGTTTATTTGGGACACTATAGTACGTTGAAAGAGGCAGAGCAGGCAAGGGACAGCAAGTTTAATGGCAAGTATCCCGACAAGACCTGGATTTTCAGGGTTAAGGGGAATTAATGAATTGGTGGGTTAGTGGTTCATTGGATTATCGGGGCCAACGTGACAAAAAAAACTCCGGTAATCAGCCGGAGTTCATTCATCAATCAAAAAACGAACAGTCATGATAAACTGTTGCTCTTTATACACAATTTACAATATCTATGCCAATCTTCCAAATTTAAAAGGAGGCTGCCAAATACGGTAAATAATGACTTGGATTATCCAAGATAGGTCTTTAAAATTTTGCTTCTAGAGGTATGTTTTAATC
>JBLWZN010000019.1:0-78373 GCA_048266425.1 Sediminicola sp.
AACGCAAAAATAAAAGCTTTTAGGGCCCAGTTCAGAGGTGTGAAAAATATAGAATTCTTCCTTTTTAGATTGACGACAATTTTTGCATAAACACAACAATTAGTCATGATCCTGAAAATCATCCGAAAATTCAAAAAAAATAGCCTCAACAAAGAGGCTTAAATGAACCATCTTCTTTTCTAATTGCTGAATTGTGGGAAGGTTAAGGATTGCAGGTCTGTTTAAAAATAACGAATTGTTCGAGGACTGCCATCATTGGGGATGGTTCAATTTTCCATGCCAACATATTCTTTACCGGAAAGCACTAATTTAAACTGGAATTTTTTAACACGTAGCTGAAATATACATACTTTTTGGATTCAAACTGTTTGTAGGTTTCGGAACCTATTGCCCCTGCAAAATTAAGCGCCGTTTTATGAAGAAATTTTGGGGTCAGTTTTTTTACCAGCTTGCGCTTGCGTTCATCATCCAAATCCAGGGCTGCAACAACTTCCTCATTAATGAACCTTTCTGATAGCACCGACATCCCACTTAACTCCAATTCCTTCCTTAGGCCTTCCATTTCGTAATCGTACCTAAAATCGGTAAATAAAAAATGGCCATTGGGCCGTAAAATACGTGATACTTCTCCCAGAAATGCGAGCATATCCGGATAACGGTGGGACGATTCCACATTGAACATTACATCGCAGGAATCGTTCTCCAGACTTAGATTTTGTGCATCGCCTTGTAAAAACGATACCCCATCCAAATTATAATGGCGGTTACAGAACGAGATAGCATGTCTATCCAAATCGATCCCTTTAGATGATGTAGGCGAAAAATTCTTGGAAATATAGGACATTCCTCCACCTCTGCCACAGCCAATTTCTACAATATCCTTGTTTTCTATCTCCGTAGCACTCGCCAAATGGTGATATAACTGGATGGAGAACCGATCAGGTTCGTCCTGTTCATTCATTGGGATTTCTTGATCTTTATCACTAAATCCGTAATTCATAAATAAAATTTCGGCATTTTTGTCGAGTTTGTTCACATACCAATACCACATTCTGAACAAGCTTTCACGAAAATTGTACTTCATAGTTTTATTGTTCAGAATTCATCTGTTATTTTGTTGCTCCCCAGTTCATATACATGGGAGCACACTTTTTGTGCCCAATCCTTTTGGGATGAGGATTCATCGAACATGTGATATTGTATAGGCCGGCCAATTTTAACCTTTATGGTTTTATTTTTCTTTCTGAACATCTCACGGGGCAACAGCATTAGTTCAATATTTAGTTTGATCCCAAACCATTGCCTTACCGTATAGACGGTATAAAACAAATTGGAATTTCTGCCATAAAAATAGAACGGGACTATATCCCTTTTGCTTGAAATAGCTTTTGTAATAAAACTTTTTTGCCAAGCTGAATCCAAAACCTTTCCATTTTTTAGCCTTGAAACGGCGCCCGAAGGAAAGTGGGTTATAGGCACCGCCGAATAATACGTGTCGTCCAGCGCTTTTATATATTCTTTTGACGAACGTCCGTAAACATTGACCGCAGCAATCAAAGGCCGCAATTGGGGCACAAACATAAAAGCATCATTGGCAATAGCCTTTAGGGTGCCGTATTTTTCGGAAACTATGTGGGTCAATACCAATCCGTCTATGACACCAAAAGGGTGATTTGCGGCAAAAAAGCACCTTCCATTTTTCGGAAGGTTCTCTTTCCCTTCAATCTCTAACTTCAAATTAAACTCTTCGATTATTTTGGAAAGAAAACCTATGCCTTCATAATCCGAATACTTTCCAAGAATGCGGTTTAATTCATCCTGCTTGATGATTTTTGCAATCCATTTAACGACAAACCCAGGCAGATTATGTAACAGTTCCGAGTTGCTTTCATCAATAATCTTGGCGATATCGATATACTTTTTGTCGTTGTCTAATTTTATCATTTATTCCAATATTGGTAAAATTGAATTACATCCAACTACCTTATATACTCATTTTACACCTTTATACCAACAGAAATGAGGGATATAAATGAAATCAATTTTTCAATCTTTAAAAGTACGCTAAATATTGTAATCCTAAAGCCGATGTTTTTTGGGTCCCCATGCCCTATTATGGGGCAACTTTATTTATCGATCTTCAACCCTCATATTTGTGGAATTCGGAAATTGTTATAAAGTACCCATCGGGGTCCCGCAGTGAAAATTCCATTTTCGTTGAATTGGGATTTAGGTGAATGTCCTCTTCCACGGGAACACCTAATTTTTCGACATTTTGCCGTATGACCTTCATATTTTCCGTCCTAAAATACAGGATTAGGCCATTTCCCGGAGGTATTTTTGGGTTTTTCATAGTCGGGTGATCATGTTTGCCCCATTTATGAAGACAGATTAAAACCTCTTTATTTTCATTTTCCAATACCGCAAATTCATTTCCTCCGTGCGTTCTTCTACATTCAAATACGGTTTGATACCAGTTAGAACTAACTTCAACATCCTTAACGGCTATTATGGGATCGGTTTTTATCATCTTATAAACTGTTGATCAAAAATTTCTCAAAATATTTTATTAGCTATAATCCTCTTTTACCAGCCGTTTAGAAATCCACCAATAGTTTCCGCTCGGGTCGATTATGCCGGACTGCCGGTCTTCGTAATCCATATCCGCCGGTTCAAATTCTACTTTGGCGCCCTGTTCCACCGCCCTTTTGTGCATCTCGTCAACATTATCGACATATAGATAAAATGCAGTTCGCATGTTTAAAAATTGGCCCCTTGCCTTGCTTATCATAAAACAGGAAGTGCCGATCTTTAAAATGGAGTTTGCGATGTCCCCCGTTTGGGGATCCGTTGTACGATTGAGTTCTTCCGCATAGAACGCATTTTTTAGGAAATGGATCAGTTCGTTCGGGTTCTCTACGAATAAATACCCGTTTACCGTCCCAAAGCCTTCCGGTCTGTATGTTTCAAATATTTTATTCATTGTTTATATTTTAAAGCCAGCGTCTTACTTTCGTTTTGTAATTTAAATAATCTTGTCCAAAAGCGCGTTCCAGGTATCTTTCTTCCTTGATAATTACATAGCGGGTTATAACAAAAATCACTAAGGGAATTAAGAGAAACGTCCACCAATTACCCAAGATCAAGGCTATGCCGATATATACGGACAATAGGCCCACGTACATCGGATTGCGGGAAATGTTATAGATTCCCTTGGTCTGAAGGGAAGTGGCAGGTTTAATTGTAATGAGCGTATTTTTTGTTTTAAAGAAGGCAATTAGGGCGGGCAAAGCGAACATAATTCCAATTAAAATAAATACAACGGAAAGGTAGGAACCTAGACTGCTCCCAATGTGCCCCATGGGCAAGGGAAAGTAGCGCTGTATCAAAATAGACAGAAAAAAAACTGCTACATACAATATCGGTGGAGGCAGGTAGACCCCTGCGTTGTCTTTTTTAGCTTTCATCCCATTTTTTTAAAATTTCAAGTGCGATGCGTTGACTGTCCTAATAGATAAACGGTATCAACATCTTAGTTTTACCGGCATAATCATCATAACCCTTTCCATATTTATACTTCAGGTATTTATCAAGTTTGGGAGCGTTGTAAAACGCAAAAAAGCAGAAGATAAAAACAGGAATGGACACAGCGTACCAGTTTCGGGTGACTATGGCATAGGCGGTTACCCACAAAATGTCTCCAAAGTAATTAATGTGCCGCGCATATTTAAAAAATCCCTGAGTGTATATTTTCCCTTGGTTTTCCGGCCTTTTTTTCCAATTGTTTCTAAGAACTTCTCCACCCGTATTAAGTACGCAGCCTACAGCAAATAATACGATGGCAAAATAATCAAGAACATCTATATGATGGGAAGTGGGCAGCACCAAGATTGAAAACCCAACGTAATAAATGGCAAATGCAAAAGGGACACTTAAGCTTTCTTCCCATGGTATTTTTCTTTTTAAAAGAAAAACCATCATATAGGCAAGGCGTAAAAAAATGATGATATGGAATGTAAAGATGATTATTCTTCTATCCGTGTTTGCTAATGCATTGGTTATGTGCAGATGCTGTTCGATCCAACTTCCCCCATTTTGGAAAAGAATCCAATAGGAAAGCCATAATATCAGAATTTCAAGGAGATGAATGGAGATTTTCTGTGGGATACTTTTGCTTTTTTGTCCGTATAGGTCCATTTTCATATTCTTTTAGAATTACACACATCTTCCTAAAATATACGCGTACACCCCTTTATCCAATCGGAAAAGATGGATTTAAGGTCTATCAAAATCCCTTTTGCCATTTTAAAAGTACATAAAATTTGGAATCTTAAAACCTGTTTTTGCAGGGGATTAACAAGAGTTTTTTTAGGGAAGGTTGGGATGGTGCAAGAAGATGCCTACAATGTCGGCTATGGCTTTCTCAATTTATAAACTTTGGATGGAAACGTATTCTGACTTATTTCGATTTCCTTTTCTATTTCAAATCCAATTCTTTCTAAGTTATCACTAATTTCAACGGGTCGGCATTCGGTCAGTAACCTAGGAAAATGTTCTGCGACCCAAACCCAAAACTTATTTGCTTTTCGTTCGCCAAATGAAAATGTTGAAACAACAGCCACGCCATTTGGTTTAAGTACTTTGTAGAACGCCAGCAATATTTCGTCAAACTTGTCTTCTGGCATCAAATCGATCATAAAATTATTGACTAGTTTGTCGTACGATTCGTTTTCGATGTGAAGTTCAAAAATATCTCCTTGCCGTAATTCATAGCTTGTTGCGTCTTCCTTTTCCAATAATTTGCGGGCTTTAGCGAGCATATCGTTCGATAAATCGATCCCCAGATTATCGCCGTCCGGGTTTCTTTTCACAATTTCTCTAAAAACCACACCCGTACCGCATGCAATTTCAATTATTCGTTCGCCATTGTGAATATCGGCTAATTCTATAACCTTTTTCGCTGCTTTAGATTCGGTAAGCCCGCTCCACATATTGTAAAACCAAGCGACTTGTTTGAAATCTTTTTTGGTTTGTTCCGTGTTCAGATTTCTTTTTAACGACCCCATTGAGATATTAATTTGCTCCTTTGGATTTACACTATCGCGTTCTTGTCCAGCATTCTTGGAATGATAAAAGGTGTAATGTTGATGAAATTCCGCTGAAAATATGCAATCTCAAAAATCACATAGCCGTACGGGCCAGATTTCCTTGAACCCGCCTATTATTGAGCCCTACTTGTAAAAAACCAATTCCCAAAAGTCACGGTTCTGATAGCGATTATTATATTTTTGGCGGTTTTGCAGGTCATTGCTTTAAGCATTTTGGCCGATGGACAAGGTCTGTTTTCAGTTAATTTCCGGAGTGTCCAATTGCGCTAGGGAGGCTTCTATTTCCGCTGTACGCAGTTCGTGCTTTACGATTTTACCGTCAAAATAATCTTCATAAGCCTTCATATCAAAATTGCCATGGCCGCATAAGTTGAATAAGATCGTTTTGGAAATCCCTTCCTCCTTGCATTTTTTGGCCTCCGCGATGGCGGTGGCGATTCCGTGGGCGGCTTCCGGGGCGGGGATAATGCCTTCCGTCCTGGCAAAGAGTACACCGGCCTGGAACACCTCTACGTTGTCATGGGCAACAGCCTCTATCAATTTGTCCCGTAGTAGCTGGCTTACGATGACCCCTGCCCCGTGATAGCGCAGTCCGCCAGCATGGATCGGTGCTGGGACAAAATTATGGCCCAAGGTGTACATGGGCAATAGGGGCGTCATCCCTACCGTGTCCCCAAAATCGTATCTAAATACGCCCCGGGTAAGCTTGGGACAGGATGTGGGTTCGCTGGCGATACAGCGAATTTTTCTTCCTTCCTCAAGGTTCGATCGCAAAAACGGAAATGCCAATCCGGCAAAATTAGATCCCCCACCAAAGGGAGCGATCACGATATCGGGCATGTCCCCAGCCTTTTGCATTTGGGCAACGGCCTCTTGGCCAATTATGGTCTGATGCAGTTTTACGTGATTGAGAACACTGCCCAAAGCGTATTTGGTATCGGCGTTCGTGGCAGCCCTTTCTACGGCTTCTGAGATGGCGATGCCCAAGGATCCTGTGGTATCGGGATATTTTTCTAAAATTTTTCTGCCTGCTTCCGTAGCGTTTGAAGGGGATGGAAAGACCTTTGCCCCCCAGGTGTTCATCATTACCTTTCTATATGGTTTATGGTCGTAGGATAGCCTTACCATATACACTTCACATTCCATGTCAAAATGATTACAGGCAAAAGCCAAAGCACTTCCCCATTGTCCGGCCCCTGTTTCGGTGGTAATTCTTTTGATGCCCTCTTTTTTGTTGTAGTAAGCCTGGGGAACCGCGGTATTTGGTTTGTGGGAACCAGAGGGACTGGTGCCTTCGTACTTGTAGTAGATTTTGGCAGGGGTGTCCAATGCCTTTTCCAGGCCATAGGCCCTGTACAAAGGGGTGGGCCTCCAGATCGAATATATATTTCTTACCTCATCGGGAATGTCGATCCATTTTTCCTGGGATACTTCCTGTTTTATCAATTCTTCAGGAAATAGGGGTGCCAAAGCCTCCGGACCTATAGGCTCTTTGGTACCCGGGTGCAATGGGGGAAGCGGTTTGTTGGGCATGTCCGCTACGATATTGTACCATTTTTCGGGGATTTCTTTTTCTTCTAAGGTGATTTTTCGTTTTTTCATTTTTACAAAGGCGGTTTTTTGATAAGACATTGAACTCGATTAAACTTTTTAAATATAGAAAATTTAACGTTGGGTTGTGGCGTGGCATTAAATTATTGGACATATTGGGAGTTGACGATATTTTATTCTTCCAATATGTGGGATGTTCATGAGTCCGAATTTTTTAGTGGAGGAATGACCTTATTGCAGGAGAGAATACAGTTCCTTTACTTTTCTTAAATCGGTGGAAATGGTGATTTCATAAAAGTATTTTGATTGCCATTTTTGAGTGCGTTCCGCTTGGCTATTATTTGTATTATCCCACGGCGGATAAACGCGAAAGGCCCTTTTGCCCTCTTGTTTGTCCGTAGTAATGATGCCTTTTTCCATAAGTACGCTTTTAGGAAAGACAAATTGGCCCAATTGGTTATTGGTACGTACTACCACCTCAAAAAAATCGATGGCATCGGATTCGCAAAAGGGCTCAATGGGGCCGTTGCCCTTTCTTTTCCAAAAGGTTACAAACTGTCCGCTCTTTTTTGGGGTAGTTTTGGCCGTTCTATGGATGATATTCAAGTTATTCAGTTGAAATCGACAGGCATCATAGGTTGCGCTTTCGGGTTCTATTTCAAACCCAGAAAGCCTTAAGCCGCATTTATCGTAAATTTTTGATTTGATTTCTGATAGATAGTTGTCCATTGATTTGGGTTGGTAGCGATGGATTTTATCGATTTGCAGGTCTAAAACTATTAAATACAATTGCTACAACCAATATTCCAATTCCAACCCCCATCAATAGTCCTTTTGCCCAATCAGATATTTCAAGAAAATGCGATGATATCTGTGAAATGGATAGTAAAAGTATTCCGACAATGATTAGTATTCGTGTTTTCTTTTGTTGGTTCATAGTTTAGATTAAAATGGTAAGGGAATTGGAGTAATGGATCACAAGCGTGACGCTTGTGCCAGCGGGAGTGGTTGGAACTAAAGCCGGGATTTTTCTATCCATTGCGATAAGGGGAAGGTTTGTGCCAGCAGTAGTTAGATTCAGCATCATTTCACTTTGTGCTTCATTAAATCTATAATGTTTGTGGTAAACGGAAATGCAGAAGCTCTACCAGTTGAATAACCATCTAATTTCCTAAATTCTAATTTTATATTTATATCATTCTCATTTATCGGCCGAAATATATGTAATTAATTGTATTTCAGTAATTTAAACTTGATCTTACAAATATTCGAAACCCTTTCTTTTGGTTGATAAAAAAGCTTAAATCACTTCATATTTAATACCTTTTCTTTACCCAAAGCGTTCTAAAAAATTAGTTATATCTATGTCTTCGGTTGAATCTTCATTAGTTGAAGAAAATTTTATGAATTCATACCATTCGTGATCTATCTCATCATTAAAATCATAAACCTCAATTTTGGGAACACCGACTTTCTCAGGGTAGAAAAACTCACTGTCAATTAGTTTACTTCGAATAATAGCAGTAGCAGCGGTTACATTTAAATTAGTGATATTTTTTAATGTTACTTGTCCATATTGTTTGTAGTTGCCTGCATCACGATACAAGTATTCAAATTTTATATTATTTCTTAAAACGTTCATCATTATGATATTTTAAAAACTCTAAATCGGGCAAGAATCTTGATGGAAGAACAATATCATTATTTTCATATTGAAAAAAATATTTCTCAAGTGATTCAGTTTTTTTTCGTTTATATAAAATCGGAGATATCTTGATTTTATAATTAGGTGAAATGGTTATTAATCCTGATTCAAAAGCCTTATCATGCAATGCATTAATTGCAATTCCATTTCTTGGATTTAAACGATTTGATTCATCAATGCTCCAAGGTTTTATGTGTCCAGCAATGAGCAATTCACTTTGGTTTATTCCAGTAATACAACAAGTATTATTGTATGAAGCTAGAATGGAACTACGGAAAAAGGCTTGATTTACTCTAACCTTAACAAGTTGTTCCCTTGTTTTTCCTTTCGGAAGATTCTTAAGGTCAATATTGTTTAGTTCTTCGATGGATTTATTTTCAAATTTTGACAACAATTTCTCGCTTTCAAATGGCAATTCATCCCAATTGTTGAAGAACTCATTCCAAATAGTGTTATCTAGTTTGCTTGCATTTGATGCTCCTTTTATTCCTCTTGCTTGTAAGCTTGGGTCAAGACTTGCAAAATTCACTAATTTGTAGGCTATAGAACTTGGTGTCCTGCCGATTAATTCTGCAAGATGAATGACTTCTGGATTTGATCTGTGTAATCGACCGAAAGGCAATTTGCAATAAAGGTTTATAGCTAATATTAATTCGTCTCTTGTCCAAAGTTTCTGTCCTTTTTTCATTCAATATTTTTTTTGAGCAACAAGTTCGTTTAGACAATTTTTAGATGAACATTTATGAGATCGAGTTTATTCGCTTGTTAGTGAGAAATTTAAAATTAGTTTCATTCTATTTCTGCAATTAGGGCAAGTTATTGGTTGGTTATTGAATGCTATTCATTCTTAAAATCTATATTGTAAATTTAATCAATATCAACAATTAGGTTAGAGGATGAATTCCTTTATAAGGGTAACTATGAATATACTTATTCCTCCTTAATATTTTATACTTAAAATTCAGATAACCCCAAAACACCTCCCCCTTTTCCGGCAAGGCAGAAATCGCCCCATACCGGATGGTGATTGCACCGGCCTTATTGGCGTTTTCTACCATCCGAAGCACAAGCGTGACGCTTGCGCCAGCATGGGAGTTTTGGTTGGCTGGTCTGGTATTCCTTTTTGTTCCGCTTACACCAACTTCCATTATTCTTATTTATAGACCAACACTAATTATACGTGTTGGTCTATCAAAATTTGATTGCCATCGGGGTCGTTCAAAACAATGCTCGCAGGGCCGGTTGTTTTTTCATCCGCCTCACTTTCCAATGTAATGTTTTTGTTCTTTAGCTCGGATTGAATTTTCCTGACGTCATCAAAGGATTCGAGGACTTTGGCATTTTCATCCCAACCGGGATTAAACGTCAAAATATTGCCCTCAAACATGCCTTGGAACAAACCTATCAATGAATTTCCATTCTTCATTATTAAGTAGTTCTTTTTTTGATCTCCTGCAAACACGCTAAACCCAAGTTTTTCGTAAAACTCCTTGGATAGGTTAAGGTCTTTAACGGCAAGGCTTATTGAAAATGCTCCTAACTTCATAGTTGTGTTTTTTAGATTTATTTTGTTCTTAAACTTTTATTCTTCCTGTTCATCGGTCCAAACCGCGAGTTCGTTGCCTGCGGGATCCTTAAAATGAAAGCGTTGTCCGCCAGGAAAGGAAAAGATGTCTTTCGAAATCCTCCCGTGGCACTTGATGATTCTATTTTTTATCGACTCAAGATTTTTATGGTACACAACGATCAGCGCACCATTTACTATTTCCTTTTCGGACCTTTCAAATCCCCCGTCGAGCCCGCTTTGTGAAAAAGCACAATAATCCCGGCCATAGTCGGTAAAAGTCCAGCCAAATGCGGCCGTATAGAATTCCTTTATTTTTTCAAGGTCCTTGGCCTTGAATTCAACATAATTAATATGATTGTCTTTTGTGTTCATGGGGAGAAGGTTATGTTAATCCTTTATTTCAGACGCTATCATTTCTAAAATACGGTCCATGTTTTTCATCAAGGGTTCATAATGTGTTTTTTCCGTTGCATAACTTGTAAGGATAAAAATCAGAATATTGTTTTCAAACTCCATTGAATTCAATAGCTCCAGGTTGCTTACACCGTTATTGGTCTCTTGCAGGGATAATTGGGCACTGACCATTGTATTGTCCAAGATGGTCTTTATGCTGTGTTCGTTAGTTCTTAAGATATCGAGCACCCTTTCCCTTTGAGCGCCAAGGTCATTTTCCTGTTTGGCGATATCCTCTAATGTAGAGACCCAATTGGTTAAATGGATTCTTAATTTGGGATTCGAAATACCTTTTAGGCCTCCGGAATTTATCATTTCGTTGAGGAGGGAATTGTTTGGATTAAAGGCAATGTCGAACGCGAAGGTTCTATAAAGCAATCCTGAGAATTCCTTTTCACTAGGGACAATGGAATCATTTGAAATATATTGCATTATGGTTTTTGCTCCTTCATAACTTTGTTTGTTAACCTTGATCAATTCTGTCAATTTGTTCTTACTGGCTTGAAATTCTTCCTTTAACCCGATCAAGTAGGCTTGTTCATTTGCTTTTTCCAGTCTTTTTTGATTGGCATTATTTATGGCGAGAGCAATTAGAATTCCGATTACTACAAGGATAATTTCCCCTATGGCATACATGAGATACCTGCTGAATTTGTTTTCGGATAACAACTGCCTTCTGATATGTCTGAAGAACTTTATCATCTCTTTTGGTTTTTTGGCCTGCACACCGCCTGGCTCCTCACAAGCAGTGATCTCCCAGACCTTTGCTTTTCGTTCGGCCCTCTAGTATTTATCATTCCTTTTTTGTGCCAATATGAATTATCATATTGAATGATAGCGGTCATGTCTGTGTTGCTATTCGATAGTTTTACTCTTTAAAAATAAGGATTTTTGGAAAAAGTAAGTAGCCAATGGGAATAATAGGGATCGATGAAGGTCTTTCATCTTAAAAGCACACCAAGAAGCAAAAATGGAGCTCAACCTCAAAACACCTCCCCCTTTTTCGGCAAGGCAGAAATAGCGCCATACTGGGTGGTGGTGATCGCACCGGCCTTATTGGCGCTTTCCACCATCCGGAGCAGCGCATTTTCATCTTCCATAACAAATAGGGGGTCGTCCAAAGTAGCGATCTGGTATAGCAGGCAGCCGATAAAGGCATCCCCGGCCCCTGTGGTGTCCACCGGATTTACCTTGACACTCGGAACATTGAGGTTCATTATTGGGGTGCTCAACAGGGTACCTTCGGCACCTAAGGTGATGGTGATGATCTGGGTGCCCAATTCATGAAAATAGTCACAGGCCTCGGCGAGGTCGTCCTTGCCGGAAAGCAGCAAGGCCTCCTCCTTGCTGAATTTGCACAAATTGGAATGGGCGATAAAAGGGGTACACTTTTCAATAAATATTTGTTCCTTGCCCTTCCAAAGATCCCCCCTAAAATTGGGATCAAAACTGATAAAGGCCCCTTGTTCCAGGGCATCCTTAAAATAGCGGGAGTAGGCGTCTTCCAAGGAGCCTCCCAAGAAAGAGGTAGCGGCTCCAAAATGGACCAGATTGCCTCCAAATTCTTCGGAGACAATAGGGTTATAGGTGAGTTTTTTATCCGCTCCACGACTAAAGACAAAGTCACGTTCCCCATCTTCCGCCAAGGAAACGAATGCCAAGGTGGTAAAGGTGGCGCAACGTTGGGCTGTTGTAATATCAACACCATGGTCGGTGAGCACCTGCAACAAAAAAGTACCAAAGGGATCTTCGCCTACACAGCCGATAAAAGCACTGCTTCCGCCAAGTTTGGAAATGGCACAGGCTACGTTGGCGGGGGCGCCTCCGGCTTTTTTTGTGAAATCGACGGCCTTGGAAAGGTCATTGCCTTGTTTTTCGGCAACAAAATCGATCAGCAGTTCTCCAATGCAGTAGACTTTGTTCATTTTGCTTAATGGTTTACCCTAAATTACATCCCCTGACCCCGGTATCATTTAATGTAGTTGCTGGTGTCAGTCTGAGCGCAGTCGAGGACTTCGTGTTTTTATAAATAAAACATTTCGACTGCCTGCCCGACTTTGTCATTCAGGCGGGAGCTCCATGTGACATCAAATAATGATTTTCATACTAGCAGTTATAAAAGCAGTAGCGTAAAGCGACTGGCTACCAGCCTTAAATCACCCACACTTGGAACTCCCGCAATCCGTACAGGTAAGGCAGCCTTCCTGATAGATGAGATTGGTGGAGTTACAATTGGTACACTTCTGGCCTTTGGCAGCGGTACCGTCGGCCACGTATCTTTTTAGCGCCCGTGCCACCCCATTTTTCCATGTGTTAATGGATTCACTGTCCAGTTGCAGGCTGTTGATCAGGTCAACTATTTTATCAATTGGCATGCCGTGACGTAGGGTCCCGGAAATCAATTTGGCATAGTTCCAGTATTCCGGGTCAAATTTGTGGGACAACCCTTCTATAGTGGTTTTGTAACCCCTTTTGTTCTGATATTGAAAATCGTAGCGTGAGGTGCCATCTTCGTTCCTGCTTTTTATGATCACGCCATTATTTACCCAACGGGGGATAACGATGCCATCCTCGTCATCTGCAAGTCCGGTAAAGATCTCATAGGGCATGCCATCGATTAGTCCGATAAAGGCGATCCATTTTTCCTTGTTGTTCTGTAACCTTACCACATCGGCATCCAAGACCAACGGTCGTTTGGTAGGAAAAGGGGTAAGGGTCTCAGTGGCTTCCTCCTTATTGGTTTCATTGGAAATCAATACTCCGGAACGGGAACCATCGCGATAGACGGTAACTCCCTTGCAGCCTACTTCCCACGCCTCCAGGTACAATTGGCCTACCAATTCCTCGGTGGCGTCGTTGGGCAGGTTGATGGTTACGCTGATGGAGTGGTCCACCCATTTCTGTACGGCTCCTTGTAAACGTACCTTGCTCAGCCAATCTACGTCATTGGAGGTGGCTTTGTAGTAGGGCGATTTCTTGACCAATTTCTTAAGTTCCTCGTCAGAATAATTTTTGCTAAGGGTAATATTGTTGACCTCCATCCATTGCTTAAAACGGTGGTGGAAAACCACATATTCTTCCCAGGAATCCCCAAGCTCGTCCACAAAGTCCACCCGGGCATCCTTGTCGTTGGGGTTTACCTTTCTACGTCTTTTGTAAACCGGTAGAAAAACGGGTTCTATCCCAGAGGTGGTCTGGGTCATTAAGCTGGTTGTCCCGGTAGGGGCGATGGTCAGGAGTGCGATATTCCTTCGGCCATATTCCAGCATTTCGTAGTAGAGCTTGTCATCGGCTTCTTTTAGTCGAAGGATAAAAGGATTGTTTTTTTCCCTTTCGGCATCGAAGATTTCAAAGGCCCCCCTTTCTTTAGCGGTATAGACCGATGCCCTATAAGCTTCCAAAGCCAGGGTCTTGTGTATTTCTATGGAAAACTCGGTCGCTTTTTCATTGCCGTACCGAAGTCCCAAGGCTGCGAGCATGTCGCCTTCGGCGGTAATGCCGATTCCGGTACGTCTACCTTGGATGGCCTTTTCCTTGATGTTTTGCCACAATTGATACTCAACCGATTTGGTAACTTCCTGTTCGGGATCGGCGGCGATTTTTTTCAGGATATTGTCTACCTTTTCCAGTTCCAGGTCTATGATATCGTCCATGATACGTTGGGCGGCGGCGACGTGCTTTTTGAAAAGGTCAAAATTAAAGCTTGCCTGTTTGGTAAACGGCTCCTCAACATAGGAAAACAGGTTGATCGCCAAAAGACGGCAAGAGTCATAAGGACAAAGCGGAATTTCGCCACAGGGATTGGTAGAAACGGTACGGTAACCCAGGTCGGCGTAACAATCCGGCACGGACTCCCGGATGATGGTATCCCAAAATAGAATTCCGGGCTCGGCAGATTTCCAAGCATTGTGCACGATCTTGCCCCATAATTTTTCGGCATCTATAGTTTTGCTGAATTTAGGGTCCGCACTATGGACGGGGAATTTTTGGGTATAGGGAACCTTGTTTTTGATGGCCTGCATAAACCCATCGTCCATGCGCACAGAAACATTGGCCCCGGTAACTTTTCCCTGGGTCATTTTGGCATCGATAAAATCCTCGGCATCCGGATGGTTTATAGAGACCGAAAGCATTAGGGCTCCCCTACGTCCGTCTTGTGCCACCTCCCGGGTACTATTGGAATATCGCTCCATAAACGGCACCAAACCTGTTGAGGTGAGGGCCGAATTCTTTACCGGAGATCCCTTGGGCCGTATATGCGATAGGTCGTGCCCTACCCCGCCACGGCGCTTCATCAATTGAACCTGCTCCTGGTCTATTTTCATAATCCCGCCGTAGGAATCGGACATGCCATCGTTACCGATGACAAAGCAATTGGAAAGTGAGGCGATCTGAAAAGGATTGCCAATGCCTGCCATTGGACTACCCTGCGGCACGATGTATTTGAAGCCTTTTATAAGGTCAAAAACCTGTTCTTCACCCATAGGATTGGGATATCTTTGCTCTATCCGGGCAATTTCTTTCGCGATCCTGCGGTGCATATCATCCGGGGTAGCCTCATAAATGTTTCCTACGGAATCCTTTAGGGCATATTTGTTCACCCAGACACGGGCAGCAAGGTCATCGCCTTTAAAATAGTTTAGGGAAGCCTCGAACGCTTCATCCTGGGAATAGGTCTTTCTTTCGGTGGGAGTAGTTTTAACGGACATAGTGAGTGTTCTGTGTTGTTTGGAAGTATATTTCTTTCAGGTAGTAAATGTATGCAAAATAGAATAACAATACTATGACTGAAATCATATTGTTTGCAAGAAAACTAAGCGTATGTGCTGATAATCAGATAAATAAAAATTTATCAACAACAAATAGTTAACAAAAAATTATTTTTTTATTTAACTATTGAAATCGAAAGTATTTCCAGTTTCCGTAAATAGGAAACCTTGCATGTTCAAGTCGGTAGCGTGCAATTAGCAATAGGAACCATCCGTTCGATTCTGGTTTTCCCCAGGGATTTTTATTGTGCGGGAAAATGCAATTGCTGGTTTCCAAACAAATTTTCCTGTTGATTTATGTTGGCATCATCCCAGTTATTACGAATTTTGTAGCTATGAGAACATTGGT
The DNA here is from genome assembly GCA_048266425.1 of Sediminicola sp. Taxonomy (GTDB): domain Bacteria; phylum Bacteroidota; class Bacteroidia; order Flavobacteriales; family Flavobacteriaceae; genus Cerina. The sequence goes on from JBLWZN010000019.1 coordinate 15,503, forward strand.
AATTGGTGACATCCATTCGGGGTTAAAGGCTTTAAAGCAGGTATTGGCTATGGTAGATCCCCAACCGGATGACCACCTTATTTTTTTAGGGGACTATGTGGATGGTTGGAGCGAAGCGGTTGAGACGATTAATTTTTTGATCGAATTGCGAACCGCCCACAATTGTACATTTTTAAGGGGAAACCACGATGAGCTTTGTCGGGAGTGGTTGCTAACCGGAAGGGACAATCCGTTGTGGTTGCAACATGGGGGGCAGGCGACCATGGATTCCTACAGAAAGACCGATGAGGGCATTAAGAACATCCACAAGTACTTCTATGCCCATTTGGATAATTATTATTTGGACGTCCAGAACCGATTGTTTATTCATGCCGGCTTTACAAACCTCAAAGGGGTGGACTTTGAGTATTTCAGCAAGATCTTTTATTGGGATAGAACCTTGTGGGAATTGGCGCTTGCCCTAAATCCGGCCTTGGGATCCGAAGATAGCTACTACCCCAAAAGGTTGACCAACTATAAGGAAATTTTTATAGGCCATACCCCGGTAGTGAGGATTGGGGAAACGACTCCCCAGAATGCCGCCAATGTTTGGAACATCGATACGGGGGCAGCCTTCAACGGTCCCCTTACAATTTTGGACGTGGATACCAAGGAATTTTGGCAGAGCGATCCCGTGTATATTTTTTATCCGGAGGAAACGGGGAGGAACTAGGGCCAAAAGTGCATTTTCGTCAATTTTACGGAATGTATCGGTCATTTTGCGAGCAAACCTCCCTATTCATGACCTGAATCACCATGAGGTCCGAAAAACCTATCAAAAAATCCGTGATTTTCTTTCAGGGGTAGCAGGGGCCAAAAATTGGCATCATTTTGGAACAATTTTTATTAATTATTAACGATCTTTGTAAAAAAGCGAGTATGTCTGCCAAAAATATAAGAATAGAAGTAATGAGATCTATTGAGGACAAGGTCCAGGGATTTATAGATTCCTACCTTATCCCGATAGAAAAGATATGGCAACCTACGGATTTTCTTCCAGATTCACAGAGCGATGATTTTTTTGAGCAAACCCGGCAAATTCGCGGCGAGGCCAAAGAATTGGGCTACGACCTTTGGGTAACCTTGGTGGCCGATACGATTACAGAAGAAGCCTTGCCAACATATGAATCCTGGCTTATGGATGTGGTAGGTATTGATCAGCACGCGGAAGGAAACAACGGTTGGTCCAAGTGGGTCCGCCATTGGACCGCCGAGGAAAATCGTCACGGCGATGTACTGAACAAGTACCTTTATCTTTCCGGGCGGGTGAATATGAAGGAAGTGGAAATTACGACCCAATACCTGCTGGCCGATGGCTTTGATATCGGTACAGACCGCGATCCGTACAAAAACTTCGTCTATACCTCCTTTCAGGAATTGGCTACAAATATTTCCCACAAGAGGGTGGGTCAAATGTGCAAAAAGGGGGGGAACTTAATGTTGGGTAAAATGTGCACGATCATTGCAGGTGATGAGATGCGCCACCATATGGCATATAGGGAGTTCGTAAAGACGATTTTTGATAACGACCCAAGCGAAATGATGTTGGCCTTTGCCGACATGATGAAGAAAAAAATTGTAATGCCGGCCCATTTTCTTCGCGAGTCCGGTGGAACGATCGGTGCCGCTTTCGAGAATTTTTCAAATTGCGCCCAGCGATTGGGGGTCTATACGGCCCAGGACTATATCGATATTTTGGTTAAATTGAATTCCTATTGGGAGGTTGACAAAATAAGAGGACTTACCGACGAGGCCGAAAAAGCACGGGATTATCTGATGAAATTGCCCGATCGATTGCACCGTATATCGGAACGTATGAAGTTCCCCTATATAGATTACCGTTTTAAATGGGTAGAGGCTAACGGGATGTTGTAAAAGATTAGGGACCTGTCTGGCCAGACAGGTCTCTTGGGTTTAGAATTTCCCGCTCTTGTGCTCTTCCTGCCATTTCCTCAAATCGGTCCATTTGTTCTCGTAGCACATCCTAGCCTGCATGGGCCAAGATGCGGGATCGTGAATTTTATAGCGTTCCCCGCCGGAATCCAAAACTTCCTGGCATTTGGCCACCGTTATTTCCGATAGGGCTTTCCACGTTTTAATGTCGAATTTATGGAATAGCTGCTCGATCTTGGGGCCTATTCCCTCAACAATCTTTAGGTCGTCTTGTTTAATAGCTTTGCCGAAGGCAGCTTTTGCGGCCGAACTGTTAAAGGAGATAAGCGGCGCTATGGGAGCTACATTTACGGATATTTTTTTGTTGCAGTCGGCCAAATCGGCTTCCAATTTTGTGTTCTTTTCCCTAAGCAGCTGTAGGTCGGCGGACTGGTCAACGACCTCAACGCTTCCCTTACCCATTAAATAGCCCAAGATCGCACAAATAATTCCGACCAAAGCTGGTATTAACCAGCACCAGATACTCATGTTTTGAAAATCCATATTCTTTTTTTATAGTTGATTGTTTAGTTTAGTGTAACGACTGTTCTCCTGTTTTTTGCCCTACCTTCTTCGGTGGTATTGGGGGCGACAGGATTGTCCGGTCCTTTGGAGGTTGTTTTTATTCTTGTTCCCGATAGTCCGTTCTTAATCAAATACTCCTTGGCAAAGTCGGCGCGACGCTGACCCAAGGCCATATTGGTAGCCCTGGAACTCGTATTGTCCGTATATCCCGTAATTGTACAGGAAGCATTGGCATCCTTATCCAAATACCTGGAAATATCCGCAAATTTTTGGCGCTGTTCCGGATTTAGTTCGATGCTGGATTCCGACGTTTCAAAATAAAGCACTAAGGGTTCTGCCTTTATTTGCTCATATAGCGCCTTTAATTCATCGTTAGCGGTGGGGGATTCGCCCTCGAAATTGTAGGCTACCGGCCCTTTGAACATTTTCCCGTCAGGGACCATGCTCTCCATCAATTGCCCCTTGGTGTTGATCTGGGCGGATGGAATCCCTTGGGTTACAAGATGATTCTTTACGGCATTGGCCCTGGCGAGGCCTAGGTTGGGAAACGCCGTATTATTATTTTCATCGCTTTTGTAATATCCTATGATATTGAAGGATTTGCCGGGATTTTCGGCCAAATAGGTTCCAAGGCCTTCAATTCCACGTCTTACCTTAGGTGAAAGAGGCAAAAGTATGTCGGAGGACGACACATTAAAATTGAAATTGTCGTTTACTTTATACGCATATTTTCCGTCGCTAAATGCCAACGGATATGATGTAGGAATCGGCGCCGCGGGTATCACTGCTGTTGGGGCCTCTTCTACGGTGACCCTGCACAAGCTGCAGTAGTTCAGGTAAAAATAGGTGCCCGCCAGAATTGTGATAATTATCCCCAACAGATTTGTAAAAGATTTTGTCATGGATAAATTGATTAGTGTTTAGTATATCTAATGTATTAAAAAAATCTTAAATTATCGAATTGTTTTGAAGTTAAATGTTAAGAATCAGGAAGTTGACCCCTAGGGTAGAAACTTTGTCGACTTTGAAAATATTATGCCGGTATGTGGATCAAGCAGGTTGATGACCACTTGCCCGTGGAAGGGATGGTTGGGAATAATCCTTGAATTGGGACCGTTTTTTTTTTAGCGTATCTACGCAAAGGAGGCCATCTATACAGTATTTGCTGCCATTTGTACTTTTTAAGATGGATTTTTGGTAAAGAATGTGGTTATTAGCCTCCATATTAAATGGATACCCTATTTCTCCCGACAAAGTTCCGGTACTGAAATAGGGTTTTTTGTCATCGTTTTGATCCAAAAGGACCGCAGAACCCACGAGGCTTTTTACAGTTTATACAGCAATGGATTACATCTGTACATTTTTTTGGACAGATGACACATAAGGGGTAGGAAATAAATTATATATGGACTAAATTTAAAGAAGCTATTGTCTGCGAAGTAAGTAGATCAAGTTTTGATGTAAATACTATTTTGAGTTAGTTAGTTTGGTTTGAAAAAGACCCGCTTCCCGATAAGGTCAGCGGGTCTTTTGTTGGTTTTTGCCTACAAATCGAACTTTATGCCTTGCGCCAGCGGAAGTTCTGTTGTATAGTTGATGGTGTTGGTTTGCCGTCTCATATAGGCCTTCCAAGCGTCGGAACCGCTTTCGCGACCCCCGCCCGTTTCTTTTTCCCCACCAAATGCTCCGCCAATCTCGGCCCCAGAGGTCCCGATGTTTACGTTGGCAATTCCGCAATCACTTCCTTGAACGGATAGGAAGTATTCAGCTTCCCTAAGATTATTGGTCATGATGGCAGAGGACAGTCCTTGAACGACATTGTTTTGTATCTCTATGGCATTATCAACCTCCCCGGAATATTTTAGAAGATAGAGGATCGGGGCAAAGGTCTCCTGCTGTACTATTTCAAAATGGGGTTTGGCTTCGGCTATGGCCGGTTTTACATAGCAGCCACTTTCATAGCCCGTTCCCTCCAAAACTCCGCCTTCCACTATAATCTTTCCGCCTTCCGCAACCACCCGTTCAAGGGCTTTTTGATAGGGCTTTATCGCATCTTGATCTATCAGTGGGCCTACATGGTTGTTCTCGTCCAAAGGATTGCCTATGCGAAGCTGTTTATATGCCTCCACCACGGCGTTTTTAACATTATCGTAGATAGATTCGTGTATTATCAATCTTCGGGTAGACGTACAGCGTTGGCCACAGGTGCCTACGGCCCCGAAAACCGCCCCGATTACGGTCATTTTGATGTCGGCATCCGGAGTAACGATAATGGCGTTGTTGCCTCCCAGTTCCAGCAGGGATTTTCCCAATCGGGCTGCGACAGCTTGTGCCACAATTTTCCCCATCCTTATGGATCCGGTAGCGGAAATAAGCGGAATTCGAGGGTCATGGGACATATATTCGCCAACTTTGTAATCTCCGGTAACCAAACATGAAATCCCTTCCGGTAGATCGTTGTCCCTAAAGACCCCTGCTGCAATGGTTTGACAGGCAACACCACAAAGTGGGGTTTTTTCGCTGGGTTTCCAGATACAGACATCTCCGCAGACCCATGCAAGTGCCGTATTCCAAGCCCATACGGCGACGGGAAAGTTAAATGCGGAGATAATGCCTACCACTCCCAAGGGATGGTACTGTTCGTACATGCGGTGTCCCGGTCTTTCGGAATGCATCGTCAATCCGTGCAATTGACGGGAAAGACCAACGGCAAAATCACAGATGTCTATCATTTCCTGGACTTCGCCCAGCCCTTCCTGATAAGATTTTCCCATTTCGTAAGATACCAGTCTGCCCAAGGGTTCTTTTAATTCACGAAGCTTTTCCCCAAATTGGCGTACAATCTCCCCACGCTGTGGGGCGGGAACCGACCGCCATTTTTTAAAGGCCAATGTTGCGGTTGTAATTACTTTTTCATAATCTTCCTTGGAGGTTGTATTTATTTTGGCAATCAAGGCTCCGTCCACCGGGGAAAAAGAGGTAATCGGTTCTCCGGACCCAAAATTGTCGGAACCTGTAGCGGTACCATTGTTCGTTTTTTTTATTCCCAATGCTTGTAAAGCATCGCTAATTCCAAATTCAACTGCAATATTTGACATATTATAACTTTTTAGGCGTGAATTGTTGTGTTTTTACAAAGTTACGAATTATTGTACTGTGAAGTCAGGACGAGTCTTGTTTCCGGGATTAAAAGAAATACAAATCGGGTTTAAAGGGCGTTTCTATTCCAATAGCAGGAATGTAACAAAAGTAAGGAGGGCGATAATTACAGGGATGATGGATTTGATGGTCAACCTATTTTATTTATGGTTATTCCCCAATAAATCGTGGGTCAACCTCCATCACGGAACCACATTTGGAACAGGTCCGCAATGCTTCGGAGTTATAAAAATCCTTAAAATGGCCCAAGAAATCCTTTTCTATATCGTTTAGGGGAAAATAGACTTCATGCAGCTTGTGGTTGCAATGGTCACAAAACCAAAGCAGTCCGTCTTTCCCGCTCAGGCCCACCCGCTTGCGTTCTATGACCAAACCAATGGAACCTTCTTGGCGGATAGGGCAGTGGGGTATTTTGGCGGGATGAAGGTACATATCGCCAGGGCCTAGTCCGAAGGTCTTTCTTTGTCCGTCTTCCTGCACGGAGATTTCGATATCTCCTTCCAATTGATAAAATAGTTCTTCGGTCTCATTGTAATGATAGTCCTTCCTGGCGTTGGGGCCGGCAACCACCATCACTATATAGTCGCCCGCATCCCTATAAAGGTTCTTGTTGCCGACGGGAGGTTTTAGGGAATCCCTGTTTTCCTCTATCCATTTAGGTAGGTTGAAAGGGGGTTTTATGCTCATGAAGTTGGGTTTAAGGTTTCTATTGTTTCCGGATTCAGGTTGGATTAATCGTTAAAAGTTAATAGTGTTTGAAGTTGGTGAAACTCTGCCGACTGCTGCTGCCAACTGCTTGCTTATTGTTAAGGGTTCGGTTTTCAGTGTTTGGTGTTCGTGGCTTTTTAACCCCAAACTACAAATGCCAGACCGATTGGCATCCAACCCAAAATTAAGAAAAGAAATCGGAAGATTAGCGGTAGAACAGCTGGGTGAAATAGTAATGTCCCGAAGCGTCTTTTTTAACACTTACTGCGGTATGTGTAAAATTGCCTTCAATATTTTTTCGGTGTCCGGAACTGGCGACCCATTTTTCAAAGGTAACCTTGGCGGTGGGATAATCTTTTGCAACGTTCTCCGCAACGGCAGACGCGTCTACTTTGGTGGAAATATCGGAAGCACGGGAAGTAAAACCGTCATGGTTTATGTTCCCCTTGGCAATCATGTAATCGGTGTGCTGATTGGCATAGACATAAGCAACCGAACTAAACTCCAAGGTACTGTAGCCTAGAGTGGTCCGGTAATTATTTACCAATCCTAGAAGTTCCTGTTCTAAAGGAACTGCGTTCTCGGTTTCTAATACAGCAGGTGATTCCAATGGCTCTTTGCCACAGGAAGTTGCCAATAATACAAACAAAACCAAGATCGCATAATGCAATCCCATTTTCATATAGTGTTCTATTTGTAAGTAGGAAAGTCGAAGAATGGGTGTTTTTGTGTTCTCGACGCGTTCTTGGGGAAGAAACAGACTCAATATTACAAAAAAAAATGTTTAGTGATCCTATAAAAATCAAATTTATTCGACAAAAGGTCAAATTTTGAACAACTCATGGTTTAAGCGTTGAGACCCCGAGAGCCATGGGCAGGTTTGAAAAATGTAGGTTTCCCAATCGCCGAAAAGTAAAAATTCCTTGCCTAATGACGCAACCATTTGCTTAATTTTACATTTATAAGGAAACAATAAATCTAAAATGATGAAATTAAAATCGATTTTTATGGGAGCCTCGCTCTTGGTTGGCATGGTGTTATCTGGATGTTCCGATGATAATGACGACAATTGTGCACCGGATTATACAGGACCATTGACCGATAGTGAGTCGCTCTTGGTAGGCCAATGGAGTCTATCCGCAATTAATTCTGACAAGGCGTTAGACCTTACCGATGACGAAGTAGAAAATCCGTCAACCGATATTTATGCCCAATACACGGACTGTCAAAAGGATGCGAGGTATGACTTTGCGGAAGATAGGAACTATAATTTTGCTCAAGGGGCAGTAGAGACCAATTGTGACAATAAATTAATTACCAATGGAACTTGGCAATACGATAACAGCCAAATTAATTTTGTAAATAGTTGTGTCATTCTAAACTTGCCCATAACTTTTATAAATGCAAATACTTCCTTTAAATCGGTTTCCGAAAATTTGCTTGTCAAGGATGTTACGGGGTCGGTTACAACGGTTACATGGACTTTTGTGTACACAAAGGTCACTCCATAAGGCTTCGATTAAATAGGCCGTGCGCATATCGCATTACGCCGTACGCCATATTTGGTGTGTACGGCGTATTGCGAATGGCGGCATAGCAATTGTCAGGGGTAGTGATGTATCACACCCTAATTTATTCCATTTCCTCTTTTTCGTCCAATTCCCTCAATACGGCATTGAATGCAAATTCACCGATATTCTTAATGGGTTCGTAGAGTACGGATTTTTTCTTGGTGGCCTCGTCTATCATGGTGGTGGAGTTGTTGATACGATCGAAAAATATCAACAGGGCCCCAAGGATCAACGCTATCTTTAGGGTTCCAAAAACGGCTCCCGCTAGTTTGTTGACAAACCCCAGCATGGCAAAATTGGCTATTTTGGTCAACAACTTTCCTGCCATATGTACAACAACGACAATGATGATAAAGGTTACCAAAAAGGAAGTAAGCGAAATGTAACGGGCATCCCAATCCATGTTTTTGGACAGATAGTCCCCTACCATATAAGAAAAATGAATGGCACCATAAATGCCAGCAATAAGGGCGATCAATGAGGCAAGCTCAACGAACAATCCATTGATAAAGCCACGATAGAGCCCCCAAATGAGCAACAGTCCCAAAACAATATCCAAAAAATCCATATGATTAGGCTTAAGTGATCATACAAATATAGAATTTTGATTTGTACCTTTGGAAGAGTTCCTGGTCCCATATCAAAAAGCTGGTTCACTCAAAGGAACCAAGAGCCAAGAAACAAGACCAAAGAAAGAAAAGGAGAACACAGAGAAGATAACAAAGACTAAGAATGAATCTGCATCTTATGGATGGCCTTAAAAACGAATTCACTTTCTTTGTTCCGATGCTAGCTCGCCTTATTAAAAGGAGATAACCAGTTCAATTAAAATGAATTTATTTTTATTTAGACCATAATGTCCAGAGATACCCTATTAAAAGAACGATGGGAATTGTTGGTGAAGAAGCTTTCCGCTCAATTTTCAGATAATGACCCTTTAGAATTGGATGCTATTATTTATCTGGTGGGCGTTCAGGAATTGGGACAATACCATAAGACCTATAAAAAGGATGAAAAGATCAACCTGATGCACATTGCTATCTGTAGACTGCTGGAACCCTATGGATATTACGAGTTCGATTACTTCGACGAGGAAGGTTGGCCCCATTATACCATTAAGGAAGAACTGCCCCCGTTAAAGGCCGGTGAACAATCGGTGTTGATGAAGGAGGCGATCGTGTCGTATTTCTTGGAGAATGAATATTTGGCATCCTAGTCCCATCCAAACTTATGGCAGTAGCTATTTTGACATTAGTTGGGATGAATGAACATGTAATGGTATCCCTGGAAATTCAGCATGACAGTTTGGAACAAATATATTTATCCGATTAAGTGAAAACCAACAAACCCTACTATGCCGTAATTTTTACATCCCTTAGAACGGAAGGGGACAAGGGTTATTCCGAGATGGCGAAAAGAATGGAGGAGCTGGCAAGCGTCCAACCTGGCTTTTTGGGGTTGGAAAGCGCTAGGGAAGAGGTGGGTATTACCGTGAGCTATTGGGAGAGTATGGAGGCCATTGCCAATTGGAAATCCAATTCCGATCACTTGTTTGCCCAACAAAAGGGCAAGAAGGATTGGTATTCCTGGTATAAGGTCCGGATATGTTTAATAGAACGGGAATACGAATTTTCCAAGGTATCCAAGGTTTCTGGGTATGGACCTAAATGATTTCAGCAATAAACAAAACCATCATATGCCCACAAACATCAGGTTTTCCAATCTAGACCGGAAACAAACGATCCAAAAATTTACCGAAGGCACTTTTGATCTTGTGGTAATCGGGGGTGGAATTACGGGTGCCGGAATTGCCCTGGATGCCGCTTCCCGTGGGCTTAGGACCGCCTTAGTGGATAAGGGCGACTTTGCTTCGGGTACCAGCAGCAAGTCTACCAAACTTATCCATGGTGGACTGCGCTATCTAAAACAATTCGATTTTTGGCTGGTCAAGGAGGTAGGCTCCGAACGGGCCGTGGTCCATCATTTGGCACCACATTTGGTTTTGCCAGAAAAGATGTTGCTGCCCCTCATAGAAAACGGTTCCTACGGAAAATGGCTCACTTCCATCGGGTTAAAAGTATACGATATTTTGGCCCAGGTAGAGGGGGAGGATAAACGCCAAATGCTGGAAAAGAAGGAAGCCTTGAAGTTAGAGCCCCTACTTCCAAAAAAGAAACTGAAAGGGGCCGGATATTATGCGGAATACCGTACCGATGATGCCCGGTTGACCCTAGAGAACATCAAGACAAGTCTGCAATTTGGAACCACCGCCCTAAACTATGCCCAGGTAACCGATTTTATATACAGGGATGGCAAAGTGGCGGGAGTAAAGGTCACAGATCTGGAATCTGGGTTGGAATTCGATATAAACGCCAACTATGTGGTAAATTCTACCGGGCCATGGGTCGATGAACTTAGGGAAGCCAATCATTCCAAAAAAGGGAAAAGGCTGCACCTAACCAAAGGGATACACCTTGTTTTCCCCCACGAAAAATTACCGGTACGCCAATCGGTCTATTTCGATATACCAGATGGGCGCATGATGTTTGCCATTCCAAGGGGGAAGGTAACCTATATCGGCACTACGGACACCAATTATACTGGGGACAAGGATCATGTTGGGATAGACTTGGCAGATGCCATGTACCTTATCTCCGCGGTAAACAATATGTTCCCAAGTATCAATTTACAGTTGAAAGATATTATTTCCTCGTGGGCGGGCCTGCGCCCCCTGATCAACGAGGAAGGAAAATCCCCTTCGGAACTGTCCCGAAAGGATGAAATCTTTGTCTCGGATTCTGGACTTGTAAGTATAGCCGGAGGTAAATTAACGGGGTACCGCAAGATGGCGGAACGTACCGTAGACCTTATAGCCAAAAGGATGGGGGACGATTATGATAAGGAGTGCAAGTTGTGCACTACGGATAAAATACCCTTATGTGGCAACGAGTTTAAGAAATACAAAAACGTAAAAAGTTATATTTCGGAGGTATACGATCAGCTTAAACCGGATGATTTTGCTCCTTATGATGCTTGGTACTTGGTGACCACCTATGGGAAACAAACGGAGACCATACTAGAAATCTACAAAACCCTTAAGGAAAAGGACAAGTATATACGGTTGGCCAAGGCCGAACTGTCTTTTGGCATTGAATATGAAATGATCCAAAATCCGATCGACTTTTTTGTACGTCGCACGGGTCGTCTTTACTTTGATATTGATAGCCTTAAATATTTGATGGAACCTATACTGGAAGAGTTCCGATCCATTTTTAAATGGAACGATGAAAAAATGAATGGCTACCGGGATACATTGAACAAGATGATATTGGAACATTCGGATTTTTCCATTACCCGAGATTAACAAAATTAGATTTTGGAAAACTGCTAGTGAACCTCTCCTTTCTTCAAGGAGAGCCAGCACGACAATTATGCTCTCGGGGCGCCCATAGGGCGGAGGGGCCAAAACGCAATTGTTCTGATCCTATTTTTGTCCCGTTCTTGGAAAACCAAAAATCAATGGATTCGTCATGAATTGTTTTTCGGTAAGGAAATCTCCGGTGTCAAACCTTCAATATCCTTTCCTGTTGGGTATTCAAACAGTTCCAGTTCAAAATAGGGGGCGGCAGCGATCAGATGCTCAAAAATATCGGCCATGATATGTTCGTAGTTTACCCATCGTATGTCTTTGGAAAACATATAGATTTCTAAAGGAATGCCCTGAGGGGAAGGATCTAGGTGGCGGGTCATGACGGTCATCCCTTTATGAACGGCAGGGTGCCTATTGATATACATATCGGTGTATTTTCGGAACAACCCCATATTGGTCTGGTTCCTGCCATTGATCAAAAGCGATTTATCGATTTGATTATCCTTGTTAAACTTGTCGATATCCCGCTGTCGGTGATCTATATAATCCGTTACCAACTGAATTTTGGACAGGCGTTCCAAATCTTTTCCGTCCATAAATTTAATGCTGTTCACCTTAACATGGAGGGCCCTCTTGATCCGCCTACCTCCCGTTTCCTCCATACCACGCCAGTTTTGAAAGGAATCCGAAATTAAGGCATAGGTGGGAATCGTAGTAATGGTCTTGTCCCAATTGCGCACCTTTACGGTGGTAAGGTTGATTTCGATGACATCCCCATCGGCACCGTACTTTGTCATGGAGATCCAGTCGCCAATACGTACCATATCATTGACGGAGACCTGGATACTGGCCACAAACCCCAAAATGGTATCTTTGAAGATAAGAAGGATGATGGCGGAAGCCGCTCCCAAAGTGGTAACAAATTTTATAACGGATTGGTCCGCTACTTCAGAGATAATCAGAAGGATCCCAATGAACCAAACAAATATGACCAATATCTGGGCATAACTGTCCCAAGGTTTGTCTTTAAACTCCTCCAATATCTTAAGGTAGTCCCTGATGCTTTTGATGACGCTCCTTATTATCCAAACCAATAATAAGATTAGATAAATGTCGGTAAGGCTTATAAAAAATTCTCCCCATGAATCAAAATCCTTGAACAGGAAAGGAAGCGTTTTCCTAATAATTATAAATGGGATTACATGCGCGATGTATTTGGGAAAGTTGCTCTTAACCAAAAAATCGTCAAAAGTGGTCTTGGTCTTTACGGTGAAATAAAAGAAGATGCGTTCAATCAACTTTCTTAGGATAAAATCAAGAACCCAGATGATGGTTCCAAAAATCGCAAGATTGAATAAAAGGTTCCAAAGTAGTGCGGTTTCTTTTCCGGCTACGTTGTTGGTAATCAATAGGTGGTAAAACCAGTCGAAATAGTGCTCCATTACTTTGGGTTGATTCGCAAATTTAGGGGTTTCTTTTCAGATAGCTTTAAAAAGTGTTCCTCGGCTGTCCAACCATAATTTAGGTTCTGTTTTCCTGATATTATCTAATTAAAGGAGATGTCTGGGTAATTTTCCCTTTTTTAGAGTAAGGAAGCCACTATCTTTGCAAATTCCCGTCTATAAACATATTAAGATGAAGACCAACTATTTTAACCAGGTGCTTCTTTTTTTAAAAAGTACCGATTTTACCAAGGCACTCCTCATCGGTATCTCGTTGGTGGTACCCATTGTCTTGGGAATTTTGTTTGATGGGTATGAAATTGGTTTGGCCATTGCCTTCGGTGCATTTTGGTGTTCCCCCAGCGATGTAGCCGGCAGTTTTAGGCACAAGCGCAATGGTATTTTGTTTTCGGCTGCACTTATTGTTCTGGTGAGTTTTATAGGAGGTTATCTAACCTTTTCCCCTTGGTTGGTACTTCCGGTTTTGGGGTTGTTAATGTTTGGGATTTCATATTTGGCCGTTTTCGGTTTTAGGGCCTCCATGATCGCGTTTTCCGGTCTTTTGGCATTGGTGCTCAGTTTTGCGCACGGTCCGGGAAAACTGGAAATATACGAGCATTCTTTTTTTATCGGTGTGGGCGGTTTTTGGTATCTGCTATTGGCCACGATTGCCCACCGTATCAACCCAACAGGACATACAGAAGAGGTCCTAGCAGAAACGGTCGAGGCTACGGCACGTTATATTGAGTTTAGGGCCAATTTGCTCACCAAGGATGGGGAACGGAAAAAAACCAAGAAAAAATTACTGGAACTGCAGATCCAACTTAATGAAATGCACGAAAAGCTTCGGGGAATTCTGATAACTACAAGGAGGTCGTTCGGCAGGTCCAACTATCAGAGAAAGAGATTGCTGGTACTCGTGGAATTGGTAGATATGTTGGAGCTCGCAATGGCTACCCCCATAAACCCCAAGGCAATGGAAGCACTGATCAAGGCTTATCCGGAACAGGTAAAAGCCATGCAAAATCTTTCTTATGCCATGGTGGCCCAAATGATTGGAATGGCCAAAACTATCCGAATCCCCAAGACCCCTTTTGTGGATAATGTTTTGATCCAGCAATTAAGGAAAATCCGCGAACTTGTTGCACCCATTAAAGAAACCGACCCCGAGAATTATCTGGTTTTGGGAAATTTGATCGCGTATCAAAACAATCAGGTATCCGCCATTGGGAATATCGAGCGCCTATTGGATAGTAAGGATACAAAGGTATATCGAAAACTAAGTAAGGACGATGCGGTCCGATTTTTGTCAACCCAGGATTACGACCCCAAAGTCTTAACGGAAAATCTCAATTTTAAATCGGTAATTTTTGGACATGCCTTGAGATTGTCGGTCGTGGCCATGATAGGCTTTGCCCTGGGCAGTTATTTTTCTTTGCAAAATCCTTATTGGATACTCCTTACCATCGTGGTGATCCTCCGTCCCAGTTATGGACTTACCAAGGCCAGATCCAAGGATCGTATATTGGGAACCTTAATAGGGGGGGCAATTGCTCTTGGCGTTGTACAGATTACCCAAGACACAATTGTTTTGGGGGCGTTGGGCTTTATTTCGCTTCTTACTGCTTTTTCCATGGTGCAGAGAAACTACAGGGCCGCGGCCGTATTTATTACCTTGAGCGTAGTTTTTGTTTATGCGCTTCTGGACCCAAATATTTGGCAAGTAGTTCAGTTTAGAATAGTCGATACAATTATTGGAGCCGCTTTGGCCACTTTGGGAATTCTTTTTTTATGGCCATCTTGGGAGATTATTGGAATTAGGCCCATTATTTCCAAGAGTATTCTGGCCAATCAAGAATTCCTGAAGGCTATCGTTCTTTTTTATAAGGAAAAGGGGAAGTTGCCACCCAGTTATAAAATTGCACGGAAAGAGGCTTTTTTGGCATCCGCCAATTTAAGTGCGGCCTTTCAGCGCATGACCCAAGAACCCAGATCAAAACAGTACAAATTGGATAAGGTTTATGAACTGGTATCCCTTGACCATACCTTTTTATCATCCTTGGCCTCGCTGGGCACCTTTATAAGAAACCAGCCAACATCCCAAGCGTCCTTGGATTTTAAGACCGCAGGACAAAATATCGAAGAGCAATTGAATCTTGCGGTCCTTTTGCTTTCGGTAGAATCAGCTAATGAAGCGACTAAAAAACCTTCTCCAATCCTAACTGAAACATCGCCCTTATTGGAATTGGATTCTGATAAATACGTTGTGCAATCCGGAAAAAGCGAATTGACCGGGGAAGAGCAACGAAAGGAGGCCCTTTTGATAATCAATCAGTTAAAACGGATGTATTCCCTAAGTAAGCAAATGGTTAAGTGCATACGGGAGATTTAGGATATTTTCATATCATTGGAACAAGAAATACGCCAACGCCTAATCCAGGTTTTCGGTCAATTTCTGAAACGTTGTTTTGGGATTTTTACCTTCATAAAGGATTGCATAGACCGAGTCCAATATAGGCGTTTTTGTTTCCTTTTCGAATTTGGCACTTATTAAATGGGCACTTTTGGTCGCATAATAGCCTTCGGCCACCATACTCATCTCCATCATGGCGCTCTTTACCGTATAGCCCTTGCCGATCATATTGCCGAACATTCTATTGCGGCTAAAGACGGAATATCCGGTAACCAAAAGGTCTCCCAAATAGGCCGAATCATTGATGTTCCGCTTCATTTTGTGGACCCGTTTTATAAAGCGTTTTATTTCGCGAATGGAATTGCTCATCAACACGCTTTGGAAGTTGTCACCATATCCTAGGGCATGGGCCATGCCCGCTGCAATGGCATAAATATTTTTTAGCATGGCGGCGTATTCGGTACCAATAATGTCATCCGAGATTTTGGTATTGATATATTCGCTCCTTAAGTTTTTGGCCAGCAATTCCGCTTTTCCCGTATCGGCACAGGCTATGGTAAGATAGGAGAGTCGCTCCAGCGCTACCTCTTCCGCATGGCAGGGACCGGTAATTACCCCAATGTTTTCAAAAGGGATGTGGTAGTTCTCGTGAAAATGCTCCCCAACGATCAAACCCGATTCGGGAACAATGCCCTTAATGGCGGAAAAGATGACCTTGTCCTGGATGGAAACCGTAAGTTTGTCCAATTCGGATTTTAAAAACGCCGAAGGAATGGCAAATATGAGAATATCGGTATCGGCCACCGCCGAATCAATATTATCCGTCAACTCCAACTGATCGGGATCAAATTCCACCGAACTCAGGTAATTTGGGTTGTGCCCATGTATCCTAATATGTTCCAGGGCTTCGGCGTTCCTCATATACCAGGTTATAGTTTTCAGATTTTCCGTTAGCATCTTTACGATAGCCGTGGCCCAACTACCACCGCCCAAAACCGTGAATTTTAATTCTTTATTCATCTGCCTAAATTTTTATCGACCCCTAAAAAGTCCAAAAAAATGGAATGCATTCCGGAATTCCAATAAATTTTAATAATTCCTAATGTGAAGTTTGAATGAAATAAATTCATGTTCGTTTCATGGAGACAATTTAATCTTCAAAAGTAATTAAAAAAACAGGGAAGTGGCGGTTGGTAGTATCCTGATACTCAAAGCCATTAGGAATTATTCGAGGAAATGCATCTAATTTTAACTTTGGTTTATCATTTAGAGGGCAATGTTTCTAGAGGGTATGCGTTATTGTTAAAGATTGATTTAGGGCCCGTGAACGGGAATTAAAAATTGAAAAAATCAGGTATTACCTGAAACAGTATATAAAGTTTTTTTGGTGGTTTTTTAGTTAGGGACCGCTCTAGGCATAAAGCTTGGGGCGGTTTTTTTTGTGCCTTGTCATCTGGATATTTTTTATTATCTTAAGTGGTCAAAATTCGCGACTATGCAAAGCATGATGCCCAATACGAACCATAAGGACATTCCGGGGAATCCGTCCACAGCTACAACCAGCAAAATAAAATTAAGCGACCGATCCAATGGCAAACCTTTGCGGGTATTGAGCGAGGACGATTGGACCTTTTGGAAAGAGAACGGCTATATCGTTATAAAAAATGCGGTCGCCAAGGAGCAGGTAAGGACCACGGCCGATTTTCTATGGGAGTTTGAGGAAAAGGATCCCAATGACCCGGAAACTTGGTACGCCCCGCCTCGGGCAGAGATGCAAATGAAGGAACTTACGGGTACGGGAATGGTTGAGGTATACAACCATCAACTCCTGTGGGATAATCGGCAGGTGCAAAAAGTATACGATGCCTTTGTAGATGTTTGGGGTACGGAAAAACTATGGGTAACTATAGATCGTGCCAATCTCAATTTTCCCATACGCCCCGGTTTTGAACAAAAGGGATTTATCCATTGGGATTATGACCCCGAAACCAAACCCCAGAACGTGCAGGGAGTTTTGGCCTTAGCGGATCAGACCGATGAAAATATGGGAGGTTTTCAATGTATCCCTTGGCTATACCGAAACTACGAGCAATGGAAATTGACCCAGCCCGAGGACCGCGACCGTTTTAAGCCCAATGTTACGGATCTGGAGGATAAATTGGTCAAGGTTAAAATGGAAGCCGGCGACCTCCTGATCTTTAACAGTAGGGAACCTCACGGGATCCGGCCCAACAAATCCAAGGATAGGGTACGGATCGCCCAATATATTTCCATGATGCCTGCAGAAGAAGACAATGAATCGCTTAGGCAGTGGCGCATAAATTCCTGGAAGCATAGAATTGCCCCCGAGGGTTATGCCTTTCCCGGAGATCCAAGAAACTGGGAACAAACCAAATACGATACCGCAAAATTATCCCCATTGGGAGAGAAGTTGTTGGGACTCAAGAATTGGTGAATGGCCAAGGATCAGAACTAGGCCCTTGATCGGATTTCCCTTTTCATGAATAACACATAGGAAAATAGAAAGAACAATAACGTTATTGCCACCAATCCCGTAAACTGTGGCCAAACAAGTAATAAACTTTGGCCCAAGGGCAGGTTTCCTGGAATGGCGCCCATCATTTGTTCCATTGTCAGTGGGCCCAAACTGCGTATCGAGGGCGATAAAATGGTGGTAGTAATCTCGCTGAACAGTTCATTGGGCATAACCTGAGACATATAAAATTTCAGCTGTCCGGATCTATACATTGCAATCGGGGGTGCATTTTGGGAAGGTACTAGCCCACTGGCCACCATTTTAATGATCAGCGGATAAAAAACGGTAAAGAACAACCATACCGCAATACAGGTCAAAGCCGAAGTGGCAGGTTGCCTAAAGCGGACCGAAAAGAAAATGGAAATACTAAGCCAAAACCCTACATAAAAGACACTCAGCAAAGTATAGATCATAACACGCAAAAACTCTCCGGCTGTGGGCGGAATTCCTAAGGCAAACAGTCCGGCTCCCATTACAAGAAAACTAAGGACGTAGAACAGGACGCTTATTACGGCCATTCCCGCTACGAATTTAGCCGTCAGAACATAATCCCGAGGAATGGGTTGGGCCAGAAGGCGGCTTAGGGTTCCCCTGTTCTGTTCGGAATTTATGGCATCGAAACCTAAACTTATTCCGAACAAGGGTCCCAAAAAGCCAATAAAAACAAAGAAGGCAGGCAGGGTTCCGTTAGAGCTTGAGAATAGGTTTAGGAAAAAGAAGGCATCTTCCCCGCCGCTTTCGGCAAAAGTTTTAGAAGTGTTAACGAGGGCCGTATAAAGCGTTCCTGCGCAGGTAAGGACAATGAGTGCAAAAAGGATGATAAAACGCCAGTTACGAATGTGGTCTGTAATTTCTTTTCTCACCATCGCCCAGAAAGGGGCCATGGGCAATTTCTTATGTCTTTCTTGCTTCTCGGGGTAGAAAAATCTCTTGGGCCCCAGCCAATCGGAAATTTCTGAAAACCTTATTTTCGGGAAATTAGGAAACCTCACCTTGTTTGGTATATAATTCATAGTCGCTCAACCTCTTGTCAATGATTTAATTTCTCACAGCGTTCATTTCATCCAGAAAATATTGATCGTAAATATCATCCAGCCCATATTTCCTTTTATGGAGATACGTGAGGCCATATCCCGAATTTACGACCAGGCTCGACAATTCCGGAGCGATGTCACGGCTAGACTCTACCTTAATGTCGTGCTCCTTGACAAATGTCCGGGCCACCCCTTCAACTTTTTCCATTTTTTGTTTTAAAGCCTCCATGGGAACGGGCACTGGATGGCGTTTTTCGGGAGAGGCAACGATTCCAATTTCTGTGGTAAATGTATTTTTGGAGAACAGTTGTTCCGCAAGGGCACTTATATTTCCATCTGCCAATAATTTTCCCTTCACAAAAATTCCTACCCGATCACATACCTGTTGTACCTGATGGAGGTGATGGGAAGAGAAAAGGACCGTAATCCCGTCCGTTCTACTAAGCCGTACGATGAGCTGCAGAAATTTTTTCATGCCTATAGGGTCTAGCCCTTGTGTAGGTTCGTCCATGATAATAACCTCGGGCTCCTTAATGAGCACATCGGCCAAGCCCAGTCGCTGGCGCATTCCCTTGGAATATTTTCCTACTAGCTTGTCCCTTTCCTCGAATAGGCCCACCTCGTCCATGATTCTCAGGGCCTCCCGCACGGCCCTGTCCTTGGGTATATTGTTGAGTTTTGCGGTAAATAGAAGGTTTTGTAATCCGGTAAGATCGTTGTAAAATCCAACGTCCTCCGGCAGATACCCTACCCGTTTTTTCACCTCGATAGGATTGCGCATAGGATTAATACCACAGACCGTGGCACTGCCCGAGTCTATTTCGGTTAGGCCTAGCAACATTAGGATAGTAGTAGATTTTCCGGCCCCGTTAGGACCTAATAGTCCAAAGATTTCCCCCTTCCCTATGGAGAGTGTTAAACCATCTACGGCCGTGCGATCTCCGTACTTTTTGGTCAGGGCGTTCATGGCTATCATCTCTTCCATAGCTACCTTCTGCCGTATTTTTGGATGAGATGGTAGACCCCGTAAAGCGTACCCAGTACGATAAGGATTCCGAGCCAACCCCAAAGCATTGGAGTCTTAACGGAAATCCGAAAGGAAGCAAGTGATTTGGCTTCGGGGGTACTTGCCGTGATCTTGGAGATGTAATCTCCCGGCACTGACTTGTCGGCAGCTTTTATGACTGCCACAACATTGGCACTCGCGCCGGGTTTAATTTGTGCAATGGTATCGGGCTTTATGGAAATTTCCCAGTTTTTGGGTTTGGCGGTCGAGAAAACCACATTGTTCAGTTCACTGGTACCAGTATTTACCAACATGAGCTCCAAATTTTTTTCATCTCCGGCGGTAATCTTGGAGCTCAATAGCCCTGTAGGGGTAGTTAGTTCCATATCGTAAGTACCCGTAATTACGACTTCCAACGGCAAATGGGCCTCGCTGCTACTGTTTATCGCATGTACTTGGATCTTGTAGGTCCCCGCCTCCACGAATACCGGAGGAGTAACTTCAACGGTAATGTTAGTGGTTTTCCCGGGATCTATTTCTACTGCGGTCGCCTGTTTGTAGTTGGGCTTAAAGATGACGTTCCATCCACGGGGAGCTCTAGCCTGCAGGGAATACATCTGCTTTTCCCCGGTTTCGTTCTTTAATTTGGCAGCAAATTGGAAATTGGATTTGGAATTGCCCTCCATATTGATCTGCTCACAGAAAAATTCGGTCTTATAGGTTCCTTTTTCCGATACGTTGATGACAATGGGCAAAACGTCGTAATTGTTGGCGATCACCTTGATCCGATATTTGCCCTTATCGACTTTTGCAGGTACGTTTACCTCAAGGTTTATTGTTTTTTTGTCGCCTGGGAGAACCGATATCCTGTTTATTGCGAATCCTCCCGCTTTCAGGGTGTACGCCCAATCTTGCGGGAGACCCAAAAGGGAAATGCCGATGTCCTTCACTTGGCTGCCATGATTTTCAACATCGATGGAATAGGCAATGGATTCCCCTGGAGGCACAGAAATCTCAGTATAGGGAGTGTAAAGGAGAACGCCGTTTCCAGCAGATGCGATGTAGGGGAGTAAGAGAAATAAAAAAATTGGGAAAAGGGTTTTGGGAAGGTGGTCTAAATTATTCATATAAAATTGCTATTAAAATTTCAAATGAATTAACTGCTTAAACTATTAAAGCTGTCCAAATTTAAAACAGCACATAAAAAATGAATATTATAGAAAACTTAAAATATGGTTAAGGAATTCCTAAAATGGAATCTAACTAATTATGGCAATCATAATTTGAATGGGCCTTGATGAATTTATTTGGGTCCTATTTTAGGGCCGCGGGTAAATTGCAGATGGCATTGCCTTGTCCCAAAGGGCTACATTTTGCGGTATTCCTTGCCCTTGCTCCAAATTAAATGGTATTTTTGCGCCCCTAAAATAAAACCGTGAAGAAGTATCTGAATTTATTCGATTTTTCCCAAAAGGTCAATTATAGAACAGAAGTCCTATCGGGTCTTACCGTTGCCCTGGCCTTGGTCCCCGAGGCCATTGCCTTTGCTATCATCGCCGGCCTCTCCCCATTGACAGGTCTTTATGCTGCATTTGTCATGGGCTTGGTGACCTCCATATTTGGCGGTCGGCCTGGGATGATATCCGGTGCCACCGGTGCAGTGGCGGTGGTTATTGTAGCCTTGGCAAAATCGCATGGGGTGGAATATGTTTTTGCCACCGTGGTTCTGGCGGGGATAATTCAAATGGCTGCAGGTTTTCTGAAGTTGGGCAAACTGATGCGTTTAGTGCCACAGCCTGTTATTTTTGGCTTCGTCAACGGTTTGGCGATCATCATCTTTATGTCCCAGATGGTACAGTTCAAAAATGTTGACGGGGATTGGTTAACCGGAACCCCTATGTATATTTTGTTGGCCCTGGTATTGGTTACTATGATCGTTATTTGGGGTCTTCCTAAACTGACCAAAGCCTTTCCCGCTTCTTTGGCGGCCATATTATTGGTGTTTGGGATCGTGGTGTTTTTTAATATAGACACTAGGACAATCGGGGATATAGCTTCAATACAAGGAGGGTTTCCCCCTTTTCATATCCCGGATATCCCATGGAGTTTTAAGACCTTGGAAATTATTTTTCCCTATGCAGCGATCGTTGCGGGGGTAGGGCTGATCGAAAGCCTTTTGACCCTGAACATTATTGATGAAATTACGGAGACCCGGGGCCGGGGCAATAAGGAAGCCGTCGCCCAAGGTACCGCGAATATTTTGTCCGGTTTCTTTTCCGGAATGGGAGGTTGTGCCATGATCGGACAGAGTTTGATAAACACCTCCAATGGGGCCCGTGCCAGGTTGTCTGGTATTGTAGCGGCCATCATGCTGCTGGTCTTCATTATGTTCGGAGCTAGTTTAATAGAAAGGGTCCCTATGGCCGCCCTTACCGGATTGATGATTATGGTGGCCATCGGTACGTTTGAATGGGCCAGTCTTAGAACGTTCAACAAGATGCCAAAATCGGACGTCATGGTCATGGTCATGGTGACCTTGGTTACTATTTTTCTACATAATTTGGCCTTGGCCGTTTTGGTAGGGGTCATAATTTCCGCCTTGGTATTTTCCTGGGACAATGCCAAGCGCATCCGTGCCAGAAAGCGGATCGATGAAAATGGGGCTAAGCATTATGAAATCTACGGACCCCTGTTTTTTGGGTCCGTGAGTACTTTTAATGAAAAATTTGATGTGCTCAACGACCCCTCCGAGGTCATTATCGACTTTAAGGAGAGCAGGGTAGCGGATATGTCCGCTATAGAAGCCCTGAACAAGATTACGGAACGCTATCAAAAAGTAGGCAAAAAGGTGCATTTAAAACACTTGAGCAAGGACTGTAAACGCCTGCTTATGAATGCGGACGAGATTATCGATGTAAACGTTTTGGAAGATCCTACTTATAAGGTTGCCGTAGATAAAATTTAAAGGTGAACGACAATTAGAATTTTTCTATTATGGTCCCCAAGCCTATACCGAAGACCTTTTTAGAAATGGCGTCCAATTGGTCTTCCTTTCCCATAAAGTGAAAAACGCTGTGGTTGTGAACCATTTTGTCTCCTGGGCTTAAAAATGCCGCGGGCGATACGCTCTCGATCTCATAAAAGGGCCCCATCTGCGAACCGTCCTCCAAGGGGCCGTCGTTGTAGGCGTTGATGGCGTCGCCCTTGAACGGATCCTTGTCCGGGGTCCATTCCTGGTTTAGGTACACCGCTTCCTGTTCCACATCAAAAAGGGCAATGGTAAGAATATGGTTGGTCGCATCATAACTTCCCGCTACGTTCCTGGCCCTTCGGGGAGGAACACCAAGCTTTCCCCGGGAATTTCCATCGGCCTTAAAGAAAATGGTATTATTATCATACTTGATCCTATCTTCAGGGATTTCCCCAAAATAGTCGGTCGTGGCAACTTTGCCAGGGGCGTCTTCTTGATAGGGAATCACGATAGTGGTCCTATCCGAGGGCGGGAACATATCCAGCATCCAGATACAGGGGGCCCCGGTCTCTTCGGTCCATGCATTTCTGCCCGTATTCTCTATCTCATTGCTCGTTTTATACCCTACCGATTCCAGTTGGCCAAGATCGATCTGCAATAAAGATTCTATTTGCTGCCTATCCAAGATCTGAACGCTTCTTACCGCTTTAATATCCAATGGTGTATCGGCATAGTTCCTTAATGACATCCGTTTTTCCATCCGTACGACCGTAGGGTTTTTTTCGGACACCTGCCAGCTTTCGGAATCGATGGGTGGTGGCGTATTCCAATGGTCAAAGGTCATTTGCTCTCCCGGTTTAAAGAACAGGGAGAATTTGCTCCCTTCTGGCCCTAGCCAGAACCTATTCTCCCCTCCATAGGCGTTCATGTGCGGATCCAGATCCCCGTCAAATGCCTTGTAATTTATCCAACCTAAACTCTTGCCCTTATCCCCCTTGGCCGAAGAGGTAAATACCTTGGCCTGATATTTTGCGGAGACCAAGACCTTGGCGCTGCCGCTTTGAAGTACGATCAGATCTTTATCCCTATTTACCAGGAATTCCTGGTCAAAGCCCAAGCTGCCCTCATTGTAGGTATGTTTTTCCATTTTTTTATTTTTTTGATCGGTTTGGCCGCAGCCCACAAGAAACAGCATTCCGAGGGAGAGATAAATTAGGTTGTTTTTCATTGTGGTTTTTCTTGATTAACTGCTAAAGATTTATCCTTACCCTTTCCCCTTTAATCCATTAACTTTTCGTCCTTCCGTCCTTTGTCCATTACAGGTTGTCACTAATTCACTTCCAGTTCATCTTTGGAAGGCAGCTTCGGGAACGGGGCATGTGGTTCTGTTTGGTACCAGTATACCACGGAGCTAATATCCGACTTTTGGGGAAGGTACCGGCCTCCGCTTCTCCAGCCCAGATCCTGAATGGTTACCCTTAACGATTTATCGAACCGTATAGGGTCTTGGATGTGCCATCTATAAAGTCCGAAACGCTGCTGGGAATCGTATAGTCCGTCCGGGCGTATCACCTGGTGCAACCCGGCATAGGCCGTGGAAAATTCTTCGTACTCGTGGGTCTTTTTGTTCTCGAAATTATAGGATCCCAAAAAATAATCTTCGGTCCCCGTGCCGTTGATGGTCGGAAATTCCTGGTCCCCGTCCATAAAGAACTTGATCTCCCCTTCGCCCCACCAGCCCTTGTTGTTCACCTGCCAGGCCATATAGGTGCCCACGTACTGGCCTTTGCCCTTAATGTCATCCACCAAGGTGTACAACGAGCCCTTTGTGGGATTGCTTCTCCTAAACTGGGCGTGGAAATAGGCGGCATCCTTGGGGACCTCTGTCAGAGTATAATCTATTTGATAGTAGAGGTACATTTCCTTTTCCCCTATGTTCTCCATGGTGATCCTGCATTTTTTACGGAAGGGCATGGGCCAATAGGAATTAAAGGCACTGCCTGGGTTTACCGTTACGGGAATGGAGTTCAGGGGAGCGTATTGCCCCCAACCCATCCCAAAGAAATCCCCTACGGGGACTTCAACAGAGGGTTCTTTTTCATCGTCCCAATAAATACGCAAGATAGAATACCGCCAATTCCCTGTTGGGGTGAGCCACATATGTTGAATGGCGCCTTCATCGTTTATTTCGGCCATAGTAAAGGTCTGTCCTGGTTCTATTCGGACAGAAGGACTTACCTTCCAGCCTTTCCCCAGTTCACGGGCGGCATTACTTCCGGTTCCGTTTCCAAGATCGGCCATACCTCCTTTTCCTGGTTCCCCAGTAAAGTTTTCGGGGCTGATGGACCTGGTCTTTGCATCCGATAGCAAAAAGATATTTCCGATATTGGAATCGAGACCATTGTATTTTCCATTGTTTTGGGCAATGGAATTAAGAGTACAGAGAGCTGTAAAAATTAAAAGAAGGGTTGGTTTTTGCATGGCTGTAGATTTAATTGAACAAAGAAACGATCCTAAAAACGGCTTCATTTCCAAAAGTAATTAAAACCACGGAATTTTTGTCGTAGGTTCCTGCTCATAACAAATTTGAAAATCTACATAAGGCCGGATCCCAAATTATAACTTGGGACAGGGTTTATGCTATTTAATGGAATCCTTTGGCAGTAACGTTTAGTGTCCATGGATGCATAGCCACTGGCCATTCTCTTTTACAAATATACGGGTAGATTTGCCTTTAGATTTAAAATGTTGTATGTGTTAACGACCAACTTCTTTAAATACAATAAGCTTAACAAGGATCCGGCCTAGAACGGACCCCTCCCTAATCTTCCCCCAAGGGGAGGGAACCCGTTTTTGTTGAAATAAGACCGTCTATTTCTTAAAGGATCCGCTCCCCTCCCTGCCCGTACCGTTCAGGCGGGCTTGGGAGGGGGTGGGGGAGGTCAAACGGGGCAAAGAGGTGTTGGCTCAAGTAGGCATTTTCAATAGGAACTGAAATTTTTCAATTCAAAAAATTGTTTTAGTACTAGGTTCTTCATGCAGCCGGTTCCACATGGATAAGGACGTCGGATATTTCCGGGAGTTGTAATATGAGTTCGTTTTTAAGCTGGTGCGCAATCGCATGTCCCTGGGCCACCGTAATACTTCCGTTGACTATGAGATGCAGGTCCACTAGATACGAAATGCCTGTTTTGCGCACATAGCATTTTTCGGTATCGATAACCCCATCCACACCTTGGGCGATATCCCTAATCTGCAATACCAGATCATCGTATAAATGTTCGTCCATGATCTCTCCCAGGGCAGGTCTAAAAATAAGATAAGCGTTATAGACAATGAAACCCGAAGCCAAAAGGGCGGCCCAATCGTCAGCTGATTCGTAACCCTGGCCCATATAAATGGCAATAGAAATACCGATAAATGCCATCAAGGAGGTAATGGCATCGCTTCTATGGTGCCAGGCATCGGCCTCCAAGGAAGTACTATGGGTCTCTTTGCTTTTTTTGGAAACATACCGATAAAAGAATTCCTTCAGGACAACAACGATGCCCAATACTATCAAGGTGTATTTTTCCGGGGTCTGGTGGGGGGTTTTGATGTGTTGGATACTTT
This sequence comes from Sediminicola sp., assembly GCA_048266425.1. GTDB lineage: Bacteria > Bacteroidota > Bacteroidia > Flavobacteriales > Flavobacteriaceae > Cerina. Next base: position 41,821 of record JBLWZN010000019.1, read on the forward strand.
CATAAGCAATAATGGTTGCCGAAATCACCAAGAACCCCACCACGGCAAAGGTGACCAATGGTTCTGCCCGTCCATGGCCGTAGGGATGGTTATCATCCGGCGGCTTTGTGGCATACTTTAAACCGAAAAGTACCAAAAGGGAAGAAAACACATCCGTTGTGGATTCAATCGCATCCGCGATAAGGGCATAAGAATTCCCAAAGACCCCTGCAATCCCTTTGACCAAGGCCAAGAGGGCATTTCCAAAAATGCTCAAGTAAGCAGTGTTTATAGCCTTTTGTTTCTTGGTGTCCATTTTTGGGGCTATGCCTTTTTAGAAAAAAATTAAATTAAAAAAGACGTTTGACCAATCTGGTTAATTGGGCAAACGTCTTTTAAAAACATGTAGATTTATATTAGAACGTCCTTAAATACTCCGCAATTGCACGGGTATCCTCTTCAGAAAGGTTAGAGTTGATCATAATGGCGTTATTGTTCTCTGCGACCAAAGCCTTTGCAATGGGGTCTTCCTTGATCATCTGATCGGGTACCATGATCATGTTCATTACCCATTCTGGACTTCTTCGATCATAAACTCCTTTTAGGGCAGGGCCGATAAGCTTTTGGTCGGGCATATGGCAGGCGATACACACCGTATTATATACTTTCTCACCTTTGGCGGCCAATTCTTTGTTTACCGTGGCATCAAATTTTACGGACTTTATGGGGCCTACCCCTTTGTTATCCATATCTATCGGAACACCTACCGGTTCTGCCTTCGCTTCCTTCACCTCTTTTTTGGGACGGGTCATTTCAAAGCTGTCCTTTTTTTCTTTTTTATCGCCGCAGCTCAAGATAAGTCCGCCAAGGACCGCAAAGAATAATAATTTTTTCATACGATTTTAATTTTTTGATTTCTGACTGATCAGAAGAAGTAAATTACTGGTTAAATGGATTTCGAGGCACTAAGTTATGAAATACTAATAATTTAATTCATCTCTTGAAGGAATTTTAATGCCTTTTTTTCGGCATAGGTAATATTTTCTGGCCCATGGTATCCAACGTGCCCTCCAAATGCAGGTATTTCCAAGTATATATTATGGTTTTCCTCGGCCTCGTATACCGGGTAACAATCCTTTCCCAGAAAGGAATCGTTCCGTGCATTCACGATTAGGACCGGGCGGTCTATTCGGGGCAGGAATTGCTTGCAGCTACACTTTTCATAGTAATCCAAGGCATCTGTAAAACCGTGGGCCCGACTGGTATAGATGTCGTCAAAATCTTTTAGGGTCTTTATTTTTCTTAAGTCGCTATCCGAAATAAGATCGGGAAATAAAACCTTTTTGGCACGGAGTTTTTCTATAAGCTTTTTTCTAAACCTACGGGCGTAGGGAAAATTTATGGGCTTGGACAATTGCTTTAGGCTGTCATAAAGGTTGCAGGGCACCGAGATGCCTACCGCTGCTTGTAGCTCCTTCGGGATGCTCCGTGCCTCTCCTAAATATTTAAGGGCCAGGTTACCTCCCAAGCTGAAACCGGTAAGGTAGATCTTGTCGTAGTTTTTGGTTTCCAAGGTATGTTGCACTACCGCTTCCAAATCCTCGGTTGCTCCGGAATGGTAGGAACGGAACAAGCGATTGGTCTCCCCACTGCAGCCCCTATAGTTGACGGCACAGGCATCAATTCCTGCCCTGTTCAAGAGTTTGGCCATTCCCGTGATATAGGGCCGACCGGAATCCCCTTCCAGCCCATGGAGCAAGATCACTACTTTCCGGGTTTGTTTCTCCGAAAAGCTCCAATCCAGATCCAAAAAGTCCCCATCTGCCAACGAGATGCGTTCCCGTCGTTGCACAAGTCCGTCAACCTTTCGGAACAGTCCGTGATAAACCGTGGAAATATGTCCGTTCCTAAAAACGAAGGGAGGATTGTATTCTGATGGGATTATTGGCATTTATTGGGCTAGAAACTAAGTTAATAAATTGGAGATGCTTGAAGAAATTAGCGCATAATACAAAGTTATAAACCTCTAAAAGTTAAAAGTTATGGGTTAACAGTTAAGCATTTCGAAAATCGTGTTTATAGTCAAAAGTTGATAATTTGTTGTAGACACGTAATTCTTTGCGTATAAAGAGGTTAGTTTTATTATTATTTTAACCCTTAACCCATCTCCTACTTCGGGTAGGTTTCCAACAATTTGGCTTGCGCTTCAATGGCCGATTTGAATTCTGTTTTCAATTTTTTTACCAGGTCCGCTACCGGAAGAACATCGTCTATCATGGCGACCCCTTGTCCGGCGGACCAAATAGTCTTCCAAGCCTTGGCCTCTGTGTCCAGTTCCTTGCCAAAATCGACTTTTACGTCCTTTTTTAGGTCTTCCTCGGTTATGCCGGCCGCTTTTAGGCTTGCCGCTAAGAAATTAGCGTGTACCCCGGAAACCGCGGCGGTATAGATTACGTCATTGGCGCCTGCATCGATAATCATTTGCCGATAGGCATCCGTTGCCTTACTTTCTGTGGTGTTGATAAATCGGGTACCCATATAGGCCAGATCGGCACCCATCTGCATGGCGGAAGCGATGTCCCTGCCTGTGCTGATGCAACCGGATAGAACTATGGTCTTGTGAAAGAATTTTTTTATTTCCTCTATTAGGATCATAGGGTTGATGGTGCCCGCATGTCCCCCGGCGCCAGCCGCAACCAGGATAAGTCCATCCACACCGGCTTCCGCCGCTTTTTCCGCATGTCTTTTTTTGATGATATCGTGAAATACGAGTCCGCCATAACTGTGGATAGCCTGCACCACTTGGGAGACCGCCCCTAGTGAGGTGATGATCAGGGGCACCTTGTGTTTCATGCACAATTTTAGATCGGCCTCCACCCGGGGATTTGATTGGTGCACGATGAGGTTAACACCAAAAGGAGCCGGTTTTATACCTGTTTCCTTTTCAAATTTTTGGAGTTCGGACTTGATCTGGATCAGCCATTCCTCGAAACCCTCGCTGGTACGCTGGTTCAAGGCTGGAAAGGTGCCCACGATCCCGTTTTTACAACAGGAAATTACGAGTTCTGGCCCTGAGATCAAAAACATGGGTGCGGCAATGGCGGGAAGGGAAAGATCTTTAATAAAGGTTGGTTTATGGCTCATGTGCTAAAATTAAGGATTATTTTCACTGGGTCTAATTTCGTAGTTATTGAACTGGTTTAATCTTTTTCCATTTGCTAAAAAATTTCCCTTTCTCGCTCATTCCTGCCCGTACCGGTCGGTCGGGTTTGCTCTTTTTGTTCTTCAGTAGCCCTGATATGCAACTCAAAAAAGACTTCGAATGGACAAAAATTGTCTAATTTTCGGTTAAACGTAAAAAATTTATACCAGTTCATACAAAACTATGGTATTTTTGCTATGCATGCATACTATTTTGGGCGGAAAGACGAAAAGAGGAAGGACGGAAGGACAGAAAGTTATCAGTTATGGGTTAAGAGTTGAAGTCCTTTGTCTTTGAGCAAATCGGTCCTTTGTCCTTCCAATCAACACTAATAAACCAGTTTTAAACAAAAAATCATGTACACAAAAAAATTTGAAGTCCGGTGGAGCGATATGGACGCCAATCGGCATTTGGCCAATTCGTCCTACATCAATTTTATGAGCCATACCCGGATGTCTCTTTTTCTGGACAGCGGACTTACCCACAAAATGATGGTGGAACACCAGCTGGGCCCTGTTGTTTTTCACGAGCATATCTACTATTTTAAAGAGGTACTTCCAGGCACTCCCGTTACGGTAACGGTGGAATTTAAGGGGATGAGCGCCAATGGAACCCTGTTTGAGTTCCACCACAATTTTTATGATCGCGAAGGTCGGAACTTGGCGCACAGTGAGATGATGGGGGGCTGGATCAACAGCGAGACCCGTAGGCTTACCAATCTTCACGAAGAGCCGTTGGCAGTTTTTAACGGGATGGAAAAGGCAGCCGATTTTAGGGTGCTTACCAGTGCCGATACCCGGAAGTATGGGAAACGGCCCCAGGATATTTCCCCAGAAGTACTTGGGGAGTAAACCGTTGGCTGCTATGCCGTTGTAGGTGTTGGAAAGCGAACTGTACCTGCCCCATCTGAATTGTCCCTTGTGAATAGGAATCCTACGTCTACGGGAAATTTCCTGAAAAATTTCGATATCTTTGGAATACCGTACTTCCGACAGGAAGAACGACCAAACCAACAATAGCGTAATGGAAATTTTAGATACCCTCTATCGGGAAGTCGTTGGCTTTTTTGGAATTGAACAAGCGTGGGAGATCCTTACCTCGGGAAATTACAGTGCTTTAAGGACCTATGATGGCATCGTCGCCATTATCCGACCCATAATTCCCCTGCTCATCCTTTTGGAGTTTATACTGGGAATGATCTATAAAAAGCCCCAGACCAAGGTTTACAAGGTCAATTTTTTGATCTATGTTTTTAACCGGGTCATAGGTAGGTTTATCGCCATAGCCATGGTGGTCTTCATTATCGGGGTGTTCGAAAAATACGCGATCCTCCACACCGAGCCTACTTGGTATTGGTTTATCTACGGCTATATCGTTTGGGAGTTCGGACATTTTATCTACCACTATCTTGGACACAAGGTACGGTTGTTCTGGTGCCTGCATTCTACGCACCATGCCCCGGAAGACATGAACCTTTCCGTGACCCATGCCCACTTTTTTTTGGAGGCCCCCTATGCCGATGCCATCCGCACTACGGTCTGTATCCTTCTCGGCGTTAGTCCGGCCATGCTCTTTGTGATTATGTTTATAGATGGCACCTATGGGGCGTTTATCCACGTAGGGGAGAACGTGATAAAAAATGGCAGGTTGGGATTTTTGAACAAGTTGATTTTGACCCCTTCCCACCACCGGGTACACCATGCCAAGAACCCGCTCTATATGGATACCAATTTCTGCAACCTCCTCAATATCTGGGACAAGGTCTTTGGCACTTATCAAGATGAACGGAACGATATTAAAATAGAATATGGCATCACCCGCGAGATGGATTCCGGCAACTTTATGGACGTCTATTTTGGGGAGATCGTGGCCTTGGCCAAGGATGTTGTCAGGGCTCCAGGGATCAAGAACAAATTTCTTTATGTTTTTATGCCTCCCGGCTGGAGCCATACCGGCGATCACAAAACCGCCAAAGTAGTACGCACCGATTATCTACAAAACCAGAGGGTCCAGAGCTAAAGATCCCCGCTCCCGCGCGATTGCATCGCTTGGTAATCCCTCCCGCGCGATTGTATCGCGTGGTAACGTAATTTGCGGTTGCCTGGAACTGTTAACCTAGCTATTCATAAAAATTATGCGATTCCAAATGTTGGTCCTAAAAGAATATTTCTATCGTCGAAAACATCGGCCCTAGTAATAATCGGAATTCTATGCTTGTGTATTTTTATTTCTGGATGAATTGAAATTTTGAGTTATGAGTTACTTTTGGGATTACCTCTGTTCCGGCCACTAGATGGGGCCACGCGATACAATCGCGTGGGAGCGGGGAAAAATTTTAAACTTTAATGGGACAGCAATGGTAGCACATTATAAAAAACCTTAACCGGATGAAGAAAATTATAGCTTTATTATTCCTTTTGACAATTGGATTTGTCTCCTGTAAGACTTCTGAAAAGGAAAAGAATAAAGAAACTAGCAAACTTGAAATTGCAAAGCAATATTATAAAGCTCTTGATAATTCTGATGGTTCTGGAATCCCAAATTTATTGGGAGATAGTATAGTTGTTAGGGAAAATTCAGATGACTATGAAGAACGTTTTTCCCAAAAAGGATATTCTGAATGGTTGGAATGGGATTCAGTATTTGACCCAACCTATAAAATCCTTGAAATTGAGGAAGAAAACCAAGTTGTCAAAGCAAAAATTTCTAAAATTGATAAACGAATCCTTTTTCTTAACGAAGAACCAATGGTTTGGTATGAAATCGTACGATTTGACAACAATAAAATAGTCCAAGTTGAAAGAATTGAGTACGAGGTTTTTAATGTTGAAAAATTCCTTAAAAACAGAGATGGACTCGTAAACTGGATTGACAAAAATCATTCTGAATTAAGTGGATTTTTATTTCCGCAAACAAGGTCTGTTGGATTGAAATACTTAAAGGCAATCGAAATGTATGAAAACGGAAAATAACCCCGCTCCCGACCCTAATAATAATTGGAATTCCATGCTTGTGTATCTTTATTCTGGATGAATTGAAATTTTGGGTTATAAGTTACTTTTGGGATTACGGCTATTGCGACCACGCGTTGGAATCGCGCGGGAGCGGAGAGTGAGGCAAAACAGTATTAGTTAGATAAGATTAAAGATAGAAATTTATGAAAAAAAGTTACTTGATGTTTTTTACCTTGTTTATTACTCTTTCCTGTAATTTAAAGAAAGGTAATGACAACTCATCGAAAAAGGAAAATGAGGTAATAAAATCAACAGAGATCAGGGTTCGAGACCCATTCATTTTGGCAGATAAAAAAACTCAGACCTACTACTTGTATGCCTCTATATATAATCGCACACAAGATAAATCCAAAGGGCAAGGAGTAGAAGTCTACACCAGTAAAGATTTGAAAAACTGGACGGCGCCAGAGCCAGTTTTTCAAGCTCCCGATGATTTTTGGGCGACCAGCCTCGTTTGGGCACCTGAAGTACATCAATATAAAGGAAAATATTACCTGTTCACTACCTTTACCAAATCTGCCCCGCCCGATACCATCGCTAAAACCTTAAGAGGCAGTCAGATCTTGGTATCCGATCATCCCTCCGGACCTTTTAAGCCTTTTGCCAACAGTCCTCATACCTCCATTGACCAAATGACTTTGGACGGTACATTATGGGTGGAAAATGGTAAACCATATATGATTTACTGTCATGAATGGATTCAAATAAAGGACGGCACAATAAATTTAGTTGCTTTAAAAGGTGACTTGTCATCAGTAGACGGTGAAAGTCAAGTACTTTTCAAAGCTTCTACAGCACCTTGGATCAAGGCACATGATAATGACAACTATGTTACGGATGGCTGCTTTTTATATAGAACCAAATCCAATAAACTAATAATGATTTGGTCTAGTATGGGGAAAGATGGTTACGCCATCGGAACGGTTGTTTCTGAAAGTGGAAGTGTTAAAGGTCCATGGACGCACAACTCAAACCGCTTATTTAAAAAGGATGGTGGCCACGGAATGATTTTCAAAACATTTGATGGGCAATTGGTGATTTGTTTGCATCAGCCCAATAAAAGCCCGGATGAACGGATGCAATTGTATGAATTAAAGGACTTAGGGGACAGTTTAAAATTAGGTGAAAAGTTATTTCATTGATATATCAACTGGCTACAACCCCGCTCCCTTGCTCCCGTGCGATTGTATGGCGTGGCAGCGAAAATTTGAGGGATTCTTTTTTCCAAACTGGATTCCAAATTTCTGATCCAAAGCTTATTGGTTTTGCGAGCCCGCAACTAACCCTATTTTTGATTTTTTTCATTTGATCTTGCTTGATTCGGGCTGTCCGTTTTGGTTATAAATGTATATGAAATGTAATGCCGCATTTTATTGGACGGACGGAATGCTAAAGGTGATATAACCCGGATCTCAAGCTCAATCCTGCCCCAACCCATTAAACAACAAACATCTTCATTTTCAAAATAAATCATTACCTTGAATTCCCAATTAAAAACGCAGCATGATGAAGAATCTAAATACGTCTTCTGCCGGCCGTCGGCAATTTATTCGAAACACAGCCGCCGCAGCAGGGGGGGTTATGATACTTCCCCGGTATGTTCTTGGAGGCAAAGGATATACAGCGCCCAGTGACAAAGTAAACATTGGCCTTGTTGGAGCGGGGGGTCAGGGACAGAGTAACGTTCGCAATTTGCTCCAGCTGGACGATGTACAGATCACCTCGGTCACAGATCCGGGCCGTTATTGGGATTTAAATCGATTCTACTACAAGTCCCTTGCCGGACGGGAACCGGTAAGTGAAATGATCGAGGATCATTATCGGAAAAAGGGGGAAAATAAAGAGGTTCGTCAATATAAACGATTTAGTGAAATGATGGATAGGGAAAAAGATATCGATGCCATTCTTTGCGCTACTCCCGACCATACGCACGCCTTTATCACCATCGCTGCACTCAAGGCCGGACTACACGTTTTTTGCGAGAAACCAATGGCCCACAATATATGGGAAACGAGGATGGTACGTAAAGTGGTACAGGAAACTGGACTTGCCACCCAGATGGGTAACGTGGGACATAGTCGCGACGGCATGCGTTCCTTAGTCGAATATCTGCAGGACGGCGCGATCGGAACCGTACGCGAAATCCATGCATGGGTTCCTGCAGGTCGCTGGACCCCGGGTATTACAGGCCTTCCTCAAAATGCCAGTCCGCTTCCTTATGATTTTGATTGGGAGGAATGGTTGGGACCGTCGCCATTTAGGCCCTATAACGATCTTTTTTCGCCAGTCACCTGGCGGGATTTTTGGATATATGGTTGTGGTGCATTGGGCGACTTTGGATGTCATGATATGGATGCACCTTTTTGGGCATTCGATCTATCGAGCCCGTCCGAGGTCCAGATTTACCCTGCTGGACAAAGTAACAGTGAAATTGCTCCTTATGGAGAGGCCGGAACTTATCATTTTCCTGAAAGAAAGGGCCAGGCCGCACTCAAATTGCATTGGTATTCTGGAGGCTTAAAACCGGATTGGAATCCCCATCTGCCACCGGATTATAAATTTGGGGGGAGGAGTGCCATGTATGTGGGCGATAAAGGAGTTATTATCACCGATGGTGGTGATCGTTTTCCCCAGATATTCCCCGAATCCTTGAGACAATCTTATAAACCACCCGTGGAACGGATCCCGCGATCGAAAGGACATCATCGCGACTGGGTAGATGCCATCAAAAACGGAGGGCAATCCAGTGCCAATCTTGATTATGGGAGTCGACTTACTGAACTAACCCTGCTTGGGGTAATGTCACTTCGGCTGAATGGTGCCCGGATTCATTGGGATGCTAAAAATATGAAGGTCAATGGGCTACCGGAAGCAGAATCAATAGTTAAGGAGCCATCCAATGAAGAATGGGATATTTCCAAGATTATGTAAATAGGGACAGGAGGTAATTGGCATATTCAAAGAAAGATACGCTCCCGCGCGATAAAATCACGTGGGATTCCAATTTTAACGCTGTTGTGACCCAAATACGACCGACGGCCACATAACGCTTTGAGCAAAGGGTTGAACAACAGTCCCCGTTCCCGCGCGATTGCATCGCGCGGCAATGGGGGCTACTTTTCAAAAACAAAGTGGTTATCTTTATTTAAAACAAGGCATTTTACCGTAATTCTAAAATGTGAATATTGCAGAGTCATTTAAGGTTTTTACTACTATTGTTAATTGCGTTGGCTTCATTTGCGGGATTTAGTCAAGAAAAAGCAACGTTGTTAACTGGAAGGGTCAAAAGCCTTAATAATGATGTTTCCAATATTTTAATTGTAAATCTAAACTCTAAGAAATCTACTATAACCAATTCAATAGGTAACTTCACCATTACAGTCCGATCGAGGGACTCAATTCTATTTACTGCGGTTCAGTATCAAACAAAAAAGATCGTCATTACCGACTCTATTCTTGAACAAAAGACCGTTTTGGTAAATTTGGCCGAGAACCCCATCAATCTAGAAGAAGTGGTCGTTACACCTTACAATCTATCAGGAAAATTAAGCCTTGATCTAGAAAATCTGAATCTTAAACCCATTGTTACCTCGGCGACATTGGGGTTGCCTAATGCAAATTTGGACGTACTTACCAAAAATGAACGCTTGCTATTTGAGGCGGATGGAGGAAAATATGTTTATTATTACGGTATAGCTTTGGTAATAAACCTTCATAAAATAATGAACAAGGCTTCGGGAAGAACCAAATCCCTTCAGGATTTGATCGTCCGCGATGAAAAATTAGAAGTGGAAAAGGAAATCATTGCTAATTTCGCAAGGAAAACAATGTCCGAATACTTCGAAATTCCCGAAACGAACATTGATGGATTTCTTACGTATTGCATATCCCAACAGGGTTTTTCAGAATTGTCACAGGCAGGAAATACGGTGGAGATCTGGGAATATTTAAAAGCTAGAAGCACTGAATTTAAAAAGATGAACTACCTAAAAGAATAATATCATTCTGAAGAATCCATGCAGAAGAAACAAGATTATTATGATAATTCTAATTGTGGCCCATAAGTATCAAAAATAAGGAAAAAAGGATTTTAATTTTGAGTTATAAGTTGCTTTTGGGAATGCCAATGTTGTGGCCATGCGATGCCATCGAGCGGGAACGGAGAACCGATGAAATCCATACCATATTAATATTGAAAAAAAACAAACATCTATAAGGCTGAGTCAAAATTTAAATTTCCGCTCCCGCGCGATTGTATCGCGTGGGGTTCCCAATTCACATAGCAAATCGGAGTTTCCGCGCGATTGTATCGCGTGGGTATAAGTCAACAAGCATCATGAAAAAAATTGTCACCGTAATAATTTTAGCCCTATCCGTAAATATTTTCTGCTATGGACAAAATCCATATGATTATTCCCAGCCAAAAAATCTTGGAGATGGATGGATAACGAACAACTTGAAATCCCAGAATATTGACACAACCTTGATTTATAAGTTATTCAGCCAATTGAAAAATGGCGAAAATAGAATCCACAGTGTTCTACTGGTGGTAAATGACCAACTAATTATTGAGGAGTACTTTAATGGGCACTCAGGGAATGAACCACACGACCTGCGTTCGACAACAAAAAGCATCAGGTCAATTTTAATGGGAATTGCCATTGATAAGGGATTTGTCAAGGATGTTGACGACCCCATATCCAAATACCTCAAAAGTCCGGTACCAAATAAAAATCTTGACGAAAGAAAGGAAAGGATTACCATCAAAAACCTTTTAACCATGTCTAGCGGACTGGACTGTAACGATTGGGACCAAAAATCCAAAGGGCAGGAAGACAAAGTGTACAAGAAAAAAGATTGGCTCCAATATACCCTGGACCTGCCCATGGTCAACGACCCTGGGACAGTATCAAATTACTGTTCAATGGGAGCTATTTTAATAGCAGAAATAATAAGTCGAGCTTCGGGAATGACAATAGATCAATTCGCTGAAAATTACTTGTTCGGCCCTTTGGGAATTACCAATGTAACTTGGGGTCACACGTCGGACAAGGAGGTAATTCCATCCGGAAAAAGGTTGTATATGACCTCTCGTGATATGGCCAAAATTGGGCAATTGACCCTCAACGAGGGAATGTGGAACGGCAAGCAGGTGGTGTCCAGGAAGTGGGTCGAGGAATCTACCACCCCAAAAACAAAAATCACGAACATCGACTACGGGTATTTTTGGTGGAATATTCCATTTAACGTAAATGGTAAAGTTTTTCTTGCCAAAACAGCGACAGGAAATGGCGGACAATATATTATGGTAGTACCAGGGATTGAAATGGTTGCCGTGTTTACTGGAGGCGCCTACAATTCCCAAGAGAACAAATTGCCATTTGCCATCATGAAAGACATTTTCCTGCCGACATTTAGCAGCGGAAAATAAAAAATGGAACACCGGTATTCAATATATTGCCAGTCTTGGAACAGCCCAAGAGAGTTTGTGACTGGTTGTGATTTTTGTAATCTTTATGTGTATTTAATGTATAAAAGTTATGGATCTATTCTTACAGATTTTATTGGGCATTGTTTCACTGATATGTTTATTGGGAGGTCTAAACCTCTTGCTTAAAGGTGCCAACTACTTTTTGCCGAAGACTATTCCGCCCCAGCGCATTTTGGATAATCTACTAAGATTTTTAAGTGGAATTTATTTTGGACTGGGAATCCTAATGACGTGGGTTGTTTTTAATTTTAATAAAATTGATGATCTAATATTCTGTATTGGAATCGTTGTTGTTTTCTCGGGCCTGGGTAGGTTGTACTCAAGAATAAAAGTGGGCTCTGCGGGAAAATATTTTGACTACATAATGGTGTTTGAAATTATTTTGGGTTTTGGCATTATTCTATTACAATATTTTAGATGAAGCCAACTTAGCCTCACTCCCGCGCGATTGCATCGCGTGGTGAGAGCAAAGGGTTGTAAGTTGTTTTTGGGAATGCTACTGTTGCGGCCACGCGATGCAATCGCGCGGGAACGAGTAAAAATCGATTAGATTTTCTATTTTGATACAGGGAATTAGGATCAACCATATCAAACTTCCGAACAACAGGGATTGGAAGCAATATTGAACTAAAAAGGTAAATGACCCGGACAATAAGACTCAAAACATTTTTGCCATATGAACAGGACAAGGTATGGCAAGCTTTAACAGAGCCCAAATGGTTAAGTAGTTGGTTTATGGAAAACAACATTGAGCCAATCCAAGGCTCTTATTTCACATTTAGGATGAAACCGCAAAAGGGTTGGGACGGAATTACGCATTGTGAAATAATTGAGGTTAAACCGCAGGAATATCTTGCCTATACGTATCGGGGCGAAGCCACCGGTGAAAAAGCATTGGCTTGTGCAGGGGTACATTCCGAAAGGGCAGACAAATTGACCAAAGGGATTTTCACAAAATTGGACACCGTATTAAGTTTTAAATTGGAGCCGACTTTTGGTGGAACAATCCTATATTTGGTTCATTCTGGCTACAAAGGATTTAAACTTATCATCATCAGCCTGATCATGCAAATGGGATGGAAAAAACAATTGGGGCAAAAACTCCCCAAAACATTGGAGCTCCTAACCAACCATTAAAAAATCAAGCTGCTGGCATACGCAGCCTAAAACCTTCATTTCAAAAATAGAAGTATGGATCATTCAAATAACAAAAAATTCTCACGCCGCAATTTTCTGGGTATTACCGCAGTTACTGGGACGGCCCTTGCCCTTTCACCTAGATTCGCCTTTGCGGGGATTCCGCCGTCATCCCGAAAAATCCGTGTTGGCGTAGTTGGGGGAAGGTTTGGTCTTGGTTTTTACTTTAATGAGCATCCTAATGTTATCGTCGAGGCGGTCAGTGATCTAAGGGAGGATCGCCGTGCGGCCCTGATGAGCACCTATAAGTGCAAGAAGTCGTACAACTCCTTGGAATTATTGCTCAAAGACCCCAAAATTGAGGCCGTAGGTATATTCACTCCCGCCCCGGATCATGCCGATCATGTTGTTCAAACCCTAAATGCGGGCAAGCACGCCCTGTGCGCAGTACCTGCAGCATTGACCATTGAGGATTGCTATCGAATTTTAGAAGCCGTCAAATTCACAGGAAAAAAATACATGATGGCCGAGACATCGACTTTTAGGCAAGAGACCATCACGGCCAAGAAGATGTACAGGGAGGGTAGATTTGGCACCATTTTTAGCAGTGCCGCCCAATATTATCATCCCGGTCTGGAAGAATTGTATTTCAATCCGGATGGTTCCCCTACATGGCGTCATGGGTATCCACCCATGTTGTATCCCACCCATGTCACCGCTTTTTTGATTGCCGTCACCGGGGAACGACTGACCCATGTAACTGGCGTAGGTTGGGGCGATAATGACCCCATTCTCAAGGGAAATCCATATAACAACCCATTTTGGAACGAAACGGCCTTCTTTAAGACCGATCGGGGCAATTCCTTTACTGGGGAAGTATGCTGGCGCGGGGCTTTGGCACATTGTGAGCGGGGAGAATGGCGAGGTGATAAAATGAGCTATTATATGGGATATAAGAATGAACCCGTACATACGGTCCGTGCGGGCGATAAATTGATAAAGGACGATGGTGGTTTTACGGTAGCCCACCCCGAACAAAAGACATATGATCAAGAAATGTGGTGGAAGACCGATGCATTGCCAGAGGCGATGAGACACGATAGCGGTCATGGTGGTTCCCACACCTTTATTACGCACGAGTTTATTTCATCCATTCTGGAGGATAGGGAACCGGAAGTGAACATTTATGAAGCCTTGGCCTATACGGCCCCGGGTATAATTGCCCATGAATCTGCGATGAACGATGGGGAATGTAGGCGCATACCCAATTTTGATCTTTAATCGACAAAAAGAGTATCGCCTTGACAGAAATCGGCAATTGTAAATATTTCAGATTTTGACCATTTGCCGTACATGGCAATAAAATGTTACAGCGGTTAACTTTAACATAGTAAGCAAGGTTTCGTTCGGCAAATTGACTTTCAAAGGAATTTGTTAAATTGTGCACGTTTTTCAACCATTTCTATCCTAAAAAATTAAAATATGAACCCTAAAGTGGTCGATAGATTTTTAGACCGGGCCAAAAGTTGGCAAGAAGAGATGAAATTAATGAGGAAAATCTGCCTAGACTGTGGATTGACCGAAGATTTTAAATGGATGCATCCTTGTTATACCTTTCAAGGAAAAAATGTTGTCCTAATTCATGAATTCAAGGAATATTGTGCACTTCTTTTTCATAAGGGAGCATTATTGAAAGACTCCGATAATATTCTAATCCAACAAACGGAGAATGTGCAATCGGCTCGACAAATTCGGTTTACAAACTTGCAGGAGATTATTGATTTGGAGCGGGTCATTAAGGCCTATATCTTTGAGGCAATTGAGGTAGAAAAGGCAGGTCTGGAAGTTAAAATGAAAAAGACTTCCGAATTTAAAATGCCAGATGAGTTTAAAAAAGCCCTTGAGGATAGCTTCGAATTAAAAGCTGCCTTTAAGGCTTTAACCCCAGGAAGGCAACGAGGGTATCTCTTGTATTTTTCACAAGCCAAACAATCAAAAACGCGTGAATCCAGAATCGGGAAATACATTCCAAAAATTCTTGCAGGGAAGGGGTTAAACGATTGATAAAAATAGATATAGGATAAACGCGCCTCAAGTAGGGAGAAGTGCTGGCCGTAGGTTTCCCGAATGGACTTTGAGTCCGTCCGAATATTGGCCCCGTTTTTATCTCCGAACAGAAAAAGCAAAATCAAAAAAATTCAACTGCAAATGCATGTGCCCCAGGAGGTAGATGTTTTTAATCGACCAAAAAAATGCCAATACTTCAGAAAATTAGCAATGTTATATCAGCCATAGAGGTTGAAACGATAACAAACGAACGCAAGGAAACACTTGATCCGTTAACAGGGTTTATTCAAAGCAAGGTAAATTCCAACCAAGAGATCCGAATTAATTTTATCTGCACACACAATTCCCGAAGAAGTCACTTATCACAAGTTTGGGCACAAACCATGGCCCATCACTTCAAGATCAAAAATGTGTTTTGTTATTCTGGGGGAACAGAAAGCACTAAACTTTTCCCCACCGTAGCATTTACTTTGGCTAATCTGGGTTTTGAGGTAAAGACCATTGCAGAAGGCAACAACCCGATCTATGCTATCAAATATGCAGAGAATGAACATCCTGTTATTGGATTTTCAAAAAAGCTGGACGATGCTTTTAACCCAAAATCAGAATTCGCTGCTGTAATGACCTGTTCACAGGCCGATGGAGGTTGTCCGTTTATTGCAGGTGCCGAAAAGCGTATTCCCATTACTTACGAAGACCCAAAAGTATTTGACAATACGCCCCAGCAAGACGAAAAATACACGGAAAGAAGTTTGCAGATAGCCACGGAATTATTTTACGTTTTCTCCCAAATTCAGTTCTCTTAATATGTCACAAAAAAGTAAATTCAGTTTTCTGGATAGAAATCGGACCTTAGGGATTTTTGTCGCAACAAGTGGCCTTACAAGTAAAAAGCTTAAGTACAAAAACGCCAATCGAAACCTACAATTTCTTTTGACTTTGTAGACCTAACGTTCCTACCCGGACCCCTGGCCGGAAGTGGCAATGGACTTTCTACTTGCCAAATACACCCCGACAAGCACAAAAATGGTAGCGATGATCTTTACTATTGTCAAGTCGTCCTTTTCCATGAACAGTGCAAAAAGAATGCCTATCAATGGCTGAATATATACAAAGGCACTTACTGTGGAGGCCTTTAGTTGGGTTAGGGCGAATATGTTGAACAAATAGGTGAGAAAGGTTGTGCAAATTACGACAAACAAAATGGCCCCAATGGCATCCAAGGGGAGCTGATCCCATTGAACCTGCATAAGGTCCGGAAAGGCAATGGGCAAGTTTATGACCGTACCAATGGTAAAAAGCCATTTCATCAAGGTAAAGGGGTGATATTTTTGGATCAAGGTCTTTACAAAGATCAAATAGGCCCCGTAGGCTGTGGAATTTAAAACGAACAGGGCGTTTCCTAAGGGTATGTTGGGGGCACCTTGGCGTATTTCGGCCCCAAAAAGAATAAGTCCCAGGGCCCCCATAAGCCCTATGACAATTCCAGATCCTTTTGGCCAGGTTATTTTTTCGTTGATAAACACTGCGGAAAGAATGACCACGATAATTGGGGTAATGGTCACCAAAACGGAGCTGTTGATCGGAGTGGACAATTCTAGACCCTTAAAGAAGGCCAACATGTTGATCGACATTCCTAAAATGGCACAAAAAATGAGACGCCCCCAATCCCTACCCGCAATTTTTTCCTTGGGGCCCAAAAAAGAAATGCACCAGAATAGAATTGCCGCCCCAGAAACCCTTAGGAAGATAAACCCGAAGGGCCTAATATGGGTGGGCATTACCCCTTTGGCAATGGTATGGTTAAGCCCATAGATTACAGTGGCCCCAATAGCCGCAAGGATGGCAAGGGTTCGTTTACTCAAGGGTGCAGTGTTTTTTTGGCCAAGGCAATGTCCTTTTTGGCATTACCGATAAAAATTTGGCTCCCCAAAAGTACAACCGGACGTTTTAAAAAGGTGTAATGCTCCAAGATCAGGTTTTTATAATCGTTTTCCGTGAGTTGTTTATCCTTTAGCCCCCTTTCCTGGTACAATCTAGCCCTCTTACTGAACAAGGCTTCGTAACTGCCGGCCAGCTTGTGCATTTCCGCTAACTGGGCAGGGTTGACAGGTTCTGTTTTTATGTCCTGGAGCGCTACGCCGTTTAGAGGTTCCAACTCCTTTAAAATACGTTGACAGGTGTTACAGGTACTAAGGTGGTATATTTTTTTCACACGTTTAAATTTTTAGTAATGATCTGATAATAAACTAATTATAAAACCCGCCTGAATGACAAGTCGGGCAGGTTGAGAACGTGTGTAACCACTTCGCTCCCGCCCGAACGTACCGTTCGGTACGGGCGGGCCCACATTAAAAATTTTAAACATTCCCTTTTGTGAAAGTATTCTTAAAATCTATTAATGTTCGTTTCATAATGGTATTGATATTTATACCGAGGTTGGGGCAGGGAAAATGAAAAAAAAGATCCAGGCATGGTTAAAAAGTTTTTTTGAGGTTACGTCGTCCAGCTTATAGCTTCTAGCCTCGAGCTTCTATCCTCTTTTCTCAATCTCCCACCTTTCCCGTTATTCTTCATTCCATAAAAACGGCTTTGCAAAGAAACCTAATTCTCTACAATTGTGCTATTTTTGTAGTGCTCGTTTCCGATCAAGCATCTGCTTTTTTTGGAAGCACCCTAAAAATCAACATTTTGGAAAAACTACTGGACATCACCCTACAAAATCGAAAAATTCTGTATAAGACCCTCACGGAGACTCCAAGGGAGCAACTTCTAAAGATTCCTCAAGGATTTAACAACAATATTTGGTGGAACATTGCCCATGTGGTGGTTACACAACAGCTCTTGGTTTATAAACTCAGTAACCTGCAAATGCGGGTAGAGGACCATTTGGTCGACAAGTTCAGGAAAGGCACCAAGCCGGATGGCACCGCTACGGACGAAGAAATCAAAAAAATTGCCAATTATTTAATTTCTACCGTGGAATGGACGAAGGAAGACCTTGAAAATGGACTCTTTAAGGAATACAACGCATATACTACCAGTGCCAATGTTACTTTGTCCGACGTTTCCGCAGCTATATCTTTTAATGTCTTCCACGAAGGGATACATTTGGGAGCTATTTTGGCGTTGAAGAAGATGGTTTAGATAGTTGATGGATAGATTTTGACATCGATCAACGAGTCTGAGTTTTTCACGGAACACAACCTTGAACTTTAAACCTATTACTGCCCACTGCGAACTGCCACTGCCCACTGAAAACCGGCTATTTCTCCCTATAGTCCACCGCCAGAAAAGTGTTCACTTCGTCGTAGGGAAGGGTCAGTTCAATGGCACCGTCGGAATAGGATGCAACTTCGTATCGATTGTAAATCAATTGCAACCCGTTTTCGGTAAAGCCCATGGTCTCCGGAAGTTTAAAAATCTCATCCTCGAACATATATCCGGTGCTATTGATGGACTTATCTTTTGGAATTCCTTCCTTTTCGCGGAACTTGATTTCAGCAAATTTTTGAAAATTCACTATATTCTTAAAAAGTTCGTTGTTTTCCAACTCCGTCCCCTTTTGCTTGTCAAAATTTAAAAAAGTGCTCGCTCCGTACCCATGGGCTCCTCCTGTATATATGTAGGAATCCAATTTAATCGTCAAAATATCGGCTTCGTCGTAACAAATCTTTCCGTCTATTTTGGCCTCCCAACCCATAGTTTCATCGGGAAATTTGTTTTTGAGTTCTAAAAAGCCATTTTTAAAAGAAGTGATGGCCTCGTCGATCGTTGTTGCCTCCACGGAATCATCAAAGGTCAGAAGGTAGATAATTTCCTCCCTCAGGGCAGTGTTGATCGTAGTGGCGATTTTAGTTTTATCCAAAGCATGGGGGATATTAACCGATATCTTTGGGCATTCAGCACATATTTCACCAGTATAGGAGACTGGTTTAAAGGTAAGTTGTGGCTTCTCTTCCCCACAACTAAATAATAATAGTGTCAAAATCAAAATTAACCAGCGGTTCTTCATGCAATTTTTTTTTGCAAAAATACGGTTTATACCTTGAAGGACTATAGTAGGTTTCTCCAAAAGATAAGAATAAATTTGAATTATAAATTTTTAGATCATGGAAAAACGGGAAATGAAATTTAACACCAAGGCTATCCATGGGGGCCAGGAACCGGATAGAGCTTACGGCGCCGTAATGACACCAATTTACCAAACTTCCACCTATGCCCAGAGCACCCCAGGGGGGCATAAGGGCTATGAGTATTCCAGAAGTGCCAATCCTACCCGGACGGCCCTGGAGAAAGCTTTGGCAAGCATGGAGAACGGAGATCATGGGCTGGCATTTGCCAGTGGGTTGGCAGCCTTGGATGCTGTAATCAAATTGTTGGGGCCGGGGGACGAGGTAATTTCGAGCAATGATCTCTACGGGGGCAGTTTCCGACTTTTTAAAAGCGTTTTTGAGAAGTACGGGATCGTCTTCCACTTTGTGGACATGCAAAACGCTAAGGGAATATTCGATTACATTACCGATCGCACCAAACTCATTTGGGTTGAAACGCCTACCAATCCCATGATGAATATCATCGATATAGGGGCAGTTGCACAAATCGCAAAACAGCATCGCATTTTATTTGCCGTCGACAATACTTTTGCCACTCCATATCTACAAAGACCGTTGGAACTAGGTGCGGACATCGTTATGCATTCCGCAACCAAATATCTCGGTGGTCACAGTGATGTGGTGGCCGGGGCCTTGGTCGTCCGGGATAAGGATCTGGCGGAAAAGCTGCGATTTGTACAGAACGCAACAGGGGCAATTTGTGGGCCGATGGACAGTTTTTTGGTACTTAGGGGTATTAAGACCCTCCATGTCCGGATGCAGCGCCACTGCGAGAACGGTAGGGCAGTCGCATTGTTTTTGGCCGATCATCCCAAGGTGGAGAAAGTGTTCTGGCCCGGTTTTGAGGACTTTCCCAATCATGAAATCGCCAAAAGACAGATGAAGGATTTTGGGGGCATGGTTTCTTTTTTACCAAAGGGGGGAAGTTCTGTCCAAGCCATTGGGATACTCGAAAAACTGGAAATATTCACCTTGGCGGAATCCCTTGGGGGTGTAGAGAGCCTTGTCGGACACCCTGCGAGTATGACCCATGCCAGTATACCCGTAGTGGAACGCAATAAAATTGGGGTAGTAGATTCCCTGATCCGTTTGAGCGTAGGGATAGAGGATAAAGAAGATCTTATCGCAGATCTCCATCGGGCCTTGGGATAGACAAAAATAAAACCAAAGGATTTTTATTGTGTTCAAGTAATGAAACCGTATCGGGTAAAGAGGGTGCAATACAAATGCCCATATTGATTTTTTTGTAGTATGACACCGTTTTTTAATGGATATGTCATAATTTCGCCTCCGTATTTTCAATTTGGTAATTCTTCATATAGAACGGTTGATTGTTAATTTAAGTTGTTGATTTTTGCATGGAATTCGATTAAATTTCAGGGTTAAATTTTTTAGATTTTATGGAAGCAGATATTAAGGAGTTTATGCGCGAGGTAAAAGTTCGAAATGGACACCAGCCCGAATTTTTACAAGCAGTACAGGAAGTAGCGGAAACCGTGATGCCCTATATTGCCCAGCACAAAATATACGAAGGAAAGAATATTCTATTGCGGATGGTGGAGCCTGAGCGAGCAATTTCCTTTAGGGTTTCTTGGATGGATGACAAAGGTCAAATCCAGGTAAATCGAGGTTATAGGATTCAAATGAACTCCGCCATGGGACCTTATAAAGGAGGTTTGCGCTTCCATCCGAGCGTAAACGAAAGCATTCTTAAATTTTTGGCCTTTGAGCAGGTTTTTAAAAATAGTTTGACGACATTGCCTATGGGCGGTGGTAAGGGAGGTTCGGATTTTGACCCGAAAGGTAAATCCGACGTTGAGGTGATGCGGTTTTGCTATGCCTTTATGGCAGAGCTCTACAGGCATATTGGTCCGAATACGGATGTCCCTGCAGGCGATATAGGCGTTGGGGCACGGGAAATTGGCTATCTCTTTGGGATGTACAAAAAAATAAAGAACGAATTTACAGGTGTCCTAACGGGAAAAGGACTTTCTTGGGGCGGGTCCCTGATCCGGCCGGAAGCAACCGGCTATGGTACGGTGTACTTTGTCCATGGTATGATGCAGACCCACGGGCAGGAGGTTGCCGGTAAAAGGGTGAACATCTCCGGTTCCGGGAACGTGGCACAGTATGCGGCAGAGAAGGTCATCCACATGGGCGGTACCGTTCAAACCTTTTCCGACTCTTCCGGGTACATATTCGACAAGGATGGTATCGATGCCGATAAATTGGCCTATGTTATGGATCTAAAGAACAACCGAAGGGGCAGGATTTCCGAATATGCCGAAAAATACCCGTCAGCTGAATATTTTAAAGGTAAAAGACCATGGGAGGTTCCTTGTGACATAGCCCTACCCTGCGCTACCCAAAACGAACTGAATAGGGACGATGCAAAGGCACTTATAAAAAATGGTTGTTATTGTGTGGCAGAAGGTGCCAACATGCCCTCTACCCCCGAAGCTGTACAAGAGTTTCTTGAAGCGCGGATATTATTTGGTCCCGGAAAGGCTGCCAACGCAGGCGGCGTTGCGATTTCTGGCCTTGAAATGTCCCAGAACTCCTTGCGCTACAGTTGGTCAAGGGAGAAAGTTGACGAAAGATTGAAGGCGATCGTAAAGGAAATTCACAGTTCCTGTGTAAAACACGGAAAAGAGGAAGATGGGTATTGCAATTATGTAAAAGGGGCCAACATAGCCGGGTTCGTAAAAGTAGCCGATGCCATGATGGCGCAAGGGGTTATCTAAGAGGCCAGCAGGCAGTAGCCAGTATGTGATCGGCAAATGTGTGTGGTATCTTATCTGTAGTTTCTTGTTTCAAGTTGAACCTTGCGATTGCTTTTTTGAAACCCGTAACCCGCAACAAGAAAATCCAAAGTGCAAGTTACCACCAAAGCCATAGTTTTTTCTTCCCTTAAGTACGGGGATACCAGTTTGATCGTCAAGGCTTTTACGGAGTCCGACGGTCTTAAATCCTATTTGCTCAAGGGGATCATGGCCTCTAAAAGGGGGAAATTAAAGGTCGCCCAATTTCAGCCGCTGACCCAATTGGAACTTGTAGCCGTTCATAGGAATAAAGGCACATTGGAAAGTGTCCGGGAGGCCAAGGTGTACTTTCCTTATAATAGCATCTACACCGACATTGCCAAAAATGCGATGACCCAGTTTTTGGCCGAAATGCTGCATAATTGCATTCATGAAGAAGAACGTAACCAGGAACTATATCATTTCCTGGAAACCACCTTACAGTGGTTGGATACACATGACAATATCGCCAATTTTCATCTTTTTTTTCTGTTGTCCCTGACCAGATATTTGGGCTTTTATCCAGATACTTCCCATTCCGGCCTACCTTATTTTGATTTGTTGGATGGGGAATTTGTGAAGGCCCCCACGTTGAACCCCATGTTGTCCGCTGAGGTAATGGAGTACTTCAAAGGATTTTTGAACAGCGATTTTGGGAACATCGGTCAGATTAAGATGAAGAAACGGGAACGACAACTTCTTTTGGAACAGATGGTACTTTATTTCGAATTGCATTTACAGGGATTTCGAAAGCCCAAATCCCTTGCCGTGTTACATGAGGTCTTTGGCTAGACTCCAAACCTTCTTTTTCCTGCCAACTGCCCACTGAAAACTGCCCGCTGATTCAATCTCCCCCAATAATTTGAATTTTGGCTCCGTCCAAATCTTCATCCAACTGAATTTGACAAGCCAGTCGGCTGTTGTCAAAAATCTCGTATTGGTCGCCCAGGGTCTGTTTTTCCAGGAGATCCCGCTGTCCCAACTTTTCGTTCTTTGTCCAGATACGGATATGGCAAGTGCCACAAAGCGCCCTGCCCCGGCATTCCCCTATATCATCGTATAATCGGTCTACCAAAAGTTCCATCAAATTTCGGAATTCATGCTTTCTATATTCCAGTATATGGTCTTCCCCATAAGAATCTTTGACAAAAATTTGGAGCATGGAAGTTTTTGGGTTGTGATTTACAAAATTAATGCATCTATACAAATACGGTTTACCGAAAACAGGAAATCCGGTTATAAAAACCGGATTTTCTGTTTGTCCAATAAGGCAGGGAGAGTTAGTTATTTAAGGCCTCCTTGGTATCGTCCACCGCCTTCTTTGTTTTGTCGACCGTTTTGTCCGCGGCATCTTTAATGTCGTCTCCAATTTCATCGGCCTTGTCCAGCGCATCGTTTCCTGCATCCTTAAGATCATCCCCTATCTTATCAGCTTTGTCCATGGCATCGTTCCCCACTTCTTTTAAATCGTCGGCCGTTTTGTCCAAGGCTTCCCCTGCTTGTTGTGATGCTTCCTTTGCCCTCTCCGCCGTTTCCCTGCAGGATACGAAAGGAAAGCTTAGGAACAAGATCAAGATGCTACTTATAATTACTCGTTTCATGTGTTTGTTTTTATTGTTTTTTAGGCGTTACTTATAAGCTCTACCCCTAGCTTATGCACGGGTTTATAGTTTAAAATAATCATTGCCATAGGCGCTTAAGGATTGTTTTAAACATGTCGGCCTTATGGTTTGGTGTTTTTGGATTAAAACCGTTTAGTTCATAAATACTTACGTAAGGATAAGTTGTTTAGATCTTTTAAATGGATATAGGGGGTTTCATGGTGAAATTTAGAGTATTTCATGGGTTGTGAAACCCGTTAAAGTCAATTGAAATTTATAATTTTGCACACTTTAATTGTAAAACCTATTTTGGGTTCTATAGCAACTGAAGCGGATATTATGAAGTTTGCGGAATACAAAGGATTGGATCTTCCAAAAGTAGCTGAAGAAGTACTTCGGTATTGGAAGGACCAAGATGTTTTTAATAAGAGCATAACTACTAGGGAAGGGAAACCAAATTTTATTTTCTACGAAGGTCCCCCTTCCGCAAACGGTATGCCAGGGATCCACCATGTCATGGCGCGGACTATCAAGGATATTTTTCCCCGGTACAAGACCATGAAGGGTTTTCAAGTCAAGCGCAAGGCCGGGTGGGACACCCACGGTCTTCCCATTGAGTTGGGCGTGGAGAAGGAATTGGGTATTACGAAAGAGGATATCGGAAAGAAAATATCGGTTGAGGATTACAATGCCGCCTGTAAAAAGGCGGTGATGCGCTATACCGATGTTTGGAACGAATTGACCGAGCGGATAGGCTATTGGGTAGATATGGATGATCCCTACATCACCTATAAGCCAAAGTATATGGAATCCGTTTGGTGGCTTTTGAAACAGATTTACGACAAGGGCCTTATCTACAAGGGATACACCATACAGCCTTATTCGCCAAAGGCGGGAACGGGACTAAGCTCCCATGAACTGAACCAGCCCGGGACCTATCAAGATGTTACGGATACCACGGTTGTTGCGCAGTTCAAAGTTGTGAAGGAAGCTTTGCCGAATATTTTTAAAGCTATCGAAGGGGATATTTACTTCCTCGCATGGACGACCACCCCATGGACATTGCCTTCCAACACCGCTTTGACAGTAGGCCCAAAGATCGAGTACGTGCTGGTAAAGACCTATAATCAGTACACTTTTGAGCCCATAAATGTTGTGCTGGCCAAATCCCTTGTCGGGGCGCAATTTTCTGGAAAGTTTGTTGCCGTGGAAAACCAGGAGGCTTGGAGCAATTTTAATAAGGAAGATTTTGGTTCTGATAGTAAGAAGAGCAAAATACCCTATCTGGTTATTGGAAGTTGTTTGGGCAAGGATTTGGTCGATATAAAATACGAACAACTCTTGCCTTATGCCCAACCCTGCCAGAATCGGGAAAATGCCTTCAGGGTCATTACGGGCGATTTTGTGACCACGGAAGACGGGACAGGGATTGTACATACCGCCCCAACTTTTGGTGCCGACGATGCCAAGGTGGCCAAGGAGGCTGTGCCGGAAGTACCACCCATGTTGGTGCTGGACGAGAACCAAAATCCGGTGCCCTTGGTAGATCTACAAGGTAGGTTTCGGCCCGAAATGGGCGAGTTTGCCGGTAAATATGTCAAAAACGAATACTACGAAGATGGCGAGGCCCCGGAAAGATCCGTGGATGTGGAACTGGCAATCAAACTTAAAGAAGAGAACAAGGCCTTTAAGGTCGAGAAATATGTCCACAGCTATCCCAATTGTTGGCGAACGGATAAACCCATATTGTACTATCCCTTAGACTCTTGGTTTATAAAGATTACCGATGTAAAGGAAAGAATGTACGAGCTTAACCAGACCATCAATTGGAAGCCCAAAGCCACTGGTGATGGTCGTTTTGGCAACTGGTTGGCAAACGCAAATGATTGGAACCTCTCCCGTTCCCGATATTGGGGCATTCCCTTGCCCATTTGGCGTACGGAGGATGGCAAGGAAGAGGTCATCATCGGATCTGTTACAGAACTTAAGGACGCAATTGCAAAGGCCATAGCAGCCGGCGT
This sequence comes from Sediminicola sp., assembly GCA_048266425.1. Classification (GTDB taxonomy): domain Bacteria; phylum Bacteroidota; class Bacteroidia; order Flavobacteriales; family Flavobacteriaceae; genus Cerina. The sequence continues at coordinate 67,249 of JBLWZN010000019.1, forward strand.
TTTAAAGGAGGATATTTTCGCCGATTTTGTGGTCGGGGATATGAGCGAGGAGAATTACGATACCATAGACCTCCATAAAAACATCGTAGATCAAATAACCTTGGTCTCCCCTTCCGGGAAACCGATGAAAAGGGAGAGCGACCTCATCGACGTTTGGTTCGATAGCGGTTCCATGCCCTATGCCCAATGGCATTATCCCCATGAAAACAAGGAGCTTATTGATCAAAACAAGACTTTTCCGGCCGATTTTATCGCAGAGGGCGTAGACCAGACCCGGGGATGGTTCTATACCTTGCATGCAATCGCCACAATGGTCTTTGATTCCGTGGCTTATAAAAATGTAGTTTCTAACGGGCTGGTACTGGACAAGGAAGGCAAGAAAATGTCCAAACGATTGGGCAATGCGGTAGATCCCTTTGAGACCATGGATGCCCATGGACCGGACGCTACACGTTGGTATATGATTTCCAATGCCAACCCATGGGACAATCTTAAGTTTGATGAGGAAGGTATTGTTGAGGTGAAACGGAAGTTTTTCGGCACCTTGTACAACACCTACTCCTTTTTTGCACTCTATGCCAATGTGGATGGGTTTTCATACGAGGAGGCAGAAATACCCTTGGCGGAACGTCCCGAAATAGATCAATGGATCTTGTCGGAATTGCATACGCTTATCAATTTGGTGGATGGAGCATACGCGGATTATGAACCGACCAAGGCAACCCGGGCAATCTCCGATTTTGTACAGGAGAACCTGAGCAATTGGTACGTACGTTTGAGCAGGAGGCGCTTTTGGAAGCCGGCCCGACAGGGTCATTCTGGCGGGGGAGATTATCAACAAGACAAGATTTCGGCATACCAAACACTGCATACTTGTTTAATCACTGTGGCCAAGCTGTCCGCTCCCGTGGCACCATTTTATATGGACCAACTTTATCAAGACTTAACAAAAATTACTGAAAAAGAAACTTTTGAAAGCGTACATTTGGCCGATTTCCCTAGCTTTGACCCTGCCCTGATAAACAAGGCATTGGAAAGCAAGATGGCCAAGGCGCAGACAATTTCGTCCCTGGTGCTTTCTATACGTCAAAAGGAAAAGATAAAGGTTCGACAGCCGCTTCAAAAAATAATGATCCCAATATTGGATCAAAAGCAGAGGAAAGAGATCGAGGCCGTAGCACATTTGATCAAATCGGAGGTCAACGTAAAGGAAATTGAATTACTTGATGATGCTTCGGGAATTTTGGTGAAGCGGATCAAGCCCAATTTTAAGGTGCTGGGACCGCGTTTTGGAAAGGATATGAAATTGATTTCCCAAGCTGTTGGCAAGTTGGGACAGGAGGATATCCAAGAAATAGAGCAGCAAGGCGAAATAATACTTGATATTGAAAATAAAAGTATTAAATTACAGTTAGGAGAGGTAGAGATTTCCTCACAGGATATAGAGGGATGGTTGGTAGCGAGCGCAGGTGCAATTACCGTCGCTTTGGACATCACCATCAACGATGGTCTTAAAAAGGAAGGCATTGCAAGGGAACTCGTAAACCGCATTCAAAACCTTAGAAAGGAATCGGGCCTTGAAGTTACCGATAAAATCGATGTAAAGATTTTGAAGGACGGGCAGTTAGAAAAAGCGGTGCAAAGCAATATCGATTATATCAAGACCGAGACCTTGACCGCGGAACTTAAATTGGAAGATAAAATGGATGAAGGCATTGCAATTGCCTTTGATGACGTAAACACAAAATTGTATATCATTAAACATTGAGATTATGGCCGATGACTTGAAAGTAAGGTATTCCGATAAGGATTTGGAAGAATTCAGAATGCTGATAGAAGAGAAAATGGAAAAGGCAAAATCCCATTTGGATTTGCTAAGGAGTTCTTATATGAACGATGGAAATAACGGTACGGACGACACATCGCCTACCTTTAAGGCCTTTGAGGAAGGTTCCGAGACTATGAGCAAGGAAGCCAATACCCAATTGGCAATTAGGCAGGAAAAGTTTATCCGCGACCTAAAAAACGCCTTGCAGCGAATAGAGAACAAAACCTATGGTATCTGCAGGGTAACCGGGAAACTTATCAATAAGGAGCGTCTAAAATTGGTTCCCCATGCCACATTGAGCATAGAAGCCAAGAACATGCAGAAATAATCGTGATTTGATTTCCCAAACTAGGAAACTGCACCTCCAGAACTTCATGTATGGGCGTGCAGTCTTCTATTTCAACCTAAACAAAAGGTTTAGTGGGAACCTTGTTGGCCTATATTTTGCAGCCTAAGGTATCCTTGAGACTTATTTTGGCTAATTCTAAATGAAAAATGTATTTTGGATAATTTATCTGCTGGCTTTCAATGGTTATGCACAACGGGTCATTGAAAGATCCTTGATAGATCCACAGATTCAATTTATTCAGATCGATGCCCACGATTGTTTTGAAGTTTTCCTTAAAACATCCGAAAATAAAGAGTTTAGGGTAGAGGCCGTTTTGGAGGGAGAGTATAGGAACGATATCGATATACGTTTGGTTGAAGAAGGGGATAGGTTGATTATTGCTACCGGATACGACCCGACTTTTGACCTTCCCAATGATAAGTTGAGCACCCTTAAAAACGTTTCCATTGCCCTGGAAATTGCGATTCCCACTAACAAAAGCGTAAAGATCTATGGAAATAGTTGTTCCGTTTCGATCCGAGGCATCTTTGATAATTTGGATGTAATTTTAGCGGACAGACCCTGCGATTTGCGGGTAGAGGCCAAGAATGCTACTGTGCATACCCAAAGCGGCGATATTTTTTTGAGCTGCCGTATGGGAATCGTAAAAATGGAGACGACCTATGGTAAAATTTACAGGGAACCTATACCGAAAGGGAGCGACCATTTTTTTCTGACTTCCACAACAGGTGATATCCATCTTATCAAAACCGATTAATATTCCTATTTTTGCCGGATATATCAACGAAAGAATGAGTTTAAAAAAATCCCTGGCTCTTATTGTGCTGATCCTCGTTGTGGATCAATTGAGCAAAATCTATATCAAGACCAATTTTGTATTGGGCGAATCGGTTCCGGTTTTCAGTTGGTTCAAAATACTTTTTATAGAGAACGAAGGAGCGGCATGGGGTACCAAACTAAGTGATATACTCCCAATTTCGGAAGTTTCAGGTAAACTGTTTTTAACCGTTTTCAGACTTTTTGCGATAGTTGGAATAGGGTATTGGCTCTTGGATACGATAAAAAAGGGGGCGTCTAGGACCTTGATAATAGCCGTTTCCCTAATTTTTGCGGGAGCTTTGGGCAATATTATCGATTCCGTATTCTATGGCACTTTGTTTAATGACAGTTACAACCAAGTGGCTACTTTGTTTTCTTCGGAACCATACGGCCACCTTTTCCACGGCAAGGTGGTAGATATGCTTTATTTTCCTTTAATAGACACTACTTGGCCCCAGTGGATGCCGGTTATAGGTGGTAACAATTTCAGATTTTTCGAACCGGTTTTTAATATTGCCGATACAGCTATTAGTACGGGGGTGGGAATATTGATCGTGTTTAATAAAAAGGCATTCGGAAAGAAGGAAATGGAAACTGCCCCTCAAAAGGAATAGACTTTCTCGGGCGTAACGCAATAGTCCATTGGGATATCATCTTTGCGAAGACCTCTGATTTCAGGCTCGGGCCCAAAGAGGGACAATCCTATCTTTAGGACATCTGGCCTACACTCCTTAAGAAAATTGTCATAGTAACCTTTTCCATAACCGATCCTGTTGCCCAAGGTGTCGAAAACCAAAAGTGGGATAAAGACCACATCAATTTTATTGGGGGGTACCTCAAGGCTGTCCACAGGTTCTGGAACACCCCATTTGTTGGGTTTTATAACGGTACTATCCGTAAGAAGATAGTTGATAAGGGTATTGTTGTCGCCCATTTTGGGCAAAACAATATTTTTATCCTTTCCTTGAAGAATGGATAATACAACATGGGTATCCACCTCCCTTTTTTCCACAATGGGTAAAAAGAGGTGATAGTAACTAAACTTCCAAATAGGAAGTTCAAGAAGATTATTGGCAATGCGAATACTGTAGTTGGAAAGTGCTTCGGGAGATATTCCCATTCTGCGGGCCATATATTCTGACCGCAAAGCTTTTTTCAACATAAGAATCGATTAAGTCTTTCGAATTTGGGGAAATTCTTATAAACTATAAATTACCTATTGCTTCGTAGTAGACACTTCAAAATAAATTTTGAAAAGTAACATAAGTACCAAATAAGTGCCTAAGGTGATCAGGTAGATGTCCATAAGTTCTTTGATGTTATATTTTGATTTTTTAAATGTAAAAAAAAAACTTAATAAATCCCATAAAGTGTAAAAAATTATCGATGAAATGCACTTATTTAACAAATCGTTGAAATTCGCTGTACTTATTAACATAAGTAAAAAACGTTACATATTAACTTAATGCATTAATAGTCAAGAAGTTAATAATTTATCCTTAAATTTTCTTGGATAAGTTCATTATCACTTCAAAAGCACAAAAATTGGATGAATCACAATAAATTATCGTTGAAATGCACTTTTTGGGTTTGTTTTTGAGAGTTAAAACAGCAACTATCTACCTTTTGATCTTAGTCCTGCAACAAAAATGATCGCTTTTTTTATCTGTGACCGAATTGGTTTAACTTTGTTTCTTAGGGTTATTGCTCTAATAGGCCACATTTTTTTGCTGCAAAATGATACCCTGAAGTCATCGTTAAATAAATTGAAATTACTGGCCAATTTGGTAAAAAGACCCTAACTTGACTTTTTCAATGGTTCCCAAATTTATAGCCATTTTAGAACTATGTCCGAAATTCCCATAAAAGTACAATTGAGCACTTTGCCAACTGGGCCCGGCGTCTATCAATTTTATGATGCCGAAGGGAAAATATTGTATGTGGGCAAGGCCAAGAACCTAAAAAAACGGGTCAACTCCTATTTTTCCAAGAACCATGAAAACGGAAAGACCCGGGTACTTGTAAAGAAAATAAGGTCGCTAAGGCACATCGTGGTACCGACGGAATCGGACGCATTGTTGTTGGAGAACAACCTGATTAAAAAGTATCAGCCCAGGTATAACATACTGCTCAAGGACGACAAGACCTACCCTTGGATCTGTATCAAGAACGAGCGTTTTCCCAGAATCTTCCCCACCCGGAAAATAATCAAGGATGGTTCGGAGTATTTTGGTCCCTATACCAGTATGAGAACGGTTAAAACCCTATTGGACCTCATAAAAAGTGTCTATCCATTGCGAACCTGCAACTACGATCTTTCAAAGGATAAGATAGACGCGGGCAAATACAAGGTGTGTTTGGAATACCATCTGGGGAATTGTATGGGGCCTTGCGAAGGGCTTCAATCCTATGGGGATTATCAAAAGCAAGTAGAGGACATAAGGGAAATTATCAAAGGAAACTTTAAATCTTCCCTACACCATTTTAAAAGGCAGATGAAATTGCTGGCAGATGAAATGAGGTTTGAAGAGGCACAACACATGAAGGAAAAAATAGAGGTTCTGGAGAACTACCAGGTAAAAAGCACTATTGTTAACCCTAAAATTAACAATGTGGACGTGTTTTCCATAATTTCGGATGATGTATTTGCTTATGTGAATTTTTTGCAATTGGCACATGGAGCCATCATCCGGTCGCATACCATGGAAATCAAGAAGAAATTAGGGGAGACCGATAGAAATCTTTTACAACTGGCCATCTTGGAAGTTCGGCAACGGTTCAATTCCCTTTCCAACGAGCTGTATGTACCTTTCGATTTGGTGAGCGAGCCCCATCTTAAAATAACGGTTCCCAAACTTGGTGACAAAAAGAGGATTTTGGAGCTGTCCGAACGAAATGCAAAATTGTATAGACAAGAACGATTTAATCAAATTAAGATTACAGATCCGGACAGGCATACCAATAGGGTCATGGCACAGATGAGGAAAGATCTGCGTCTGTCCCAGGAACCAAGACATATAGAATGCTTTGATAACTCCAATATTCAAGGTACCCATCCGGTTGCGGCTTGTGTAGTATTCAAGGACGGCAAACCTTCCAAAAAGGATTACAGACACTTTAACATAAAGACCGTTGATGGTCCGGACGATTTTGCCTCCATGGAGGAAGTTGTTCACAGGCGATACAAACGGTTGTTGGAAGAAAGCGAGCCGTTGCCCCAGCTCGTAGTAATAGACGGGGGCAAGGGCCAATTGTCATCGGCCTTGAAAAGTCTGGAATTACTGGGACTCAGGGGAAAAATAGCAATTATTGGGATAGCCAAGAGATTGGAGGAAATCTATTTTCCCGATGATCCGATCCCCCTTTATTTGGATAAAAAATCCGAATCCTTAAGAATTATTCAACAACTTCGCAATGAAGCGCATCGGTTTGGGATTACCTTTCACAGAACTTTGAGAAGCAAGGCGGCCATTGTATCGGAATTGGAAGAAATCGAGGGAATCGGAAAAAAAACGGCCCAGGACCTGTTAAAGAATTTTAAATCCGTAAAGCGCATTAAGGAAGCCTCGCTGGAGAATTTAGCTGAAAAGATAGGGATCTCCAAGGCAAAAAAAGTATACGGAACATTTCATTAAAAATATATGCCAGTAAAATTGTTGTTGATTTTTGCTTTGTTTTCGTTCTCCTTTATGGCCGCGCAACAGGACCAAGGTAAGGACAGCCTTAAAGTGGGCCTGGTCTTAAGTGGGGGCGGGGCAAAAGGCCTGGCCCACATTGGTGCCCTTAAGGTAATAGAAAAGGCCGGTATTAAATTAGACTATATTGGGGGCACAAGTATGGGAGCCATTGTGGGCGCCCTTTATTCGGCAGGGTACTCCGCTGAGGAATTGGATTCCATTTTTAAGAAGACCAATTTTGTTAACCTGATCCAAGACAACCTGCCCAGGGAAGCCAAATCGTTTTATGAAAAGGACGATGCGGACAGGTATGCCTTGACCTTGCCTTTCGATAAATTTAAGCTATCCTTCCCACCTGCCTATTCCGGAGGTCAGAACATTTATAATGAATTGGTTAGGTTGTTGTATCCCGTAAGGGACGTACGCGACTTTAACAAGTTGCCCATCCCGTTTTTGTGTATGGCCACGGATGTGGAGACAGGAGACCCGGTCCTTCTGAACAAAGGATATCTGCCAGAGGCGATTTTGGCCAGTGGCGCCCTGCCATCCCTTTTTGAGCCTACGGAGATAGATGGTAAGCTACTGGTGGATGGAGGGGTACTTAACAATTATCCAGTGGAGGAGGTACGAAAAATGGGTGCTAACTTTATTATTGGGGTCGATGTGCAGCACGGCCTTTCAGACCGGGAATCCCTGATGTCCGCAACCGAGATACTTTTGCAGATCAGCAATTATCGGACGGCAAAGGATATGAAGAAAAAGGCAAGTGAGACCGATATCTACATTAAACCGGATATTTCTACTTACTCTGTAATCGATTTTAGTTCGGGAACCACATTGATAGATAGTGGGGAGAAAGCTGCCGAGGCAAAATATCCGGAACTCCGGGAACTTGCTCTTAGACAAGGTAGTCCAACACTGCCCAAAAGACACCTTAGAGTGGCGGACAGCCTGGTGGTGAACAACCTATTGTTGTCTGGCACCAGCAATTACACACGAGGATATGTCAAGGGCAAGCTTCGATTTGAATTGGGGGATAAAATTCCCTTTAAGAAATTGGAATTGGGGATAAGCAACCTGGCGGCAACGGGAAACTTTAAGACCATAAAATACGAATTGGTTACCGGGGAGGAAGGTGAGGATTTAATTCTAAAATTAACGGAGAATCCCAATAAGACTTTTTTGAGAATGGCCGTCCATTATGACGACCTATACAAAACGGCAGCCTTGGTAAATCTCACTAAAAAAAACCTACTAATGAAAGATGACGTGGGTTCTTTCGATCTTATTATTGGGGACAATGTAAGGTATGACCTGGAATACTACGTGGATAAGGGGTTTTATTGGAGTTTTGGACTCAACTCCAGGCTAAATGCCTTTAATAAAGAGGTGGACTACAATTTGTTACGGAGTAATTTTGACCTAAAAGCAGATCCCAGTATTGGGGAAATTAATCTGGCCGTCACCGATGTGACCACCCAGATTTATATGCAAACCGTCTTGCGGGAAGAATTTGCCTTTATTTTTGGGGTCGAGGAAAAATATTTAAAATATAGTACCAAAACCTTGGGCGCACCCCCGGACGAAGGCTCCTTACCCTCGGGCGATCCCAATAGGACTACCTTCGAAAAAAGCAATTATTTAAGCACGTATGGCAAACTTATACTGGATACTTATGACGATAAGTTTTTCCCGACCAATGGCCTATATTTTGCAGGGGATTTCCATTTATATCTTTTTTCGTCGGACTACAATAACAATTTTGAGGAATTTGCCATTGGCAAGGCCAAAATGGGTGGAGCTTTCCCCATATTCAACAAATTGTCGCTAAACTTGGAGACCGAAGGTGGCTTTAAATTGGGAACTTCAGGGGTTTCCGCTCTCGACTTTGCCTTGGGAGGTTATGGGGCCGCTATGATCAATAATTTTATCCCATTTTTCGGATATGACTTTTTGGGACTCCCAGGAAATAGTTTTGTAAAGGCCTATGGGAGATTGGATTATAATTTTGCTCCCAAGAACCATCTTATGTTCGCTGCCAACTTTGCAAATGTGGAAGATGATATCTTTAGGACTGGGGAATGGTTTTCGTCCCCTAATTATTCAGGATATGGACTTGGTTACGGTTGGGAATCTTTCTTTGGCCCAGTCCAGGTATTTTATTCCTGGTCCCCCGAAAGGGCCCAAAGTGATGTTTTCTTTAGTATTGGCTACTGGTTCTAGATTAGGATATCGGCGGTGGGTTCTTATGCTGTCCGTTTTTATTCTACCCCCAGATCAGTTGGGTAATCGGAGCAAGAACTTTTCAGGTTTCCTCCCCGTTACGCCATTATGGTCATCGTCGATTTAGTTCCGATCCCCCTTCCAATGGCGTATGGGGAAGCGGTCGTTTGTCTTTAGAAAGGCTTTAACACCGAAATTCACCTATTTTGCCGATATTTGTATTTGAAAGTCATAATGTTATGTTGCTTTTCCGAATTGATATAACGGCCCATCTTAGGGCCATGTGGTAAAGTAGCCACTTTGGATTTGTTATTTCCGTTAGGAGGGAACCAAGTCATAATTGGATACTGGACAACTTTACTTCATTTTTTGTTTCAATTTAAATAAAACATTATGCAAATTACGGATACAACTTCACTGCACTTGCCAAAGGAAAATCTGGAAGCCGAGGATTTCTTGCCACTTCTCGGTACAGACCATATAGAACTTTATGTGGGCAATGCCAAACAGGCGGCCCATTATTACATGTCGGCCTGGGGGTTTCAGCCCTTGGCTTATGCCGGTCTGGAAACAGGGCTCAAAGACCGAACGTCCTATGTGGTACAACAGGATAAAATCCGACTGGTGCTTACCTCCCCCTTAAAACCAGGGGGCGAGATCAATAGACATATAGATGCCCATGGGGACGGGGTAAAAGTAATTGCCCTATGGGTAGATAATGCTACAAAGAGTTATAAGGAAACCACATCAAGGGGTGCCGAAAGCTATTTTGCCCCCAAAACCTTAAGGGATGACCATGGGGAAGTGGTTCTTTCCGGAATACATACCTACGGTGAAACGGTCCATGTTTTTGTGGAACGCGGGGCTTATAGTGGTGTTTTTATGCCAGGTTACATAGCGTGGAAACCCTTCTATGCCCCTCCAACGACCGGACTCCGATATGTGGATCATATTGTAGGTAATGTAGGATGGCACGAAATGGACAAGTGGTGCCAATTTTATGCCCATGTCATGGGATTCGCACAATTGGTCTCTTTTGACGACAAGGACATTTCTACGGAATATACCGCCCTTATGAGCAAGGTAATGAGCAACGGCAATGGGCGTATAAAGTTTCCCATCAACGAACCTGCAGATGGCCGCAAGAAATCGCAAATAGAGGAATATATCGAATTTTATAATGGGGCAGGGGTACAGCATATGGCACTTGCAACCGATAATATTATTGAGACAGTGACCAATCTCCGAAATCGTGGCGTAGAGTTTTTGACCGTTCCCGCGTCGTATTATGAGAACGTGCTGGATCGTGTTGGGGAAATTGATGAGGATTTGGCGCCTCTAAGCAAATTGGGAATCCTGATAGATAGGGACGACGAAGGTTACCTCCTGCAAATTTTTACTAAACCTATTTTGGATAGGCCCACCATGTTTGTGGAGATTATTCAGCGCAAAGGAGCCAAATCCTTTGGCAAGGGAAACTTTAAAGCATTATTTGAAGCTATAGAAAGGGAACAGGAAGCCAGGGGAACCCTGTAAAAATTCAGGAATTGGTAAATTACTGTTAATGGTTCCGTTAAAGTAAGTTAAATACTAAAACAATCATTTTTTCCTGTCGTAAATTTGTCCCCATAAGGGGTGGTTCCCTTATCACTTTAAGTAGTGGTTTTTCATAATTTAAAGTTTGGTTGGTTATTTAGAAAAAGCCCTGACGGAAACGTCGGGGCTTTTTTTTGAACTAGATCCACAAAGAAAAATGAAGGTCTTGATCATGAAATGGATTGGAAAAATAAACCATGGTCCCGATTAACCAACTATCCTTTTATGTGTTAAAGGATCAATGTGTTTTTTTAAGGTCTGTTCTTTGGTTTATGCCATATCATCAGCGGAAAAGAGGCTATTTCTTAAAGAATTGTCAAAATATCGATTCACTTATCCAAATTACTGTTAATGATATAGTTAAAGTAAGTTAAAACCTATGGGAAAACGGGAAATAGGTAGTAGTTTTGTTGGTGTAAGGGGTGGTTCCCTTACAACTTTAAAGTATTGGTTTTTCATAATTTAAAGTTTGGTTGGTTATTTAGAAAAAGCCCTGTCATCTATGTCAGGGCTTTTTTTGTTTTGGTAAGCCAATGGTCAAAAAATTGATTTTTAGGGATCAAGCTCAAAAGTTGTGTGTGAATTGAAAATAGAATAAGATCTTTGCAGTAAAACGAACAGCATTGGAATTAT
>JBLWZN010000020.1:0-76521 GCA_048266425.1 Sediminicola sp.
ATGCGGTGCATTTGGACCATGGGGACGAGACCCATGCTTTGGATGCCATTGTATCAGGGGATTATAATTCCGTAATGATCGATGCCTCCCATGATGAATTCCACAGAAATATGGAGCGGACGCGAGCCATAGTAAAAGAGGCCCATAAAAAGAATATCATGGTAGAGGCAGAACTTGGGATCCTGAGCGGGGTGGAGGACGATATTTCGGTTGATGATAAAAATGCCCGATATACAAAACCGTCCGAGGTCCAGGAATTTGTGGAACGGACTCAATGTGATAGTTTGGCCGTAGCCGCGGGTACCAGTCATGGCGCGTATAAATTCAGTGGTAACCAGGGAATTCAATTTTCGATTTTAGAGGAAATCCAACAAAGATTGCTAAATTTTCCTATTGTGCTCCATGGGGGATCTGCGGTGGATCAAAAGGAAATCGAAAGGATCAATCGAGCCGGTGGAGTTTTAAAGGAAGGTGCTTCAGGTGTTTCTCCTGACGAGATCAAAAAATCGATCAACTATGGGGTCTGCAAGATCAATATAGCCACGGACACCAGGATTTTATGGGCCAGGGTCCACAGGGAATTTTTCCATGATTGCCCAGATCTTTTTGATCCGGTAATTCCAGGCAAAACATATATGGAGGCCTACGAAAAATTTATGCTCGAAAAGTTTGATTTACTCGGCGCAACTGGTCAGGTGGATAGTTTGAAAAATTAAAAAATTAAAAAATTAAAAAATGAAACATAGCTCTCCTTTATTAATAAAACCAAAATCCAAGAAGGGGGTCTATCACCGTGTTACCCCAAAATCCGCAAATTGGGAATACCTCAATTTCGAAGCTCGGAATATGGCCGAAGGGGAGGTTTGGGAGCATGACACCAATAATAACGAAATGGTCATCGTGCTCCTAAGTGGTAATTTTAAGGTAAAGAGCAATAAAGGGAATTGGGAAACAAACAATGGCAGGAAAGATGTATTCAGTGGTGTAGCCCACACCTTGTTCCTGTCCAGGAACACTAAATTTACTTTGGAGGCTACGAGCGAAAGCTTGGATATTGCTTATGGGTGGTGCAATACGGAAGAAGATTTCCCTGCCAAGTTCGTGACCCCGGAAGAAACCCCTGTAGTCATTTTTGGAGGGGACAATGCTACCCGACAGTTCAACGACTTGGTCCCACCAGGTTTCGGTTGCAGTAAAATGGTATGTAGGGAAGTATATACACCATCAGGAAACTGGAGTTCTTTCCCGGCGCATAAGCATGACGAAAGAATTTTGGATGAACAGGGCAACGTTTTGGAGCCTATACAGGAAGAGACCTATTTTTATAAGTTTCAAAAACAAGGGGCCTATGCCATTCAGCAGGTATATACCAAAGACAGGTCACTGGATGAAATTGTTAGGGCAAGGCATAATGATGTGGTTCTTATCCCAAGGGGATTTCATCCCGTAGTGGCGGAACATGGTTTTCATTGCTATTACCTCAATTTTTTGGCGGGGACGGACCAATGCCTTGCTAATACTACAGATCCGGACCATGAATGGATTTATGATTCATGGAGTACACAGGATAAAAGATTGCCCTTGGTCACGGCTGAAATGAACAAAAACATTGAATAGATGTTAGCAAAGAAGTTTGATGTAATCACTTTTGGAAGGTCTTCCATTGATTTGTACTCACAGAATATAGGTGCACCATTCAATGAGATTAAGGGGTTTGATGCTTTTGTTGGCGGATCGCCCTTGAACATAGCGGTGGGCTGTGCCAGGCTGGGAATAAACGCTAGTCTGCTAACGGCGGTGGGTAACGACAAGGTGGGCGAGTTTATTTTGAATTTTCTAAATAAGGAAGGTGTCAACACCCAATATATTCCTGTAAAAAATGGAACACGAAGCAGTGCGGTTGTTTTGGGTATTGAGCCACCGGACAAATTCCCATTGGTATACTATAGAGATAATGCAGCGGATAGCCAAGTGGATATCGATGATGTTGACAAGGCGAATATTCCCGATCATAAAATACTTCTGATCAATGGTACCGCTATGAATGTGGAGCCGACCCGAAGTGCAACTTTTTATGCGGCCGAAATTGCACATAAAAATAATGTTGACATTGTACTTGACCTGGATTTTAGGGCGGATCAATGGCACGATTACCGGGCCTTTGGATTGACAGTCCGGGCTATACTGCCCAAGGTAAAGATTACTATCGGTACCGAAGAGGAAATATTGGCCGCAACCTTGAGCGATGCTTCCCAAGTATCCATTACCCATCAACAAATTTCTGCCCCGAAGATCACAGGCGACATCGATGTTTCTATCCAACGGTTGCTTTCTTCCGGAATAGAGATCCTGATCGTAAAGCGGGGCCAGCATGGAGCCAGTATATACAAAAATGATGGTACAAAGGAAGACGTTCCCGGTTTTCCTGTTGATGTCCTAAACGTTCTTGGTGCAGGGGATGCCTTTGCAAGTGGCTTTTTATACGGGTTACTGCAGGGGTGGAATTTGAAAAAGGCGTGCCGCATGGGCAACGCCAGTGGGGCCCAAGTGGTAACCAAGAAGGGGTGCGCCAATTTTATGCCCACCCTGGCGGAATCCATGGAATTCATAACGGAAAAAGGCGGATTTTAAACTTATTAGCAATGAAAACAAAACGACTTACGGTGGCACAGGCCACGATAGCCTATTTAAAGAACCAGTATGTGGAGAGGGACGGGGTCCAGAACAAATTTTTCGCAGGTTGTTTTGGAATCTTGGGACACGGGAACGTGGCAGGCATTGGACAGGCCCTTACCCAGAACCTGGATTTTCCATTTTACGTTGCAAGAAACGAACAAGGAATGGTTCATGCGGCCGCTGCCTTTGCAAAGGTGAAGAACAGGTTACAGACCATTGTCTGTACCTCCTCAATTGGTCCGGGGGCAACCAATATGCTAACCGGAGCTGCAGCAGCTACCATAAACCGGATCCCTGTACTTTTGATACCCGGGGATATTTTTGCAACAAGGCAGGTTGCCCCGGTACTTCAGCAATTGGAGTCCAACACGACCCAGGATATATCTGTAAACGATTGTTTTAAGCCTATTTCCAAGTACTGGGACAGGATAAACAGACCAGAGCAATTGATTACCTCATTACCCGAAGTTATGCGGGTACTTACCTCACAGGCGGATACAGGCGCCGTTACCTTGTGCATTCCTCAGGATGTACAGGCCGAAGCCTATGATTTCCCAACGGGAATGTTCGAGAAAAGAGTTTGGCATATTGGAAGGACAATGCCCGACAGCCTGCTCTTGGCAAAAGCGATCGTTCAAATCAAGAAAAGTAAAAACCCTCTGATCATTGCTGGGGGAGGGGCCATATACAGCGATGCTACCGAGATTTTAAAGAAATTGGTCAACAGAACTGGGATTCCCGTGGCGGAGACCTTTGCAGGCAAGGGATCTTTGAACTATGACGAACTCCAGAATTTGGGTGCGGTAGGAGTTACTGGAACGCAGGGGGCCATCGAGATTGCAAAAGAGGCCGATCTGGTGATTGGAGTGGGCACCAGGTACAGCGACTTTACGACCATTTCCAAATCCGCCTTCCAAAATCCTAATGTGCAGTTTATCAATGTAAATGTTACGGAATTCGATTCTTTTAAACATGGTGCAACACCATTGATCGGGGATGCCAAAGCCATATTGGAAGTAATGGATAGTGAACTATTCGATTATAAAGTGAGTACGGGTTACCGCCAAAGAATTGAAAAATTGAACAGGAGTTGGAACGATTTTGTCTCGGAAATTTACACCGAAAATAATCAATCACCTGCCTTTCAAGGGGAAGTAATCGGTGCCGTCAACACTTTCTCAGATCCAGGGGATATCATGCTATGCGCTGCGGGCAGTCTTCCCGGCGACCTGCATAAATTATGGCGGACCAGAAATCCGAAGGGTTTCCATTTAGAATACGGCTATTCGTGCATGGGCTATGAGATTGCCGGTGGCCTGGGGGCAAAAATGGCAAGGCCCGAGAGCGAGGTCTACGTACTCGTTGGCGACGGCAGCTACCTTATGATGTCCCAGGAAATCGTTACCTCTATTCAGGAAAAACAAAAACTGACCATTGTTTTATTGAACAACGATGGCTACTCCAGTATCGGTAGTCTCTCCAGTTCCTTGGGGAGTGAAGGCTTTGGGACTTATTATAGATATAGAAATGAAGATACCGACCAATTGGATGGCGGCAAATTGCCAATTGATTACGCGGCCAATGCCGCGAGCATGGGTGCCCATGTAATCAAGGTTGCAAATGTAAGGGAACTAAAGGTTGCCCTCCAAGAGGCCAAGTCCGTAGATATTACGACCCTGATCTATATAGAAGTGGATCGAAAGAAAGCAGTACCGGGGTTCGCATGGTGGGACGTTGCCGTTGCCCAAGTTTCCGAAAAAAGTGAGGTAGAAAAATCTTTAAGGACCTATCGCGAGAACAAGAAAAGCCAAAGATATTACCTGTAAAGGAAAACTAAAATCACCACCAGCCATATGGATGCTAATCTGATCATTACCTTAACGTCGTTTCTTCTATTTACCGGGGGAGTCGCATTTTTTACCTGGTACAGTCTTAAACGAACCAATTTGGCATCTTCCGATGGTTATTTTTTGGGTGGTCGTAGTTTAACGGGTGTTGTTATTGCCGGTTCCATGTTGCTCACGAACATCTCGTCCGAACACCTTATCGGGATGAACGGTAATTCCTATGTCAATGGGTTTATAGTCATTGCCTGGGAGGTTACTTCGTCCATAGCATTGGTCATCGCAGCCATCTTTTTTATTCCGAGATATTTGAAAATGGGACTTACCACGATACCCCAGTTCTTGGAAAGTCGGTTTGACGGGTTTACGAGGACCTTGGTGTCCGCAATTTTAATTCTATCTTTCGTGGTTACTTTATTGCCCATTGTACTTTATTCTGGTGCTATTGGTATAGAAAGTCTTTTTGAGGTATCCAAAATTTTTGGCATAACAAAGACTGAGGGCTTGTGGGTAACTGTCGTTCTTATAGGGGTCATCGGCTCCATCTATGCCATTTTTGGTGGCTTAAAGGCCGTAGCCCTTTCTGATACCATCAATGGAGCTGGACTTTTAATCGGGGGATTGTTAATTCCAATTCTGGCATTGATGGCTATCGGTGATAACAATATTCTAACGGGTCTTGTTAGGGTATATGATTTCGCTCCAGAGAAGTTTAATGTGGTTGGGGCACGGGATTCGGTTCTACCTTTCGGGGTATTGTTTACTGGGCTCATGATAAACCAACTTTATTTTTGGGGTATGAACCAAACAATTATACAAAGGGCGTTGGGGGCTAAGAACCTGATTGAGGCACAAAAGGGACTATTATTAACTGGGGTATTCAAAATACTTATCCCCTTGATAATAGTTTTGCCAGGGGTCATTTGTTACTATTATTTCCAGGATACTCATTTTGACCATCAAGATTCGGTATATCCGTTACTGGTAAAGAAAGTATTACCGGTCTGGCTCATAGGGTTTTTCGCCGCAGTAATCATGGGTGCGGTTTTAAGTACATTCAACTCTGTATTAAATTCGGCCGCTACTTTATTCAGTTTGGATATTTATAAAAAACTCATTTCCAAAAATGTAAGTGATCTAAAACTAGTCAGGATAGGCAAGGCTACCTCTGCCTTGTTGGCCATTGCAGCGATCTTTGCCGCTCCCATGGTCGCAAATGCTTCTGACGGACTATACCAATTACTGCAGCAATTGAACGGAATTTTCTTTATTCCGATCGCTTCTATTTTGATTGCCGGATTTTTTATGAAAAAAGTATCGGCCACTGGTGCCAAGGTCGCCTTAATCTTTGGCCTTTGTTTTTACATTTTCATGACTTGGATATATACCAGACATGGAATTCATTTTGTACATCTGTGGGGCATCGAGTTTGTATTGAACGTTGGCATAATGCACGCAGTTTCTCATTTCTATCCCAATAAAAATAGCTTCGAAATAACTGATGTGGGTGCCGTCAACTTGATGGCTTGGAAATATACCATGCCAGTTTCAATTGGGCTGTGCGCCACTACGGTACTCATTTATGTGTTACTATGGAATAATAGTTAAGGAACGTAATTAAATTAATCAGGAGCATTAAATAATTTAAGATTATGGATATTTTAAAAAATTATATCGATGGCATTTGGACCGCAAGTGCATCGCAGAAAACAGTGGATGTTGTAAACCCGGCCAACCAGGAGGTTTTAGCCAAGGTCCCCGCTGGCAAGGATTCTGTAAAGGATGTGGAAATGGCCGTCAAGGCCGCATCCGTCGCTTACAAGGAATGGAGCAAGGTACCGGTAATTAAAAGGGCCCAAACCCTGTACAGGTTAAAAACATTAATGGAAGATAATACAGAGGCCCTTGCCGAGATTATTACCAATGAATGCGGTAAGACGTATGGCGAGTCTGTGGGTGAGATCCAAAGGGCTATTGAGAATATCGAGGTGGCCTGCGGTACTCCTATGCTCATGGCGGGTGATGTGATTGAAGATATCGCAACGGGCGTGGACGAGATGATGATTAGACAACCCCTTGGAGTGGCCGCTTGTATCACGCCTTTCAACTTCCCTAGTATGATCGTTTTTTGGTTTTTGCCCTATGCGATCGCGACTGGAAATGCATTTATCGTTAAGCCCTCGGAGAAGGTGCCCTTGTCCATGATGAAGATCTTTGAGCTCATCGATCAATTGGATATCCCGAAAGGACTGGTCAGTTTGGTCCATGGGGGGAAGGAAGCGGTAGATGCCATTTTAGAGCATCCGACGATCAAGGCAATCAGTTTTGTGGGGAGTACCCCGGTGGCACGATATATTTATTCCAAAGGCACCGCCAATGGAAAAAGGGTACAGGCCCAAGGAGGGGCGAAAAATCCAGTGGTGGTCCTGCCCGATGCAGATTTGGAAATGACTTCGAAGATTATAGCAGATTCGGTCTATGGTTGTGCCGGACAACGGTGTTTGGCGGCCTCCACGATCATTACAGTAGATGACCAGAAAAGACAGATCAAGGAAGCCATCTATGAGACCGTTAAGTCCAGGACTACGGGTTATGGGATGGACAAGGATGCTCAAATGGGACCAGTCATTACTCCTCAAAGCAAGCAAAGGATTGAAGGTCTGATACAAATGGGGATCGATGAAGGGGCCAAGATATTATTAGATGGCCGGAATACTTCCATTTCCGGGTTTGAAAAGGGAAACTTTATAAAACCCACTATTTTGGAAAATGTGGCCTTGGACAAGGAGATTATTCGCACGGAGATCTTTGGGCCGGTTATGAGTTTAATATCCATGAAGAATATAGACGAGGCCCTGCAATTTGTAAACAGCGGAAACTATGGAAACATGGCATGTCTTTTTACAGGAAGCGGTGCAAATGCCCGAAAATTCAGGAACGAGGCCGATGCGGGTAACATAGGCATAAATATTGGTGTCGCGGCACCCATGGCTCAGTTCCCATTTAGTGGCTGGAAGGATAGTTTTTTTGGAGATCTACACGGCCAGGGCAAACACGCTATCGAGTTTTTTACCCAGACCAAAGTAATTATTGAAAGATGGCCGAACATATGGTCTCGAAAATTTTAATAAAGGCAAAAGAATGATAAAAATCGCAAATGCACCATGCTCATGGGGCGCCCTAGAATTTGATTTGGAAGAAAAATCAGAAGAAATAGGTTTTGGGCAGGTATTGGATGAAATTAAGGAAACAGGATATATAGGGACCGAACTAGGGGATTGGGGCTACATGCCGACAGATCCGGACTTGTTAAGGGCCGAATTGGATAAAAGGGAAATAGTATTATTGGGGGCATTCGTTCCCGTAGGCTTGGCGGACAGAACCAAGCATGAGGGAGGCATCGATTCTGCTTTAAGGGTAGCCAAGCTCATGTACAACGCAGGCTATATAAATGCTTTCATCGTATTGGCCGATGACAATGGTTCCATAACGGAGCGTACCAAGAATGCAGGTAGAATAACCCCCGATATGAGCCTCTCGGAAGAACAATGGAAAGTGTACGCGCTCGGTGCTGAAAGGATTGCCAAAGCCGTCAAGGACACCTACGGTTTAAAGACCGTATTCCATCACCACTGTGCTGGTTACGTAGAAACTCCTACAGAAATCGATAAGCTATTGAACATGACAAATCCCGAATTATTGGGATTGTGCCTGGATATGGGGCATTATGCCTTTGGGGGAGGAAATCCCGTAGAAGCCTTAAAAAAATATGGGAATAGAATTTGGCATGTCCATTTTAAAGATTACAGTCCAGAGGCTGCCCGGTTATCCCGTGAGGCAAATGGGGATTATTTTGATGCTATAAAGAGAGGGGTATTCTGTGAGCTTGGTAAAGGGAGCGTGGATTTTAAAACCATTACAAAATTGCTTATTGACATGCAATATAATGATTGGATTGTAGTCGAACAGGACATTTTGCCGGGAATGGGGAATCCAAAGGATTGTGCCAAGGCCAACAGGGAATATATTAAAACATTAGGACTTTAATTTATCTGAAAATATGACAAAGATTAAATTTGCCGTTGCCGGCTTGGGCAGAATAGGGAAGATACACTTGGACAACATGCTTCAAATGGAGGAAGTTGAGGTGGTTGCCATTATGGATCCCTCAGAGGAATGTAGGAGTTATGCCAAAAACAAAAATATTCCGTTTATTGCATCGTCCTATGAGGATTTGATGGCGATGGATGAGTTTAGCGCCATTGTAATATGCTCCCCAACTACCACCCATGCAGATTATGTGGAAATAGCCGCTTTGGCGGGCAAGCATATCTTTTGTGAGAAGCCTTTGGACCTATCCCAAGAGAGGGTATTGGAAGTTCTAAATGTTGTAGAAGAAAGCGGTGTAAAACTAATGTTGGGCTTTAACCGTAGATTTGACAAGGAATTTAAGAAGGTACACGAACTGGTTAAAGAAGGAGCGGTAGGAGATCCCCATTTAGTGAAAATTACAAGTCGTGATCCAGGAGCCCCACCTATCAGTTACATTGAACAATCCGGGGGTTTGTTTTTGGATATGACTATCCATGATTTTGATATGGCCCGCTTTGTGGTAGGCAAGGAAGTAGTCGAAGTTTTTGCCAAGGGAGCAGTTTTAACGGACCCCGCCATTGGTGAGGCGGGAGATATTGATACTGCGGTTGTAATATTAACCTATACGGACGGTACCATGGCGGTTATAGACAATAGTAGGGAGGCGGCTTATGGGTATGATCAACGGATCGAAGTATTTGGTTCCAAAGGCATGGTCCAGGCCAATAACAATTTCCACGATTCACATAGATTGTATACCCGTAAGGGGATAGAGGCTGCTTTGCCATTACATTTTTTCTTGGAAAGATATGCAACGGCCTATAAGATGGAAATGTTGGAATATGTAAAAAGCTTAATCAATGGGCAGCCCGTTTCGGTAGATGGAACAGATGGTCTGTCATCGCTTCAAATAGGATTGGCCGCAATAAGGTCCCTAAAGGAAAAACGACCTGTAAAGATTGAGGAAGTCAATCTGGGGATGAAAGTTAAACCCTAGGTCTACACGAAATTGATTAACTAAAGGAAAATAGAGATTTCGTTAAATGACTAAACGTTTCACAATTACAAGTTATGGTTTCTCCAATTTTATGGCAAGAACCTTGGTTTACTGATTCACTGCCAGTCACTATATTATGAGAAGTTAGGAGCGAGTTCGTTTTACTTGTTTTTGAACGCATTATAATTGGGCTGTGCTCCCATTACGAATACAAGGTCTTTGGCGTTCATTATTTGATCAAAGGATATAAAGGGTTCGTTTAAAGGAATTCCATCCAATGTTACGGATTGAATATATTTATTTTCATCCGACAGGTTATTTGCAATAATTCTAAACGATTTAGAGCTTCCGTCTTTTGATAAATTTAGATTAAGTTCAGGAAATTGTGGTGCACCAATCGCATAAATTTCTGTACCTGGGGTTACGGGATAGAATCCCATTACCCCAAAAACATACCAAGCGGACATTTGTCCACAATCATCGTTTCCATTGATGCCCAATGGGCTGTTTCTGTAATTTTCTTCAGAAGTATGCTTACGGATAAGTGCCTGAGTCTTCCATGGTTGGCCGCAATAATCGAATAAATAGGCATAGTGGTGGCCTGGCTCATTATCATGGCGATAGTGGTTGTCATCGAAATTTTCGTTTAATTTTTGAGCAAATTTCTCTTTGCCCCCAAAAAGTTTGATCATGCCGGGTATATCGTGCATGGCCCCAAAAAGATAGGTCCAACGGCCACCTTCGGTAAATCCTTCCTGCGAATTGGGATGCCAATCCCCATTAAAAATGCGAGCGTTTAGAAATTCCGTTTTTGGGTTATATAGATTCTTGTAGTTCTTGCTCCAGACCATCAGTCTTTTATAGTCATCGGTTTTACCCAAATCATTGGCCATTTGTGCTATAGAATAGTCGTCGATGCCAAATTCAATAGTACGGGTCACGGATTCCCTAGTCCGGTCCGCGGCCACATATCCTAGGGAATGATAATAGGTTAGTCCACCTCTAGCTTCGTATAATACTCCTTCGTCCCGATCACCCCAGTCCTTTTCCGTATCTCGTACGGGGGGCTCAAATGCATCCTTTCGGATAGCTTCATAGGCAAGATCGACATCATAATCCCTAAATCCTTTCATATATGCATCCGCAATAACGGCATCGGCATGTGTCCCAACCATTATATTGGTGTAGGTAGGGTTGGGCCACTTGGGCAGCCAACCCCCTTCTTTATACATCTGTAACAGGGATTGTATCATGGGTCCGACGCGTTCCGGCTGGGTAAAATGCAGCAAAGGATGCAATGCCCTAAATGTATCCCATAGGGAATAGTCATTATAAGATACACCTTCATGGACTTTATCGTCAAAGGGACTGTAGTATTGCCCATATTCGGAAAATTCCCTAGGGAACAACATGGTATGGAAAAGAGCGGTATAGAAAATGGTCTTTTGATTGTCGGAGGCACCTTTGACTGCTATCCGACTTAAATTTTCCTGCCAGATATCACGAGTTTTCTTAACGGTGCCGTCAAAATCCCAATCTGGTATTTCCATGGATAGGTTTTTTAGTGCTTGTTCCAGACTAATAAACGAGGTGGCGATTTTTACCCGTACCATTTCATTTTTTTTAGTTTTAAAGCTGATGTATGCACCCATCCGTGCACCGATCTGTGTTTTGCCCATTTTAGTAATTTGCGGCTCATTCCGAAAAGAGTTCCAGGTTCCAAAGGATTCGAACGGCTTATCGAACTGTATAACATAGTAACCTTTAAAGTTGGCAAGTGGTGGACCAAGATGGGAAGACATCCGTTCGGGGTTATAACCTGTGATTTCTTTTTTCTCCGCATCGATTTGCAGTTTGCCCTGAAAATCTTTTTTGTTTTCGGTGATGTTTATTCCTTGGATAATTATATGTGATTCCTCGGACTCTGGGAACGTAAATTGGAATATTCCGCAACGGGAAGCAGCAGCTATTTCTCCTTTTATCTGTTTTGGTCCGCTATCCATGGTTACAGAATAATAGTATGATTTGGATTCTTCGTTCTTGTGGGAAAAGGGTAATGCTCGATCATTGGGCAAGAGCTTTAATTTTCCTATTTGTGGCATTACGCTTACATATCCATAATCTCCCATCCAAACGGTTGGCTGATGGGTGGCCATAAAACCCTTAACAGAAGTATCTTCAAATACATAGGGCATCTCACTAATCTTGTTCTCCCTGGTTTGGGCTACAAAATTGGTCATGGCAAAAGGAGTACCCACACAAGGCATGGTTCCCCCACCATCTTTTCCCTCACTAAAGCCCAGAGCCGAAGTTCCAATTAAGGGGTTTACATGATCCACGGCCATTTTTCCCTGGGCTCGTAGCAATTGAAGTCCTATTGAAAGAATAAATACGGAATAAAACGTAATTTTATAAATGTTTTTTTTCCTGCTCTTCATAATTATTGTATTTCTGGCGATCTCCATTTTTTAACGTAAAAATTTCTCCGGTATCCAAGTTAAATTCAAAATGATCAGATGGTGCCCCGTTTAAGAATTTGTGCAATATTGACATCAATTCAATAATGTCCGTTTTCATACCATCATTGTCATCCATGGATTCCTTGATTGTTAGGAAGGAATTTATGATCAACTGATATTCTGCCAATTTTTCTTGTCCAATATCCGGAAAGGCAAGTTGGTCTGCACTTCTTAGGCGATAAAGGTCAAAGAAGACGTCGAATCCGGACCAACTCCTGAATTTCTGAATGGACAAGTTGTTTTCCTTAGCCTGATTAATTGCTTTTTCCCAATATATCGAAGATTTTTCAGAATCGCCGCGCAATTTTTTAAGCAATTCTTTTAGAGTTAGGCTGTGGTTGGTCTGAGATAGCGCTAAAAGCTCATCCCCTGAAATTGATAACATAAAATCTTTAAAATCGATGGGCCATTCCTTTTGTAAAAAGCGCAACCTTACCAATTCCTTTAAATGCCAATCCGTAAATTCATGATAGTTATTGGAAGTTAGAATCTCCCTGTTCCATATAGTGCCGTCCCTGATACTATCCAAATATTTATATTCCTGATTATAAAGGTCAAAAAATCCGTCGAAATGGGAAACGGAATCTATTACCACAGTTTGAAGATCCACTATGTTGTTTTTCTTAATGGTGAGTATTTTATACGCGGGCAGATATGCGGCCAATGAAGGCACTTGAATATTTACCAAGGTATTTCCTCTTTCTGTGGTCCTTACACCTGTGTCGTTTATATGCATGTGTCCCCCAAAATGAATGTTTAGGCCGGCATCCGCAAAAATGCGCGCTACCTCTTCATGGGGAACACGATGTATTTGAAGTTTTTCTCCAATGGTCAGATTATTTATTTGTTCGGATGCACCATCATTAAAATCAACCATTGGGTAATGGCTAAAAGCAATCAATTTCTTTTCCCTTCGTTTAGCTTCCTTGGCAACTTTAGCCACCCATTCAATAAGGTATTGTCTATATTTTATAACGTTGTTGTACCCTGTACCGTCATTTATATAAGTGGTTTTGCCATTGGAATCTTCCTTTTTAAGATAGGTGTTTCCGTCAAGCGCCAATAACCAAAGCCCATTCACCGGTTCTACCAGATAGCTGATGTCAGGAATTGGAATGCCATTGCTGGGAATAGTATAGCTTCGATTCTCTAAGAGTGCCGATTCTTTTGCCTCCTTAAAATTATAGGAATCATAATCGTATTTGGAAAATGGAGTTTCCCAGTAGATATAATCCTTCTTTGGAAAAAAACCAAAATTCCCGAGTATTCCCGTAATTTTTGAATATCCCAAATTTTTGATATCCTGCGTTATTACGACTGGATTTTCCGAATTTGGATTAAATTTATATAATCCTTCGGTACTCATAATGGGTTGGGGCTTTCCGCCATTGCCCAAAAAATCATTTTTTCCGCTTTCCCTCCCGAATGGTTGTACTACATCGTGGTTCCCATCAGTTAGAAAAAAGGTGATCCCATAGTTTTTTGAATAGTCCTCCAAAATTTTCGTTAGACCTCGAACATGGACCGTCTGTCCGTCATCCGAGAAATCTCCTGGAACAATGACCAACTTTATATTTCTTTGTGCCACATTGTCAAGGGCGGCCAGGAACGCAAAATAATTTTCGTTGAAGATCCTAGTGGAACGTAATTGACTTCCCATGGTCCTTATAAGTGTATATTTTCCATTCTCAGGATTCTTTATGCCCCGGTAGTCATTGTCCCGAAATTGTCCATACACATCTTGTAAGTGTATATCCGATAGTACCGCAATTTGAAGCCCCTCTATTGTTTTTGTCTTCTCAGGAGAACAGGAGTTCGATAATAAAAGGATAACAATTATTATCAATATATGTAATTTTCCTTGTATGCCCATGGAGAATAAATGCGTGAATTATTTGGTATATTTTATTGAATCATGTGTTTAGTCCACCATTTTCTTTAATAGTCCGACTTCGTCATTTTTATCATTTGAAAATGTTGTTTCATTCAAAACAACGATAAATTAATGATTGTGGAAATATTAGGGTTATAAATATTATGCAAAGGTTTGCATGGTCTACTTTGGGGGTATTTATTTAGTTTAGTTTAGAGAAGGAACTTGAAATGCCTTTTTCCTAAAAATGATGAATGTTGTAGCGCTATTTAAACATCCTGCTCAATTGAATTTAATTTTTACCAAATTGGCATGAAAATCCAATCCAATATAGATATGTTATAATTTGTAATATGCTTTATTTCAATTGGTTGTTAAAGTTTTGCGTCCTGCATCCTTCGGCATATTGGACATTTGTATTTTAGTGAACATTTTGAGTTCATTAGGTTAGAGAACAAAGGACTTGCTGATTTTGATAAACAAACGCAACTATTCCAGCGAACAAGGCTAATCATAATTTTGTAAATAATAAATTCTAACCATGGATTAAAGGATGTAGAAATGTAAGGCGAGATTAAGGGTTTGTTTTTGGTTGATTCGATATCATATTACTCCGAGCATAGGAAGTAGGAAAGCCCTCCACTCCAGTCCACCTTTCCGGACAGGTTCCACCGCTCGATAGGTAAGCCCTTCCCTTCGGATTTCCCCGCCCCCTCGGTGCCGCGCCAAAGCACAGAGGGAGAAAAACCCCTTGTCCTTTCTTTTCCCTACGCACATAAGCCAATTTTCGCTGAATCTACACCTCTAGGGATAATTATATATTTAATTAATTAAATATATAATTATATGTTTTTAAAGCATTGATAATAAATATTTTATGGATAATGGGAGTGGAAATATACTAAATATGTATTTCTTTTTCCTTTGACCGGAATTATTGCGATTTATGATATTTGACAATCTTCAACCTAGTTCTGAGAGATGGTGCCAGCTTGGAAAACGATATAAAACCCCAAGCCCCTGCGGGAGCGGGAAAACCCTCCCCTCCGATCCTCCAATTCCGGATAGGTTGCACCGCCCAAAAAGGAAGCCCCTCCGCTCCGGATCTTCCCGCCCCCTCGGTGCCGCGCCGAAGCCCAAGGGGAGAAAAACCCCTTGCTCTTCTTTCCCCTAACCACAATAATCCACTTTTTTTATGTTTCCCCGGCATTTTTTCAAGACCAAATAAGACCATTTAAAAATGCTGTTTGGTCCCATATGGCCTTATATGGCCCTATATGGTTTTGACACGTAAAATACTGATAATAAGATTATTATAACCGAAAATCATTTTCTATATTTATATGTAATTATCCGTTTTGACGGATAGCAAGTTGTATTCTAAGTAACTTAGAATTGCCTACTTCTGACGAAGTGTTTGACCTAAAAAAACGCAGGGAATGGAACAAGGGAAAAGGGGACGAAAACGATTGGGGAACAGGAAGCGGTACCACAACGTAATGCTCCGTTTCAACGATGCGGAATATGAAAGGCTGAAGAAAATTGCGGGATCCTACAACCTTGATATTTCAGAAAGGGGAACCATAAGCCCACTCTTGAGAAGATTGGTCCTGCGCACGGGATCGGAAGAAAAGGACCGACTACCGGACACCTCCGATCTGGCATACCATATCAACAGGATCGGCAGGAACATCAACCAACTGGTAAAACTGGCGCACTACAAGAACCGGAGAAGCCCGAACAGCAGTCTGACGGAAGAGATACTAAGGACCAACGGGCTACTGCACGAACTTATCGAAATCACATTGGAAGGACAAACGGGATGATCGGAAGGATACTATATCGGGAAAGCTGCCAGGGCGTACTGAACTATGTGTTCGGCAAGGAGGGCATGCGCATTCTCGGATATGGCAACATGTACTCCCAGGACATATCGAAAAAGTTCTTCGCCAGCGTGCTCCATTTCCAGGGACAGCGCAACGCCACAAAGAACCGCTATGCCCATATCACCCTGAACCTTCCCCGTGGCGAACACCTTGATGACAGGACCTTCCATGAGGTCTCCAATGAATACATGGAACACATGGGCTATGGGGAACAGCCCTACGTAACGGTACGGCACACCGATACCAAGCACGAGCATGTCCATATCATAACCACCAATGTGGACGAATCCGGAAAGGTGCTCGGAACCTTCAACAGCTACCGAAGGAACATCTCCACCCAGAAATACCTGGAAAGGAAGTTCGGCCTTACCCCATCCCCAGAAACACGACAAGAAAAGGAACTCCCACAATACGAAATGCCGGAATTCAAGAACGAGGACACCAACGGGGTCCGGTTCTATATACAGGACATAACAAACAACGCCATCCAGAAGTATAGGGTAAGGAGCTTTAAGGAATTGGCCGAACTATTAAGACCGCACCATATCCAGGTAAAAACCGTGAACCACAATGGCAGGCTGGGCGTATCGTTCGGCATCGAAATAAAGAACGGCTACCGGTCGAGGTTTATCAACGGGTATACCGTCCATCCACAACTGAGCGGACCAAAACTGCAAAAGATGTTCGAGCTAAACCAAAAATCAAAACTGTTGCCCATGGCCAAGAAACGGTTGGAAAAACAACTAAGGACAACCTACAGCCTCTTCAGGGCAATAGACCCCAAAGACCTTCCCGATATCCTAGGATTGCACCAAAACTTGGACTGCAGGCTAGAATACAATGAACATGGAAAAGCCGTGGACTTTACCATCTATGACAAATCGGGATATGTCCTAAGGAGCAAGGAAATAGCGGAGGATATCGGAATACTGGAAAACCAAGAGCTGTTCGAGAGCGAATATACCCGGATGCATGAAGAGAGCCTACAGCTGCAGCTGGAAATGCAACGTTGCATCAGGGAAGCCTACCATAATACCTATCAAGCAACAAGGAACAAGACCCTTTACTCGGAACATATCGAGAGGATGCCAATAATGTCCATAGTGAGGGAAATGGCGAAGTCGGAACGATCTAGGTTCCTCCAAAAATATATGCACGGCGACAAGGAAAAACTGGGCGACCTGATACGGTCCCAGTTCGACATAGTAAATGACAAGCTTTACGTTACAGAATCGATAAAGGAAGAACAGAAACTAAATGAAAAGGCGGAGCTTATAAAACAAGTAATCGAAAAACAGCTATTAGAACCCACAAAACAAACGGGAGTCCTGCATGAACTTATCCAAAGCCTTGGCACCAGATACGACAACGGCACCCTGACCTACGCAAACTCCAACAGGCACAAGGTCAACTTGGATATTGGCCATGTATCAATACCAAACAAAATCGATTTTTATGCCTCCCCGGGCTTTATAAAGGAGAACGAAAAGGTATTGGACGGACTCTTGAACGACAGAACGGCAAAAGAGATCAAACCAAGCCCGACCGCGATATTCCTGCCGTTGATGTTCCCGAGCTTCTATAGTGCAATGGACCCAAAATACAGACAGCGGTTTGACAAGCTGGTCCTGAAGACCTACTGTAGATATGCGGAGCGGATGCACGTACCCTTCGAGAAATCCCCGAAGGACTACATGCAGTTCTTCAATGCCAAAGGCTTCCATTTTATAAGAAGGGAAGAAAAGCTGTGCATCGCTTCGATATATTCCAAGGAGCCGGTATACGTTCCGCTTCCAAAGAGAACGCAGGCCTATCTGGAATCAACGAACGGCCTGAACAAGATCTTGTATGATCAGACAGAAACTTTGGCCGATATCAAAACCGACGGGCAGGACAATTTGAAAAGGTTATGGTCCGCCCATCTGATGGAGCGGGGGCAATATCGGAAGGCGGCCTACTTGTATATTTTAGAGGGAGTTACGCCGAACCTCCCGTTACAGATAATGGAACATCACATGGGGAACGGGTTCAAGGAGGCGTTGGTCGCTGTTTCCAAAAAACGCATCGATGCAGAACACGGACGCTTTCTAAGAAGGGGAATCTATGCCCTGGGCAATCTGTTTGCCAGCAGAATCCACAAAGAGGAAGAAGCCTTCAACGGCTTCAAGGACGAGATGACGGACTGGTCCAAGTACAAGGGCAGGGGTCTTTCGATATAGGATTTAGAAGAATGGATCCCAACTGGAATTTTGCACCCTCACGGGCGCTTTTCTGTGGATAGGGGAAAGAAGAGAAACGGGTTTTGTTATTCCGCAGGTGATATTACCAAGAGACCGATACAGGAAAATTAAAAATTTATAACAGCATCTAGTGCCTCGTCGGCTTCTTTATGAATAAAATTAGCTTGGTAGTTTATTGTTGTTTTTAGATCACTATGTCGATATAGTTTTTGAAGCATTAGCGGGTGAATTTTATCCCCTGCAATATTGCCAAAGGAATGCCGCGCAATATGCATAGTGATTTTCTTGTCAATCTTCGCCTTTCCAGCAATTAGCTTTAAATACTTATTGAATTTTAAAGTTGCATTTTTTGTGCTTCGCAACATTCTATCGAAATTGTCAGGTTCGATACCTCTTAATTCTGGGAAGATAAACTCATTAACGTTAAGATTTGGGTCTGCATAATTATTAATGATTTCCTGAAGCTTATCCGATATTTTTAAGGAGATTACCTTGCTGTTTTTGTTCATACGATAATACAGCCGTCCTTCATGAATATCGCTCCATCGTATTTTTAAAACATCACCAATTCGCATTCCTGCCAAGTAAAAGCTAAACATCCAAACATTTCTCGCATGATTTTGTGGTCCATGCTCGGAAAGGTCAAGATTTGCAATACGGGAAATTTCTTCTTCCGATAACCCAATTTTGACAGATTGCGGTATCCTGATTCTAACTTTGCCTTTTTCCGACCCAAATGGATAAAATTCCTGTTTTATCAGTTTTTCTTGAATAGCTCTATTATATAGGGTGCGGATGAACATAAGAATATTGGCAATACTCCGGTCTCCAAGTGTTCCAAGAGCTCTTAAGTGACTTTGGAGGCCACGAAGAAATGTAACAGTTATCTGATCAAAGTTTAGGGATTTTCCGCCTACGTAGTCTTTGATGCGATTGAGCAGTGGGCGTTCACTATCGATCCGAGAAAACTTCTTGCTTTCTTCGAGTTGTTTGAAGTGCTTTTCGGCATAATCGAAAAAGGAATGTCCTGTATATGTAATGGTCAATTGGGTTTTAAGTTCTCCTATGGAAAAATGATCGCCGTCTTTTGCCGTAGTATCCAGTAAAATTTCATTTGCTTCGGCTTGCCTGCTTGCAATAAGATTATTTAATCGGGCAGAGTTTGGGTGTGATTTTTTAACTCGCTGTTTAGATTCGTCCCAATATTTAGGGTCGAGATATTGGCCTGTATATAAAAAAGTTGATTTTCTGTCTTTAGTGATGCGCACAGTAATGGGAAAAAGCCCTTGTTTATTACTTTTTTTTCTTAATATTACGTTGATTGTCGCCATGATTTTCTGTGCTAGTTGGATAAAGATACAAATTCCAGGTACAACATAGGTACAACAAATGGTGGTTTTACTTGTATTTATATGGTCCTATATGGTTTTATGATTTTTATAAAATGCTCATAACCAATTAAATAAGATTAAATTAAACCATAAATTTGTAAGTTCGAGTCCTAGTAGGCCAACAAAGTTTTTATTATATGTCCCGATTTCAAATGGAATCGGGACTTTTTGGTTATTCTGGGAATGTAGGACGAGAAGTTTATCCTGAGCGAAGTCGAAGGGAGTCCTAGTAGGCCAACAAAGTTTTTATTATAAGTCCCGATTTCAAATGGAATCGGGACTTTTTGGTTATTCTGGGAATTTAGGACGAGAAGGTTATCCTGAGCGAAGTCGAAGGGAGTCCTAGTAGGCCAACAAAGTTTTTATTATAAGTCCCGATTTCAAATGGAATCGGGACTTTTTTGTTTCCTAGGTCTTGGAAATAAAAGTTTTTTACTTCTAAATTGCCTTTTACTGTTGCCACAAGAGATCGCAATACAATGCACCTTGACTAGTATGAGTTGGGTTTCTTCTTGGAACCATTCGAAAGCCATCATCTTTTAAAACATAATATAACCCTCATCTGTAATCTTCAACCAATGGTTTGCCACATGGATTTCTACAAAGCAAAAGGTAAGATTAGGATTATTGATGAACTTTTTGATGTATGCAAAAATTGACAGGCGAATTAATATGCGCCCCTGTAGGAAAGCATGGACGTGTAAAATTTCGAATCAATTCTCTTTTGTTATAATTATAACATACTAACCTACCGTTTTCCCTCTATGGGCAGCGTTTATGTGGCTTTTGAATGTAAAATCAATTCGTAAAATTTTTGGAATTTGGCAATACTTTAAAATATATTTACTAATATTAACACGATTTTAAGACCAAAAGGCTTGCCTTGATAATCCGCAGGGTAATTTTTTTATGTTAAAAAGTCAAAAAAAAACTCTATTAAAACTAACTAAACAATTAATGATTATGATTCAAAAAAGTGATTATCATTCGTTAAAGCCTAAGAGTTGGGGACGATTGTCCCCCTCCCTTGCAGCAAAGGCTTTATCATGCTTGCTTTGTTTTGGAGCACAATTGGCCATGGCCAACACAACTTCAAATTATGAAGGGACCAATGCGGTAGTAACCGTGCAATCGACCGTAACGGGTACGGTTATTGATTCAGATGGGGCTCCCCTGCCAGGAGCCAACGTTTTGGTAAAAGGTACCACCAACGGTACCCAAACCGATTTTGACGGTAATTTCTCCATACAGGTAGAACCAGGAGCTACCTTGGTGTTCAGCTACATCGGTTTTATAAAACAGGAAGTGGCCGTAGGTAGCAAGACAGAAATCATTGTCACCATGTTGGAAGATGCGGCCCAGCTCTCCGAGGTAATCGTAACGGGTTATTCTACGGAGACCAAAAGGGAGACCACTGGTGCTATCTCTACCGTAAAGGCAGAAGATATAGCCGCTATTCCCAGTGCAAACATCGAGCAATCCTTACAAGGTAGGGTAGCCGGGATTACGGTTATCACCAATGGGCAGCCTGGATCTACCAGCCAGATAAGGATTCGTGGATTTGGCGCCTTTGGCGGTAACGAACCCCTTTATATTGTGGATGGGGTGCCGGTAACCTCTACGGATTTCCTTAACCCTGCCGATATTGACAATACCACGGTCCTTAAGGATGCCGCCGCCGCTTCTATCTATGGAGCCAGGGCTGCAAACGGAGTGGTGGTTTATACAACTAAACAGGGAGCTCGGGCAAAACAAAAAACTGAAATGACCTTGACCATTAACAGTGGGGTTACCGATCCCAATGTTGGAGGGGCGCCAGATATGTTGAATCCACAGGATATGGCGGATTGGACCTTTCAGGCCTACCGCAACAACGCGGCCGCGACGGGAACACCGGTCCAATATACCCATCCCCAGTATGGACCTGGGCCAAACCCACGCTTTCCGGATTATCTGTACGCCGATGGAGCCAGTGGGGTAGTGGGATCAGTGGATATGGCCAAGATTCAGGCCGACTACGAAAGAGATCCCCTGAATACCTTTTTGATCAAACCAAATCTACATGGCACCAACTGGTATAAGGAGATTACCAGGGTTGCCCCCTTGAATAGGATATCCCTTAACTTTAATGGTGGTACTGAAGCTGGACGTTTCTTTATTGGATTGGGTGCCCAGAGCCAAGATGGGGTTACCATTGGAAATAGTTTTACAAGGTATACCATCCGTGCCAATTCCGAATGGGATTTAAGGCCATGGTTGGCCATTGGGGAGAACTTCCAGGCTACTTATCGTTCCGCGAAAGGTATTGAAGGTGGCCAGGGTGGAATAGGTGTTGCAGATGACGAATCTACCTTGTTGTCCGCTTTCCGTATGCCTACCATTATTCCTGTGCGGGATGAGTTTGGTAGCTATGCGAGTACCAAGGCGGCCGGGTTTAACAACCCCCGTAACCCGGTAAGGGTTTTGGATTACGACCGTGGAAACGATACCAATTTCAATATCAACCTGTTCGGTAATATGTATTTGTTGTTAAAGCCTATCGATGGACTTACCCTTCGATCAAGTCTGGGTATGCAGTACAATAGTTATTACTATACGGACTACAACTACAAGTATTTAGGAGATTCCGAGCCCCAGGCTAGCGATAGTTTTAGCGAGGGCAGTGGATACAATTTCCAATGGGTATTTACCAATACCGCTACCTATGAAAAATTGTTCGGCGTTCACAAGGTCAAAGTTTTGGGCGGTATGGAGGCTTTAAATACCGGCAATGGAAGAAATATTTCTGGTTCTGGGATCAATCCCTTCTCCATGGACACCGATTATGTAACGTTGAACAACGTAGATAGCCCACAGGTTAACAGTGGTCTGTACAGCGGGGTAAATTTTTACTCCCTCTTTGGGAAACTGGATTATAATTTTGACGAGCGTTATTATGTTACAGGGGTTGTCCGTAGGGATGGTTCCTCCCGTTTTGGGTCAAATAACCGATATGGGGTATTCCCTGCTGCTTCCGTGGCCTGGAGGGTCATTGCAGAATCCTTTATGCAGAACCAAAAGGTGTTTAGTGACCTTAAGGTCCGTGCAGGATGGGGGCAAATGGGTAATTCCAACAACGTAAACCCCAACAACCAATACTCACTTTATGCGTCAGATAAAGGGGCCACTTATTATCCCATTCAAGGCCAGGCTACCGGTGCCGATCCTGGTTATGCACAAAGCCGTATAGGAAACCCGGATGCCAAATGGGAAACCAGTGAAACCCTGAACATAGGTTTTGACGCTTCCTTTTTTAACAACCACTTGGACTTGATTTTGGATTGGTGGAACAAAGACACCAAAGATCTCTTGTACACCATACAGCTTCCAGGGGTTGTTGGAACATGGGCCGCTTCCCCAGCTGTGAACATAGCGACTATGAACAACCATGGGGTTGATTTCCAGATTGTCGGCCGAGGCAATTTTACCGAGGATTTTTCTTTTGAGGTAACGTTGAACAACTCTTTCCTTAGCAACGAGATTACTTACCTTACTCCTGGGCTCGATTTCTTTGATGCGGGTAATTATAGGGGTATTTCCCCTACCAATAGGAATGCCGTGGGCCATTCCCTTTCCTCTTTCTTTGGATACAAGGTTATGGGTTATTTTAATACCCAAGCCGAGGTGGACAGTGCTCCTGCACAGGACGGTAAGGGCTTGGGCCGGTTTAGGTACGAGGACGTTAATGGGGATGGTGTAATTACCCCTGATGACCGTACCTTTCTCGGAAGTCCGGTACCTGCATACACGGGGGGTCTAACCTTGAATCTTAAATATAAGCAGCTGGAATTTGAGACCTATTGGTATGGATCTTTTGGGAACGATGTATGGAACCAGCAAAAATGGTTTACCGATTTCTTCGGTAGTTTTGAGGGTGCTGCCAAAGGTGTTGCAGCCTTTAAATCTTGGACCCCGGAATTGGGTAACAACGCTGCCGCCCCAATCTGGGAAAGCGCTTCCAACCTAAGTACCAATGGTGCTGGTAACTCTTGGTACGTAGAAGACGCTACTTTTGTAAGGTTGCAACGTATCTCCTTGAGCTATGATTTTGATACCCCTTTTACCGATCGCTTGAACGTTAAAGGATTGAAAATGGGGGTAGCTGCCAACAACCTTTGGACCATAACCAATTATTCCGGTATTGATCCAAGCGTCGGTGGTGGTGCCGATACCAATTTTGGGGTAGACGTAGGGAACTATCCCGCAACTCCAAGTTTCACTATAGATTTGGAATTGAAATTCTAATATGATCAGGATTTAAACAAAAAACTTATCTTATAAAAAAATAAACAGATGAAAACAATAAATAAATTCAAGAAAATGTCGGTTTGCCTGATCGCCCTTACCTTGGCAGGGGTATCATGTAAGGACGACTTTTTAGAGGTGCCGCCTACGGGTTCTCTTTCCAATGCCCAATTGGCGTCAAAAAAGGGTATCGATGGAGCGTTGATCGGGGCTTATTCTGCGGTCAATGGAGTATTTGGAAGTCGTTTTGAAGGTCCGAATGCTTGGGTTACCGGTTCTATAGTTGGTGGAGACGCCAACAAGGGTACCGACCCTGGGGACTATTCCAGCATCAACCCTATACAGCGTTTTGAGATGAATGCTCTGGATGGGGATATGAACAATCTATGGAGGGGCCGTTACGAAGGTATCAGTAGGTGTAATGCCGTTCTGAATCTTTTGACACAGGCCACCGACGTTAACGAGGCCGATGCCAAGCAGATTTCCGCAGAGGCCAGGATGTTAAGGGGCCATTTCTATTTTGACCTTAAACGGCATTTTAACAGCATTCCCTATATCGATGAGACCATCCCGGCCTCGGAGGTGGGTTCTATTCCCAACACTCCGGATGTTTGGGACAAGATAGATGCAGACTTCCAATATGCTTATGACAACCTTAATCCAACTCCAAGTCAGGCTGGAAGGGTAAACAAATGGGCAGCTGCTGCCTATATGGGCAAATCCAAATTGTACCAGCACAAATATGCCGAGGCCAAGACTTGGTTTGATAATGTTATTGCCAATGGAGTTACCTATCAGGGGGTAAAATATGCCTTAAATGATAATTATGTGGCCATTTACAATGCAGAAAATGACAATGCTACTTCTGAGGCCATTATGGATGTGGAATCTGCCAACGGTACCGGTAATGTTCAAAACGCCAACTATTTTGATGACCTTAACTATCCCTATAATACGGGTCTCGACGGTCCAGGTAACTGTTGCGGGTTCTTTCAGCCCAGTTTTGAAATGGCCAATTCCTTCCGCGTAGGTGCCGATGGGCTTCCCATGTTGGACGGATCTTATAACGATCCATCCAACGAGTTAAAGACCGACTATAACGTTGAGTCTGCGGATCCCTTTACCCCCGATGCAGGTTTGTTGGATCCACGAATCGATTTTTCCATTGGAAGAAGAGGTATCCCTTATTTGGATTGGATTCCCCACCCAGGGAAGGCTTGGATCAGAAAGCAGGATTATGCAGGTCCTTATTCGCCTAAAAAGTACGTGTACTACAAATCCCAAGAGAATACGTTTACCGACGGTAGCTCTTGGACCCGAGGCTATGCAACAATGAACTATACGATTATCCGTTATGCCGATGTATTGTTGATGGCCGCCGAGGCCGAGATAGAGGCGGGTTCTTTGGCCAAAGCCATGGAATACGTAAATATGGTACGGGAAAGGGCCGCAAAATCCGAGTATTGGGTCAAGAATCCAGACAATACCAATGCGGCAAACTATAAGATAGAACCGTACCCTGCTTCCCAATTCGCTACCAAGGCTTCCGCAACCGCTGCAGTGAGGTTTGAGCGCAAGCTGGAACTTTCTGGTGAAGGTTACCGTTTCTTTGACTTGGTACGATGGGGAATTGCAGATTCGGTGCTCAATGCATATTTACAGCATGAAGGCAAGATTTTGGTAACCATGTTTGGTGGTGCCAAGTTTACAGCCGGTAAAAATGAGTACTATCCTATTCCTCAACAGCAAATAGATTTGGAAGGTTCGGATATTCTAAAACAGAATCCTGGCTACTAAACCAATTGTGGTTGTGACCTAAACATTAATTAGAAGAGACTGCTGTAAAAGGCAGTCTTTTTTTTGCTTCTTTGATAGCCTTCATGGATATTTGTAGAAACTAACTAGCACATAATGAAACCACTTAAAACAACCCTTATTATATCGACCTTAGCTTTGTTGTTTTGGGGATGTAACAAGGAGAAAACCCAGTTTAGAAAAGTTGAGGCTTCCGAATCCGGACTTAATTTTTCCAACCAACTTACAGAGAGCGATTCGTTGAACATATTGGTAAACGAATTCGTATATAATGGGGCGGGGGTAGCCATTGGTGATATCAATGGGGATGGCTTGGAGGATCTTTTTCTTGCGGGAAACCAAGTGGGGAACAAGTTGTTTCTAAACCAGGGAAAATTAAAGTTTATTGACATTTCTGCCTCGGCAGGTATTCAAAAGCCGGATTCCCTTTTATGGTCGGCTGGTGTCACAATGGTCGATCTGAACCTCGATGGCAGGTTGGATATTTATGTGTGCAACACCTTGAGGAAGGAGGCCAAGCACCGCAAGAACCTTTTGTACATCAACCAAGGAAACGATGCAGATGGAATCCCCAGTTTTAAGGAAATGGGAGAGGAATATGGTATTGGCGATGACAGTCATTCGTCACATGCACAGTTTTTCGATTATGACAACGATGGCGATTTGGATCTGTTTATTGGCGTGAATCAGATAGAAGGCATCAATCCTAGCGTTTTTAGATTGCTTACCGAGGATGAAATGGCGATGAGCAGGGACAAACTATTTGAGAATATCCAGAACGATAGTTTGGACCACCCCTATTTTAAGGATGTCACCCTAAAAGCTAATATTAGATACAACGGGTTTACCCATAGCTCTTTGATCAATGATTTTAACGATGATGGTTGGCTCGATATATATGTCGCCAATGATTATCTGACTAGCGATCTTATTTATATTAACAATCAAGATGGTACGTTCACCAATAAAGCGAGGGGCATTTTTAAACATTATAGCTTGTCCGCCATGGGAAGTGATGTCTCTGATGTGAACAACGATGGACGGATGGATTTTTTCACCACTGAGATGCAACCTTATTATAATAAGCGTAAAAAATTGTTTCAGGGTGGAAGTAGTTATGAGAGGGAAATGCTAATTCAACGATATGATTACGAGCGGCAATATACCAGGAATACCTTACAACTAAATCTAGGGACTAATCCAGAGTCCGGTTTGCCCATTTTTTCGGACATAGGCATGTACGCTGGTGTCGCCGATACGGATTGGAGTTGGGCCTCCCTTTTTGCAGATTTTGACAATGACGGATGGAGCGATCTTTTTGTGGTCAATGGATTCCCGCGAGATGTGATGGATCACGACTTTGGTGATTTTAGATCTACTGCAAACAGTTTGGTCAGTCAGCGGGAACTGATTGAGGCAATCCCGGAAATAAAAACCCCTAATTTTATTTTTAAGAATAACGGGGATCTAACCTTTAAAGATGTCACCAAAGAGTGGGGATTAGATTTTGGGACCTATTCCAACGGGGCGGCATACGGAGATTTGGATAACGATGGGGATTTAGATCTGGTCATAAATAATTTGAACGACCCCATGATATTATTGGAAAATAGAAATGATGAAATTTCCGGCGACAATCACTACTTGAGGTTGAAATTATCTGGGCCAGTGCAGAACAGCGCCGCTTTTGGGGCTACTGCTGAGATTTTTTATAATAATCTCAAACAAATTCATTCCGTTTTGTCAACTCGGGGATATCTTTCCAAATCGGAAAATACATTGCATTTCGGTCTGGGAAAATCTACTTATGTTGATTCCATTAAGATTACGTGGCCCGGGGGCCGTATTCAGAAAATTGGAAAAACCGAAGGGGATCAAGAAATAAAGGTTACTTATAAAGCTGAAGATCTTGATATACTGAGAACCAAAAATTTGGCGGGTGGTAAGTTCATTAAAGGAAATACCCTATTTTCCATGGATTCGGTAAATAGAAACTTGGACTATGTGAATCAAGACAAGGATTTTATTGATTTTAATTTTCAGCGTACATTGCCCCACAAGTTTTCACAATTTGGACCTTCCCTTGCCGTAGGGGACATTAACGCTGATGGGTTGGACGACATGTTGGTCGGGGCCAGCCGTGGTTTTAAGGAACGGTGGTTTCTACAGCAGTCCAATGGCCAGTTTCTGCAAAACGAAGTGGCGTATAAGAACAATGCCGAATTGCATGAGGAAGATGCAGGGACCTTGCTATTTGACGCGGATAATGACGGGGATTTGGACCTCTATATCGTGCGAGGCTCCGCCCAGTACAATCCAGGAAGTGATCTATACAGGGATATGCTGTTGATCAATGATGGAAAGGGAAATTTCGTCCAAGGCATGGCCGGTGCTATTCCGGATATTACGTCGAACGGTTCCTGCGTAAAAGCGGCCGATTATGACCAAGATGGAGATTTGGATCTGTTTGTTGGCAGTAGGGTACTGCCTATGTCCTATCCTAAACCGGACCGTTCCTATATCTTGAGGAACGATAGCACCAAGGAGGGCGGCCCGCGTTTCGTGGATGCTACGGAAGAAGTGTCTGCCGAACTTGCCTATCCAGGTATGATCAGTGATGCATTGTGGACCGATTTTAATGGCGATTCATGGCCCGATTTGATTTTGGTGGGGGAATGGATGCCTATCCGGGTTTTCGAGAATAAGCAAGGGTCCCTTATTGAAATCACCCAAACGAGCGGTTTGGAAGAATACCTGGGTTGGTGGAACAGCTTGGCAGCTGCAGATTTTGACAATGATGGCGATATCGATTATGTTGTCGGGAACAATGGTAAAAACAATTATTTTCAAGGGACCAAAGAGGAGCCGTTGCGGTTATATGCAAAGGATCTGGACAACAATGGGTCTATAGATCCACTTATTACATATTACTTACGGGATAGCATCGGCGTTAGGCACGAATACCTTTATCATCCATGGCAAGATGTGGTAAAACAGTTCTCGGGTATTCGAAAAATGTTCAATTCTTATGGGGCATTTGGAGCTAGCACGGCACCGGAAATGTTTGCCAACGGCCTTATGGACAATGCCACGGTACTTTCGGCCAACTGGATGAGCACTTCATGGATCGAAAACTTGGGCAATGGGAAACTTAAAATGCACGCACTGCCCAAGGAAGCACAAATGGCACCGGTTTTTGGTATTCTACCAGTGGATTTTGACAATGACAACAATATGGATATCCTATTGGTAGGTAATGATTTTGGGATGGAAGTGCAACAGGGAAGGGCCGATGCCATGGTAGGGCTGGCGCTACGGAATAATGGCAATGGCGAATTTACGGCGCTTGGTTTGGACGAAAGCAACTTTTTCGTGCCGGGGGACGCCAAGAGCCTGGTCTCCCTTGATCTTTCTGATGATAAATCGCTCATCATTGCCTCCCAAAATCAGGATGCCCTAAAAATATTGGATAGGTCCAATACTGAGGACGTCAAAGTAATCCGACTTAAACCCAACGAGGTAAAATGTGAATTGAAATTGGAAAACGGTAAAATTCAAATGCATGAGTTTTATTGGGGAAATACTTTTCAGTCCCAATCCAGCAGGTCCGTTCCGGTAGGAAAGGGGGTCAAAGAATTGAAATTCTTGGATCACCTTGGAAAAGAGACCCGAAAATTGGAATTTTAGAACTGAAGGATTTGGTCCATATGAATGATCCATAACTTTTAAGTTTTAAACAACCTAAAATAGCATGATTCCCTATCAAGAAGCATATCGGAAAGTAATGGATTTCCACCAAGATTGCGGGACGGAGGCCGTGGATCTCTTGGAGGCCATGGGGCGTGTTTTGGCGGTTGACATCAAGGCCGATAGGGATTTTCCTCCTTTTGACCGATCTACAAAGGATGGAATAGCAATTGCGTTTTCGGCCCTTGTCAAAGAAGGTAGTCCATTGAAGGTTGAAGGGGTTGTGCCGGCCGGAACACCTAGGGTCGAATTGTCCAATAGCAATAATTGTTTGGAAATTATGACGGGGGCAGTGGTTCCCAAAGGTGCCGATACGGTTGTGATGTACGAGGATATAACCGTTACAAATGGTCTTGCTACCCTCAATAAAAAACCGATTCTTGGCCAGAACATTCACTTTCGTGGAAGCGATGTACGGCAAGGTGTACCCGTGCTTCACCAAAACACGAAGATATCGGCCACTGAAATAGGGGTTTTGGCGGATGTAGGAATTGCGCAGGTTTTGGTTAAAAAATTGCCGAGGATAACCCTGATTTCGACTGGGAACGAATTGGTAGATGTAGCAGAAACACCTTTGCCGCATCAAATTCGAAAATCGAATATGCAGACCCTATATGCAGCCCTCTCCGAAGAAGGAATAGCTCCGCAACAAATCCACCTAAACGACGATCTTGAAGACACGAGACATGGGCTTAAAAAGGCGATTAATGAAAACGATGTTCTTCTATTGAGCGGCGGGGTTTCCAAAGGGAAGTACGATTATATCCCACAAGTATTGGAAGAACTGGGTGTGCAAAAAGTTTTTCACAGGGTGTTGCAACGCCCGGGCAAGCCGTTTTGGTTCGGGTTTCACAAGGTAACAGGTACAGTAATTTTTTCCTTCCCGGGTAATCCGGTTTCTACCTTTGCCAATTATCACGTGTATTTTAAGGATTGGTTAAAGAAGTCCTTGGGATTGCCTATCTTGGGATTTGATGTAATTTTAAAGGAAACCATATTGGCCAAAGGGGAATTGACGCTTTTTCTGGGCGTGAAAACAACCAGGGAGGGGGGTAGGTCGATGGCTTCCCTGATTGCCGAAAACGGATCGGGCGACCTAATGAGTTTGGCCAAATCTGACGGATTTATTCGTTTGGCACCAAGGGAATCTCCCTATGAGGTTGGAGAGGTAGTACCCTTTGTTCCAACGCGGAATTTGGTATAACGGTTCTGTTGTAATTATTAGGGGCGATAGGTTCTTAAGATTAAATCTCGCCTTATTTTAATTGCAAACCGCGGTTCGCCTATGGCGTATTGCGATTAACCTAAAGCCAATACATTTTCATAGACAAGGTTGGGATCATTGCCCAATAACGATGGTTCAAACAGTATAGATATGACCCACGAACTTAAAAAAATAGTAGAGACCTATAAACAAGCCCAGAAGAAAGGACTTAAGGCGGTGTTGGCCACGGTCGTAGCTTTGGAAGGTTCTTCCTATAGAAGGCCAGGGGTTAGGATGCTCATTTTGGAAGATGGTAATATGGTGGGTGCGGTTAGCGGGGGCTGTGTGGAAAAGGAAGTCAGGAAACAGGCCGCCAGTGTTTTTAATTCGGGTACGCCCAAAATGATGACCTATGACGGTCGGTACCGTTTGGGGTGCGAGGGCATACTTTATATTTTGATCGAGCCTTTTCTGCCTACCGAACATCTTCTTAAAACATTCAGTCGTACCCTTCAAGACAGGCTGTCTTTCACTGTTTCTTCATGGTTCGCAAA
Source organism: Sediminicola sp. (assembly GCA_048266425.1). Taxonomy (GTDB): domain Bacteria; phylum Bacteroidota; class Bacteroidia; order Flavobacteriales; family Flavobacteriaceae; genus Cerina. Next base: position 31,123 of record JBLWZN010000020.1, read on the forward strand.
AGGGGATGGGGAGAATCCGGATTTGGGGTCTTTTCTCAGCCTCGGGGGAGAGGAATATTCCTTGCGGCCAAAGGTCGAAACCGTTCAAGATACTAAGAGCGATGAATTGCTTCGTTTTGATCAGGTCATGGAACCCTGTTTCCAACTCCTTGTTTTTGGGTCCGAGCACGATGCCGTGCAATTGTGTTCCCTGGCCACCATGCTTGGTTGGGAAGTTACTGTAACAACTCCTGCTACCGAAGGGAAACGAAGTTCGGATTTTCCGGGAGTTGCTAAATTCATGGAACTACTTCCTGAAGATTTTCCACTTGGCAGGATAGATTCAAGTACCGCGATCGTAGTAATGAACCACAGTTACGTTAAGGATTTAAAATGTCTTATTGCACTTAAGGAGATGCGACCTGCCTATTTGGGGCTGCTGGGGCCGGCCAGAAGGAGGGAACGGCTCCTGAACGAGTTGATGGAACATGAACCTGAACTTCGACCGGATTTTATGGAGCAGATCTATGGTCCGGCCGGACTTAACATTGGTGCGGAGACCCCCCAGGAAATTGCCCTGGCCATCCTATCCGAAATATTGTCCGTAGTACGGGATCAGAACCCTATTTTACTTAGGAACAAAACCGGGAGCATTCATAACTGATGGATACGTCAAAAGAAAATATTGCCATCCTGATCCTAGCTGCGGGCGCTTCTAGCCGCATGGGTCGGCCTAAGCAACTATTGCCCTGGGAGAATACAACGTTATTAGGGCATTCCATCAGGATAGCCAATGCAGCCAGAAAGGGGCAGGTTACGGTAGTCCTTGGTGCGAATGCCGATTTCATCAAGTCAAATATTTCAATGGCGGAAGTTAATTGCGCCATAAATCCAAATTGGAAGTCGGGCCTGGGGAGTTCCTTGGCGTTCGGAATCGAATATTTGACCAAGATGGAAGATGGTTATGATGGGATTTTAATCATGTTGTGCGATCAGCCTTTGATGGACGCAGAATTTCTTAACAGGCTGATCGATCAATTTAAAAGTGGGAAAAAAGGAATTATTGCTACCCAATATGCGGAAAGGGCAGGGGTACCGGCCATTTTTCATTCCAAGTATTTCTCGGAGTTAACAAGATTAAATAAGGATTTTGGGGCCAAGAGCCTATTAGATCAGCACAAAAATGATGTTCTAGAGCTCGACCCTTTGGGCAGGGCCGCTGATGTGGACATCTTTGAGGAATATCAAAGGCTAGTCAGGGAAAATTTGTAAATCCCTAGGGCCTGCGGACAACAACTGCCAATTGCTGATTCTACTTTTCACCTAGTTACCAGGTTATTGAGGTTAGCGTAGTCTTTTGCCAACCTTGGATCTTTTACTGTCAACTACCAACTACCAACTACCTACTGAGTTAATAGTTTATGGGTTTATAAGTTTATTGGGTTAGTTTTTTTATTTTTCCTTGAACCTTGAACCAACCCTGCCTCCTGCCACTGCCAACCGTTAGATTCCTACTCCGGGGTAATCATGATGTGCGCCCTTGGAGTGCCGGGGTCCATCAACCAAGGCATGCCCGGTGCATAAGGTTTGTCTGGCAGCCCGGTAGACTCGGTTGTTGCATTGGGCGTATAAATGACGTATCGGAACCTTCCGTCCGCCAATTCCCCCGTACCCGGGTTGTAGCCCTCTTGTTTTCCATAGTAAATAAACAACATCCCTTCCTTGGGCATTTTAATTTTGCCAGATGCTATTTCCTTGTCCCGTATTTCTTGCCTTTCCTGTCCTTTTTCCCCAGCCGCGCTAAGCTCTCGGCCCCTTGCCATAAAGGCCTCCAATTTGTCGGGGTAACATGCCACACTTATGCCATTGTTTATGGGGTTGTCCCCAATACAAACATAATCGTTGGTGCCCTTGCGGAGGGTCACAAAATTTCCATTGGAATCGTATCCATAAACCTTAGCTCCCTCTTTTTTATCATCGGGCGCCGCCAGCAAAGCCGTTTTTATCTGTATTTCGGCGGTTGGGATCTCTGTTTTTTTTTCTTGGCCTTGCAAAGGAATCGCTACCAAAATCAAAATTAAAAATGTAAAGTACTTCATAGCTTTGATTAATGTTTTGAACAGGTTGAAAACAGTCTCTAAAAAGATCATCGTCCCTAAAGATATGAAAAAGAAATTATTACGAATGGGGTAATCAAAAATCAATATTCTTATCCTCAAACTGGATTTAAAGGATTTTGCCTTTTGCAGCAGCGAAATGCGATATGCGTATGGCGTAAAGCCGGAGTTATTGTAGCTTATTTCTTCTGAAGCTGGAAAAAACGGATGGAAACCGGGATCAACATGAGTCCGGAGAAAATAAAAAGTATAAAGGACACCTTAAGATTAAAGGCGTGTGAAAGATAACCGATAAGGGGAGGACCAATAAACATACCCATAATTCCGTAGGTAGCAATGATGGAAATGGCCATCCCGGCAGAATATTTTTCAGAAGTACCCGCCAAGGTATAGGTCATGGGAATAATTGCAGCGGTTCCCAAGCCTACTAAACAAAATCCTGCCAAGGTAGTCCAGAAAAATGGAAATATGATTGCCAGTGCAATCCCGACGGCAATCAGGGAGGCACTCACCGCGTAAGTTTTTTTCATTCCAAAACGCTGAACAAAACGATCGGAATAAAACCTCGAAAATGCCATGCAGGCTATGAAAATCAGGTATCCCAGTGTAAATAGCTCCTCTTTAACGACTTCCCTGAAATAAATACCGCTCCAATCGAACATGCCACCTTCACAAATGGATGCAAAAAAGACCAAAAACCCCAAGCAAAGAATGGAGGGATCCGGCTTTCCCAGAATAAGTTTATTACCCTGTTTGGCCCTGTCATGCTTTAACAGAAAACGATAAACAAATAGGATGACGCAAACGGAGAAAACGGCGATCATGGCCATATGCGTTCTTATGGGGACATCGAGTTTTAGCATTAAGGTGGTAAAGCAGACCCCTACTAGTCCGCCTGTGCTCCAAACCCCATGAAAGGACCCATTTATCTTTTTCCCATATGTCTTTTGAAGCGTAATCGCCTGCGTATTTATGGTAATGTTTAGAATTCGCATGTTAAACGAAAAAACAGCTATGGAGGCGATCAATAAAAATGGGGTGGTTGCAAAGCCAATTCCTATCAGGGCGAGGGTAAAGATGAAAAAGGAAACGATCAATGGAATGCGACTGTCAAATCGGGATACCAACCAACCAGAGATTGGCAAACCGATAAGTGATCCAATGGGCATTGTCAGTAGAATATTTCCCAGTTCGGCATCGTTTAGATCAAGCATGGCCTTAAGCGTGGGAATCCGGGAGGCCCAAGTGGAAAAGCAGACCCCTGTGATAAAAAAACATGTTCCGAGCGCAATTCTTTGCTTGACCTTGAGTTCCATTTTTTATTCTGAATAGGGTGCAAATATCCAGAGTAATTGTTGTATTTCATACAACTTGATTTTATTTTTTCAATTACTTGCTGAACCTATGGTTTATGCCTGGGCAAAAGAGGGTTAAAAAATACTGACCTGCATAACTTCGTTTGTTGTCAATTCCGTAATTTTGCAGTCAAATATGGAATGCGGCCCGATTCTGACTATAGGTATTTCCAAATCAATTGCTTCGGTAGGTTCCGTAATCTAATATCACTTCAAAAATCGATAAGTTATGGCTTTAGATTTCAAACATCCAGTAGATAGGGTAGAAAATATTTCCCGAGAGGAGTTCCAGGAAAAATATATGAAACCCCAAAAGCCTGTTGTGCTTCGTGGGTTCCTGGGAGATTCCGATTGCTATGAAAAATGGACGTTCGACTATTTTAAAAAAGTTGCTGGGGAGGTCGAAATTCAGTGTTTCAGAAACTTGGAGGAAGATTTGGACAAAACCTTGAAAAAGTCCGATATAAAAATGAAATTTGGAGACTACCTGGATATCATTAAAAAAGGCCCAACGGACCTTCGCTTACATCTTTTCAATGTTTTTAAACACCATCCAGAGCTATATGATGATTTTACTTTTCCAAAAATTGCAGATAACTTTCTAAAGAAATTCTGCTATATGTTCTTTGGAGGTCATGGTTCGGTGGCTAGAATGCACCAGGATATTGACCTTTCCAACGTATTTTTGACCCAATTTGAGGGCCAAAGAAGGGTCGTTCTTTTTGCTCCGGAATATTCGGAATTGCTTTATCGTTATCCATTTAACGTCCATACAGGGGTTGATATCAACAACCCTGACTACGAAAAGTTTCCCGGATTGAAATATGTAAAGGGGATGGAGGTTACCCTTTCCCATGGGGATACCCTTTTTATGCCCGGGGAATATTGGCATTATATTGAATATGTAGGTGGAGGCTTTGGTATGAGTTTGCGCACTATGAATCCCTACATTAGCAAACGGGCGGAAGGAGTTTACAAAATTTTGGTCCTTTCCAAAATTGATGACTGGATGCGGGGTGCCATAGGCGACAAATGGTTTGAACACAAGAAGAAAATAGCCGACAGTAGGGCCACTAAGGCTATTAAGGAGATGGAAGAAAGCATTTGATGGTCCTTTGTATTAGGGTATGAATACTTCCGAGAATATATTTTTGGCGGGGGCAGGTTTGTGAAACCTCGAAAATTTTATCCAAAAGGCTCGTAAATATTAATTATTTTGCGTGTTTTTGGACTCGATACCACAAACTGATTTCTTGCCGTTGCCTATTTCTCGATCCCTTTCCCGGTAGCGGCATAATATATTCCGCCATACAGATGATCTAGGAACCACTGGTTTTCATAAACCTTGGCTATATGTCCTAGTCCGGTGTAAAAGGCCCTGCCCCCATCAAATTCGTGGTACCAGGAAATAGGATGGAATTTTCCCATACCATTTCCCGTGCGATCTACCATTTTTCCGTTGGCATCCACATCACTATTTTTCCATGTAACCACGGGGTTGTACGCGTTTTCGTCCACCCCAATCAAATAATGGAGTCCTTTTGTTTTTTCCGGACCGTATTGGTACCATTCGTCCGTCCACAGCAGGGTATCGGGGAAATGTTCCAAGCCGGGAAAATTGTGGTCCACAATATTTAATTTGGCCGTTTGTTGTGCTGGGTGAATATGAAACATCCTGCCTACCAATTGGGTATACCATTCCCAATCGTATTCCGTATCGGCAGCGGCATGAACGCCCACATATCCTTTGCCCGATTCTATGTATTTTTCGAAAGCCTTTTGTTCGTCCCCATCAAAAATATCTGCTGTTGTACTCAAGAATATGACAACGTCATAATTCTTTAGGATGTCCTCGGTAATCTTTATGGCACTCTGCTGATGTGTTACCTCAAAATTATGGGTGGCTGCCAGTTCGTTGATGGCGATTATTCCGGCAGGAATCGATTCGTGGTGCCAACCTGCGGTCTCCGTGATCAGTAAAGCCTTGAACTGTGCCTGTGCATTTGTTAGGTGGGAAATCAGAAAACAAAAGGAAAGCAAAAGGAATGTTTTGGAAAAAAGTTTTTTGGTTTTCATGATGAATTTATTTGATGGAAGTTTTGCTCTACAATTTTAAACTATCCTAAGAAGAATTCTATAGGATGCAGGTTTTGTAACAAATTTAGAATTTCGGAAACTATTTATTGTTTTTTTTTACTTTTTATACCCTGATTTGGTCCATTGAAGTCTTTGCGGAAGGGTTAGTTTTACGAATGCAGCAAATAATTTGTTCTTGGAATAATTCGAAGAAAGGAGTTCTTTGGTTACATTTGGATACATGAACCCGTTCCAACTAAAAATTAGGAATCTCACTCCGGCATATTTTGCCTTGGTCATGGCCACAGGGATTATTTCCTTGGCCTCCTTCCTCAATGGGTTTGAACTTTTTGGACGGTTGCTTTTTTACCTCAATTTAGCCTTTCTCTCGGTTTTGTCTGTTTTCTTTGTTTATCGCTGTTTCTTTTATTGGAGGCGCGTTCTTGTCGATTTTGGGAGCTATAAGCGAGGCCCTGGATTTTTTACCTTAGTGGCCGCTTTTTGTATCGTGGGCAACCAGTTTGTGGTAATGGAACATAATTTTGATATAGCAAGGGTCATTTTGATCATTGCAGCGATATCTTGGTTGGTAATTGGTTATGGTTTTTTCTTCAATATTACGGTCACCAAGAATAAGAAATCGATCAAGGAGGGCATTAGTGGTACTTGGTTGGTATTTATCGTTTCCATACAGGGCCTATCTACCTTGATTTCTTTTCTGTCGGAGGATTTTGGGGACAAGGCATACCTAATGTTGTTTTTGGCGTTGTGCCTATTCTTTTTGGGCTGTATTTTCTATTTGTATATCATGTCGCTCATTATATATCGCATTTCATTTTTCTCCCTGCATGCCAGTGAGCTGGGAGCGCCCTATTGGATCAATATGGGGGCCACTGCAATTACTACCCTGGCTGGGTCGATGCTAATTCTGCATACGCAACAGTACAATTTTATTGTGGAGATTCTCCCGTTTTTAAAGGGGTTTACGTTGTTCTTTTGGGCGGCGGGAACATGGTGGATACCCTTGCTGCTCATTCTTGGATTTTGGCGACATGCGATAAAGAAAGTCCCGGTGCCTCTCTCTCCAAAGGGATATGATCCGTCTTATTGGGGAATGGTCTTCCCCCTTGGGATGTATACCGTTTGTACTTTCCGATTGAGCGAGGCCCTCCAAATTACCTTTCTTCAATTTATCCCCCAACTTTTCATTTACATTGCCATTATTGCCTGGGTAAGTGTGACGATTGGATTTTTAAGGCATTTGCTCTCCCTGACAAAATGGAAAGGAGGGGCTTGATGTGCAGATTGGGTATTCCTGTTAGTTTATCGTTTTCGGTTGATTCTTAAAACGGTACTTTTCCCTAGGTGACTTCAAAGGTGTTGGAAGTAAATTTCGGTTGGATTTTTTTAATTTGGAAAGGTTTTAAATTAGATGATTCGCAACTTAGACGGTAGCCTTCTTCTTGCAAAATGCGTATTTTTAGTGAGGCCTATCCATTTTGTCGATTTTACACCGTGAAATTTCTATGTATAACTTGTTCAAAACCTTAAATCGGACTGCTTTCATAAAGGCGCTTATTGCATCTGCTGTGGTCATTATTTTGGTGTTGGTCGGTTCCAGGAATCTTCAAAATTTTGATGCAGCCTTATTCGCATATCTTGTGGGAACTATTTTTGCGGTCTTTGGTATTGCTTATCGTTATTCGGTTTGGGTACAACGCCCCCCAACTAGGCTATATTGGCGCAGAAGCATGCAGTTTTTGTTTAGCAGCATGTTCTTTACCTATCTATTTCGCTCTTTCAGACTTTTTGCTAGGAATATCGTTGGTCAAAGATTTATTGCATTTAGAAGTAAGAGGAGATGGATCGGCCACTTTTTAATGGCCTCCGGTTGTATGCTTGCGTTTGCCATTACCATTCCCCTCACTTTTGGATGGATCAACTTTGAATTAAAACCGGGCGACGACCTCACCTATTTTGCGAAGGTCTTTGGGTTTGAAACTTTTTCTTTTTCGCTGGGCTCGCCTATGGCGTTTATTACCTTTCATGGACTCGTTTGGTGTTCTATCCTGGTGACCATCGGTGCCGCCATAATGATGAAACGTAGGCTCACCAACGGCGGCCTTATCGCTACACAGACTTTTTCGGATGACTGGTTGCCATTGATACTCCTTATTGCTATTTCTATAACAGGATTAGGTATTTCCTATGACTATACTTTTTTGGAAGGCCGAACGTATCAGTTTATGGCGGTGACCCATGCCATTGTGGTCATTCTATTCTTGGTTTGGCTGCCCTTCGGGAAATTTTTCCATATTTTTCAGCGGGTTGCGCAATTGGGAGCCAATCTTTATAAGATGGAGGGCATTCGCAGAGGTATGGTCACATGCCCCCATACAAAAGAGGAGTTCGCCACAAAGACGCATATTAACGACCTTAAGAAAGTTACCGAAGAATTGGGATTTGATTTCACCAAGAAAGATGGGACCAACCATATGGATCTAAGCCCGGAAGGAAAGCGTTCGGCCCTGGCAAAGGCCCATTTTGAGGCAAGAAGGAAATCAGGTAAGTTTTTTGGGTGATTTTTGGGCTGTCCGCCAGTCGCTATACGCCATACGCCGGGTTTTTATTGACGATTAACGTTAAGCGTACAGTGTAATGCCATTGTAGAACCGATCTTAAATTGCATTGCAGGTAGTTCCCGTTGTTTTGGGAATAAAATTGAAATATCAACACATAAAAAAAATGGCAAAACTCCCAGTATCGGTCGATAAAATTATAGAAGACTATGGTCCGCATAAGGCATACCCGCCCCAAGGAGGTTTTTATGGCAACAATGAACCGGACAAGCTTGTTAAGACCCATTGCTGTTACTGTGGTATGCAGTGTGGTATTCAACTGAAAGTTAAGGACAACAGGATAGCAGGCTTTGAGCCTTGGATGGAATTTCCTTTTAATGAAGGACGACTTTGTCCCAAAGGGGTTCAGCGCTATATGCAGAACAATCATCCGGACCGACTTTTAAACCCTATCCAAAGGGTGGAAGGCAAAGGTTTTGAACCCATAGGATGGGACCATGCTATGGATCGGACCGTCAGCGAAATCAAAAGAATCCAGGAGGCTTATGGCAATGATGCTTTTGCCATGCTTTCAGGGGTCTCCTTGACGAACGAGAAAAGTTATATGATCGGGAAATTTGCCCGAGTTGCCCTAAAGACCGCCAATCTGGATTATAACGGAAGGCTCTGTATGGTTAGTGCCGGGGGTGGAAATAAAAAGGCCTTTGGACTGGACAGAAGCTCTAATAGTTGGGCCGATCTTGCTCATGCCGAGGTCATTATCGTGGCCGGTGCCAACATCAGTGAAACTTTTCCAACACTTACCCACTATGTTTGGCAGGCGCGGGACAATGGAGCCAAGCTTATCGTTGTAGACCCAAGGATGATCCCATTGGCAAGGACCGCAGATTTACATTTGCCCATCCGTCCAGGTGGGGATTCGGCGCTATTTGGGGCCATGCTGAAGATTCTGGTGGACAATGATTGGTTAGACCATGATTTTATAGATAATCATACCTCTGGCTTTAAGGAAACTATTGAGGCGGTTAAGGATTATGATTTGGATTGGGCAGAGGAGCAGACCGGGATATCAAAGGAGTTGATTATGGAAGCTGCTACCCTTTGGGGCAAGGCAAAAACCAGCTTTTTGATGCACGCTAGGGGTATCGAGCATCATACCAAAGGGGTAGAGAACGTGTTGAGCTGCATCAATCTAGTATTGGCCACGGGGCGGATCGGAAAACCTTATTGTGGTTATGGCACGATTACTGGCCAAGGCAACGGACAAGGCGGGAGGGAGCATGGGCATAAATGCGATCAACTACCTGGGAACAGGGATATTACCAATCCCGAACATCGAAAATATATTTCCGAAGTTTGGGGTATAGACGAAAAGGATATGCCGGGCAAAGGCATTACCGCTTACGAGCAGATAGAGGCTATACATCGCGGAGAAATAAAAGGATTGATTTCCATTTGTTTTAATCCCTTGGTATCCTTGCCCAATAACAATTACGTGCGTGAGGCACTTGAAAAATTAGAGTTTTATGTCTGTATCGATACGTTCCTTTGCGAAACTGCCCGTTATGCCGATATTGTACTCGCTGGATCGCTTCACGAAGAAGAGGAGGGCACGGTTACCACGGCTGAAGGCAGGGTGGTAAAGATCAATGCTGCCATTACACCTCCCGAAAATGCAAGAAGGGACGGAGATATAATAATGGAAATTGCGGATCGCTTGGGGGCAGGGGACAAGTTTAGCTTCCCTACAAGTGAGGATATTTTTAATGAACTGAGGGTAGCCTCAAAAGGCGGAACGGCCGATTATTATGGTATCACCTATCAAAAGGTAGAAGAAAATATGGGTATTTTTTGGCCCTGTCCAACCTTGGACCATCCCGGTACCCCTAGGCTTTGGGAAGATAAAAGGTTTAAGACACCTGACGGCAAGGCCCATTTTAATCCAGTGACCTACCGGCCTGCCTCGGAAATAACGGATAAGGAATTTCCCGTGGTTATGACTACGGGCAGGGTGGTGTCCCAATATTTGAGCGGTACCCAAACCCGACGGATTGGAAAATTGGTCGATCAATACCCAGAACCATTGTTGGAGATCCATCCCACGTTGGCCAGAAAATATGGGATTGAAAATCACGACCTCATTCGAGTGAAAACTAGAAGGGGCGAGGCCGAGTTTCCGGCACATGTAGTGGAGACCATCCGGGAGGATACTGTTTTTATACCCTATCACTGGGGCGGGAAGTTTTCGGCCAACCAACTGACGATCGGTAGCCTAGATCCAATTTCCAAGATTCCCGAGTTCAAGGTGTGTGCGTGCCAGTTGTATAAAACGGACAAAAAGGGATCTGTAAAACGAACAGAAGCTGCTTATCAAAGTGGTTTGTAGTTAAAAATAAATAAGTCTTGGATCTTGGTTCCTGTAGCGAAGCGTTCTTGGCCCAAAATTTAAGCCATAAATAATAATAACTATGCCAGAAACGAATTATAATCAGGAAATGGCCTTTTTTGTGGACATGCAGCGTTGTATTGGCTGCCATGCCTGCGAAATGGCTTGTGCGGAATGCGAAACAAACGGACAGGAAAGCATGATCCATATCCATTATGTAGATCGTGCCGTAAGTACTCAGACCACGGTTCAGGTCTGCATGCATTGCGAGGATCCCACCTGTGCCAACGTATGTCCTGCGGATGCCATCCACCAAGATGATTTTGGGGTGGTACATTCTGCAAACACCTCGAGGTGTATCGGTTGTTCCAACTGCGTTTTGGCCTGCCCTTTTGGAGTTCCAAAAAAGAATGAACAGGCAGAATTGATGATGAAATGCAATATGTGTTACGACCGCACCAGTGCCGGCAAGAAACCCATGTGTGCAACGGTCTGTCCTAGTCAGGCCCTGTATTATGGCACTCGGGAGGAAATAGAACGGATGCGACCGGACAGTGTTCCGGTGAATTCCTTTCTTTTTGGCAAGCAAGAAGTGAATACCAAGGTGAATATCATGATGCCGAAAGGCTCAAACCAGTTGATTATAGAATAATATTCGGTTATGGCAGCAGAAGAGAACTACAAAGTCCCCAATTGGAAATCGGATTTTCCGATCCAGTTAAAAAAGGCCACCCATGTAAATCGGCGGGAATTTGCCAAGTTCCTAGGGCTACTTTCTGGGGCCTTGGCGCTTGGAAATGGAGGAATTGTTATTAAGGCCTTGGCTTTTCCGACGAAACCTTTGGAAGGCGAACACTTTGTGTGCGACGAAAATGAAGTTCCCGTTGGTGAAATGTTCCAATTTTCCATTGAGGGCAGTAAGGTAATCCCCTATATTCTTATCCATTTGGAGCAGGACAAGTGGAGGGCCTTTGAACAAAAATGTACCCATTTGTCCTGTGCGGTTCGCTACGAACCCACGGAGGGGAAAATCCATTGCCCATGCCATCACGGGTATTTTGATGCCGACACTGGAAAAGTGCTCCAAGGTCCGCCGCCACGGCCCTTGCCCCAATTGGAGGTGGTACTCAAAGATGGCAAGGTCTACGTAAAGGCAGCTGATGAAAATAATAATGTAAAGGTATGAGCGATTTTAGAAGTGCGCAGAGCAAGGCACATCCCAACAAGACAAATGCGTTGATGTCCGGAATTATTTTAATGTTGATCCTTTTTGTGAGTATCCAAATCTGGTTTTTGTTCGGTGCCTTGAACAATGCGTTGGAAGACAATCTTTTTTTTGCGGTGATAACCTTTGTGGGCTCCTGTTTGTTCGCCTTGGCATCTTTTTGGATGTTGCGCTATCTGCCTCAACCCATCAAGGAGAAACCCATTAAAAGGCAGGCTGAAAGGGATAAAAACGCAACAAAAATATAGTTGATCCTAAACGACGACAAGCACACATTCATCACCTTAGGCCTAATCGTGGGCTATACTCCTTACTTTTGGTTATACCTTAATAAATTTTTATCCCATAACCCGTCTCTCGGAGACAAACGGTTGATTGTAGTGGCGTTGGCCCGTTGCCTTGTATAAGGCGTTTGCCAAGGCTCCCATGATGGGAGGAAAGGGCGGCTCGCCAAGTCCGGTCGGGTCTATATCGCTTTTTACAAAATGGACTTCAATGGATTTGGGCGCCTCGCTATGTCGGATTAAGCGGTACTTGTCAAAATTGTTTTGTTGTGGCACTCCATTTTTAAAGGTCAGACCGCTATACATGGCATGGCCTATCCCATCTACTACCCCGCCTTCTGCCAGATTGGTCGCAGCATCGGGATTGACCACAATACCGCAATCAATGGCACAATATACTTTTTGTACTACGGGTTTGTCATTTTCCATTACCATATCCAGCACCTGCGCCACATAGCTGTTATGACAGAAGTAGGCCGAAACCCCTCGATATATATTGGGGTTTTCTGTTTCCCAATTGGATTTTTCCCTTACCAATTCCAGGACACCCGCATAGCGTTTGGCATCGTAGTCATTGTCTTTTCCGACTGGATCGGTCTGTGCCCTTTTTAATAGGTCCAGACGAAAATCTATGGGATCTTTTCCTGCGGCCTCTGCAACCTCGTCTAAAAACGATTGTTCCGCTCCGGCAATAAAGTTGGATCTTGGGGCCCGAAACGCCCCTACGGTAATGTTGGAATCTACCGTCCAGTCCTCGGCAAGATAATTATCAACGGCCCCTGCAGGGAAGCGATTGGCAAATAATGGACTCTCTGGCACCCCTCCCGTTTTCACCTCAAAGGCAATTAGGTTATTGTCGGCATCCAACGCGGCCCTATAATGGGCTTCATAGGAGGGTCGGTAGATACCATTGGTCATATCGTCCTCACGCGTATAGATCAATTTAATGGGAGCTTGCATTTTTTGTGATATGGCAGCGACTTCGGTTAGGTAATGACCATAGAGTCGGCGTCCAAAGCCACCGCCCATACGGGTCATTTGTATATCTACCTTTTCTAGGGGGAGGTTAAGGCGTGCGGCCACACTTCCCTCCATAAACTCGGGAGTCTGTACCGGTCCGGCAAGTTCGGCCCTGTCCGCTGTGACATCGGCAAAGAAATTCATGGGCTCCATGGTATTATGCGCCAAAAACGGGCAGGTGTAACTCCGCTCTACAACTTTGGCCGCATTTTTAAAGGCAGCTTCGGGATTGCCATCCTTGCGCGCTATCTTCCCTTTTTTAGTGGATTGTTCGGCCATTTTGGCCTTGTGGCTGTCCGTGTCTTCCAACCCTGCCGGGAAATGTACGGTCATGGTATTGCCAAAAAGACTCATTTCCGTAGTAGTATCGGGTGTGGGCTCCCATTGAATTTTCAATGCTTTCTTGGCGTTCATCACTTCCCAAGTAGTATTGCCCACCACCACTACCAGGTCATTGAATGCATTATTGTCAAAAGCGCTTTTCGCGTATCCGTCTTCAAACGTTTTTATGGTAAAGACATCTTTTATGCCGGGCATCTTTTTGGCTTCAGTGGCATCGTAGGATTTTAATTTCAAACCAAAAGCGGGCGGATGGGTAATCATGGCAATAAGCATACCATCACGGTGATAATCCAATCCGAAAAGTGGCTTTCCGGTTACAATATTTAGTCCATCCACGTTTTTGCGCGAAGTACCTATAATTTTAAAATCCTTATGTTGCTTAAGAGTCACTTCTTTTGGAACGGGGATTTGGGCAGCAGCGGAGGCCATTTCGCCATAACTGGCAGATTTGCCACTAGTTTTATGGTGCAAGACCCCGGCTTCGGTGGTAATTTCACCAACCGGTACCTGCCAAGCCTTTGCTGCGGCTTCCAGCAACATACGTCGGGCCGTTGCTCCTGCCATTCGGAGCCCCTCCCAACCCGCCCGGATAGATTGGCTGCCCCCTGCCAATTGTCGCGTAAAAATAGCGGTGTTTAGCGGTGCTTGTTCCACCAGTACGTCTTTCCAGTCCACATCAAGCTCTTCGGCAACGATCATGGGCATGGACGTTTTTACATTCTGGCCAATTTCCGGGTTTGGGGACATTATGGTAACCAGGCCGTTCTCCCCAATTTTTAGAAAGCCGTTAATTTTGAACCATTCCTTGGGCATTTTCACTAGCTGTTCCGGAGTGGGCTTACAGGATGCAAGCCAGCTGAAGCCCAGCATCATCCCCCCTCCAGCAAGGGCTGTACTTTTTAAAAATGAACGTCGGCCATATGTTGTTTTTGCAATTGTCATAATCTGTTCTTTTAATTTGAAACTGGCAGTACTTTGCCAAAATGTTGGGGCAAAATAATCTTGGACCTTAAACAGCAGTGGTTTTGGCTGCGGTTTTGATGGCCTTCTTAATTCGGGTATACGTGCCGCAACGGCAAATATTGCCGTTCATAGCCGTTTCGATTTCCTTATCGGTCGGATTTGGATTTTCGTTCAATAATGCACTGGCAGACATTATTTGCCCGGCCTGACAATAACCGCATTGGTAAACATCGACCTCCAGCCAAGCCTTTTGTACTGGGTGGTCGCCATTCTCCGAGAGGCCCTCAATGGTGGTAATGGCCTTGTCGCCAACAGCAGAAATCGGCAATTGACACGATCGCACGGCCGCTCCCTCCAAATGTATGGTACAGGCGCCACATTGGGCAATGCCACATCCATATTTAGTGCCTACCAATTGGAAATGGTCCCTAAGCACCCATAGTATGGGAGTAGTGGGATCTACATCCAATTGCTGAGTTTTTCCATTGATGTTTAAAGTGAAATTTGCCATGATCAAAATGTAAGTTAATGAATGTGTTGAAGTTATGAAATTTTTACGGAATATGAATCGAAATTGAATTAATTTCTTGTCGATTTCTTACTTCTCCAAGGATGAAAATGTACTGCAAAGGGGAAGGTAGTCCACACTGAGGTAGTTTCCCACAAAAGAATTAATTGCCTACTCGCTTTTATGGTTATGATGGCCCCCGAGGTTATTTACCGGTGCAATGACTTCAAGTGCATTTTTAATGACCTGAATGGAAATAATTCCGTTCTGGATCAAATGTAGTTCCCCATCTACCTGGGAATCCAGGGATGCCCCATCATCGCTATAAAGCTCCAAATATTCGGTTTGAAAGTATTTTGCCTCCTTTAATAAATACGGCTTATTTAGCAACAATAAAAGACCGAGCCATAGTATTTTCAACTTTCCGATCTTGGAAATAACCAATATATCCAACAGGCCGTCCTGCAATGAGGCATTTGGCGTTAAGGTCAGTCTATAGCCCATTTCATTGGAGTTGGAGACAAAAATCATAAATGGGTCGACCAAGAGATCATGTTCGTCGATTTTTATTCGAACTTTTTGGGGCCGTTTCAATTCTTTGAAGGAGGTTAGGCACGCCCTTAAATATCCTGATAGGGCCCGTTTGCCCGATGATTCATAATTCTTTATGATACTTGCATCAAAGCCTATTCCGGTATTGCTAAAAAAATATCTATCATTGATTTTACCGGCGTCTATTGTTAGGGTCTGGTGATTTTTTATCAGTTCCAAGGATTGTCTTAAATTCTTCGGAATTTTAAGATTGGTCGCCAAGCCGTTCCCAGAGCCTATTGGGATTATGCCCAAAGGAATTGAGGTGCCGATCAAGGTTGATGCCACTTCGTTGATCGTGCCATCGCCTCCACAAGCAACAATAATATGGGCCCCATCCGTGATGGATTGTTGAGCCAATGTAATGGCATGCTTTTTATATGTAGAATATTTTACCGTTAGATGGTGCAGGCCTTTGACAAAAAATTGTTGGAGGAAATCCCTGGTCAAAGGGGATTTTCCTTTCCCTGCTATGGGGTTTACTATGAAATGGATATAGGTCAAACCTTATTGGTTGCCCATTTTAAGGGCGTTATGGGTGTAGAGATAGTCGGCAACTTCATACCAGGAAATCGTGTTTTCAAGAAATTCATTTGCCATGGGAAGACTTTCTAGGTCGTTGTTTGTAGGGTCCCACTTATAAAAATTAGCCGTTTTTTGATCTCCCAGAACCATTACCTTGTCATCCTTTAATAATCCCAACTTCCTATAAGTGCCAATAAAGGCCCTGCCATCCTCATGTTGTAATTTTAAGACATCCATCCCAAAAAAGTTGGAGTAATAATTCCATTGCAACAAGCCAAAAAGTGTAGGGAATAAGTCGATTTGGGAACTCATCGTTTCTATCTTTTTGGGCTGTTCGTTCGGAAGGTTATAGATCAACGCTGGAATATGATGGTTCTGAACATCCAATTCTCCGCGGCCTGCGCTGTTGGCACAATGATCGCTCATAATAACAAAAACCGTATTCTTGAACCAAGGTTTGGTCCGGGCAACCCTAAGGAATTCGCCTATGGCATAATCGGTGTATTTAACGGCACCATCGCGGCTACTGCCGGATGGGATATCTATTTTCCCCTCCGGATAGGTATAGGGCTTGTGATTGGAAGTGGTCATTACAAAGTCGAAAAAGGGCTTTCCGGCTTTATGTGCCATATCGCTTTCCTTGATGACCTTGTTGTAGATATCGGTATCACAGACCCCCCATGCATTTTCAAAGGTCACTTCATCGTCCTCAATGTTCGTACGTTTTGTGGTAATGCTTTTATCCAACAGAAAACCCCGGCCACGATCTATAATATTGAATCCGTTTCCACCAAAATAAGTATTCATGTTGTCAAAATAGCCATCGCCCCCATAAAAGAAATTTCGGTCGTACCCCTTCTCCTTGAACACTTCTCCTATAGTAAAAAGCCCTGTATTGTTTTTTCTTTTAACTATACTTCGGCCAGGGGTAGGGGGAATGGACAGGGTTATGGCTTCCATACCACGCACGGTCCTTGTACCCGTAGCATAGAGGTTGGTAAAAAAGATACTTTCATGGGCAAGTGCATCGATATTCGGGGTTAAATTTTTGTCATTGCCCATGGAGCCCAAAAAACTGCCACTCAGGCTTTCGATACAAATGAAGATCACGTTCGGTTTTTGTTCGACGGTTACGCTATCCGAATTTTTTATACTTCGAAGTATTTTATTGGTCCGCGGTTGCAGAAAAGTACCACCATTGCGAGCAAGTTCACTTTTTACATTTTCAAAAGCTTCGGTTTCGGGGATGGTACGATAAAACTCAGTAAAAGACAATTCATTGTTTTGGAAGGCGGCAAAAAAGGAATAGATTCCTGTTTTGGAAAGTTCGTTGTTGTACCGATTATTGGACCACTCGGCTTGTTCATTGGTAATTAAGGTTCCAAAGACCAGAGCGATCAAAAACCAAGGGGTTGCCCCAAATAGCTTTTGTCCAAAAGTGGTTGAATTGCGATAGGTATCGCTGAAAAGGCCAAACCTGTGAACAAGGAAAATATTCAATGCCACCAATACCAACATAGAGCTTATTAAAATGGGGAGAGGGTAAGACTCGTTTATGTTTTTTACCACCTCGTAGGTATAAATCAAATAATCCACCGCAATGAAATTGAACCGACGATGGAATTCGTCCCAAAAGGTGAATTCGGCAAAAAATGAAAAGTAGATGATCAAACACCCTAAGAAGAATCCTATGGAGGTGATTACCCTATCCACCACTGTGCCATACCATTTCCTTGGAAACAGTAACAGATAGAACAAATAGGGAATAGCGAAAAATGAAATGGTTCCGATGTCAAATAGGAAGCCGGTTATGAAAGTACGTATTACGGGGTACAAGCCTTTATCGACCTCTCCAAAATCCCAAATAAAAAGACTAAGGCGAACTATGAAGGAAACCGATAAAAAAAGTAATATAAATGCCTTTAGCAAGGCAAAACGCTTAGGAAATATTTTTGACCACATTTAAAGACTGTCCTAAATTAAATATCAAATGTAATTTTTAATTCTAAAGACAATTTAAAGTTTGTCCGAACGCAAGGAAATGTCCGAAACTTTGATCTCGACCTTTATTTTCCGAGGAATTTTTTGATGGGGTTAATCCTTGTCATCATTTTTATCAAACAGTTCCTTTTTAACTACCGTTCCACTGTTGTCGATGGCAACTTCCATCATTTCCTTTCCTTTTTTAATTTCGAACTCGTAAACAGATCCCGTACCGGTCTCGGAAATTTCAGCTTCCGTTATTTTGTAGCTGGAAAAATCAGTATCCAGCGTTTTCTTGATATCCAAAGGAATGTCGTTCATTTTAACCAAGTGTTCCGTCTCTTTCCAAGTTCCGTCCTCCAAGAAGTTTGCAGAATATTTTATTCCTTTCATTTTGAACTCCGCCTCCCATTCCATGCTGTTTTCCTTGCTCCATTTCTCGGATTTTACCATGGGAAATTTTTGGGCAAAGGCATCTATGACAGGTTGGGGAACCCCTGTATTTTGTCCATATCCGAAAGAACCAGCAATCAAAACACCAAAACCTATTAGTTTTAAATTTTTCATAGTACCATGATTTATATGTTATTTATTCCAAAAGTAGGATCAAAATCTAAAGTTAAGTTCAAGGAAATCTAAAGAAAATTCGCTGCATTGGGTTGATGCTCCATTTCCTTTTCAGCTTTAAAAGAACCCAGCAAATGGGACAGAAAAGATCCTTTAATAATTCTTTAGATGGAATTTAGAATTCAGGGCGATCTTGCAAAATATCTTGGAAAATGAAATTCAATCGGACCTGTAAGCGAATATGGAGATAATTAAAATGTTAATTGCACTAACTCGGCCATTTCGATCGATAAACCGCAAAGCGATTTTTTTTCAGTTAGCACTCTTTTATGCCCTTTCGGTAACGGGGCAAAAAATGGCTGCCGATAGTATTCAGGACCAGACGAAACAGTTCACTTTTAAGACCTTGGTGGTTCCCACGGTACTCATCGGTTACGGCATTATTGGGTTGGAAAACGATCAGCTAAAAATCCTGGATTCCGAGATCAGTGAAGAGGTTACGGAAAATATTGACGGTCAGGTTACTTTTGATGACTTTTCCCAATATCTTCCAGCACTTAGTGTTTATGGTCTCAATGCGGTAGGTATTAAAGGGAAGCACAATTTTAAGGACCGCACCATAATTCTTGCCACTTCATATCTTATCATGGGCACCAGTGTTTTGAGCTTAAAGGCAGTCACCAATGTACAACGACCCGATGGCAGTACATATAATTCTTTTCCATCTGGGCATACAGCTACTGCATTTATGGGAGCGGAGTTTTTATGGCAGGAATACAAGGATGTTTCAATTTGGTATGGGATTGCAGGATATGGGGTGGCAACGGCGACCGGTGTTTTTAGAATTATGAACAATAGGCACTGGCTTTCCGATGTGGCGATGGGGGCGGGGATCGGAATTTTGAGCACCAAGCTAGCTTATTGGATACATCCATTTATTCAGGAGAAAATATTCAAGGGGAAAAAGCAAAGATCTGGTGTTTCTACTGTAGTCCCTTTTTATAATGGGGAACAAGCCGGCTTGGGATTTTCGAAGTCGTTTTGAATTAAAGCTGGAACAATTTTTGTCACCTTTTGTTGCCAAGAAAGTCTACTTCAAAAATATGCTCCGAGTTCTTAAACCGGTAGAGAATTCCAAAACCGTACAAGTCACATATTTTTTTTACGATTGCCAATCCCAATCCGGTGGATTTTGTTCCCGCAGATTCCCGGTAAAAACGATTAAAGAGGTTTTCAGGATGCTTTAATGGAGCGTTGCCTTGATTGCGTATAGTAAGAACGCCGTCCTTCATTTCAATCTGTATTCCTGATCCGTGCTGGCTGTGCTTAATTGCGTTGGAAATTAGGTTGGTGAACAAAATATCGGCCAAATAAGGGTCGATGTGTACGACGATATCTTCCGTTCTTATAAAATCGATTTTAATATTAGATATCTCATGGAAGTTATCTATACTTTTCTCAAGGCTATCTGCCAGATGGATTTCCTCGGTGTTTATAAATTGTTGATTGTCAATTTTGGTCAGTAGGGTGAGTCTTTTATTGAGCTGTGCCAACCGTTGGATATCCTTTTGTAAGGAAGTCAGTTCTTCAAACTGGCCCTGGTCCAGTTTTTCGTTGTTTATCAAATTCTCTATCTTGGCCTGGATGATGGCCAAGGGAGTCTGGATCTCATGGGAAACATCCTCCGTAAACTGTTTCAGGTTTTCATAATCCGCCCTTACCTTATTGGTCCATAGCCCGATCTGTTGCTTGAGTTCGGAAAACTCGAGGATACCACTTTCTTTCAATTCCAGTGGGGATTTCGATGTTACCTGAAAACCCTTCATCTGGTTCAGATTGTGAAAAAAGGGCGCCCACAGCCTTTCGTTTGCCCGGGAGTTGAAATAATAAAAGAACAGGAAGGCCAACAAAAGAATGATGACATAGGATATGACAATAGCCATTAAAATGTCCTCGGTTTCCACGACCAGGCTTCTTACGGTAATCTTGTATATTTGGCCATCGATATCCCTGTAAGTAGAGAGCTCGCAGAAAAGCTCCATTTCATCCTGTGAGGGATCATATATCAAGGTGTCCTTAAGGATCTCCGCACCTTTGGAAGGCTCGCGCGTTACTTCCATAACCGGGGGTAACGAGGTCAGTTCCGTACCAGAGGCCAAAGCGGTTTCTATCCTGGCTTCCGTGGAATACAGTTCTTCCTCGGCCTCCCCTTGCAGTATCCCTTTAGTGTAAAAATATAGGGCAACCGTTCCTCCCAGCATCAAAACGGTACTGATTAGCAGAAAGGTTCTAGATGCCTTTTTTAATAATCCTATTTTACTTTTTTTACCGGGCATTACTCTTCCTCCATAAATTTATAACCGCTGCCATATGCAGTTTTTATATACTTGGCTCCCTCATTGGTCATTTTTTTTCTCAAATTGTTAATGTGTACGTAGATAAAGTCAAAATTATCAAGCAGGTCGCTATGGTCCCCCCAAAGGTGTTCTGCAATGATTTCTTTGGATAGTACCCTGTCCTTATTGGTCATAAAGAACAAGAGCAGATCAAATTCCTTGCGGGTCAAGGAGATTATTTTATTGTTGATATAGACTGTCCGGGAACGGGTGTCCATTTTAATTTCGTTAAATATAATGGTTTCTTCGCCTCCAAATTTGCCTCGTCTCAATACGGCTTTGATTCGGCTGTTGAGCTCGGCCAGATGAAAGGGTTTGGTGATATAGTCGTCCGCACCCAGGTCCAGTCCTTCCAGTTTGTCATCTAGGGAATTGTTAGCCGATATGATGATTATCCCGGTCTTTTTTTTGTCTTTTTTTATTGCCTTTAACACATCAAGGCCGCTTCCGGTAACCAAATTGATATCCAATAAAATTACATCATAGTCGTACAGGGAAATTTTGTAAAGCGCATCATCGTAGTCCTTGGCAGACTCGCATATATTGCCATCCCGTCCCAAATAGGTTGCGATAGATTGTCGGAGAGCCGTTTCGTCTTCTGCTATTAGAATTTTCACACGTTTAAATTTTTGTATTTACCTGATAACAAAGTAATTATTACTCGTTTAATTGCTTATTATCTTTAATTTCAATCCCGCCAAAGGAAGATCAGACGGGATTCCTAGGGTCTGACTTGACTTCCTGATGCCTTGGAACATGGACAATGATTTATTCCTGTACCTAAATTTTTTTCAAGATCTTATTTTGCGCGCACTTTCTTCATGATTTCCTCCAACATCTCTACCTGGACCTGTTGGATATTCAGAAGTTCCTGCTGCTGATGTATGATTAAATGGTCTATTTTTTCATGCAGGGTTCGGATTTCAAGCTCGGCCTTTAAATTGACCATATAGTCCTGCTTACCCCTTTCCCTGTCCTTTTCTTCCTGCCGGTTCTGACTCATCATAATAATCGGAGCTTGTAGTGCCGCCAAACAGGATAAAATAAGGTTTAGGAGGATAAAGGGATAGGGGTCAAAGCCCTTGTTTGCCAAGACCACCATATTGATGGAAATCCATACTAAAATGATGATGCTAAAAATAATGATGAATTTCCAACTCCCTCCGAATGAAGCTACCTTATCGGCCAAACGCTGTCCAAACACAGTATTTGGGGTTTCGTCCTGGTCTAATTTTTCAGAAATGAGTTCATGCTCCTGAATGGTTTTTAGTACATCGCTTTCCAATTCCGTTAGCTCCCCTACCTCGTTCAATAGATAGTTGGACAAATATTTTTGACGGTAAAAGTTGAGTTCGGAAATGGAAATTACCCCATTTCTATGGAATTGGGGGTGGTCCTTTACAATAAGGTCATAGATCGACTTGCGAATTGTATTTGCATGCAATCGTTCATCAATTGGAAATTCCTTGTGCGAAACGCTACTTATAAATGTCTGCATCTTCTTCATGATTTAAATGGGTCCCGATTATATTTCCATATAAATATCCACATTATTCCTTAATTAATTTTAAGATTGTTGGCAAAACCACCAACAACAAGGGCAGGGCAAAAATCAGCCCCCCAATAACCGCAATAGCCAAAGGTTGATGTAATTGGGCTCCCGCACCAATGCCAAGTGCCAAGGGTATCAATGCCATTATGGCGGCAAAGGCAGTCATCAACTTGGGCCGCAACCGGGCAGCTATGGCGTACTCAATTTTCTTGCTATGGAGCAGGACTTCGTCGGCCTCCTGATACTGACGGTAGGTAAAAATGGCATTTTCCCCAATGATCCCCACTATCATAATGATCCCGGTGTAGCTGCCCACGTTCAGGGCGGTCCCGGTAAGCCAAAGCCCAAAAAGGCATCCGGCGACACCCAGAATAGCGATAAAAATAATGGTCAGTGCAATTTTGATCCTTCGGAACAAAAACAGGATTACAATAAACACCAAAAGGACCGCGGAGACCAATATGAGTATCAATTCCTTAAAGGCCTGTTGCTGCTCCAGATAGGCCCCGGCATACTCTAGGTGGTAATTGGGGGGAAGGCTTATTTTTTGGGATAATTGATCCTTAATGTCGAGCAAGGTATTGCCCAGGTCCCTATTGTTAAGCCGCGCCGTTATCACCCCCATGGATTTTTGATTTTCACGTTCGATCTGTGCCACGCCTTTTTCCAAAATAACCTTGGCAACCTTGTCCATAGGAATACTAGATCCGTTGGCCAAAAGTATTTGGGTATGCTTGATATCCTGCACCGAAGTTTTATAGGCACTGGGATAGAGCATCCTGATATTGATCGTTTGGATCCCGTTGATCATATTGCTTATCACGGTTCCTTCGAGCTGGGTTTGCAGTTGAAGTTGAAAATCGGCCGCTGTCAATCCCATCTGGGCCAATACGGGAATGTTGGGTTCCAAATGGATTTCTGGCCCTGCAATAACGATACCGTCAAAAACATCGGCCGTGCCCTTCACCTTTTCGACCTCTGAGGCAATTTCCCTTGAAAGGGTTTGAAGTGTATTCCTGTCGTCACCAAAAACCTTGATTTCAATGGGTTGAACCGAACTCATCAGATCGCCCAACATATCACCTATAACTTGGCCAAAATCTATCGTAAGCTGTGGTACTGCATTTTCTATCTTGATGCGAATTTCGTCCGAAACCTCTTCGGTGGTCTTGGACCGATTACTTTTCAGTTTGATCAAATAATCCCCTCGATTGGGTTCGGTAATAAAGAAGCCCATTTGGGTGCCTGCTCGTGAAGAAAAAGCTTCCACCTCAGGCTGTTCATGAAGGATACCGTTCACTATGGAAAGCATTCTACCGGTCTCTTCCAAGGTGGTGCCGGGTGGACTATTAAAATCCAGGACGATACTCCCCTCATCCATGTCCGGTAAAAATCCCGAGGGTAATCTAGAAGGTAGCACTAGTATGATTGCAATACAAAGTACGGCAAAAATGAATCCGATCCAGGGGCTGCCCAAAACAAAGTGTATCCAACGCGTACTCGATTCTGTCTTTGCCTTGGGTGGATTGTTTCTGGAAAACACTACGGACAGCACGGGTACTATAAGCCAGGTGACGAAAAAGGAACAGGCCAAGGCAATGATCATGCTAAAGGCCATTACCTTAAAATATGCTCCGGCCACCCCTGTCATTAAAATAAAGGGTACAAAAATCACCATAGTGCTTAGGGATGATCCCAACATTGCCGGTAAGAGATGGTCTATAGCCTCACGGGCGCACCAGGTTATGGACTTCTCGGGATGTTCCTCCCTTATTTTATGGATCTGTTCCAGAATTATTACTACATCATCGATCATTAGGCCAATGGCCGCCGCGATGGCCCCCAAGGTCATGATATTGAACGTATAGCCAAACGCATCCAAAACAATTAGGGTCAACGAAAGGGAAACCGGAATGGTGAAGAGAACGACCATACTCGCGGAGAATGATCGGAGGAATAAAATGACGACGAGCAAGGCCAGTGCCAGACCGATCCACAACACATCCTTTATACTGCGGATGCTGCTGTTTACAAAATTGGCCTGTTGGTAATAAGGCACCAATTTTACGCCTATAGGAAGGAGTTTGGCCAAATCGGCTACCTTTTGTTCGATGTTGGTGTTCACATCGATGAGATTGGCATCGGGCTGTTTAACGACGGCGATCAAAGGCACATCCTTGCCGTTGGCGTTTATCCTAACGTACTGTTTGGCTTCGTTTACAATTATGTCGGCGACATCCTTAAGCCTTATCAATCTGGATTGTGAGTTTACGATGACCAGGTTTTGAAGGTCCTGGAGATCGTCGACGGCATTGTCCGTAAGGGTGAGATACATGCGGTTATAGTCCGATATATACCCATTGGATTGTAAGATATTGGAATTGACCACGGCGTCCCGGATGGTGGGCAGGGAAATCCCCAAAGCTTTCAGTACTTGAGGTTTTAGGACGATCTGGTATTCCATATCCTTACCACCGATAACAGCAATGTCCGAAACGCCTGGAGTGGCGGCCAAATAGGGCCTGATTTGATATTTTGCAATTTTTTTGAGCGCTACTTGGGAGAGGTTGCCCTCTAAGGAGTATCCCATTACCGGTAAAATGGACGGGTTCATTTTTTCTACCGAAAAAACCGTATTGGGCAAAATATTTCCTTTTTCTTGGTTGATAAAGGATTCTATTTGAGACTTTGCCGTGTTGATGTCCATGTTCCAATTTAGAAAAACAGAAATCTCGCAACTGCCCCTTGAAGTGGTACTGCGAATATATTTTAGCCCTTCCGTCCTCCGGATGATATTCTCCAGTGGAACGGTGACCGTGGTCATCATCTTATCTACCGGTTGTTGACCCGCATCTGCAATTACCTTGATTTTGGGAAACGTAATGTCTGGGAAAAGTCCGGTTTTAAGGTTCTTATAGGTAAATACCCCACCGGCCAACAATAAAATGGCGATGGCCAATAGGGGATATTTGTATTTAGAATGTAAGTCTGCCAAAAGACGCGATTTATATTAATTTATGTATTCTCAACTTATTGACCATGGCTGAAATTGGAAAATAGAACACAGGGAAGAGAAAAAATTCTAGGGCCTAAGAAATCCGGCACGTTATTTTAGTCTTGTCTCTAGTCTCTTTTCTATATTCTCTGTACTTTTTTCTTCCCATTTACCAAGGTCACGGCAATTGAACCTTAACCAAGGTTGAATCCTGCATCTCATACCCCCCTTGGGTTATTACGGTGTCATGCAGGTTTACATTAGGGGACGAAATCTGAACCAGGGAATCGTTCCTCAGCATAGGAATCACTTTTTCTTTTATGGCCAGGGTGTCGTTAACCACTTTCATTACCCAAAAATCCGTAAGCAGTTCGTTGGTCTGTATAGCTTCCTTTGGAACCGCCATGGTCCTGGCCGACTTCTTGTCAATAACCTTTACCGTTACATTCAGGTTTTCGGGGAGGTCCCTATTGGGCAATTCGATTAAAAAGGACTGTGATTGGGCAATGGGATCAATTAACGGCAATACCTGTGTTATTTTTGCGGTAATTGTTTCCTTGTCCGGGAGGATAATTTCACATGAAGTACCTATATGGATCGATTCGGCAAATTCATAGGGTACATTTACCTGAACTACAAGGGATTTCGGTTGCACTATGGTTGCGAGTATATCGCCTTCTGAAATATAATCGTTCCTGAAAAAATTCAATGTGGTGATAACCCCTGTAGAATTGGCCACAATCCTTATGGGCTTGGAAAATTTGGCCAAGGAACTATCAATTTTAGCAGCCTCTTCCATTGCATCCTGCTCCTTAGTACGTACCGTGGCGAAGGTTTGTCCCCGCTTTATCGCGGAGCCCATTTCAAAGGGCATCCATGAAATATATCCGGTGACGTTGGCCCTAATATTTTCGGTTTTTTGATATTTTGTCACCCCGTTAAAGGTGTGATATTCATTTATGTTCCTTTGTTCCACCAATGCCGTTCTGACCGAAATCGGCACTCTTTTTTCTGCCTCGGAAACCGCCTTGTTCCTGCAGGAAAAAGCACTTACAAGTAAAAGAAGGGGTAAAACGCCGTTTATAAATTTTGTTTTCACACGAATATAATTGAGTTGAATATTTAGTTATAGCACATGACAAAATTTAATAAGGAATAGATATAGTCTTGTAAATTCTACCCCTCCGCCTTCGGCACCCCGCCAGAATGGCCATGTCGGGCTGGCGTTCGGACGGGGAATGATTTTGTCGGGCTGCTCCCCTTGAAAAAAGGGGAGGACCCATGGGTTCAAAATTAATGTCCTCCCCTGTCAAGGGGTGGTGCCCAAAGGGCGGAGGGGTCAAAACTGCGATTAATTTGATTATTTCTCTTTTTAAGCCATGCACTCAGAAATTCTTTTTTCTAATTATCTGTTTTCTTGTCTACCGAACTTTACGGGTTAAAATAATTTATAGCCAAAGGAGGTTTATCGCTACCAGTTAAAAAAGTTATACTGATTATGGAGCAGCCAGAGATTGGTCTGCATCTGCAATTTGGTATATACCCTTAGCTTGTAATTTTGAACGACGTTCAAGTAATCGATTACGGATACCTGGCCATAGACCAATTTCTCCTTGTAGATCTCCAATATTTTTTCCTGATTTTCCAATTGTGCTTCCAAAAGCTTTAAATTTTCTTTTAAGGAATTGATCTGTACCTGGATATTTTCCAGATTGTTCTCTAGCTGTATTTTGGAATTCTTTTTATACTCCTCCAAACTTTCAAACTTTAGTTGGTTTTGGAGGGCATTGTACTTTTTCTGTTCCCCGTCATAGATGGGTATAGTGAGCCTAAGTCCAGCACTCAGTCCAAAATAATGTGGCAAATTATTCAGCGTTACCGCGTTTAAGCCTGTATTTCCATAAAGACCGATCTGGGGTTTGTATTGATTTTCAAACACCTGTTGATCTGCCATTACTTGGAGGCTATCATTCCTAAATCGTTTTTGATAAAAGAAATCCCGGGTTTCCGCTTGGCCATCCATTTGGGGCGGCATCAACCTATTCCTCGGTTCAGTAGGGATACCACATAAATTATAAAGTTGGGTCAAGGTGGTCTTAAAATAGGCATCCAATTGTTGTGTCTCCAACTTCTTGGAGTCCACATCCAATTGAACTAGTAGATAATCACTTTGGGAAAGCAGCCCTTTTTTTACCAAAAGCCCCACCACTTTTAATCGATTTTCCAAATCCGATCTCATTTCGGAGGTAAAATCTTCCTGACTTTGAAGTTGGTAGGCCAAGATGTAAGTGTCCGCCACATTTTTTTTAACCTGATGAAGTATTTCCTCTGTGGATAGACCAAGGGCATCGTTTTTCAATTGGTTCTGTAAGAGTAGATTGTCTACCGCATTTTTATTAAAAATATTCTTTGTCACATTTACTTGGGCGCTGTACAAGCCGCCATTGGTAATGCCCACGTCGTAGCCATAGGCATCCGGTGATGGATTGGTAGTGATATCCACAACCTGTCCGTTGTTGTTAAAATAAGGCGCGACCATTACCTCGGAAGTGGCATCTATCTTGAACGCCTTGTTTTGGGCAAGGATTATATCGTTTTGGATTTCCCCTATTTTTTGGAGGTTTTTAAGGTCCTTTACATTGGGAACATTTACTTCGGACAGTGAAATAAAATGTTCCAAAGTAAGGTCTTGTGCCTGTAGTGAGACAAGTGAAATTGTAAAAAGAACCCAAAAAATAAGTGGCTTCATCCTTTTGTATAAAGTTTCAAGACCATCAAAAGTAGTTGGGAATTCTAAAGTATTTCTAAAGGGCAATTCGACCCGAATTGAAGACGGAAACTAAAAATCAATTCGATCCATTGTTTTCTGAAGCAATCGGAAAACGAAAACGCTGCACTTGGCGTGGTTTTATTAAAATTCGGCCATACTCCTTTTTTCGCGATGTTAAAAGACCGTATATCGCAATCCCATAAATCCACGAATGCCCTGATTTGAGGCATAAACATAATTGGGGTCGAATGTCAGGGCGTAGGGGTTATTGGGGGTAGCCATGGCATGGCCATTATTGTCGAATTCCACATTCTTGTCAAAGGGGTCAAAGGGCCTGGTGATGCTATTTGCCGGAGGTATAAAATTTAATAGATTTTTCACCCCTCCAAAGAGCTCCCATTGGGTGCCGAATTTCTTGGTAAGTTGGATGTTCTGGATGCTGTACCATGGAGAGTACGGGGCCCGTGGATCGGTGTCGCTGATGAGCGGCAAGCGCATGGGGCCATAGAGATTTCCAGTGTAGTCCATACGCAATCCTATAGAAATAAAGTCATACGAGATACTCCATACCCCACTAAAGCTTTCGGTAAGCAATTGTCTTGTTGTGACCCCGTTTTCCGTGACAGAAACATCCATAAGGGTGGCTCCGGCCAAGACCTTGATTCCGTTCGGCCAAACGATATCGGTATTAAGGGATACCCCTTGGGACACCGAAAAGCCGTCAAGGTTGGCATAGATGATCTTATTGGGATCGGTCTCATAGTCCGGGATTATCCTGTTGGTGAAATAGGTATAAAATGCCGAGGCATCGAGGCCGATATAGACATTATTTGGGGTTATTATTTTTTTTACATAGTTGATGTTGGCATTCCAGGATGTTTCTGGTTTTAGTTCCCCCACAAATTCTACTGCCCTGGCACCGGTCAATGCCGCGTGGTCCTCGGTAAAAATATTGGCCACCCTAAAGCCATTGCCCATGCTTAGGCGAATTATATCGCGCCTTTTTTTGGAGTTCCATTTGTAATTGATCCTGGGCGATAGGATATTTCCATGAAAGCTGTTGTAGTCATAACGCATGCCCAACAATAGCTTGTTCTGCTGATCTATGCTTACCTCGTCCTGTACAAAGATACCTGGGAGGTGGATGATAGAGGGTTTGTTCGTCTCCCCATCCTCTTCTATCGTCGCGAAGGTATTGTCGTCATAATACGTAAAGCGATAAGCGGCACCCACTAGAAGATCATGGGTTTCGCCAAAAAGTTTGTTCCAGGTTAACTGCCCAAAGCCGATGTACTGGTCGGCGTCAAAGGAATCGATACCGTAGTACGAATTTTGGTCGTGCCCATTGGCGCTAAACTGGAAGATGATATTTTCATTAACAGGGAGTTGATATGTGCCAAATATTTCCCATCTATTTGTGTAGATGCTTTCGCCATAAACTTCGTCCCCGCCCCGGTCTGCGCTGGTCCAGTTTATTTGGCCGCCCCAACGGTCCTCATAAACATAGCGGCCACCCAAGGTAAAAATTCGTCCCTTCCTTCTTTTAAAGTCCAATTTATTAAAGATAGAAATCCGGTTTTGAAGGGTAAGGTCCGTAAAACCATCCCCATTGTTGTCTATGGGATTTTGGTAGTTGAAATAATTAACCCCCAGGAGACCATCTACATTGCTGCCTACATTATAGCCCAGCCCTATGTCCGTATTTACTTCGCCCCAAGAACTGGCAAAGCTCTCAACCGAAACTTCTGGGGCACTAAACGGGTTTTTGGTTATTATGTTGATTATGCCCCCCACGGCCTCGGAGCCATAAAGGGTAGAGGCTGGACCCTTTACGATCTCTACCCGTTGGATCAAGGATTGTGGGATGCCGGTAAGGCCGTATACCGTTGAAAGTCCACTGACAATGGGCATGCCATCGATCAGCACAAAGGTGTAGGGCCCTTCCAGTCCGTTGATATGAATGTCTCCCGTATTGCAAACATTGCAATTTAGCTGGGGGCGGACCCCATTAACGTTCTGTAAAGATTCGAATATGGATGGAACCGGATTTTTCTTAAAAAAAGTAGGACTATAGACCTCAATGGCCACGGGACTGTCCAGTTTACTCACCGGCTTCAGGTTGCCAGAGACCACTACTTCGTCCAACGCAGCGCTGTCGGCCTCCAAATCAAAATTTATCAGGATAACCTCTTGTTCTGCATTAACAATATAGGTGCGGGATTGGGTTTTATAGCCCAAAGCCGATACCAGAATGGTTTGTTTTCCCAAGGGTACGTCCACAATTTTATAGACCCCGCTCTCGTCCGTAGCCGCTCCTTTTTGGGTTCCCGTAAGATGTACGTTCACATAGGGTTCCGGAATGCCCTGATAGCTTATCGTTCCCTCAATGGACACGGTGCTCTGGCTGTAAGTGTTCATTATATGCCCAAGGGAAAGGAGAATAGGCAGAAATTTTTTAAAATTAGTTGTTAGCGGATGCATCTATTATTTATTTCATAAACAAAACTAAAAAAGTTAGGATAGTCTAACAAATTTATTTTACTTTTTTTGTATTTTTGTTTCCATGTTAACATTGGTAGAAGAAAATTATATCAAGGCATTATTGCATTTGTCTTCCGTGGACCGCTCCATGATCGAGAAGGAGGGTGTTGGCACCAACGACCTTGCGGCCTATTTGGAAGTGAAACCGTCAACGGTAAACGAAATGCTGAAACGGTTGAAGGAGAAAAATTTAGTAAACCATGAAAAATATAAAAAGGTTACCCTAACTGAGCTCGGTGAGACCTTAGCCTTGGGAATTATAAGAAAGCACCGATTGTGGGAAACCTTTTTGTACAATAAATTGGAATTCGACTGGGATGAGGTGCACGATGTAGCCGAACAATTGGAACATGTGCAGTCGGAGAAGTTGATAGAGAAAATCGATAAATTTTTGGATTATCCCAAATATGACCCACACGGAGATCCCATTCCCAACAGTAAGGGGATTATGCCAAGGCGCGAGTCTACAAGGTTGTCAATGGTGCCGCTGAACCAATGTTTTATAGTGTTGGCAGTAAGCGATACTTCCAAGACTTTTCTCAATTATTTGGAAGATTTGGATATAGCTATAGGCGTCGAACTCAGGGTCATTGACAAAATTGTGTACGATGGTTCGTTAAAGATCGATAAAAAAGGTAATGTAATCACCCTGTCCAAAAAGGCCGCCGATCATATTTTGGTGGGGTAGGGAAGGTGTTCCCGATGGATCATATTGGCATCTACAGCAATGTAGGAATCTCCTTTTTCCCGTGCCCTTCCTATCGTGGGAACAATATCCTTTTGTCCTTTTTCCTTTTGTGCAACGGTTCGCATGTTCTAAAGACTGGGCTGGCCAACTTTTGTGCATTGTATTTTAAGACGCTCCGAGATTCTTTCTGCTTGGGATGGCAAAGCGATAATCCGTTATATTTGGATTGATATAAAAAGTCGGTGATAATTTTAACGGAAAAGATTTCAGATGGATATTGTATTGACACCAATTGAAGGCAAGGACCGGAATATAGTACTGGATTTATTCAAAGAGGCAGCTGAAAAAATTTCAAAAAAAAATATTGATCATTGGCAGTATTGGAAAAACCCTCCGCTTGAAAAAATAAAATGGATGGATGAGGGGATCCTCAACCATGAGTTTTTCTTTGTCATTGGACCTACTGGGCAACGTATTGGAATGGTCAGGATTTTAGAAGAGGATCTGCTGTACTGGGGCAAGCAAGTCGATATGGCCAAATATGTTCACTCCTTGGTAGTAATAGGGGAATTTTCAGGAAAAGGAATTGGTGAAATAATACTTCTAAAAATTGAGAATGAAGCTAGGGAAAACGGATATAAATATTTGAGGTTGGATTCCGATTCAAAAAATCCAAAACTTTGTAATTACTACGAAAGGCAAGGGTTTAAAAAAGTTGGGTCAAAAGTTCTGCCCATTTCTACATACAACCTATATCAAAAGGAAATAGTTTAAGGTCTATCGCCTATATCGGGTATGGTTGTGGTAAGCCGGCTGTATTATAGTCCATGCAAATTCATTTAAAAATGGTAATTTGGCCGTATTCTTACAAAGAATACATGATTGTAATCCTTGGTTGTGCAGCGCTCCATACATAAAAAAACCAAAACAATTTCTTATGCCAACGGATTAAATCTTATCGCACGAAATTAAAACTATATTTAACCGTTGGTCGGAACATCCAATGACAAACCAATGAATAAAAAAACAGACTATACGGTCCCTCAAGGCGCAAGAATAGGGCACGTCCACCTAAAGGTCGCCGACCTACAGCGTTCGTTGGACTTTTACTGCGGACTTTTGGGCTTTGAACTGACCTCTACCTACGGGAACGAAGCTGCCTTTATATCGGCTGGAGGATATCACCATCATATTGGTCTAAACGTTTGGTTCAGTAAAAATGCAGGACCCGCGCCAAGAAACTCGGTCGGACTCTTCCACACTGCTATTTTATACCCCACGAGAAAAGACCTTGCAACTATTCTAAATCGGCTGCAATTGGCCAATTATCCTTTGACCGGAGCATCGGACCATGGTGTCTCGGAAGCATTGTATCTGGACGATCCTGATAGGAATGGGGTTGAATTGTATTGGGATAGGCCAAAAGAGGAATGGCCTAAAAGATTGGATGGGTCTTTGGAAATGTATACCAGGCCTCTCGATCTCGATAATTTATTGATGGAAATTGAATAACTGTGGCTATCCAAAGGATTTGAATCGCATTACAAGCTGCTTTTGTTGCACAAACCTGTGTTGCAAATGGTAAAACATGCTGTTGCCGATGCAACATTTTAGTCGTACTTAATCTGAACAAAAATTGACAAAACCATGAAATACGCTCTCGCCATTTTTATGGCGCTACTTACATTGGTGGCATGTACAAACGCTCCGGAAAAAAAATTTATTGAAATCACGGGAATAGATACCGCGGTAAGGCCCGGTGATAACTTCTACAGATATGTAAATGGCAAATGGTACGATTCCGTACCTATTCCTGCGACCCAAGCCGGGGTGGGCGCCTATATGTTTATGAATTATCCGCAGCGCATCCGTCTACAAGGGATATTGGACAGTGTTTCGCACGGCCAGCACCCTACCGGAAGCATTGAGCAAAAGGTTGGCGACTTTTATGCGTCGGGTATGGATACCGTTACCATTGAAAAGCGTGGTTACGAACCTATTAAGCCAACCCTTTCCAAAATTGGGACAATCGGCGATATACCATCTTTAATGACCTTTGTGGCTGAGGAAGCCAAAGTGAATAACGGTTCTATCATGGCAATAGGCGTGGGTCCCGACGATAAAAATAGCAGTCTGAACATTGCCCATGCCTACCAAACGGGTATCGGTTTGCCGGATAGGGATTATTATTTTGCAACAGATTCTTCAACTTTGGCCATACAGGATGCCTACAAAATATACATTGCCACATTATTTCAACTTACAGGCAGTGATGCAGTGGATGCCAAAAAGGATGCTGATCTGGTTTACGGTATCGAGAAGCAAATTGCCGCTTCCCATAAAACTAGGGTTGAACGTCGGGATGTACACGCAAACTACAATAAGATGGCCATTTCAGATCTTGAAAAAAGACAGCCCAATATTGGCTGGACCGATTTCATACAACATATGGGTGCTCAAACCGATTCCATCGATGTAGGCCAACCTGCCTATTATGATAAACTTAATGGGCTTTTAAAGACTGTTCCTATCGATAATTGGAAATTGTACCTAAAGGCAAATACTATAGACGCATACGCAACGGATTTAAGCAAATCCTTTGTCGATGCCGATTTTGAATTTTCCAAAGTGCTTTCCGGTCAAGCCGTGCAGAAATCACGTGGGGAAAAAATGGCAAGTGCGGTAGACAATTATCTGGGTGAAGCTCTTGGACAGTTGTATGTCAGGAAATATTTTCCGGAAAGCGCAAAAAAAAGAATGTTGGATCTGGTGAATAATCTACAAAAGGCATACGCTAAAAGAATAGATAAACTGGAATGGATGGGTGACAGCACAAAACAAAAGGCGAAAGAAAAACTTTTTGCCATTACCAAGAAAATAGGATACCCGGATAAGTGGAAAGATTACAGCAATGTTCATATTGAAAGAGGCACCTATTTTGAGAACATCCGTTCGGCCTCCGCAGCCGCATTTGAGTATGAGCTGGCTAAATTGGGAAAGCCTGTTGATAAGACGGAATGGTATACAACGCCATCAACGGTTACGGCCTATAATAATCCTTCTGCCAATGAGATCGTCTTTCCGGCAGGAATATTACAGCCCCCTTATTTTGATAATGAGGCGGATGATGCCTTAAACTACGGAGGTATCGGAATGGTTATTGGGCACGAGATAACACATACGTTTGACGACCAGGGCGCACAGTACGACAAGGATGGTAACGTAAAAAACTGGTGGACAAAAGACGATTACGAAAAGTTTAAATCAAGAATAAAACAAGTCATCGATTTGTACGGTACGTTTACCGTGCTGGACAGTTTGCATGTAAACGGTGCCATGACCGTTGGTGAAAATACGGCGGATATTGCCGGAATAGCTGTGGCCTATGATGCATTTAAGATGACCCAAGAAGGACAAGATCCCACTAAAATCGGCAATTTCACTCCAGACCAACGTTTCTTTCTTTCCGTTGCCAGGATATGGAGGGTTAAAATGAAAGATGAATTCCTTCGTACCTGGATCAAAAACAACCCGCACTCACCACCGATTTGGCGCGTCAATGGACCTCTAATGAATACCTCCCCTTTTTACACCGCGTTTGATGTAGAGGCTGATGATAGCATGTTTTTGCCCAAGGAAAAGAGAATAACCATTTGGTAACCTAGTTGCGCAATAAAATGTGCAGATTGCAGGTAAAAGATGAACTCAAGACGAGTTCTTTAACACCAGATCCTAATTTTGGTTTTTTGGTGCATAATAATTATCGAAATAGTAATTTTATCGCTTGCCAAACTTTAAATGAGTTCCCTATGAAAATACTTCAAGCTACCCGAAAATCATTACTTTTTGGGACCGCAATCACTTTTGCATCTTTATTGGTGCAATGCAAAGGAGAAACAAAGAAAGCCCCAAAAGTAATTAGCAATGAAACAATCCTGAAAGCCCCAGAAGGGTTTTCAGTCGCAGAAGTAGGTAGCGATTTAGGTGCTGTAAGGCATTTGACCATCTCGGAGAACGGCGATATCTACGCGAACAGATCCGTTCTAAAAGATGGCAAAGCCATTGTTCTACTTAGAGATACGGACAAAGATGGGACCATGGAAGTGAAACAGCAATTTGGCGAAGTTCCCGGTACGGGGATTCTAACGAATGGCAATTACCTCTATACGTCTTCAAATACGGGAGTGTATCGCTATAAATTGAACGGTGGCCATGAAATTATAGATACGGGCACGCCGGAAAAAATAGTGGACGGCCTAATTGATATGGGCCGTGACAACGCCAAACCATTCGCGATTGATGACAAGGGCAATCTTTATGTAACCATCGGTTCTTGGAACGATGCGTGCAGGGACGCGGTGACCAATACGGGAATGATGCCTTGCGCTATCCTGGATTCGGCCGCGGGGATATGGAAGTTCAGGGCCGACAAACCAAATCAATCTTTTGTTGACGGAACGCGGTACGCTACTGGACTTAAAAATTCCGTTGGAATTGCCTGGAATTTTAAAACGAATTCCTTGTTCGTGACGGATCATGGCCGAGGAGGTTTGCACAATTTTTATCCAAACCTATTCACCAAAAAACAGGAAGGGGAATTGCCTGCTGAAACCCTGTACGAAGTCAAGGAGAACGACGATGCCGGCTGGCCGTATACGTATTTTGACCCAATAAGGAAGAAAAGGATTCTTGCTCCCGAATATGGGGGAGACGGTGAAAAATTGGGCGGGGAAGATGCGATTGCACCACTTATGGCCTTCCCGGCGCATTTTGGCCCAAATGACCTGCTGTTTTATACGGGAAACATGTTCCCGGAAAAATATAGGGATGGGGCATTCATTGCATTTCACAACCAATCGCCAGAGCTTAAAAAGGGCTTTTTAGTGGCCTTTGTTCCCTTTAAAAATGGTAAGCCTGCTGGGGACTGGGAAATTTTTCTCGATAACTTTGCCGGAATTGATTTGGCCGACCCTAAAGGTGAATTACAACATCGACCTTGCGGTTTGGCACAGGGGCCGGATGGTGCATTGTATGTATGTGATGACCATGGGGGATCAATTTTTAAGATAACGTATTGACCTGTAGATAGATTGGTCATATTTAGTTTGGAATTGAACCCACTAGTGGCCACTAATAAGACAAAAGACCGCTGAGCTAAAATATGAAGGACGAAAGACCTTTTCAACTCATTGAAATCAAACATGTTACAAATGCCAAGAAATGTGCAAATTGATTTTTTTGGCTAACATTCGAAATATTAAATTGAAATCGACACGGCTTTAAAATTGGCATAAAACGATTATTATCAATTTTTTACAATTATTTTTTTTGATATTAATGGACACTGGTGAATTGAACTATATTATAGAAAATCGAAATTCACTAACTTATTTTGGAAATTAAGCCGTTAAAAAGGTAGGTCGATAGATTCGGGATTAATAAATTCCTTGGAATATGGATTTTCAAGAAAGCTGAGCAGCGGTTTTTGAAATTGAAGTATATCCTTCTTTTCAATGCCGTAAACCTGCCAATAATTGGAGAGTAATTGGGCAAATATGTCCTCGTCCCAAAATCCGAAAAAAGGTTTCTTGCCGGCCGTATCCGCTTCAACTGTAATCCCATAGTCCCGGGTTTCAATTTTGTATTTAGGTTTGTGCAGTAGGATGTAATCCGAATAATGAAACCTAGCGTACAATTCTTCAAACTGGATGGGATGTAAAATGTGGCCTTTCATTTTATCGAGTATCTCTTTCTGTTTTTCCCCGATTACCCCATTATCCTGTAAACAGGCAATAAAACCAAAGCCATTGACGCCAAAGGAAAACATCAAATTGATTGCATCGTCGCGATAGCTAAAAATATCGGCCGAATATTTAAGTGGAAATACCACAATGGTCCAGGGTTTTTTCCCCACGAAGGAAACGGGTTTTATTAAGGATTGTAGCATTAAATGGAAGCGTCCAAAACGTTCCCTTAGATCGGTAGAAAGCTCAAAATCTTCCCCTTGCCTTAGCAACCTGTCCCGTTCATAGAGCATTTCGTAGTAGAGAAGGCCATAGACCATTCTGCCGGTCCATTGAAAGAGGGATTCTTGATCTAGTGCCGCCATTCCTTCGTAGCCTTTATTATATGCAGCCTGAACCTTTACGTCCAGCTTCGCAAACGCTTTTTTTACCTCGGTAGAGCAGGGCATTTTAAGATCTGCATAATTATAGGATTTGGTTTTATCCATCATTTCAATTCTTTCGTCTCCAAATTTAAAATGGTCCATCAGCCATTCAGGGAAAACGGTGATGGTATCGTTGGTCAAGACTCCGGAAAGAAAGCAGAAATGTTCGTCAAATAGCAAATCCTCAAAAGGATCAAAAAACGTTTGGGACATAAATATTCGGAAAGTTTAAGTTTTGAAGTTTTCGCAAATATAGCCATAAACGATTGTTTGCTATGCCGAATTTAAGTTTAGAATTTGTTTAAGCTTTTTCAAAATGCTAAAAAACTGCTTTTTTGCACCTGTTTTTCCCTTTTTTTCCTTCGGCTGCCCGGAAGCTTAGAGGGGAATATAACTCAAAAAATACTTCAGCCGGATTACCTTGAGTCTAATTCATTGCAAAATGGAAACGGTGGATCATACTACTTGCTTTTTATCTGGAAGGGCAATACAATAGGCTAATAGGTATAAAAAACCCCTGATAGACCAAAAGACCTCAGGGGCAAATTATGGTTGGCAAAAACTTATTCCTGACCTTTTTGTTCAAGGAATTTTTCCTTTCTATTATCCCTGTCAGGATTATAGGTCTTATACATTTCTCCCATTTTTGCCAGATATTTCTCAGGGTTAGGAGCACCACGGTGACACAATACACAATTCACTACGTGCACTTGTTTGGGTTTTGGATCGGGAAAGTGGGGCCTAAAATAGTTCTCGTTAAGATCATTCGTCATTTTTATCATGCCACGCGCAATTTCCTTTTCAATTTTGTCATCAGCGGCAAAATCCAATTCCTTTGGATCGTCCTTTTTTGGAA
This sequence comes from Sediminicola sp., assembly GCA_048266425.1. Taxonomy (GTDB): domain Bacteria; phylum Bacteroidota; class Bacteroidia; order Flavobacteriales; family Flavobacteriaceae; genus Cerina. Next base: position 69,590 of record JBLWZN010000020.1, read on the forward strand.
CATGACAATAATTACATTTCACCGATAGGGCACTTGTATATCCTTTCATAAGATATTCCAAGCTGTCTTTGGTTATGTCTTCGGGAAGGACTTTAAGATTTTTCCATTTTTGTTGGGGTTGATAGTTGCTTTCGGTAAAAGTATTGGATGAAAAAGCATATAGTCCTCCTATTAAGATTAAAGTTCCTATGCCGATCAAAAACGAAAATAATTTTTTCCTGATTTTCATTGCGCTGGTTTTGTGAGGGTTAATAAGAGGAAAGTTAAATAAAATTTCTTTTAGATTGGGTTTAAATAATTGAAATAGAAAACCTAATATTTCCAATTGAAAATGAACAGTATAAGTGAAGCAAGTATTAAAAGATAAAATAAAGGATCAATTTTATAGGGAAATTAAGTCACGACTGTCCACTAAAAGGACAAAAGACCGCTGAGCTAAAAGATGAAGGACGAAAGACCTTTTCAACTCATTGAAATCAAACATGTTACAAATGCCAAGAAATGTGCAAATTGAATTTTTTGGCTAACATTCGAAATATTAAATTGAAATCGACATGGCTTTAAAATTGGCATAAAATGTTTACTATCAATTTTTTACAATGATTTCTTTTTGGTTTTAATGGACACTGGTGAAATGAAGTAATAAAATAACGAATCATTAAATAATACCGATTTGGCAAAAAGTCACCACCAAAAAACAGCTAAAGAAAAGGTTTTAAATTATACTTTGCACGTAAGAAATTTATGGCTAATAAAACTAGATTTCTTCATTCTAATTGTATGATTAAAGAATTTTTTTAAGAATTCGGTTTTACGATTTTTACTACTTCCACAATTGAATTTTCATTCCTCAGATTACCGATCGCAAATGGATTTCATGGCTTTAAAACTAGATTTATATGTTTTTTAAATTGTTCTGGCAGGAAGTGAGAATTTGAAAGAGTTTGTTCTCGTTTAACGGTACGGGGAACTTTTCCGGTACTCCAAAAACTGACAATTGTTTTGTGTTTTAATTGAAGAGTTCTACTTTGATGATATCGGTATCATCATAAAGGAGGAGGTTAGGAAATCAAGAGGCTGGTCAACTTCAGCGGGAACGTGTTTGGTGCTATGGGAAGTCCTGAAAAAATGAATGTTTCGAGATTTTTTTCTATATAGTTCATTTGACCGGAAAACAAAAAAAGAGTGGACGAAAATCAGGAATAGTTTAGACTTCGTCAATAGATCACTTATTTTTATTCAAAATAAGCTTTTTGCGCAGCCTCCCATTTGTGGTAACCCAGGGCTACAGTTCACAGTATTTCGACAGATCAACAGTGAGCGACAACCAATGATAAATTAAAACATGAACCATTCAAAGTTTTTCACCGAAGGTAAGTTGGGCCCGCTCTTACTTCGCAATAGAAGCATACGTGCTGCCGCTTTTGAAGGAATGAGCGCACATCATAACGTAACCGAGGCACTTATCAATTATCATACTTCGGTGGCTAAGGGAGGTGTTGGTATGACCACCGTAGCGTATGCTTCGATAAGTAAAAGCGGTTTGGCGTTTCCCCATCAGCTATGGCTGCGAGATGAAATTGTGGATAACCTAAAAAAGCTGACCGACTCCGTGCATCGCGAAGGTGCGGCCGTGTCTGTGCAGATTGGCCATTGTGGCAATATGGCAAATGGGTCTTTGACGGGAGTTAGACCGATAGCACCAAGCACAGGCATCAACTGGTATGGCCCCACTTTTCCACGGGGCATGAAGAATCTGGATATTGAAGTGGTAATAAATGATTTTAGAAAAGCCGTGTGCATTGCTGCCGAAAGTGGCTTTGACGCTGTAGAAGTTCATGCCGGACATGGGTATCTTATCAGTCAGTTTCTTTCGCCATATACCAACAAACGAAACGATAAATATGGCGGAAACTTTGAAAATCGGAAGCGATTAATGATAGAAGTGCTAACGGCAGTTCGCAAAACAACTCCAAAACATATGGCACTTGTCGTGAAAATGAATTGCTGGGATGGTTTTGAAAGTGGAATTTCGAAAGAAGAAGGCATCCTAACCGCAAAAGCCATAGCGCAATGTGGTGCAGATGCCATAGTCGTTAGCGGTGGCTTCGTTAGCCGTGCTCCCATGTATGTGATGCGCGGTAAAATGCCTATAGATATCATGGCCTATTTTATTCGGGAAGGGTGGAAGAAGTTTTTTGTGAAGCTAGTGGGTAAGCAACTGGTTCCTTCGGTTCCGTTTACGGAAGGATATTTTATGGCGGAAGCAGAGCGAATTCAACAAGCAATTCATATTCCGGTAGTGCTGGTTGGGGGTATGAACAGCATGTCAACGATTCAAAAAGCAATGGATAATGGTTTTGAATGGATTGCCATTGCGCGAGCATTGATTGAAAACCCCAACTTTGTAAACGATTTAAGAAATAAAGTGATTGAAAAATCGGCTTGTACCATTTGTAATTACTGCGTAGCCAAAATATATAGCGGCAAAATGACTTGTCACTTGCACGAAACTAATTTACCTGAAAAACTAAAACAAAAAGTAGCTGCTTTAAACGATGACTGAAACATTTGCCCTTGTTACTGGAGGCTCTTCGGGAATAGGGCTGGAGTTGGCCAAGTTGCTTGTGGCTCGTGGCTACTCGCTTTTATTGGTAAGCAATCAGGAAGAGCGATTAAATCAATTGAAGGCGGAACTTTCTGCACATTATGGCCTTCGGGTCGAAACATTATATATCAATCTCGCCTGCAATGAAGCAGCATCTGAAGTGTTTAATTTCTGCCAGCGGAATAATCTAGAGGTGGAAGTGCTTGTGAACAATGCAGGCTTTTTCTTTTTCGGACAAATTACCGAAGCGGATACCGTATTGGCACAAGCAAAAATTCAATTGCATGTAATGACTACTTCTTTGCTCTGCACAATGTTTGGCAACGAAATGAGAAAACGCAAAAAGGGTTTCATCCTAAATAATTCTTCCATCTCTGCCTTTAAGGGCTTTCCCGGAATTGGATATTATGGTGCAACCAAAACCTATATCAAAAGTTTTACCCGTAGCCTGAGAACGGAACTTAAATTTTACGGTGTACGGGTAACCTGCCTTTGCCCAGGAGCAACTTCCACCAATCTATATGACCCGAATGTGATAAATATAGAACTTGGAAAAAAACTCGGTATAATGATGAGTGCGGAAAAAGTGGCCGAGCTGGGCCTGCGGGGTCTATTCAATGACAAAGCGATGGTTATTCCTGGCATTATGACCAAGCTGATGTTGATTTTTGCACTTCTAACCCCTCAGTGGGTACTTTATGATATAAGGAAAAGAACTAATTTTCTGAAGTGAAAAACGATCCTGCTGTTTAAGTCATAACTAACCAAATCCCACCCATAAACTTTGCTCCTGAATCCTTTTAGGCTTTTGCCGAGTACCATTAGACAAGTATCAACCAAAAAACATTAATAAATTCTGAGAAGTTTTAGAGCGGCTATTTCCCGATACAATATCTTTCAATCCCTTTAAACATTGGGGTGGGGGAGCACGAGGTGGAAAGGAGGTGAAAACCTTTGGTTTCTATTGGTAGAATTATGCTTTCCATATTTGTTTTATTGCAGAATTATATCGCTATCGATATTCAGTTTTTGGTGCAAAGCTTTGGCTACATTTAGTGTGATTTCTCTTTTGCCGTTCAAGTAATCACTAATTCTAGATGCACTGGTATTTAAGAGAGCAGCTAAATCCTTTCGTTTAAGCCCCATTTCGAACATACGAAGCTCTATCATTTCCTGTAAAGTAGGCAATCCGATTGGAAAATGGATTTCTTCATATTTTTCGATGATGTCGCTAACCTTTAGAAATTCCTTTGCTAGGGGATCGTCCATTGGCGTATTGTCATTTACAACATCTATTAGTTCCTCTAAGCGAATATTTGCTTTGACGTATTCTTCATGCGTTATTAATTTGCCCATATTGTTATAATTTATCGATATTTTTTATTCTGTCGTAATCCCTGTGATTGCCAACCCATCGAATTAATATTTTCTTGAACTTAAATCTTACGATTGCCACAATTCGGTAATGGTTTCCCTTGACATTAAAAACAAATCTCCCATTTCCAATATTGTCTGCCGAATTGAAAGTTGCCTTTAAATCGGCAAAACTATCCCATTCGGCCTTATTTGCTTTTTTATACCAATCTTGAAGAGCAACTTTAGCATTGGTTTCTTTCGTAAAATACTCCCTGAGCTTTTTAAATGAAATGACGTGCACTTGATAGGTTGTGTTTGTTTGGGATGTAAAGGTATACTATAAATTACATATATGGTAATATAATTTCATTTATTGAAATTTATTTTTTAAGTCTTGCCAAAATCTTACTAGTAAGATTTTGAGCATGCCCAAATCTACCGGGGGTGTCCAATTTTTATGGGTTTGATCTTATTCAAACAAAAAGGCAATATCTTCTTTAGTCAGGTTTTTTAGGAAGTTGCCATCGTCGGCAATAACTTCGTCAGAGAGGATTTGCTTTTTCTCCTGCAAGGCCATGATTTTTTCTTCAATAGTGTCCTTGCAGATCATATTGTAGGCAAAGACTTTTTGGTCCTGGCCAATGCGGTGCGTCCGGTCAATGGCTTGTTGCTGTACGGCTTTGTTCCACCAGGGCTCCATCAGGAAAACATAGTTGGCATTGGTAAGGTTTATTCCCGAATTGCCCGCCATCAAGCTCAATAGGAAAACCTGTATGTCCGTATCTTTTTCTTGAAATTCCGAGACCAAGCGGATGCGCTCCTTTGCAGCGGTTTTTCCACTAAACCGACGATATGTAATCTCGTTTTCCTCAAAGGCTTCGGACAACAGGTCCATAGTCCCTAAAAATTGGGAGAACACAATGACTTTGTGTTCGGCCAGATCCGAGGTCAGGGTTTCTATCAGACTATCGATTTTTATGGAAGGCATAGTATGGAAATCCACTTCCTCCTTTAAGAGCCGAGGCGAACTGCACACTTGCCGGAGTTTGGTAATCCCTTGCAGAACGCCCAATTTGGCCTTGTTCAGCCCTTTGTCCTTTATTTCGACCATAATATTACTCCTTACTTGGCTTTTGACGTCTTCGTAAGCCGAACGTTGTTCGTCTTCCATCTCACACCAAAGCACGGATTCCGTTTTTTTGGGGAGGTCCGGCGCGGCGGTTTCCTTGGACCGTCTCAATATAAACGGACTGGTCATTTTTTTGAGGACTTCCATTTGCCCTTCTATTCTTTTGTGCTGTCGGGAATTCTCAAACTGTTCCTTAAAATGCTTTTGGGAAGGAAAGAGCTGGGGCAAAAGAAAATGCAATTGCGGGAACAAATCGGTGATATTGTTCATAATGGGCGTCCCGTTAAGGATAATCCGGCGTTTTCCGTTGAGCTTTAGGACGGCCTGTGTTTGTTGGGCAGTGTAATTTTTGATGTGATGGCTTTCATCTAGCACGATCGCGTCCCAAAGTATGTTCGAAAAAAGTTCGCTATCGTTTCTGATCAAAGGATAGGAGGTAATCAACACCTGGTTGTCGCCTTCTAAAAAATCGTGGATATCCCGTTGGGCACCATGATAGATGAAGAGGTTGAAATTGGGCGCGAACTTTTCAAATTCATTTCTCCAATTGTAAATAAGCGAAGCCGGGGAGATGATCAAGAACTTGGATTCCGGGTTACTCTTTAGCCAGTAAGCCATCGCCGCAATAGATTGCAAGGTTTTACCCAAGCCCATATCATCTGCCAAGAGGGTTCCCGCATTGATCTCGGCCATTAAATTAAACCATTCATAGCCCTTTTGCTGGTAATTTCTTAAGTTGACAAGAATGGAATCCGGTTTTTCATAAAGTTGATCTTCCGATTGGTTCCAACGGTTCCATTTTTCCAACCAGTTTTTTGGCAATACCATATTAAGGGCAGTCTGGTTATGGGCAGGATCCGAAATGAGCAGCATCCATTTGGCAAATTGGATCTCGTCTCCATCTATTTTGGCATTTTTTACAAGTAAGGCAAATTTTTCCAACCAAGCTTCTGAGAGAACGCCAAGGGAATTGTCCTTTAACAAAACAAAGCGATCTCCGTGCTTTAGGGCTTTTTGTAGGGTTTTTGTGTCTATTTTTTCGGTACCGAAATGGGTGGTAAATTGAGCTGCGACCATATTGTCCAACGTTTTTGTAAGACGTAGGTTCGATTGCACTTGGTGGTCCGAATAACGAAAATAGCCCAGCATATCCATGCCGGTTATAGTAAAATTATCCTTGAGTTGCTCGTGGTAAAAATTAAAAAACCAGTTCTTTTTGGTCGCCTCTTCAAACGTCAGATAAAAGCTGGCTTTGCCTTTAAATTTGGGATGGGCGTTTTCTAGGAATTCCAGAGTTTTCCGTTCTGCATTTTTATTGCGTTTATAAGTAATCCGCTTTTTTCCTTCATATACCGTAAAATCGGAATTATTGTCCTCTACAACGGTGCCCTCATATTCCCAACGAGGCAAAAACAACAACATATCGCCACCTAATTCAGAAATTTGTATAATGGCCTGTGGGGTCGCTTCCCGGGCTTCCTCCTCAAAGGCCCCATCGAGGTCCAACGGATACTTTTTTAGTTTTTTGTGGTATTTTTCAAGGTACGTATCGTGGCTGAACGTCCCGGCATCGTCGATTTCTTCCAATACGAGCCAATCGACCTTTTTTAGCATGTAGTAACAATCTTCCCTACAAATTAAGAACTGGAACCGGTCAATGTCCGTTGCCTTGTAAATCTCATTGTTCAGTTGGAAAAAAGGGACAATGGAGAGTTTTTTCCCTTTTCGTTCGATCTTAAAGGACAGTTCGGGCATTTGGGCGGCATCAAAACGGCAAGGCAGGTTCTTATACCGTTTTTCGCCCACTTTTATTTTGCGATAGGGTTGGTGGACTGTAGT
>JBLWZN010000021.1:0-75481 GCA_048266425.1 Sediminicola sp.
GGGGCCACCATCAATCCCAATAAAAAAGTGAAGGTCAAAAATTCCCCTATGGTAAGCTGGTCCATCATGATCTTATACCCACCAATGCCCATAATTCCCGTAGTGGCCAAACCTAAAAGAAAGGTTGATGCGCTGGTCATAAAGGCTGTGGCGGTAAGGCTCTTTTTTACGTTTTGGAACAATTTTTCCACCCCATCCTCAAAGACCCGGTGTTCCTGTTCTTCCGCATTGAACCCCTTTATAACCCGGATGCCACCCAAGGTTTCTGTTAGCCTTCCGGTAACTTCTGCATTTATTTTTCCCCGATTTCTAAAGATGGGACGAATTATTTTGAATGCCTTTAACGCCACTACGGCAAAAATGGCCAACGGGACTAAGGTAAACAGCGTCATGGACGGACTAATCCGCAACAATAAGATCAAGGAAACCACAGCGGTAATCGTGCCCCCAACCAATTGAACCAGCCCTGTGCCGATTAGGTTCCGGACCCCTTCCACATCGGTCATGATACGGGAGACCAAGGCGCCCGACTTGGCATTGTCAAAAAAGCGGATTGGCAAGGAAAGAACTTGTTTCTGGACTTGTGCCCGGAGTTCGGAAATCAGGAACTGGGCCTGCACGCTCAAGATTTTGGTCAATAAAAATGAAGTGACCGCCTGCACCGTTATGGCCAGGGCCACGGCTAAGATCAACAATTTAAGAAACTCTATATTTTTATTTGGGATAATATCATCCATCAGATATTTGAGGGACAAAGGTGCCACAAAACTGGCCGCTTTACTGATTACGATCAGACCTAGACCTATAAAGACCAAATTTCTTTTTGGCCAAATGATGGTCTGGAAGGCTTTTAAGACGCTTACTTTTTTATCGGACATACGTATGGTTCATGCTTCGGCTTTGTTCAGTAACCGGGTTCAATATTAGGTGGGATGCAAGTTACTTTAAAATTGTTGTGAATTAAGAAGGTAAACGGATCACTTTTAAATTATTTTTGGCGAAAATTAGTATTTCAATTCCAAGACATTTATTTTCACCACCAAACACATAAATTATGGAAGTAAAAGACAGCAACGGGAATCTTTTGGAAGACGGCGATTCTGTATTGGTAATCAAGGATTTAAAAATTAAAGGGATGTCCAAGACCTTGAAAAGGGGTGAAATGATTAAAAATATTCGGTTGACCTCCAATCCACAGGAAGTTGAATGTCGCATTGGGAAAAGCCAGATTGTACTGAAGACCCAGTTTTTGAAGAAGGCCTAAACTATTTTTTAGAAAAACGTCTGATCTTTTGCCCACCGATTGGTAGTAGCAGGTACAAAATACGAAGTATAAAAAATGAAATAACATAGCGTAAAGCTATATGCGTAAGGCCATATTGCTTAAAAGGTTGTCTTTGCTTTGGAAAATGTAAAACCCCGCAAATCAGTAGAAACATATGAACCAAGATTATATAACACCGGACGCATGGTCCATCATCGAGGAAGGATTTGACCCAGAAAATGTGGAATCTTCCGAAAGCCTTTTTAGCTTGGGGAATGGAGCCATGGGACAAAGGGCAAATTTTGAGGAAGACTACTCGGGACATACCTTCCAGGGCAGCTACATCGCCGGGGTGTATTATCCCGATAAGACCCGTGTGGGCTGGTGGAAGAATGGATATCCGGAATATTTTGCCAAGGTTTTGAACGCCCCAAATTGGATTGGAATCCAGGTTTTTATCAATGGGACCCCTTTGGACCTGAAAACCTGTAAAAAGGTATCCAATTTCCGAAGGGAACTAAACATGAAGGAAGGCTGGTACAACCGATCGTTCCAGGCAATCTTGCCAAATGACATTAAAATAGCGGTCCATGTTACCCGTTTCCTCAGTTTGGAGTTGGACGAAGTTGGTGCCATTAAATATGAGGTCACTTCCTTAAACGGCCCTACCGAAATAAAATTTGTGCCCTACTTGGACAGTGGTATTAAAAATCAGGACAGCAATTGGGACGATAAATTTTGGAATACCACCAAAATAATTTCTGAAGGCCATCAAGCCTTTATCGAGGCCCATACCATGAAGACCAATTTTGCCACCTGTACCTTTATGGAATCGTACGTGGAGCACAGCGGTAAGAAGGTTCAAGCAAAGCCATCTGAAATTGCGGGGCAGAATCGGGTCGGATTGGCCTATCAACATCCAGTGAAAGAAGGGGAGAGTCTCGCCTTGTATAAATTTGGAGGGTACACCGTGTCCCGCAATCATCCTCCATCGGATTTAATGAAAGTGGCAAAAAAGATCCTACAGGCTGCAACCCAATCGGGTTTCGATCGTTTGTTGGAGGATCAGAAGTCGGCCTGGGCAAAAATTTGGGAACGGAGCGATATCACCATAGAGGGGGATGTTAAAGCCCAACAAGGGATCAGGTTCAATATCTATCAATTAAACCAGACGTATTTGGGCAAGGATTCCCGCCTCAATATTGGACCTAAAGGCTTTACGGGCGAGAAATACGGTGGCAGCACCTATTGGGACACCGAGGCCTACTGCATTCCCTTCTATATGGCAACCAAAAACCAACAGGTGGCCAGAAACCTCTTGGAATATCGTTATAACCATTTGGAAAAGGCCATCGAGAATGCCCAAAAATTGGGTTTTTCCAACGGGGCGGCCCTCTATCCCATGGTAACGATGAACGGGGAGGAATGCCATAACGAATGGGAAATTACCTTTGAGGAAATCCACCGTAACGGGGCCATGGCCTTTGCGATATTCAATTATTATCGATATACCAGTGATTATACCTATATCGCTGAAATGGGCCTCGAAGTCCTTATAGCCATAGCGCGTTTCTGGCATCAAAGAGCCAATTTCTCCACACCAAAAAACAAGTATGTCATCCTTGGGGTAACGGGTCCCAACGAATATGAGAACAATGTGAACAACAATTGGTACACAAATTACATTGCCAAATGGTGCATCAACTATACCCTGGAGCAATTGCAGAAGGTCAAGGACGGTTATTCTGAAGATTATGGACGGGTGATTGGAAAGACCAAATTGACGGCCATGGAAACGGACCAATGGGAGCAGGTGGCCAAGAACATGTATTTTCCCTATTCCGAAGAGCACAGTGTGTTTTTGCAACAGGATGGGTTCTTGGACAAGGAACTGGTCCCCGTAGCGGATCTGCCCAAAGCACAAAGGCCTATCAATCAAAAGTGGAGTTGGGATCGAATTTTGCGCTCGCCCTATATAAAACAGGCGGACACCCTTCAGGGTTTCTATTTCTTTGAGGACCATTTTACCCATAAGGAATTGGAACGGCATTTCGATTTTTACGAGCCCTTTACCGTACACGAATCTTCCCTATCCCCTTGTGTTCACAGCATTCAGGCCGCTAAATTGAACAGGATGGAACAGGCATATAATCTTTACTTACGCACTTCCAGACTAGATTTGGACGATTATAACAACGAGGTAAGGGAAGGGCTGCACATAACTTCTATGGCCGGTACCTGGATGAGTATCGTGGAAGGATTTGGGGGTATGCGGGTCCTGGACGATAAGCTGTCCTTTGAACCCCGCATCCCAGAACAATGGAATTCCTACTCTTTTAAGGTCGATTTTAGGAACCGGATCTTAAAGGTTACCGTAACTCCTAAAGCAACCAGTTTTGAGTTGGAAGGCACCGATGAAATGTCCATTCGTGTGTATGGCAAAAAAGTAGTTTTGACCGGCGGAAAGGCTGTTAGTATATCGACTTGAGGAAATGCCAAACAAGCTTTATCCCTTTGATGGGAAATAGGGGCATTGAGAATATATCCTGAGGAATCGATGAAGAAAATGACGTGGATAGGTTTGCCGAATTTACCAAAATGGCCTTGCAAGGAATAAATGGTCTCGGCATCATCTATATTTGGTATATCGGAGTTCAACGGATTTTGATTGAAACCTCCATGTTGATACATTTTTTAGTTTTCAAACAATGCAAAAATTCCTGATTATCGGCCATAGGGGCGCCATGGGCCACGAAACGGAAAACACCATCGCCTCCATAAAAAAAGCGATGGAACTGGGTGTGGATATGGTTGAGGTCGATGTCTTTAAAATCAAAAGTGGTGAAATAATAGTCTTTCATGACGACATCGTAGATAGGCTTACGGATGGGGAGGGAAAGTTGGAAAACTACAACTGGACGGATTTACAACGATTAAACCTTAAAGGCGGTCACAAAATCCCGTTGCTCACGGAGATTTTGGATGTTTTGGACCATAAAGTGCCGATCAATATAGAACTCAAGGGAGCTGGAACGTCATGGAATGTCGATGCCATTATCAAAAATCACATAAAAAAGAAAGGATGGAAATTGGACGATTTTCTGATTTCCAGTTTTGATTGGAACGAATTGAAGATAATGCACCAATTGAACCCTGATATCCAGATCGGCATATTGACGGAAGACGATCCCCTAGGGACAATTTCCTTGGCAAAGGAGCTTAAAGCAGTATCCATCAATCCTGATTTTAGAACGCTTTCCCATGAAAATGTAAGGATTTTAAAAGCTAGCGGATTTAAAGTATATCCATGGACCCTAAACCATAAGTCGGACATTGACAATATGAAAGAAATGAAGGTAGACGGTATTTTTACCAATTATCCGGAAAGGGCAAGATGATGTACGACGTTCTAATTATTGGTGGCGGTGCTGCCGGGTTTTATGCGGCAATTCATGTTGCGGAAGCGGATCCCAATCTGAAAGTGGCAATCCTGGAACGGGGCAAGGAGGTACTCGGCAAGGTCAAGGTTTCTGGCGGGGGCCGATGCAACGTGACCCATGCGGAATTCGATCCCAATCAACTGGTCAAAAACTATCCTAGGGGACAAAAGGAACTGTTGGGACCTTTCTATTCCTATGGTTCGGGGGATACCGTGGCTTTTTTTGAAGAAAGGGGAATTCCCCTAAAAATTGAGCCGGATGGTCGCATGTTTCCCCAATCCAATTCTTCCCAGACCATTATCGATTGTTTTGTTGGTGAAACGGAGCGTCTGGGCATACAGGTCTTGAGAAACAGTGCGGTGACCGATATTGCCCATATTCAACCAGTAGCGGAACTTCCAGAGGGAGGCTGGTCCGTTCAATCCATTAGGAATACCTATCGAACAAAAAAATTACTGGTGGCCTCCGGCAGCAATCCCAAGATTTGGAAATTGCTGGAAGGGCTGGGGCATACCATAGTCCCGCCGGTCCCCTCCTTGTTTACTTTTAATATTCAGGACGATAGGATTGCCGGGATCCCAGGGGTGAGTACCGAGGCCAAGGTGACGGTGATTGCCAAGAGAACGACCGGCATAGGCCCGTTGCAATCCTTGAAAAGTAGTTCCAACCCGATACTGTTGGAATCTGAGGGCCCTTTGCTTATTACGCATTGGGGGATGAGCGGACCGGCCATCCTAAAATTGTCGGCCTGGGGAGCTCAAATATTGAATGGTTTGCATTATAAGTTTAAGATAAAGGTCAATTGGCTACCGGAATATCATACGGAAGGCATCTTGCAATTATTGCTGCAGGTAAAGGAGATCGAGTCCAAAAAAACGGTGTTGCGCACCCATGCCGTGGAACTGCCCAAACGGTTATGGATCAACTTGGTGAAGGCTACCGGTATTCCCGATGACCTTAAATGGGCAGATATTTCTAAAAGTCAACTACAGGATTTGGCGTTTCAACTCACCCAATGTGAGTTTACAGTAGATGGGAAAAGTACTTTTAAGGAGGAATTCGTCACCGCAGGGGGAGTGGACTTAAAGGAGATCAACTTTAAAACCTACGAAAGCAAAATACTTCCCAATCTTTTCTTTGCTGGTGAGATTATGGATGTCGATGCCATTACCGGGGGTTTCAATTTCCAAAACGCCTGGACGGGTGCCTTTATCGCTGCCAAGGGAATCGTGGGGGGTTGAGTTGTTGGGTTAGTAGCTAATAGTAAAATGTTTATCGTTAGGTTGTAGTTGAAGCTTCAGATTATTATAGAATCGATTACAGTTTATAAAACGTATATCTACTTTGTTTTACGTTCAAATCTTCTTTTGGTTCGTTCATATGCTGTATTTTCCCATGTTGAATCGAAATTTTTCCAAAATATCCGAAGTTTAAAACCTCCATCACGGTATATTAATACTTGCATGTCGTCAAACTGAAAATATATGTTATTGTTATCGTTGTCATCTTTCAAAAAACCTTTATGTTCTTCCATGGCGGAATCAATTTTATCCAAAAAGGCAACTACTTGGTCCTTATCTAAATTTTTAAATTTATATCCCTGATAAATCACACCGGCTTCATTCCAAAAGTCTCCATAAAAACTTAATATCATACCTTCCTTACCTGTATCACTATTATAAAGTAATGTTGTTAGCTCCCCAGAACTTGATGCTGCTAGAGGAATAACAGAAAATTCAGATGGTTTATCGGATTCCCCCAATACATTCTGAAATAGAAAAGCTTTACTTCTAAAAAGAGAAATGTCCTTGCTCCAGTCTTTTGCTAAAAAAGCATTGTTAGAATTTTGTTCAATTTGAGATTGAACAACTGCACATAGGAATAGTAGGATTAATAGAAATTTAAGTTTCATTGCGGTTGGTTTTATAGTATAAAATGATAGTGCCTTACTGCATAAAATAATAAACTATAAATCCAATAAAATATTGTGAAAAACTGAAAATCTGAAAACCCAATAATTATAAATTATTTGTTTATTTAAACTTTTTGTACTCTAAACATTGGACTGTGACATGTGAGTACTGAGGCTTGAAGCCTGTTTAAAATAATCTTGCAGCTGTCTTGTCTCTTGATTCTTTATTCATGGTTCTTTTTTCGGTAGACCCTCACATAATCCACGGTCATTTTTTGTGGAAATGCACTGTCATCAATTCCGTTAATACCGCCCCAGTCCCCACCTATGGCAATATTCAATTTTAGATAAAAAGGTTGGTCAAATGGCCATTCATTTTCGGATTTGTGGTCATTCGTGAACACAAAGTACACTTTACCGTCCAATAGAAAATCTATTTTTTCCGGGGTCCATTCTATGCTGTATTCATGAAATTCATCATAAGGTTGATCAATGGGGACCGTTTTGCCCTTTTGGGTGCCTTTGGTATGGTTGTAGGCCTCCGTGTGCACCGTTCCATGGACGACATCGGGTTCATAGCCTACCTGTTCCATAATATCGATTTCACCGCTTTTGGGCCAGCCCACTTGGTCTATGTTTTTGCCCAACATCCAAATAGCGGGCCATTGGCCCACACCTTTGGGTAATTTGGCCTTGACGGCAATTTTTCCGTACTTCCATTCCGCCAAATCCTTCGTATTGATACTGCCCGAGGTGTAATCCAAATATTCCTGGTTTCGTTTCCAATCGGTATCGCTTTTGCTCACAAAATTGGGATTTGGAAATTTTGTTTTATGTCCTTCAATGATCAGGTTGCCGTTTTCCACCCGGACATTTTTTAGGCTGTCGGTGTAGTATTGTTTTTCGTGGTTTCTGTGCTGGCCTATTTCATAGTTCCATTTAGAGGGATCGGGCTTGCCCGTATAGTCAAATTCATCCGCCCAAATTAATTCGTACTTATCGGCGTTAGATGGGGTTTGGCCATTAGATTCGTTATCGCAGGAACAAAATAAGAGGATCGCGAACAGGATTGGGAAGCTGAATTTAAATTGCATATATTTTGATTAAGGCTTCTTTGTTATTTTTAGCAACAATTCCGGTTCGTTGGTGGTGATTTGGTCAAATCCCTTGTCGAGCAGCCATTTCATGTCGTCTTCTTTATCTACAGTCCATGCATTTAGCACTAGATGGTTGCGTTTTGCTTCATCGATCCATTCCGGTTGCTTTTTAAAAACGGAATAATGATAGTCGAGTCCGGTCATGCCATCGGCTTTTAGTTGATCTGGTGCTACATCGCCCCTTAAATATTGGGTGCGGACGCTGGGGTCCAAGGAAATAAGTTTTTTTAGCATTTCATAATCAAAACTGATATAGACCACCATCTTCCCTGCACCGACCTTTTCGACCAGCCGGTATACTTTTTCGGTAATCTCTTGACCCCGTTCCTGACTGGTTTCCGAAGGTTTTATTTCGCAGATCAATCGGGTAGTGGTGTTATTTTCCAGGCCTGCCAATAGGTATTCCCTTAAGGTGGGTAATTTTTCACCATTGGAAAGTTTATGTATTTCCAAATCCGCATAACTGGTTTCTTCGATAGGTAATTTTTCGAAATGCGCATCGTGATTGACGATCAAGGAATCATCTGCGGTTATCCTCACATCAAATTCGGACCCGGTACATTTTAATTCAATGGCCCGTTTTAGGGAAGCGATAGAATTTTCGGGCAAATTATCTTTCTTCCAGGCACCACGATGCGCGATGACAACATTATCCGAAAAGTCGATCTTTTTTTCCGGGGATATAAAAGATATGGTGAAGAGGGCAATACAACAGATAAGTAAGAAGCGTATCATAATTTTTTTTGATTAGTTTAAAATTAATGAGAGTCCCGCCGCCAACATACCACCGACTATGGGTCCGACGACAGGCACCCATGCATATCCCCAGTCATTGGGGGCTTTATCGGGAATTGGCAGAAGTGCATGTACGATACGGGGTCCCAGGTCCCGCGCGGGATTGATGGCATATCCCGTAGTCCCACCCAAGGAGAGGCCAATGGCCCATACCACCAAGGCAACGGGTAGGGCACCTAGGGACCCAAGTCCCACTATGGTGTGGGAGTCGGAAAGGATGGCATCCGTAAAATAAAGTACCGTAAACATGAGCACAAATGCACCTACCGTTTCGCATAAAAAGTTGGTGCCGATATTGCGAATTGCCGGGGCAGTACAAAACACTGCCTTCTTCGCCCCTTTGTCCAAAGTTGCCTTAAAATGATCCTTGTACATATTCCAAACCAGGAACGCACCCATCATGGCACCTAAAAGCTGGGCAAGGATATAGGAAGGCACATCGGTCCACGGGAATTCCCCTGCCATGGCCAAGCCTATGCTTACGGCCGGATTTAAGTGGGCGCCGCTATAGGGGGTGGCAACTACTACACCGATGTAGACCGCCAGGGCCCAGCCGGTAGTTATTACGATCCAG
Organism: Sediminicola sp.; assembly: GCA_048266425.1. Taxonomy (GTDB): domain Bacteria; phylum Bacteroidota; class Bacteroidia; order Flavobacteriales; family Flavobacteriaceae; genus Cerina. The sequence goes on from JBLWZN010000021.1 coordinate 9,143, forward strand.
CCTCCCCCATTTCCATAGGTCTGGCTCAAGGCCACGTTGGCTACTACTCCACAGCCCATGGCAATGAGCAGGAAGGTCCCGATAATTTCTGCAATAAATGGTGTCATTGTTTCAGGTTTAAAAAGAGTACAAAATACAAAGTATTTAGAATAATGTAACATGTATTGGGTACAAAGTAAAAAGTATCTAGTACAAAGTAAAGGAGGTATAATTTCTTAATACTTTGTAATAATTACTTAATATTATTTTCAGCCCAATATTGTACCGCGTCAATGGCGCGGTACCAGCCTTTGATATGCTCTTCTATTTCTTTACGTTCCTGGGTAGGATTAAAACGGACATCGGTCTGCCATATTTCCTGTATTTCCTCTTGATCTTTCCAATATCCTACAGCTAATCCGGCCAAATAAGCCGCTCCCATGGCAGTGGTCTCCACCTCTTTGGGGCGGATGGTGGTTGTGTTAAGGACATCTGCCTGAAACTGCATCAACAAATCGTTTACGGTAGCGCCCCCATCTACGCGAAGCTCCTTGATGGAAATCCCGGAATCGGCCTCCATGGCCCTAAGGACGTCCATGGTCTGGTAGGCAATGGCCTCTAATGCGGCCCTTGCTATATGGGCGTCGGTGCTGCCCCTGGTTAAACCGAAAATGGTCCCTTGGGCCTGTTGATTCCAATAGGGTGCCCCCAGTCCGGCAAACGCTGGAACAAAATAAACCCCTTCCGTACTACCTGCCGAGCCGGCCAATTGTTCTACCTCTGCCGAATTGCGTATAACTTTTAAACTGTCACGGAGCCATTGAACCACGGCCCCCGCAATAAAAATACTGCCCTCCAGGGCATAATGGGTTTTGCCATTTATTTTCCAGGCCACCGTGGTGAGCAGATTGTTTTGTGAAACTATAGGTTTTTCCCCAATATTCATCAACATAAAGCATCCCGTACCATAGGTGTTCTTGACCATTCCAGGTTTGGTGCACATTTGCCCAAAAAGTGCCGCCTGCTGATCCCCCGCGATACCTGAAATCGGAATTTTATGGGCAAAAAAGTTAGGTTTGGTATGCCCGTAAATTTCGCTGGACTGTTTTACTTTGGGCAACATGCTTTCCGGAATCCCGAATAATTCCAGTAATTCCTTGTCCCATTCCAATGTGTTGATATTAAAAAGTAACGTTCTGGAAGCGTTGGTCACATCGGTGATATGAAGTTCACCTTGAGTCAGGTTCCAAATAAGCCAGGAATCTATGGTCCCAAAGATCAGTTCCCCTGCGTCGGCACGTTTCCGGGTCCCTTCCACATTATCCAAGATCCACCTCACTTTGGTGGCCGAAAAATAGGAATCTATGACTAGACCTGTTTTTTTTCGTATCAGATCGGACAACCCTTTTTTTCTTAGGGAATCACAGTAGTCAGCGGTTCTTTTGTCCTGCCAAACAATGGCATTGTAAACGGGTTTCCCCGTATTTCTGTCCCACACCACCACCGTTTCCCTTTGGTTGGTAATGCCTATGGCAGCAATATTATCACCGGTCAATCCTTTTTTGACGGTGGCCTCCGCAGCTATTCCTGCTTGGGTAGACCAAATCTCCAATGGGTCGTGTTCTACCCATCCCGGTTTTGGGAAATATTGGGTAAATTCCCTTTGTGCCGTGGAAACAATTTTGCCTTTCTGGTCAAAAAGCATGGCCCTTGAGCTTGTAGTTCCTTGGTCTAGTGCAAGAATGTATTTTTTCATATGGATTTTAAGCGTTTTATTTTTTATCTACTGACTGGTCGTTATTAACTATTCCCTATCGGCCAACTGATCCTTGCCTTTGATTAATTTTGATTGATGCATTTTGATTGCAACCTTGATTTGTTGAATGATTTCGGGATGGTCTGGGGCAATATCATATTGTTCCGATGGGTCTTGGTCTACATTGTACAATAGCGGGGGGTCGTGAATTTCTTTTCCGCCGAACATGCCATACGCGCCCTCCGTGATAAAGTGGGCCTTGTAATTGCCCAATCGCATTGCATAGAGCGTAGGGCCACGGTAGTAAAAAATCTCATTTCGTGGACTGGGGCCCTGATGTAGCAAAGTGCCACTAAGGTCCTGGCCATCAATCACCCGATCATTTGGCAAGGGTACTCCGGCCATGGTGCTAAAGGTGGTATAAAGATCCATCGTCGTACCCAGATCTTCAATGACAGCAGGCTTTATTTTTCCGGGTGACCAAAAAATACAAGGTTCCCTCATGCCCCCTTCCCAGGTTGTACCTTTCCCGGCGCGCAATAACCCCGCACTGCCGCCATGGGTTTTGTAGGCAAGCCAGGGACCATTGTCCGAAGTAAAGACCACGATGGTATTTTTATCCAGTCCATCGGCCTTCAACTCAGTCATAATTTGGCCGACACCATGGTCTATTTCGGCAATCACATCGCCATAAAGTCCACGTTTGCTCTTGCCTTCAAAGTCTTTGGAGGCGAAAAGGGGAATATGGGGCAGGTTATGCGCCAAATACACAAAAAAGGGCTGATCCTTGTGTTTTTTAATAAATGAGATGGCCTCTTCGGTATATCTTTTGGTAATGGTATGCTGTTCTGCGGGCCTTTCTACTATTTTGGTGTTTCGCAAAATTGGCACATTAAAATAAGAGGTTTGGATGTCATCTTCAAAGTCCCAATAGCTCTTGTCCGTGACTTTGTCCATGTCGTTGGAATAGGGAATCCCAAAATAATAATCAAATCCGTTGTTGGTAGGCAGGTACTGCGGTTTATCCCCCAAATGCCACTTGCCGATAGCGGCCGTTGCGTAGTTTGCCTTTTTGAGCTGCTCGGCCAATGTAACCTCGCTTTCCGGCAGGCCGTGAAGGGAATTTGGGAAGAGTACCCTGTTCTTATCACTGCACATTCCACTCCTTACTGGCAAACGCCCGGTGAGCAGTGCTGCCCTACTGGGGGTACAAACGCTGGCCCCAACATAAAAATTGGTCCATTTCTGCCCTTCCATGGCCATTTTATCCAAATTGGGGGTTTTAATTGTAGGATGGCCGTAGATACCCAAATCGCCATATCCCATATCATCCGTAAAAATAATGATGAAGTTTGGTGGATTTTCGGATTTTGCTTGACCAAAACTATAGCCGATTGAACCAGGGAAGAGAAAAAGCAAAGGGAAACACTGTAACAAAAACGTACTCGCGGAGATTTTCATTGGTTGGCAGTATAGTTGGGTAAAATGGGTTAACTTTAAAAATTCAGTGTATTTTAAATGAGGTGTCTCAAGGTACTAAAAAAAATAATAGTTGTACAAATAGAAATTGCAAGTCCAGAATTGGATTTTCTGGTTCTCGTTTCTTGGAGGAAATTGAATTAACTTTTTTAAAAATATCCGAACATCAAAGTTCAAATGAAAACATTTATAGCATTGCTTCGAGGTATCAATGTAGGTGGCCATAAAAAAATAAAAATGGCGGAGCTAAGGAAAATGTTCGAAGCGTTGGATTGCAAGGAGGTGGAAACCTATATACAAAGTGGAAATGTTGTTTTTAAGATCGCCAACGGGAATGTCCCAAGTTTGGAAAAAATCATTAAAAAGGGGATTTTGGATTATTTTGGGATAGATGTGCCGGTGTTGGTGAAAACAAAAATTGAACTAAAAAAAATAGTGGAAGACAACCCGTACGAAGAAGGTGAGGGGGCCGGTTCAACTTATTTTGTTCTTTTGCATACCCCACCAGAAAAGTCTATGGTAGATTCCTTGCGGCAGCTTTCCTTTGAAAATGAGACTTTTGTGATTACTCCGCTATGTGTTTATCTTAACTGTAAAAAAGGGTATGTCAACGCAAAGTGCAATAATAATTTTTTTGAAACCAAGCTTAAGGTCTCCGCAACAACGAGGAATTTTAAGACTATGGAAAGACTTATGGTTCTAGCTGAAACTAGGTCCGATTTCACCAATTAATAGGTGCATTTGCAGTCGCTTACAAAGCACAGAAAATCAAACCCAACAGAAAAAATATGGGAATTTTGGGTGAAATATCCTCCATTCGTAAAAATGCTTTGGTACCCATAGGAAAAGTAAAAGCGTTCATATTGTATGCCGGCCATTGGAGTAATCGAGAGTGGTTCAAAACTACTATCGGTTCTTGCCCTAAATGAGATTCCGGCCCAGTATTTCCAAAGTATGGCGTCTTTGGTAGCTTTAAGATTAAAATCGGTTTCCGCTCTTTTATCCACTAAAAATAAGTGATAATTGACGCTTGGCTGAAAAGTCCAATAGTTGTTTCCTGCCTCCAAGTTATAACCTACATCAAAATTTAATTCTTGACGATTCAACGGTTCAATATCATTAAAGTCATTCTGGTAATCCTTGAGTATGCTCATTACATTTACGGTAGCAAACAATCCCTTACGTCTATAAAGCACCCCTAGATCGAAATTAAGGGACCCGTATTTTGCATTACCCCCGACAACCGGATCGGGTTCAAAATCTGAGGTGTCCACCCCAAAGGTGGAGTAGCGTCCAGAAATACCGAAGGAAAGGAATTCATCCTTGTAATAGTCCAAAATTAGATGATGGGCGTAGGAAAGGGTCAGATACTGACGGGAGGTATATCCATTTTGGTCTTTGGTAAATATTCCCCCGATGCCAGAATGATCGGACAATCTTCCATTTAAGGCGAACGTGAAGGTACTTGGTGCATCCTTTATTTGTGTCCAGTCAGTACTTCCTACCAAACGTGCCTGAAAACAATCGCCTATTCCTGCCCATGCGGAGGAAAGCAAATACCTGTTTTCGGCAATATAAATATTTGGGATTGGAATATTTTGGCCGAAGGTCCAATACCCCATAAAAAATAGCAACAATGCCCTTGTACGGTTCATTGCAACTGGCGATAAAGGTTAAAATGTCCTCGAATTTCCTTGGTAAAGGGATTCAACTTTATGGCGTACCAATAGTCGTCGGATGGGAGGGGTTTACCGTTGTAAGTGCCGTCCCAGCCCGCGGATTTTCCGTGAAATTTGGCTAACAGCCGACCGCTCCTATCGTGAATGCCAACTTCGAGTTCGGGATAGCACTCAAGTCCGGTGGGGTACCAAGTATCATGTGATCCATCCCCGTTTGGGGTAAGAAATTTTGGGATATCAAAGGATTCGCACTCCACCGATATTTTAGTAGAACCTAAACAGCCCAAAGCATCTTTTGCCGTTATTGTGAATTCTCCGGGTCCAGGAATTTCAAGTATGTTGCTATCAGAAAAATCCCTGCTATCCAATTGAAACTGATAAGGTGGAACTCCCCCTAATACCGTGGCGGTAATTTGGTTTCCGGCCGATCGAAATGCGCTTGGATAAATGGGAGAAGACACTTCTGTAACGGTGAATGATTTTTCGACAACACATTCAAATTTGTCCATCACCTGAACAATATATTCTCCTGGGGCATGAACCTTAATTTTATTGTTGGTTGCGAATGTGGAAAACCCTTGAATTTGGTACCTGTAGGTGGGTTCGCCACCAGAGGCCTCTATTTCCAATGTTGAAAATCCACACCCCGGAATTTCGGTTATACCCGTTATTTCCAGGTCGGTATTCTCTACAGTTATGGTTTCGTATTCCTTGCCGCAGGTCAGTTCCTTTTCCACCGTATAATCTCCGGGTTCGGTAACGTCCAAAGATCGATCATGACCCAAAATTTCTCCATTGCTGTTTCTCCAAGTGTAACTTTTATAAATTGCCCCGGTTTCTAGTACAACATCCAGTTTGACACTTCCTGAGTCGCATTTTAAAACTTTTCGTTGGGTGTAAATAGGTTCTTGTTGCTTGATGGTGACCTTTAAATTTTTTATGGACTGATTGTCAACATAGTCTCCCGTTGATCCGGTAATTCCAAAATATCCTCCAAACTGATAGTCTTTTTGCAAACGCTTTGGGCCCAGGACCTGCTCCATTTCCCCATCATTATCAATATCCGTATAAACATAAATCAGTTTGTCCTTATATGAAATACGAAAGTGTCGATAGTTATCGGACCGTAATTTCTTTAGGTCTTCAGTTCGATTACCAGTGCCCATACGCTTGGTAATGTCAGCGCTAAACCCTGTACACCCTTCCATATATGGAGGTCCCAAATAAGCATCTACTTCCCTTAATTGAATTTCCGGATTGTCCCATAGGGGGCTGCTTGGATCGTGGCAATTATCAAAAATATCAACGGCAACTGCAAACCCAAGGGTTGAATTGTAAGAATTGGGTATCCCGAGATTTCCGCCCGCTCCTGGGTTTCCAGGTGGATTACCTGGTGGGGCAACAAAAAAGCCAAAAGCCAAGCCCTCACCACCGGAATTCGTTTGATCGGACCAAATCCTGTAATCAAAATCTACTTGAAATTCACTACAGATAAGCAAATTTACCCTTTCGTTGTAGAAAATGGAACCAGAACTATTTGGGGCTATGTCGCAAAGTTGAATTTCATCTTCTCCATTGATGCCATCATAGTCTACTGGTCTGGCGCTGCCGTCAAGAATCCATTTATTGGTATCCAACGGAAATTCTAGCTTAAATTCTTGTGAATAGGATGTGCAAATGCAAGTAATGATTACCGCTAGGCACAAAACAAAATGTTTCTGATAAAGGTTATTGAAGAAAGGTGTATGCATAAGTAAGCTATAATTAACACCAATATTTCTGCAAGGTTTCATTTTATTTTGGTTTAAGCGACTTGCTCTAATCGCATACCAAAAATGACAACATAAATACTAGTTCATCTCCCAAATCCTATAATTTAGGAACGTAGCAAAACAAACCCAAAGAAAATATGGGATAAGTAAATACGCTGCGGTCTTGCTGACCACATTGAACCATTTCATGGTGAACAATAGAAGAATAAGTAAATTAAGGATGATAAGCATTCCCCAAAATGGGTTTTCAAACCCAAAAAACACAATACTCCACAAGGCATTGAGCAAAAGTTGGAGTCCAAAGTGGTACAGGGCCGTTTTTACCCAAATATGATAGAAACCCTTTGCCCAGACCAGGCCTGCCGATACCCCCATCATAATATACAGTACGATCCATACAGGTGCGAAAACCCAATTGGGAGGAATAAGACGGGGCTTGGCCAAGGTGTCATACCACCCTTCGACCGCATCTTGGGTCGCAAATCCGGATAGGGAACCCACTAACAGGCAAATGCCAACGGAAATTGCTATATAAGTTAGTCGTTTTTTCAATGGTATGGTGTATGGGACTAAAATAAGGATTTATTTTGATAGGTTTCATTGTGTAGGTGGTTAAAAACTATCTTTGCCAAAATAGTTTATCAGATGACCGAAAAAGATTTTCTCTCCTCGTCCTATCCAAATATAAAAAATGAAGGAAAATCTGTTTGGAAGGCCCCGAGTAATATAGCACTGATAAAATACTGGGGGAAAAGGGAAAACCAGATTCCTGCCAATCCATCCTTGAGCTTTACCCTAAGCTCCTGTGCTACAACAACCAGTGTGGAATATAGACGCTTGGAAAAAGGGGGGGCGGATTTTGACTTCGATCTTTTTTTCGAGGGCAATCCTATGGAATCCTTTCGCCCAAAAATTGAATTTTTTTTAAAAAGGATAGAGAGGTACCTTCCCTTTTTAAAGGAATACCATTTTAAAATAGAGACCTCCAATTCCTTTCCCCATAGTAGTGGGATTGCATCGTCCGCAAGTGGTATGGCGGCGTTGGCCCTTTGTTTAATGGATTTGGAGAAAGAGCTTGATCCAGGGATGGAAGCAGATTTTTTTAATAATAAGGCTTCTTTTTTGGCGCGTTTGGGGTCGGGGAGCGCAAGCAGAAGTATTGAAGGCGATTTGATACTTTGGGGTGCGGATCAGGAATTTCCGAAAAGTTCGGACCTATATGCCATAAAGTATCCATTTGGGGAACACGGGGTGTTCAGAAACTACCAGGACACCATACTGTTGGTGCACAAAGGCCAAAAGCAGGTCAGTAGCACAGTAGGGCACGACCTTATGCACAACCATCCATTTTCGGAACAGCGGTTTGTACAGGCTCGGAGAAATCTTTCCCGGATACGGCCTATCCTAAGCAATGGCGACCTACCCGCTTTTGTTCAACTGGTGGAAAGCGAAGCGCTAACCCTGCATGCCATGATGATGACCGGCAGCCCCTATTTTATGTTGATGAAGCCGAACACCTTGGAAATCATCAATAAAATATGGGAGTTTAGGCAGTCAACAGATACAAATGTGTGTTTTACCTTGGATGCCGGGGCCAACGTACATGTGTTATATCCGGAAAATGAAAAAGATTTGGTTCTCCAATTTATTAAGAATGAGTTGGTTGTATATTGTGAAAATGGGCAGTATATTTGCGATCAAATTGGTTTTGGAGCGGAACGGGTGATGGGAAGTTGATAATTAATGTGGATAAACTGCGTTCCTTTTGTAGGAAAGAAAATGCAATTAAGTCCAAAAGCATCAAATATATCGTAGGTATAGTATATCTTTAATGAATTGATATCGGAAAAATTTAAATCCGTTCCCTAACAATCAGAACTATATTTTTTATTTTTTCATTATAAATTTTTAATTTTAAATAAGTGAAAGGACCTTTATTCTATTCTAAAATCCTACTCTTTGGAGAGTATGGGATCATCAAGGATTCCAGGGGGCTTTCGATTCCTTATAATTTTTTCAAGGGCGCTTTAAAATCGGATAAAAATCTTTCCGGAACCTCGAAAAAATCCAATGCCAGTCTAAAGGCATTTTCCGAGTATTTGATCAAATTACAATCCGAGAAGCCAAAATTGGTCACTTTTGATATGGAAAGCCTGCAAAAGGATATTGCAGATGGCATGTACTTTGACAGTTCCATTCCCCAAGGTTACGGGGTGGGCAGTAGTGGGGCCTTGGTTGCGGCAATTTATGACAAATATGCCAAGGGTAAAATTACGGTCCTGGAAAACCTTACACGGGAAAAGTTGTTAAAACTAAAGGTCATTTTTGGGGAGATGGAATCTTTCTTCCATGGAAAATCTTCCGGGCTAGATCCGTTGAACAGTTATTTGAGCCTACCCATTCTCATCAATTCCAAGGACAATATTGAATCTACCAGCATTCCTTCCCAAAATCCGGACGGAAAAGGCGCCGTTTTCCTGCTGGATAGCGGGACTATAGGTGAGACGGCTCCCATGGTGCAGATATTTATGGAGCAGATGAAGGAAAAGGGCTTCCGCAATATGATAAAGCACCAGTTCATCAAGCATACGGATGCGTGTGTGGAGGACTTTATAAACGGCAACGTCAAATCTCTGTTCGGAAACCTGAAGCAGCTTTCCAACATCGTATTGGATAATTTCAAACCTATGATTCCTGTGGAGTTCCACAATCTTTGGAAAAAGGGGATAGAGACCAATGAGTACTACCTAAAACTTTGCGGTTCGGGAGGTGGAGGCTATATTTTGGGCTTTACCCAAGATTTTGAGAAGGCCAAAAAGGCCCTTAAAGGCTACAATTTGGAAGTGGTCTACAACTTCTGAAACAAGCTTTAAATGCTTAGTAGAAAAAACAAACTCCTACTTCTAAAGTTTCTGAGTCTGTTCTCCATAGTCCGAGGGTACAATATCCTTATGATCATCCTGGCGCAATATTTGGCATCCATTTATATTCTTGCCCCTGACCTGCCCCTAAGAAAGGTGATTTTCGACCTTAATCTTTTTGTTTTGGTTGCCGCATCCGCGGCGGTAATCGCAGCCGGTTATATTATCAATAACTTTTACGATGCGGAGAAGGATCTTATCAACAAGCCAAACAAGACCATGTTGGATAGGCTGGTAAGCCAAAGGACCAAACTGTCCGCCTATTTTGTCCTTAATTTTCTTGCGGTCCTCTTGGCAAGCTATGTATCCTTTAGGGCCTCCCTTTTCTTTTCAGCCTATATTTTTGCTATTTGGTTCTATTCCCATAAATTGAAGAGAATACCCTTTGTCGGGAATTTTATCTCTGCTATCCTTGCTATCACTCCCTTCTTTGCGGTTTTTGTCTACTATAAAAATTTTGAAACCGTCATATTTGTACATGCTATTTTTCTTTTTCTTTTGATTCTGGCCAGGGAGATGGTGAAGGATTTAGAAAATATGACCGGGGATCTAATCCAGAATTATAGGACAATCCCCGTTCTTTATGGACCAAAAGTTTCAAAAATCTGCATTACGTTGCTGGTTCTGCTTACGCTTATACCCTCCTTGTTGCTCATTTTTAATTTTGATGTTGGGTATATGCATTTCTACTTTGTTGGCTGTAATATTTTTTTACTCTTGTTTCTACTTCTTCTTTGGAGGTCGGATTCTAAAAGGCACTATGTATGGCTGCACAATATTCTGAAACTGATCATAATAATCGGGGTCTTTAGCATTCTGTTGATCAATGTGGACTTGGTTCTCAACCGTATTTTATAGTCTATCAGAATAACTTTAACATTTTCCCCCTGATCCAATTTCCTTTGCTACCTTTGCAAAAAAGTACAGTTATGGGCCGATCGGACAATAATAGGGATGGAAAAGCTTCCGGTAGACAGGGTGGCGCGATGCGAAAAAAGAGTTATGCCAGAGGGAATGCCCCAATTAAAAGGAAGGCAGAGCCTAAACCGCCATCGGACCCAAATATATTGCGTCTTAACCGCTACGTTGCGAACTCGGGTGTTTGTTCCAGACGGGAGGCCGATGTTTTTATTGCTGCCGGTAGTGTAACGGTCAACGGCAAACCCGTCACAGAAATGGGGCACAAGGTGAAACGGACCGATGTGGTAAAATTTGATGGCCAACTACTCAATCCCGAAAAAAAGGAATATGTCCTACTGAATAAACCCAAGGATTTTGTGACCACCGTTCGGAACGAGAATGGTAAACGCACTGTTATGGGGCTTATAACCCAAGCTTCCAAATCCAAACTTTTACCAGTAGGAAAATTGGATAGCACCACGACGGGGCTTTTGTTGTTTACCAACGATGGCGATCTTACCAAAAGATTGTTGCATCCCAAAAATGGCCTTCGCAAGATCTATCATGTGGAACTCAATAAAAATTTGAGGGCAGAGGACTTTAAAAAAATACAGGACGGTCTTATCCTGGAAGATGGTCCGGTACGGGTAGATGAGATTAGTTTTATAGACAATGCGCCCAAACGGGAAGTCGGCATTGAAATCCTTAGCGTAAAGAACCGCATCGTCCGCCGTATTTTTGAACATTTGGAATATGAAGTTGTGAAATTGGACCGCGTGGTCTATGCCGGACTTACCAAAAAGGATCTACCCCGAGGTCATTGGCGTTACTTAACGCACCAGGAAGTGGTGAATTTGGGGATGATCAAATAGGGGTTATTTCGAAAAGGGGGTACGGCGCGTAACATATGGCGGTTATTTTGATGGGATGTTATTAATCCTGAAAACATGATTGTGCGCAACATTCGTGCTAATTCTTAGTCAAAAAATGACAAACTTCGCCGATAGGGTAATCAGATTTAATAAGGAGCTCGAATTTTCTGCACCATTGTTCAATGGGATTCAGGCTATGAACCCATTTAAGGGTAACCCTGAAATTATTCCGATCATAGAAGCGTTTTACGGTAAATTTTACGGGGATAACAGGAAGAGAAAAATAATCCTGGGAATCAATCCCGGGAGGCTTGGGGCAGGGGTTACGGGAATTCCCTTTACGGATACTAAAAGATTGACCGAAAATTGTGGGATCGGGATAGAATCGGTAAAATCGCACGAGCCGTCATCGGTTTTTATCTATGAGTTGATCGATGCCTATGGAGGCAGCACCAAATTTTACCAAGACTTTTACATCAATTCGGTCTGTCCTTTGGGGTTTATCGAAAAGAATAAAAAGGGAAATTGGATAAACCGCAACTATTATGATTACAAGGAGCTTTTCCTGGAGACCAAACGTTTTATTATTGCAAGCCTTAAAAAGCAAATTGGATTTGGTATAGACACTTCTACCTGCTATGTTTTGGGGAAAAAGAATGCGGAATTTCTAAAGATCATAAATGACGAACAGCATTTATTCGATGACATAATCGCATTCGACCATCCCAGGTATATCATCCAATACAAAATGAAGGAAATGGATAAATATGTTTCTGAATATTTGGCCAAACTAAAAAAGGGCTAGCCAAGGGATGCATTTTCCTAATTCGGAGGACGTATTGGAATTGTAGAGGAAACAATATATGGGGCTGGTAATTTGTGACCAAATACCCTTTGGATACTAGCTTTGGTAAATAGATTTATGTCTTAGGGATGTGGTATTTTCTCTACCGGTCGAACACTAATTAAACCTTTTTCGGCGTTTTAAGTCCAAGTAAAAAATACTGTTATGAGGACTTTCCCGCTTTTTTGTCTTGTAATTCTTTTCGGATTGATGGGTTGTTCATCAGATTCTACCCCAATAGAACCGGAACCCGAGGAGCCACAAACTTATTTTCCTCCAAAAGATTCGGATAATTGGGAAACGATCACAGCGGAAGAATTGAATTGGCACCCAGATCAATCGCAGCCCTTACTGGATTATTTGCAAGAAAAACACACCAAAAGTTTTATAATGCTTTACGATGGAAAAATCGTGGTGGAAAGCTATATGAACGGACATAGTGCTACCCTACCTTGGTATTGGGCAAGCGCTGGAAAAACATTGACCTCTACCGTAACCGGGATTGCCCAGGACGAAGGTTTGTTGGATATCAATAATAAAGTATCCGATTATTTGGGCACGGGATGGACCAGTGAATCCCTGGACAAAGAGAATCTGATACTTTGTAAAAATCTGCTCTCCATGGATTCTGGCCTGGATGATAGCAAAGGCGATGATGTCTCTCCCGAAAATCTTTTCTACGTAGCGGATGCAGGGGACAGATGGGCGTACCACAACGTCTATGTAAAATTGCAGGATGTTGTGGCACAGGCCAGTGACCAAAGCTGGAGCGAATATTTCAACAAAAAATTACGGGATCCTATAGGGATGACCGGCAGTTGGCTTCCCATGGACGATTTAAGTGTTTATTGGAGCACCGCTAGGAGTATGGCTCGGTTTGGTTTGCTCGTTTATGCCAAAGGCAAATGGGAGTCGACGCAGATCGTTTCGGAAGATTACCTGTCGCAGGCAACGAACACATCCCAAGAGATAAACAAGGCCTATGGCTATTTGTGGTGGCTCAATGGCAAGTCCTCCTTTCATTTGCCCGCAACGCAGATTCAATTTTCGGGGGAATTGATTCCAAATGCACCCGACGACATGTTTGCGGCCTTGGGCAAGAACGACCAAAAAATATATGTGGTCCCCAGTAAAAAGTTGGTAATCATCAGAATGGGAGACTCCGCTGAAGGCACCAATTTTGCCCTTTCGGATTTTGATGACGAACTTTGGGCAAAGATCAATGCTTTTATTGATTAACCTCGGTTTCTGTCCAATTCCCTATTCTACCTAAGCACACTTTTCTGCCTTTACTCCTGCAAGATCATTTCAAGGGGTTTGGCGTATCTTCCCATGTTACTTAATGGGCTCGTTTAGTCTTTTTGCGATACTTTTGGCTTAACTTGACACGAGATGAAGATCACTACTTTCAACGCGTTCAAAAGCCGGAATTTCCGATTGTTTTTTATTGGGCAATCTACTTCCCTAGTGGGTACATGGATGCAAAAGACGGCGGTGAGCTGGGTGATATATTCCCTCACCCAGTCCAAGTTTATGTTGGGAATTACCGTCTTTGCCACCTTGTTCCCCACAGCGGTATTTTCGTTGTTCGGGGGCATCGTTGCAGACCGTTTCAACAAGCATAGGGTCTTATTGTTTACTCAGGTGGCCTCCTTGATACAGGCATTGCTGCTTGCCTTGGCTATTATTTATTTTCGTCAATACTCCGTTTGGATCATTATTGGCCTGAGTGTAGTGCTGGGAATCATTAACGGCTTTGATGTTCCTGCCCGGCAATCCTTGGTTCGGGAAATGGTCGATGATGACAAGGACCTTCCCAATGCCGTTGCACTGAATTCCTCCATGGTCAATCTTTCCAAACTTATTGGCCCGGCCTTGGCGGGATTTGTATTGGAAAGTTTTGGTGACGAGATTTGTTTTGGCCTCAATGCCATTAGCTTTGCGCCGGTCATAATATCCCTTTCGATGATGAAACTTCCAAAACACATATCAAAACCAAAGAGCGAGAGAAACCTAAAGGTCGAATTTAAGGAGTCCCTGGCTTATATAAAGGGTTCTCCGGAAGTGGGCTCGATCATTATCTTTGTTTCGCTTATGGCATTATTGGTTTTGCCCTTTTCGACCTTGACCCCGGTTTTTGCCAAGGATGTTTTTATGGGCAGCGCGGCTACACTTGGCACCTTGGACGGCATTATAGGGCTCGGGGCGTTTTTGGGCGCCATATTTCTGGCATCTTTAAAGGAAAGTGCTGATTTGGGCTGGGTGCTGGCCATAAATTCCGCGGTCTTCGGGGTTGGACTTATCTTGTTTTCGCAAACTACGGTCTTTCCCTTGGCCCTGTTGTTTATAGCTATAGGATCGTTTGGGATGATGTCCGTACGTACCGTTACCAATACCATAATGCAATTACGTGCCCCGTACGATCTTAGGGGAAGGGTGATCAGCATATATGTTCTCGTAGTGACGGCCTTGGTGCCGATCGGCAGTCTGTTGGTGGGCGCAGTTTCCCATTATATCGGTGCAGCGACAACCGTTTTGGTGGAGGGGGTCATAGGCATTATCATCGCATTGATCTATAGTCGTTATCTCTACAAGAAGAGGGTTTTAAAGAATCCTTAGTTTCTTATCTTTGATTCTAAGTTTAATTCACTTTAATAACAAAAGCTCATGAAAAATTTTATGTTGATTGCTTTGCTTTCTATCGTATTCCTAGGAGGTGTCAATGCCCAGAATATCCACTTTGGGGTTAAGGGGGGCTTAAATTTGGCCAATATAAACGGGGATTATACGGAAGACTTGAAGACAAGGACTTCCTTCCATGTTGGGGGTTTGGCTGAGATCCTGGTGCTCGATCAGCTTTACTTCCAACCCGAACTACTTTATAGTGCCCAAGGGGCAAAAGGGGATAATATGGATGCTACCATTAAACTGGATTATATCCAAGTTCCGATCATGGCCAAATACTTTTTGATCGACAATCTAAGTATGGAACTTGGGCCACAATTGAGTTTTTTGGTGAACAGTGATTTTGAGTTTGATGGGGATCCCTCTGTATCGATAGATTCCAAGGATATTTATAAAAAAATGGATTTCGGACTTAATTTCGGCCTTAGTTATAAACTGAACAAAATATTTTTCAGTGGCAGATATAACCTGGGCCTGACACAAATTTTGGAGGGCGACCTGGGAGATGAGGTAATTCAGCACAACAGGGGCTTCCAATTTTCCGTGGGGTATCTATTTTGAAAAAGGACCTAAATTAGGACCCACTTAATTCTTTCTCCATCTTTGCACGTATTTCTTCCAAACATAAATTGCCAAGGCTACCTTCATGGGTGTGCTTAATGTCCCGTTTTGGCGAGAAAGTCCCTTCGTTTATTTCCTGTCCCATTTTTTTATAGGCGTCTCGAAATGGCATTCCACTAAGCACTAGCTCGTTTAGGGTATCCACACTAAAGAGATAGTCGTATTTGGGATCTTCCAAAATATCCTTTTTCACCCGTATTTCCCTTAGGCTAAAGGTCAAAATTTCCAAACAGGCCTTGAGATCTTGAATGGCAGGGACGATAACTTCCTTTACTAACTGTAAATCCCGGTGATAGCCACTGGGCAAGTTATTGGTGATTAAAATAAGCTGATTTGGTACCGTTTGGATCTTGTTGCATTTTGCCCGGATCAGTTCAAAAACATCGGGGTTTTTCTTGTGTGGCATAATGCTCGACCCTGTGGTCAGTTCATCAGGAAAGGAAATGAAGTTAAAGTTTTGGCTCATATAAAGGCAAATGTCCATGGCCATTTTGGAGAGGGTGGCCGCAATACTGCTCATTCCAAAGGCCGTTGCCTTTTCCACTTTGCCCCTCCCCATTTGGGCGGCTACCACATTGTATTTCAAGGTCTCAAATCCCATTTCCTTGGTGGTGAAACCTCGGTCTATAGGAAAAGAACTTCCGTAGCCCGCGGCACTGCCCAACGGATTTTGGTCGGCCACCTTGTAGGCAGCATTTAGGAAATATAGATCGTCTACCAAGCTTTCCGCATAGGCCGAGAACCAAAGTCCAAAGGAGGAGGGCATGGCAATCTGCAAATGGGTATACCCGGGCAACATAACGGATTTGTACTTGTCGGCCAAATTTAACAGCAGATCGAATAACGCCTTGGTCAGTTCCCTAATTTCAGTCAGCTCATTTTTAAGATAGAGGTGCATGGCAACCAAAACTTGGTCGTTTCGGGAACGCGCGGTGTGAATCTTTTTACCCGTATCCCCTAATTTTTCCGTGAGCAAAAACTCTATTTTGGAATGCATGTCCTCAAAGGAATCTTCGATGGTAAAGATGCCATTTTCAATGGTTTTTCCTATGTTGTCCAGCTCTTGTACGAGGGCATCGGTCTCCTTGCCTGTGAGCAAACCGATCTTCCCCAACATTTTTGCATGTGCTTTGGAGGCGATCACATCGTATTTTGCCAAAAACAGATCCAGTTCCCTGTCATTGCCCACTGTAAAATGGTCTATTTTCTTGTCCGTACTAAATCCTTTATCCCAGAGTTTCATGAATTGGTTGCTTTTTTTTATTCTCGCGCAGGCGGGAATCTAATTAATATTTTATCGATTTTTTTTTGAGATGTAAACCATCGATTACATCCCCCTTAATCCCCCTTCAAAGAGGGAATCCCAAATAATAACCTTTAGGTATTTGACTTTTGAGCTTTAATTTGATACTTGAGCTTGAACTTTGTTTTTGTCTATGTTCTCTTTTCTAATCAAGAAACCCCGTCTTGGTTCCTTTTTCTTGCCCCTTGTCTCTTCACAAAAGAAAGCCCTCCAATATTTTGATATACAAATCTATTCCCTCTTCAATTTCGGCTACATAGATATACTCGTCCGCCGAATGGGAACGGGTACTGTCACCCGGACCCAATTTTAGGGATTGGCAGGTCAAGCATGCCTGATCGGACAGGGTAGGGGAGCCGTAAGTGCTTCTTCCCAATGCGATTCCCGACTGTACCAACGGATGATCTTTATTGATCGAGGACGAATTGAGACGTAAAGAACGCGCCTTCATTTCACAAGGAGCCTCGGCTGTCAAAATATCCGAAATTTCCTTGTTGGTGTACCGATCGTTTACCCGTACGTCAATGACCAAATCCACTTGTGCTGGGACCACGTTGTGCTGGCTACCCCCGTTGATCTGGGTCACCGTAAGCTTTACTTCGCCGAGCGCTGCGGAAACCTTTTCAAATTTAAAATTTTTAAACCATTCCAGTACTGGGATGGTATTGTAGATACTGTTGTCGTTATTGGGATGTGCCGCGTGGGAGGGAGTGCCCTTTACTGCGGCATCGAACACTACCAGTCCTTTTTCGGCAATGGCCAAATTCATCAAGGTGGGTTCGCCCACAATGGCCACATCGATTTTGGGCAATAGGGGCAGCATACTGTTCAGACCATTGGGACCCGAACTTTCCTCTTCGGCGGAAGCCACTATAATTATATTGTGGTTCAGGTTTTCGGCGGAATAAAAGTAGGTGAAGGTGGCAATTAAGGACACCAGACATCCCCCGGCATCGTTGCTGCCCAAACCAAAAAGTTTTCCGTCCTCAACATGGGGGCGGAAGGGGTCTTTGGTGTAGGCCGTATTTGGCTTTACGGTATCGTGGTGCGAATTCAGGAGAAGGGTAGGCTTGCTTTCGTCAAAATATTTGTTGAAGGCATAAACGTTGTTCTTTTCCCTCTTATGTGGAATACCATGCGATCGAAACCAGTCCTCTATTATTGCAGCCGTTTCATTCTCTTCGGATGAGAAGGATTGGGTAGCAATGAGCTTTTTAAGCAGGTCAATGGCCTTTTCCGTAAGTATTTTTTGTTGCATGTTATGTCATTTCAATTTGGAACAGGTAAAATTCTAGAGCGATATATTTCGGTGTGCCAGAAATTCTTTCTGTTTGGAGCCAAAAACAAAATTTTGAAAAGGGTGCTTTTGGTTTTTTATGATTTGATTTTTTATTTTTTTTCTAACCTCTAACTCTAACTCTAACTCTAACTCTAACTCTAACTCTAACTCTAACCTCTAACCTCTAACCTCTATAATGTTATTGTTGTAAACAAGGTCGATGTTGGTCGAAGCATGGAAATGTCGCCGATACATACTTTGTTCACCTTTTTTTGCAGGGCGTGGAAGCAGTTTTCCAATTTGGGCAACATGCCGTCCGCAATGATTTTTTTCTGTAACAAATCCTGATAGCTGTTGGAATCTATGTTTTTTATGACCGAATCTTCATCAGAGATATCCAACAGAACCCCCTTTTTTTCAAAGCAATAATACAGGATGGTCCTGTATGTTTCGCTCATACCTATAGCTATCTCCGAAGCAATGGTGTCTGCATTGGTGTTGAACAATTGTCCCTTTCCATCGTGGGTGATGGCACAGAAAACCGGAGTGAAACCACCTTGGAGCAAACTCTCAATGTTTTTGGCGTTCACGGATTCCACATCCCCAACGAATCCGAAATCGACCTCGCCCACGGGCCTTTTGTGGGCCTTTATGGTATTTGCGTCAGCACCGCTAAGTCCTATGGCATTGCACCCATGGGCCTGCAATTGGGCGACTATATTTTTATTGGCCAACCCCCCGTAGACCATGGTGGTGATCTCCAGGCTTTGGGCATCGGTAATTCGACGGCCGTTGACCATTTGGGCTTTTATACCTAATTTATTTCCCAGTTCCGTGGCCAGTTTCCCTCCCCCATGGACCAAGATCTTGGGACCTTTCAATTCGGAGAAGTATTGAAGGAACTTGGTTAGTTCGGTGGTGTTCTCTATGACGTTGCCGCCAATTTTTACTATGGAAAGGATTTGTTTCATTTTTTTGGAACATTCTTGGGTTTAAGCATTCAAAATACCACCATCGATATTAATTGTACTTCCGGTTATCCACGATGCGTCATCAGAAACTAGAAAAAGGGCCAGTTTTGCGATATCTTCAGGGGTCCCTAATCGTTGCAACAAGGTCATTTTTTTCGCGTTCCCAACGGCTGACTCGGGATTTTCGAAGGCTATGGCCGAATCGTGCAATAGGGGGGTGTCCACTGGTCCAGGACATATAGCGTTGACCCGCAATTTTGGCCCATAATCCACCGCCAACTGCTTCATTAAGGCTACGGAGGCTGCTTTTGAGGCACAATATGCCGGATGGTTCGGAAAACTCTTGAAAGCCGCTATGGAGGCATTGATCAAAATATTTCCACTTTTGCTTTCCGAAAGATAGGGAATTGCAAATTTTGATAAATAGAAAATAGCGCTGAGATTTGTTTCCAATGTTTTGTGCCAAGTTTCAACGGATAGGTCTACAACATTGCCAAGGCCTAAAACCCCTGCATTAATCGATAGAATATCCAGTCTGCCAAAATTTGAGATCGCCGCTTGGACCAGTTCCTTATTATGTTGGGCAGTACTAACATCGCCTTGGATAAAAACGGAATTTTTCAATTTTTTCTCCAAGGCCGATCCCTTTTCTTTATTTCTTCCAGAGAGGATCAGTTGGGCTCCCGAGGCTGCAAACGTTTCCGATATGGCCCTGCCCATCCCTCCGGTGGCCCCGGTGATAATACAAACCTTATCTTTCAATTTATTGGGCATAATATCTGCGGTATATTTTGAAGCTTATTGGTCGTTAAAGGTCGTTATTAACTTTTTTAACACTACCTGTGCCGCATAGGTCCGGTTATTGGCCTGTTCTATGACAAGGGATTGTTCCCCGTCCAAAACCTCATCCGCAACGACCATATTTCTACGAACTGGCAGGCAATGCATAAACTTTGCCTTACCCAGTTTTTTGGCGGTCATGGTCCAATTGGCATCCTTATTGGTGACCTTGCCGTAATCGTTGTAATTGCTCCAGTTCTTTACATAGACAAAATCGGCGCCTTCCAATGCCTTTTCTTGATCATATTCAATTTTAACACCCTTGGTGATTTCTGGGTTCAGTTCATAGCCTTCGGGATGTGTAATTACAAAATCCATCTCATCCTGAAGCTGCATCATTTCCACAAAGGAATTGGCAACCGCATGGGGCAGGGCCTTGGGGTGCGGAGCCCAAGATAGGACTACTTTAGGTCTTGACACCGTATTTTGTTCGGACAAGGTGATGGCATCCGCCAATGCCTGCAAGGGATGGCCCACCGAGCTTTCCATGTTTAGGATAGGGACGGTGGCGTACTTTTTAAAGGACTCTAGGACAATTTCATCTTCATCCTCTTCCCTATAGGCAAGACCGGCAAAGGCCCTAATGCCAATAATGTCGCAATATTGGGAAACCACTTGCGCGGCCTCCTTTACATGTTCGGAAGTACCTTGGTCCATCGTGGTGCCATCACCGTATTCCAAGGCCCAGCCTTCACTTCCAAAATTCATTACAATGACCTCCATCCCCAAATTCATAGCCGCTTTTTGGGTGCTGAGGCGTGTTCTAAGACTATTGTTAAAAAATAGGAGACAGATGGTCTTGCCCTTGCCCAGTTCTTGGTCAGCCTTAGGATTTTCTTTTAATTTCCTGGCCATGGCGACCCAATCTGGCAGTGAATCGATGTCTTTTATGGAAAGGTAGTTTTTCATTGTGCAAAAAAGTTACAAGTTATTCTAAAAAGTAAGTGGTAAGAAGCTAGGTCCCACCGTTAACTATTTTGGTGAATTTGCGCTTCCTATCCATTGCATCCGTAATAAAGTTATCCCTTAACCCGTTGACGATCCAAGTTTCTATCCCCGCAGCTTGTGCAATGGTCGCCGCCTCTATTTTGGACAACATCCCACCTGTACCGTGGGAGGATTTGGAAGCCCCTATTTCATTTTTTAAATCCCCGATGTGGGAAACCTCGGTTATGGTCTCGGGCAAACTATTGCCTATGGAATCCTTGGTATAAATGCCATCGGTGTTGGTGGCTATGATCAACAAATCCACTTTTAGCAACGCCGCGGTGAGCGCGGCCAGTTTGTCGTTGTCCCCAAATTGGATCTCATCGGTGGCCACGGTATCGTTCTCATTGATTATGGGAATAAAATTGTTCTCTACAAGGACATTTATCGTATTGCTGATATTGATCTTGGAGGCCGGTTTTTCAAAATCGGAATAGGACAAAAGACATTGGGATGTAAAAAGGCCCAATTCCCGGAAATTTTCCTGAAATATTCTCATAAGGTGGGGCTGACCAATGGCGGCCAATGCTTGTTTTACATTGATATCTGCCCCATTGTGCTCCAGTTTTACGAATTGCCTGGCGGCGGCAATGGCACCAGAGCTCACAATGATAAACTCATAACCGTCCTTTAGGGAAGCGATCTGCCTACCGATATCCTCGATCTTTCCCCTGGAAATTTGATCGGTTTCCTTGGTTAGGGTGTTGGTTCCGATTTTAAGTAAAATACGTTTCTTTTTCATTTCTCTAATCCAATTCTGTTTTTAGAGCCTTGAACAAAACATCGACATCTTTCTTGCTTATATTCAATGCGGGTAAAATCCGCAACAAATTTTTATTCTTTGCCCCGCCGGTAAAAATATGCTGGTTATGGATCAATTTCTTTCGCAGTTCGGCAACGTCAAAATCAAATTCCAACCCCAGCATTAGGCCCCTTCCCTTTACTTTGTGCACTTGTGGCAATTCTTTTGCCTTTTGGACGAAGTAATCGTAAATATCCGAGGCATTTGCAACCAGATTTTCTTTTTCCATTACTTCGAGCACCGCCAGCCCTGCCGCACAGGCCAAATGGTTGCCGCCAAAGGTGGTGCCCAACAGGCCGTAGGAAGCTTCAATACTTTTGTGGATGAGAATGCCACCTATAGGGAATCCGTTGCCCATCCCTTTGGCTACCGTGATAATGTCGGGCTGTATGTTGTGGTGTTGAAACGCAAAAAACTTACCGCTCCTACCATATCCGCACTGTACTTCATCGGCAATAAGGCTAACGTTTTCTTCTTTGCAAAGTTTGGCAACATTTTGGAAAAACGCGGTTGAGGGCTCGTCCAGTCCGCCCACACCTTGTATGGGCTCCAGGATTACCGCACAAACATCCCCTTTCCTTACTTCCGTTTTAAACCCATCCAAATCCTCGAAATTCAGGAAAGTCACTTTTTGCTGTTTGTTGAGGGGTGCATTTATTTTTTCGTTATCCGTTACGGCGACAGCGGCCGAGGTCCGTCCGTGAAAACTGTTC
The DNA here is from genome assembly GCA_048266425.1 of Sediminicola sp. Classification (GTDB taxonomy): domain Bacteria; phylum Bacteroidota; class Bacteroidia; order Flavobacteriales; family Flavobacteriaceae; genus Cerina. The sequence continues at coordinate 31,546 of JBLWZN010000021.1, forward strand.
TTAAATGCAATGACCCTGGACTTCCCATTTTGAAATGAGGCTAGTTTTAGGGCGTTTTCATTGGCTTCCGCACCCGAATTGCACAGGAAAAGATTGTAATCCTCGCAGCTCGATAATTTGCCCAACTTGGTGGCCAATTCTACTTGCAACGGATTCTGTATGGCATTGCTGTAAAAGCCTATCTTTTCCAATTGGTCTTCGATCCGTTTTATGTAGTGTGGATGGGAATGGCCAATGGAAATAACGGCATGGCCGCCATAAAAGTCCAGATATTCCTTGCCCTTGTCATCGGTGACCACAATTCCCTTGGCAGAGACCGGGGTTACGTCATAAAGGGGATATACATCAAATAGTTCCATGATTTACTTTTTTATTCATTCCCGTGAAGATGGGAGTCTGTTGATTTTTAATTGAATTTTGATTTCAATTCTTTGGATTGTGGCTTGGGCTTTCAACCCCTCCGTCTCCCGACGAAAAAGTCGGGATCCACCTCCCCTTGTCCAAGGGGAGGAGCCGTATATGTCTTAATTTTAGCGCTTGGCGAAGGGCGATAAGCTTAAAGCTTTTCAAAATTCTAGTTTTTACTGATATGGCTTATTTTTTCATAGGATGCAACCATCCCACGGATCAGGGAAGAACTTAGGCCCTGGTGTTCCATTTCGTTGAGACCCTCAATGGTACAGCCCTTTGGTGTGGTAACCCTATCAATTTCCGCTTCCGGATGGCTTCCTGATTTTATTAACAGTTCTGCCGCACCGTTGCAGGTATACATGGCCAGTTCCTGTGCTTCTTTGGCATCAAAGCCCAATTGTATGGCACCTTGGGTGGTGGCGCGTATCAATCGCATCCAAAAGGCAATCCCACTGGCACAGATTACGGTTGCGGCCTGCATTTTTTCCTCCGATATCTCTATGGAATGCCCCATCCTATTAAAAATAGCCTTGGCTAGGTCAATCCTTTTTTTTCCCTTTTCGTTGCAGCAGATGCAGGTCATGGATTTGCCTACGGAAATGGCGGTATTGGGCATACTTCGGATAATATTTTGATCCTTGCCAATAATCCTTTCAATACGATCTATACTAAAGCCAGTAATTGTGGATATGATTACGTGTTTATCGGTAAGCAAGTCCTTGGTCTCTTCCAGGATACCTTCCATTTGTCCGGGTTGGACGGCAAAAATGAGAATATCGGATTTTTGTACCGCTTCACGGTTATCCTTTGTAACGGTCACTATGCCATAGCTTTCCAACTCCTTTAATGAACCTGGCGTTCTTTTCGTAAGGTACATACTTGTGGCGCCATTGGAGGATAATATCCCATTGGCTATGGACAATCCCAAATTTCCGGTCCCTATTATGGCAATTTTCATTTCTATTATTTTAGTCATCCCCGAAAAGACGGGAATCTGGTTACTTAGTTACTAGGTTATTGGGTCATTCCAATTTTGGAGTTCGGTGTTTCAAGTTTCTGCTTACTGCAACTACCCACTGAATACTGATTTCACTTCGTTTTTTAAAAGACTCCAGCTTTCAAATGCAGCCCCATACTTTCATCTAGTCCGAACATCAGGTTCATATTTTGAACCGCTTGTCCGGAGGCACCTTTTAACAGGTTATCCTCTGCGGAGGTAATCAACAGGGTGTTGTTGTGCTTATGCAGGTGTATATGGCATTGGTTGGTATTCACTACTTGTTTCAGGCTGATGGGTTCATCGGAAACATGGGTAAAAACGGCATCTGCATAAAAATCCTTGTACAGCTTGATGGCTTCCGCCTCGCTACGATTATATTGGGTATAGGCCGTGGCGAAAATCCCTCGGGTAAAATTTCCTCGATTGGGCAGAAAGAACAATTCTCCCGTTTTGTCTTGAAACGTCTGCAAGCTTTCCTCAATTTCACCCAAATGCTGATGGGTAAAGGGCTTATACCAGGAAACATTATTGGTGCGCCAGCTAAAATGCGAGGTTGGGGACAGGCTTACTCCTGCACCCGTACTCCCAGTTACTGCGTTGATGTGTACGGGATTGCCCAACATCCCCGCCCCGGCCAATGGTAATAGTGCCAATTGAACGGCGGTGGCAAAACAGCCTGGGTTGGCGATGTACCTTGCTTTTTTTATTTTTTCCCTATTGGTTTCCGGTAGGCCATAAATAAATTCCTTGCCGTTGAGTACCGCATCCTTTGCCAACCGGAAATCGTTGCTTAGGTCGATAATCCTGGTATTTGCCGAAAAGTCGTTTTCGTTCAGAAATTTGGTGGAATTGCCGTGTCCCAAGCATAAAAATACCACATCCACTTTCAGGTTCACTTCGCCGGTAAACTCCATCCCTGTTTCTCCGAGGAGGTCGGGATGGGCGGTGGATATCTTTTTTCCGGCCCGCGTGGTGCTGTATACAAAATCTATGGTTGTTTGTGGGTGGTGCAGCAATATTCGGATGAGTTCCCCACCCGTATATCCAGAACCACCTATAATTCCTGCTTTAATCATTATTTTTATTTACATGATTGTATATTTTCCCTGGGGTGGACAATAGTTTTATAAAGCCTTTGGCCTCCTCGGCTGTCCAGCCCTTGTTCATCTCCCCATAACTTCCAAAGGAAGCGTTCATGAGGTCGTGTTCCGATGAAATTCCATCGAGTTGAAAGCGGTAGGGGTGCAGGCTAACAAATACGTCCCCGGAAACATTTTTCTGGGTATCGGTCAAAAAAGCCTCAATATTCCGCATTACCTCATCCAAATAATTGCCCTCGTGCAACAGCATTCCGTAAAAATTTCCCAATTGTTCCTTTTGGTACTGTTGCCATTTGCTCAAGGTGTGTTTTTCCAACAAATGATGTGCTTTTATGATAATCAGGGAAGCCGGAGCTTCAAAACCTACCCGGCCCTTGATCCCTATAATGGTATCGCCCACATGGATATCACGCCCTATGGCATATTTGGAAGCAATGGCATTTAGCTTGACAATATTTTTTACAGGGGTGTCCGCTTCCCCGTCCAAGGCAACTAGCTCCCCTTTCTTAAAGGTCAGTTTTAATTTCTTGGGTTCGTGTTCTTGAAGCTGACTTGGGTAGGCACTATCCGGAAGTGGTTGATCGGAGGTCAATGTCTCCGTACCTCCCACTGAGGTGCCCCAAAGTCCCCTATTGATTGAATATTTGGCCTTTTCCCATGAATATTCAATTCCGTTTTTTTGCAAATACCCAATCTCCGCCTCCCGTGAAAGTTTATTGTCCCGTATTGGGGTTATTATTTCTATTTCAGGGGCGATGATCTGAAAGATCATATCAAATCTTACTTGATCATTACCAGCGCCGGTACTGCCATGGGCAATATATTTGGCGTCTATTTTTTTGGCGTAATTCACAATTTCTATCGCCTGGATAATCCTTTCGGCACTTACCGACAGGGGATAGGTATTATTTTTAAGGACATTGCCAAAGATTAGGTATTTTACCACTTTTTCGTAAAAAGTGCTTACCGCATCCAAAGAGGTATAACTTGTAGCCCCTAGCTCCAATGCCTTGTTGTGGATAGTCTGTATTTCTTCCTTGGAGAACCCTCCCGTATTTACACTTACGGCATGCACTTCAAACCCTTTGTCTTGGGACAAATGTTTGGCGCAGTAGGAGGTGTCCAATCCGCCGCTATAGGCTAAAACTAATTTTTTCATCAATTACTTTTTTATTTATCCTTCTTTTTTAAAAATAAGGATTCCTTGATGCTCTTGAGCCTGGTAAAGGCCTTGCTGTTCAAGGTTTCCTTTTTTGGTTGCTTCCCAGCGGTTGCCGGGTCGTAAAGCATTCCGGTGCAAAGGCACATCTTTCGCTCTGTCCTGGTAAGGATATCAAAATTTTTGCACGTTTGGCATCCTTTCCAGAATTCGTCATCGTCCGTAAGTTCGGAAAAGGTTACCGGTTTGTAGCCCAGTTCGTAATTCATTTTCATGACGGCCAACCCCGTTGTTATCCCAAATATTTTGGCATCCGGGAATTTGGACCTGGATAGGTCAAAAATTGCTTTTTTGATTTTTTTGGCCAAGCCCTGATTTCTGAAGTCGGGATGTACGATAAGGCCCGAGTTGGCGACAAACTTCTTGTTCCCGAACACTTCTATATAGCAGAAGCCGGCAAATTTATCTCCCTCCAAGGCAATGATCGCGTTGCCGTTTCTTAGCCTTTGTTGAATATATTCCGGGGTTCGCTTCGCTATTCCCGTGCCCCGTATTTTTGCGGATTCCGCAATAGTATCGCATATAGCTTGGGCATATTTAAAATGGGATTCGTTAGCAATAACAATCTTCATTGAATGTTGCTTTAAAAAATTAATCTGAATAAACGGTTGTTTGCCTTGTCTGGGGAAATGGACTCACCTATTTCCATAATTGAATGCACCCTTACGGGCGACGACGTGTAGGCGTAAATGAAGTAGTACGGGACAAGGGCCCGGAACAAATATATATGTATGCTTGTTTTTTCATTAGGATTCCAAAGGTACAAATTAAATTGATTTATCAAGTTGTATCCCTTAATTTTTTAAAAATCGAAACTCTAGCTTATTTAATTTGAACAATTCGTAAATCATAAATCCATATACTGCAATATATTCAACAATCAACAGACCCAAATTCTCTTTAAAATCCGGATTCCCGTATGCATAATAGCTGAGAACGACAAAAAAGGACCATATAATCGGAAATCGATATTCCGTAAATACAGAAAGTAACAACAAGAAGATAACATACCATGGGTGAACCGTTGTAGCCAAAAGGTAATACACTAATAATACCCACATCATGGAGGGGAGCAGGGTTGTAAATTTTTGGTTCTTGCGCAAAAATGTGAGGAGCAATACGGTTAGAATAACAAGGAATGGAATAATTTTTCCATAAACCTTTATCAATTTAAATCCGGGAATATCAAATTGCAATGCTATTTTTTTTATAACATTAAAGAGCCCTGCATTGAATTCAAAATTGATAAACCAGAGCTCAATGGTCTGGGTATAATGTGCAAAAAATTGAGGGGTATAAAAAGGCAGAAACAGGAGAATCAAGGAAATCCCCACCAAAAGATAGAATTTAAGACTTTTTTTCCAACCAAAATAGACCAGGAACAGGGGCAAGAACATCAGTGGGATTAATTTGACCGCTATGGACAGCGCATAAATTACGGCTCCCAATTTCCAGTGATCGTGCGCGATAAGAAAGAGGGACCAAACGAAGAAAAATAGCATCACTCCCTCAAAATGGAGGTTGCCTGTTAGTTCTATTACAACCAATGGATTTAGGAAATACCAAAAAATTAAATGGGTAGACATGTTTAGCTTTTGCAATAGTTTTCGACCAAAATAAAGGATACCCACATCGGCCAAAATGATAATAATCCGCATCGTAATAACGGAACCCAACATGCTTTTGCCTCCCAAGATGGCCGCCAAAGTAAAGATAAGTTGGTTTAGGGGCGGGTAATTCGAAAAATTGGTGGCGCTGAGTTCTCCCATGCCCAGATATAGTTGTTGGGCATTAGGTATGATTTGAATTCCATGGTCCAACCAATTCTCAGGGGTAAACAAATATGGGTTGATTCCATTGGCCACCTGTTGTCCGTCCCAAATAAAACGATAAAAATCCTGCGATAGGTTTGGTGTGGCAAATAGAAAGACCAAGCGAAAAAGGATGCCAATGGTGACCAAGAACTTAAGGTTCCATTTTTCGAACTGGATGAGCTTTTGACACAGAAAAAATAGAGCTGCAAAAAGAGTGATAAGCTTAATAAAATCCGTACGTTCCAAATGGTAGGCAAAGGTTTGGTAGAATACCAAACTAATAATGGCCATCAAAATTGCGAATTTGTGGAGTTTCCAATATTTGGCAAGCGGGTTGGTCATGGATATTTTCTAAACTCAAAAATTAAAAATACATATTTCTATTTGACTATCGAAAATGGGAAATCAAATTTAAATGCATTTGGTAAAAAAAGACCCGCAATGTTCTTACATTGCGGGTGCTATTTTTCCAATCCAAAATAGGAATTTAAATCTTATATCGCCAACCGTGTTTGTCTTCGGACCTATTGTACTGGATATCCGTCAATTGTTTCTTAAAACGGCTGGCGTACGAATTCTCCACTTTTGGCAGTTCGTATTTATTTCCCTTGTATCCAAAACCTTGGATAGGATTGATTACAGCAGCGGTACCGCTACCGAACATCTCCATTAACGTGTTGTTCTTGGCCGCCTCCAACAACTCCGTAACTCTAATAGGCCTTATTTCCACCTCGATGCCTTGATCCCTTGCTAGGGTGATCACGCTTTTTCGGGTAACACCATCCAGGATGCGGTCGCTTGTAGGGCAGGTCAACAGCTTGTCGCCGATACGCACAAAGACGTTCATTGTGCCCGCTTCCTCAATGTATTCATGGGTATTGCTATCGGTCCACACTATTTGTTGGAATCCTTCTTCCTTGGCCAACTTGGTGGGATAAAACTGCCCAGCGTAGTTGCCGGCTGCCTTGGCATAGCCAAAACCTCCATCTGCCGCCCTACTGAATTTTTCAGCAATTTTCACCCTAACCTCGCCTCCGTAATAAGATTTGGCAGGGGAACAGATGATCATAAATTTATATTCCTCCGACGGAGCCGCAATTACCCCTGGCTGGGTGGCAATTACGAAGGGTCTGATATAAAGGGTATTGCCTTCCCCTGGTTTGATCCATTCCAAGTCTAGTTGGAGCAGTGTCTTAAGGCTGTCAAAGAAATACTCCTCTGGAAACTCAGGTATGGCCAATCGGGCGCAGGATTTGTTTATCCTATGAAAGTTCTCGTCGGGCCTAAACAACCAAGCTTGACCCTTGTCGTCCATATAGGCCTTCATGCCCTCAAAAACGGCCTGTCCATAATGGAATACCCTGGCGGATGGTTCCAAGGTCAAAGGCTGGTATGGCATTATTTTGGGCGTACCCCAACTGCCGTTCTTGTAATCGCAGACCATCATATGATCTGTGAACACATCCCCGAAAGGGAGATTATCAAAATCGACCTGACCTATCTTTGATGTTTTTGCTTTTTCAACAATCAAGTTCTTTATCGAAGCTTCCATGCACATTAATTTTTAAAGGAATAAAATTAGTCAAATATAGTTACTCGACTTCCTTTTTTTGATTAAAAATGCCCAGTTTTGCACTGTAAACATAAATTTTATCACTAATAAAACGATTTAACAATTTCCCTATACTTTTACTGCTTTTTTGTCGGTGAGCCGTATTGGATTGATAAAATAATGGAATAAACGTAGTGATCTTAAATCCTGGTATTATGTAATCTTAGACGATAAATTTTTTATTGCTGATAAAAAATGGAAATATCGCTGCATTTCAAGCCATTTTTATAAGTTCATTTTACAAAAATCAATTACCTTAAGAAAGATACATCGGACCAAACGGTTACAATAATTTAGGGAGTTTAATAGGATAGGGTTATTATCCCTATGCTATGCCCAATTATCGATATTCAAATCCATTTATGGACAAAGGGTTAAACTAGATGAAACGAAAAATAATAACCACTTCGGACGGATCCAAAACCATACAATTGGAAGATTGGGAAGAACAGTACCATTCCAAGCACGGGGCCATACAGGAGGCTTACCACGTTTTCATAAAACATGGGCTCTCCCTTTTTAAAAACAGGTCCATTTCTATCTTGGAAATTGGATTTGGAACGGGGCTTAACGCATTGATTACATGGAAGGAAGCGGCCCATTTAAAAATCGGGATAGATTACACGGGGGTAGAGGCATATCCCGTTACCGCGGAAGAAGTGGAGCAGCTCAACTATATTGCCCAGTTAAATGCGGCTGCCTATGATACGGGTTTCCAGCTAATGCATTCATCCCCATGGGAAAATGCTGTGGATATTGCCCCCGATTTCAAGTTGTGTAAGCGAAGACAGGATTTTAAGGCCATTGATGACAAGGAAAACTTCGACCTAATTTATTTTGATGCCTTTGGGGCCAGGGTGCAACCCGAATTGTGGACCGAGGAAATTTTCCTAAAAATGTACCTTGCCCTCAGGCCAAATGGGGTCTTGGTTACTTATGCAGCCAAAGGAAGCGTGCGGAGGGCCATGCAGGCGGTAGGTTTTCAGGTGGAGCGATTACCGGGACCTCCAGGAAAGCGGGAAATGTTGAGAGCAATAAAAAATGTAGGCCATATTTGAAACCTTGTTTCTGCTACAAATACTGCTAAAATTGGAAAGTTGCAACCAGTACGATAAAATCGGTTCAATTTTATTCCATAGTATAATTATTGCCGCTTAATATTGGCAATCCTTTAAGAATTGCCCATGCTACAATGTTAAACCTAAACTAAACCAGGTACTCTAACATTCAAAAACACATACCTTTACAAAAAAATTGGAAATGAAGGTTTTGATTGCCGGGGCTACAGGACTGGTGGGTCAAGAAATAGTTGCATTGTGTCTTGAGAACCAAATTGCCGTTAATTACCTGTCGACTTCAAAAAGAAAGATTGTTTCCCGTCCAAAATATCAAGGTTTTTTCTGGGACCCATCCGAGAATAAAATAGACTTGGATTGTTTTGACGGGGTAACTGCAATTATCAATCTCGCTGGATCTAGCATCTCCAATCGATGGACCGCAAGAAATAAAAGAAAAATTTTACTAAGCCGAACCCAGAGCCTACAAACCCTTTATCAAGGCTTGGAAAAGGTTGGGGCCGGCAATATCACTTCATTTGCCACAGCGTCTGCCATCGGCATTTATCCCGATTCCCTAGATCATTATTACGAAGAAGCCTATGAAGGTGTAGACCAAAGCTTTTTGGGCGAAATGGCGCAACTGTGGGAAAAGGAAGCCGATATTTTCCAGAAATTCGGCTTTCCTGTATGTAAACTAAGAACGGGCCTCGTTCTTTCCCATAAGGGAGGGGCATTGCCAAAATTGGCCAAACCGATAAAATACTATTTGGGTTCTGCCTTTGGCTCAGGAGCACAATGGCAATCTTGGATCCATGTACAGGATTTGGCCAAAATATATTTGTTTGCTATTGAAAATAAACTGCAGGGTGCCTACAATGCGGTTGCGCCCAACCCGGTAACAAATTCCAAACTAACCAAAAGAATTTCGGAGACATTGGAAAAACCATTGTGGTTGCCCAACATACCACGTATTGCTGCGAGGTTTCTCTTAGGTGAAATGTCGTACGTACTTTATTCCAGTCAACGAGTGAGTTGCAAAAAATTGGAAGAGGAGGGGTATATTTTCGATTTCACCAATATTTGTTCTGCCTTGAACGATATCTATAAGGAAAAACGCGTCAAAGAGCCCCTAGAAACCGATTTAGGTAAGGAATTTGTGTAGATGTAATTCCGATGTTCGGTTAACATTGCTCGTTCGACAGATCTTACAAGGTATCATACCGTACTCCATCAACCTTATGACCAAATTCCTTAAACCAAACTTTGTACTTCACAAATCTTAAAACTTCCCGTTCGGGATTTCTTTTTTTCCGTCAAAAGCATAAAGTTCGGTGACATTTTGACACTTTTAAAGAATTGGCAGTACTTTTGCCATCTGAGAATCCAGAAGATAAACACGATAAATTCCAAATAAAAATATAGCGAATGAACAAGGATAATAAAGTAGAGGATTGGGGCGAAGATTATTCGGATACCCAACCCAATGCGATGGATGAAAATGGTATGGGGAAGGACGGAAGTGAAAATGTCGATTTACCTGAGGTAGAGGGACTTTCGGAAGAGGAAGTGCTTTCGGAGGAAGAAGTGCTTCGCGAAGACCTGGCCAAGGAAAAGGATAAGTTTTTGAGACTTTTTGCAGAGTTCGAAAACTATAAAAAAAGGACCTCCAAGGAACGGATGGATCTTTTTAAAACGGCAGGACAGGAGGTCATTTCTTCCTTATTGCCAATTTTGGACGATTTTGACCGAGCCATGAAGGAATTGGCCCAAACCGGGGATGAGGCACACTTTAAGGGCGTAGAACTGATAAAGCTTAAGTTACAGGAAATTCTGAAATCCAAAGGGCTACAGGAGATAAACGTAAAACAGGGAGATGCCTTCGATGCCGAAGTCCACGATGCCATTACCCAAATACCTGCCCCGGAAAAGAAGCTGAAGGGCAAAATAATAGACGTGATAGAAAAGGGCTTTAGTCTTGGAGATAAAATCATACGTCACCCCAAAGTGGTGGTCGGGAATTAAAGATAGAAAATGAAGGAGGATTATTACGACATACTAGGCTTATCAAAAAATGCCAGTACGGCCGAAATTAAAAAAGCTTACCGTAAAAAAGCTTTGGAATACCACCCGGACAAGAATCCTGGAAATTCCAAAGCAGAGGAAATGTTCAAGAAATCTGCTGAGGCCTATGAGGTTTTGAGCAATCCGGACAAACGGGCCAGGTACGACCAATATGGACACACTGCTTTTGAAGGAGGTGGCTTTGGCGGTGGTGGCATGAACATGGAGGATATCTTTAGCCAGTTCGGGGATATTTTCGGAAGTGCTTTTGGCGGTAGTTTTGGCGGTTTTAGCGGCTTTGGTGGCGGCCAGGCAAGGGTTAAGGGCAGCAATCTTCGGATTCGCGTAAAGCTCAACTTGGAGGAAGTGGCCCATGGCGTTGAAAAAAAGGTCAAAGTACAACGAAAGGTACAAGCAAGTGGTGTAACATATAAGACTTGCCCTACCTGTAACGGTCGTGGTCAGGTTACCAAGATAACCAATACGATTTTGGGAAGAATGCAGACTGCCGCTACCTGTAGCAGTTGTGGCGGTAGTGGACAGATTATAGACCACCGCCCTAGCGATGCCGATGCACAGGGTCTTAAGGTGAAGGAAGAGACCGTATCCATCAAGATTCCCTCCGGAGTTGAGGAAGGTATGCAGCTAAAGGTAACCGGAAAGGGCAACGAAGCTCCGGGAAATGGAATTCCAGGTGATTTATTGGTGGCCATAGAAACAGAGGAACATGAAACTTTAAAGAGGGAAGGTGACAACTTGCACTACGATCTATATGTCAGTTTTTCTGAAGCTGTTTTGGGTACTTCCAAGGATATTGATTCGGTAACCGGAAAGGTGAGGATAAAGTTGGAGCCAGGAATACAATCGGGAAAAATACTTCGACTTAGGGGCAAGGGAATTTCCAGTATCAATGGTTACGGAAATGGAGATCTATTGGTTCACGTAAACGTTTGGACCCCCAAAGAGCTGAACAAGGAACAGCGGGATTTTTTCGAAAGCATGCAAGGTCACGAGAATTTTTCCCCAAAACCGGAAAAATCGGACAAGTCCTTTTTTGAAAAGGTAAAGGACATGTTTTCGTAATTAACCGATCGTATAAAACACAAGTCGAGTTAAAATAAAAAATGTATATTTGAAATAGTATTGGGTAACCAATATTAAATTTTCTTTTTCATAGCAATTTTTTTTCCCATCCTTGATTGTTTTTAAGGGTGGGTTTTTGTTTTGTTATATATCTTTGAAAAAATTGTGTGTATGAACAACATTATGGTAGCTAAGGAAATAAGTAAACACTATGGCCACCACACCGCACTAAATAAAATATCGCTAGAAATTCCCGAAAATAGCATTTATGGGCTTTTGGGCCCTAATGGAGCTGGGAAAACAACGCTGATACGGATCATCAACCAGATTACATATCCAGACTCGGGAGAGGTTTTTTTGGGCGGGGAGCCCCTGCAACCAAAACATATTTCCATGATAGGTTACCTGCCGGAGGAAAGGGGACTTTACAAAAGTATGAAAGTTGGGGAGCAGGTTTTGTATTTGGCCCAGCTGAAGGGACTGTCCAAAAACGATGCAAAACAACGCTTAAAATATTGGTTTGACCGACTGGAAATCGGGGACTGGTGGAACCGGAAAGTGCAGGAACTTTCCAAGGGAATGGCCCAAAAGATCCAATTTATTGTAACCGTACTGCACGAGCCCAAATTGTTGATTTTTGACGAACCTTTCAGTGGTTTTGATCCTATAAACGCAAATGTCATAAAGGACGAGATCCTTCGGCTGAAGCAAAACGGCACCTCCATTATCTTCTCGACCCATAGAATGGAATCTGTAGAGGAATTATGTGAGTATATCGCCCTTATACATAAATCGGAAAAGATATTGGATGGCCGTCTTATAGATATTAAAAGGGCTTATAAAAATAACATTTTTAAAGTGGGGCTGGAGGCCGAGCAGGGAGAGATCATACTCAAGGAACTGTCGGATAGATTTCAGATCATGTCATCCCAATACACCGCATCGGAAAAGCAGTTGGATTTTACAATTCAATTGCCCTCACAGGATTCCCGGAATATTTTGGCCCATCTATCAACGAAGGGAAATATCAATCACTTTGTGGAGACCATTCCCTCTGCCAGTGAAATTTTCATTGAAACCGTAAGGAACAAAAATTTGGTTTAGTCCTGAACCTTGGGGCTAAACATGTATTTTAGTGCCCTGCACGGCCAGAAGGGCTAATGAAGAGGCCGGAAAACAACAAATTGTCAAACAATATAGGATTAGGGGATTTCTTTTGGATGGATTAAAACAAATCGTAAAGGAATACCTGATGTTAAATTTATAACGGACCTTGTAGCGAAAGGAATAATTATCGAAATAAAATAAAATTAATGAATAAATTGCCCTTGATCATAAAACGGGAGTATTTGGCCAAGGTCAGGAACAAGTCTTTCGTTATAATGACTTTTCTGAGTCCTATCTTAATGGTCGGCATGGTGGTTCTCGTTGCATATCTGACCAAAGTGAACGATAGCGATCAAAAAATTATTGGCGTTCTCAATGAAAGCGATTTTTTTTCGAACGATTTTCATAGCACGGAAAGTATCTCTTACGTGAACTTCAAGGATATTGGGTTACAGGAGGCTAAGGATTCCGTGGCCAATATGGGTTTTTATGGCCTGCTGTACATTCCTGGGGAATACAGTTTAAAATCCGTTGCGGATCATTCCTTGTTCTTTACCAATGATTCCCCTAGTTCGACTGTTTTGAATCAATTGGAACGTGTTTTTCAAGATCGTTTACGAAGGGATAAACTCCAGGAACTGGGAATATCATCCAAGGATTTCGCGGAGATGGACCAGTCGTTCGAAATCCATACCTCCAACTTCAACGGCCAGCGTAACCTTAAGGGAATCAATGAGATAAAAGCCCTGATTGGTGGCGGTTTTGGCTACCTAATTATGATGTTTATAATAATTTACGGCGGATTTGTAATGCGAAGTGTAATCGAGGAAAAGACCAGTAGGATCATCGAGGTAATCATTTCTTCGGTAAAGCCGTTCCAGCTTATGATGGGCAAGATAATAGGTACTTCCCTGGCAGGAATAACCCAGTTTTTAATTTGGATCATTTCTGGGATTTTATTGCTAATGGTATCCATTTATATATTCAATATTGATCTTGGAGTGGGTGCGGGACCCAAATTTGCTTCGGATGAAGTTTCCAATATGATGGCCACGACTTCCCAAGACACCATGCAATTGTATGCAGCGGAACTCCTAAAAATTCCTTGGGGAACGTTGGTAGGATTTTTTATAGTATATTTTATCCTGGGCTACTTGATCTACAGCTCTATCTATGCCGCTATTGGGGCTGCAGTTGACAATGAAACGGATACCCAGCAATTCATTTTTCCGATCATAATGCCCTTAATGTTGGCAATATATGTGGGTTTCTTTTCAGTTTTTAACAACCCCAACGGACCAATTGCGGTCGCTTTTTCCTTATTTCCGCTTACCTCCCCGATCGTAATGATGATGAGGTTGTCCGGGGGCATTGGGGGAGGCGGTGTGCCGGCATGGCAATTAATATGTTCCATTCTTATCTTAATGGGCACATTTATCGGAATTGTCTGGTTGGCCGCTAAAATTTATAGGGTTGGAATATTAATGTATGGAAAGAAACCGACCTATAAGGAAATGTTCAAATGGTTGCGATATTAATTATGATCCAGGATAAACCAAACCTTGAAAAGGTTATCGAGCACGATATTTGGAGATCGATAAAGGAATTTTTGGAATTGGGCATTGAACTTGGCAAAGGGGATAAGGCCATCCATCTTACGATTGGCCTAATCTTGTTGCTCGCCGTTGCACTGTTTCTGGCCAACATATCTATGAAATGGATGCGTTCCCTGATAACGCGCAAAATGTCGACTGATGATAAATTGAAGTTTGCCAGTGTTTTTCAGTTTGTCAAGTATATGATATATCTGGTGGTCGTTCTGCTGACAATGAGCGCGGCCAACGTGGATATCACCATTATGATTACGGCTTCGGCAGCTCTTTTTGTGGGGTTGGGACTTGCGCTTCAAGAGCTATTTCAGGATGTGATCGGGGGTATTATGATCATTCTGGACAAGTCGCTTCATGTAGGTGATATAGTGGAAGTAGATGGCAAAGTGGGCCGTGTTATGGAGATTAAATTGAGGACTACGAGAAGTCTTACCAGGGATGACAAGGTTGTCATAATACCCAACCATAAATTTATAAGTGATGTTATCTATAATTACACCCAAAACCACAGGACGACAAGGGAGTGTGTTAAATTGGGAGTGGCCTATGGAAGTGATGTTCAGTTGGTGACCAAATTGCTGTTAAGCTGTTTGGAAGACCAAAAGGATATACTTAAAAGCCCTAAGCCTTTTGTGCTTTTCGAGGATTTTGGGGATTCGGCCTTGCAGTTTGGTGTTTATTATTATACCACCAACAGTTATGGAGATCCACGTATAAAAAGTGATATTCGTTATAGGATCGATAGCCTATTTAGAAAAAATAAGATTTCCATTCCATTTCCACAAAGGGATATACATTTTTATCCTAACCCGATTTTACCGGGAAATGATCAAGGCAATTAGGCCGTCATGTATTTATGAAGAACAAATCCCTATTCGGTCTATTATGCTTTATGGCCACGTTAGCTACCTGTATGGCACAAAGCCCGGACGGGGTAAAAGTGGAGTACACTTTTATGCCGAGAAATTCATCGGCCGCCCAAACTTCTCGTCTAAAATTGGTAGGGAACCTGCCCATTAAATTTAAAAAGGATAGGTTTATGGTGGTAGGGGCCGAATACAATGGGTATAAATATGGGATTAAGAAGGATGTGCCCTTTGATGATCATGAGTTGGGTACCTTCCAGATTTTCGACTTTAATCTGGGATATAGTTTTATGTGGAACGATAATTGGAGGTTTGTTGGTCTGATAACCCCAAGGTTGATGTCTACCTTTTCGAATGGTGTCCAAAATAAGGATTTTAAGGTAAATGCCACGGCTGCATTTTTTAAGGAGCGAAAGGATATTGACCAGCCGTTTAGATTGGTACTTGGACTATCGTACAACACCAATAATAATTTGAAGTTCCCGCTTCCCTTGGTATATTATGAAAAGCGGTTTCACCCGCAATGGTCCTTTACCATCGGGGTGCCAAAATGCGATCTAAAATATTATATAAGCGAAAAGCACGTTCTATTGACAGAACTACTGCTCGATGGGTATTTTGTTAACGTACAGGGCAGTATTGCCCTTCCGAACAATTATGTTGCTACTGATATATCCTCGACCGCGCTTGTATCCTTGGTGGGATATCAATATAAGTTCACAAAAATTATATCCGTTTATGGCTATGTGGGTTCTACCCTGTACCAAAAAGGGGATTTAAGGGACGCCGACGGGAACGAAGTTTTTTCATTGAATGACAAGCAAAGTATTTATTTAAGGACGGGATTTAAAATTGGAATTTTCTAAGAATAGGCAAATGGCAAAAATATTAGTGATAGAAGACGAAGCTGCAATCCGAAGGGTTTTGGTAAAAATCCTTTCGGAAGAGAGCGAATCCTATATTGTAAGTGAGGCCGAGGACGGACTCAAAGGATTGGAGTACATCAAGGAAGACGATTTTGATCTAGTGCTCTGCGATATAAAAATGCCCAAAATGGATGGCGTTGAAGTTTTGGAGGCTGCCCGAAAGATAAAGCCTGAGATTCCCTTTATTATGATTTCCGGTCATGGCGATTTGGATACCGCTGTAGGTACAATGAGATCGGGTGCCTTTGATTATATTTCCAAGCCGCCCGATTTAAACCGGTTGTTGACGAGTGTGCGCAATGCCTTGGATCGTAATGAATTGGTAACAGAAAACAAAACCCTGAGGAAAAAGGTAAGCAAAAATTACGAAATGATCGGGGAGAGCCCGGCCATCGCAACCATCAAGGAAATGATAGAAAAAGTGGCTCCCACGGATGCCCGGGTTCTCATTACGGGTTCTAATGGGACGGGGAAGGAATTGGTGGCCCATTGGATCCATGAAAAAAGCCAACGCCGCAATGCGCCGTTTATTGAGGTAAACTGTGCGGCCATTCCCTCGGAATTGATAGAGAGCGAGTTGTTTGGTCACGTTAAAGGAGCCTTTACCTCGGCAGTTAAGGATAGGGCCGGAAAATTTGAGGCGGCCAACCAAGGGACCATTTTTTTGGATGAAATAGGGGATATGAGTCTTTCTGCCCAGGCCAAGGTGCTCAGGGTGCTCCAAGAGAACAAGATTTCGAGAGTGGGTACGGACAAGGATATAAAAGTGGATGTAAGGGTAGTGGCGGCGACCAATAAGGATCTTAAAAAGGAGATTTCCGAGGGGCGGTTTAGGGAAGATCTGTACCATAGACTGGCTGTCATCCTTATCCAAGTACCCTCGTTAAACGAAAGACGGGAAGATATACCGCTTTTAATCGATTATTTTGGACAAAGAATTGCGGCCGAGCAAGGTGCTCCCCCAAAAGCGTTCACCCAAAATGCCATAAAGCTGTTGCAGAGTTATGATTGGACGGGCAATATCCGGGAATTGCGCAATGTGGTAGAGCGACTAATTATCCTAAGCGGGAATGAGATTTCTGAAAACGATGTGAAGTTGTTTGCCAGTAAATAGGTTTTATCGACCCCAATGGAAGAAAGGCAATGAGCTGCTCCTAAATTATTAATAATCGATCCCTAAATCATTATTTCGCACTTCCTTTAATTTTTGTCGCAGCCTTCCCTGCATTTGTTCCACTATGCTGTTATAGTGCGGGTTTTGGGCCAGGTTGTTGTACTGTTTTGGGTCATGGTCCATATCGTAAAGTTCCATGCCGGAACCGGCATCCTCATCGTATTGAATATAAGCCCATTTTTCAGTGCGTATCAAAAATGATTTCCCATTTTGGGTTACGGAAAACGCCATATCCCGCACGGCGTACGTGGGGTCGTCCAGTGTTTTCGCAATATTTTTCCCCTGTAGATGCCCCGAAGGTTTTAATCCTGCGAGCTCGGCTACCGTGGGATATAGGTCCAATAATTCCGTGAAGGAGCCACAAACGGAAGGAGCCTTGCCGGGAACCTTTATGATTAGGGGTACGCGGACCGATTCCTCGTGTAGGCTTACCTTCATCCAAAAGCGGTGTTCCCCCAAATGGAAGCCGTGATCAGAAGTAAAAATGACAATGGTATTATCTTCCAGTCCTTCTTTCTTTAAGGTATTCAGTACTTTGCCAACCTGTGCGTCCATATAGGAAACCGAGGCATAGTATGCAGCAACTGCTTTCTGTTCCTGGACTTCGGACATTTGCCCGTTTACACTGGTGACATAGTTAATGCCGCGTTCCGGAATATCGTCCCAATCGTTTTCAACCTTTGGGGGCATCACTATTTGTTGATATGGAAAGGGTTCAAAATAGTTTTTGGGAGCGACAAAGGGAACATGTGGTCGCACAAAGCCCACCGCCAAAAAGAAGGGCTCATCCTTGTGTTTTTTGATGAGTTCCATGGCTTTCTCTGCGGTTTTTCCATCGGAATGTACCAAATCGTCCCCTTCCGCCTTTACTATGGTCATCACATTTCCACCTTTTCTCGGTTTATCCCCATATGGGTTGTTCTGCACCAACTCGGCTTCCCCCTCCGCTTTCCATTCGGGACCTTGACTGTTGAATCGCTCCGTCCAAGAAGCGGCATCGTCCTGCCCGTTGGATCCGGTCTCGATATCGATGGGGACCCCCATATGGTAAATTTTGCTCACCCTTGCGGTATAATAGCCATTTTCCTTGAACAGTTGCGACCAGGACTTCCGGTCGGGCCCAACATTCTCCCTGCCGCTTACATACCCATAGGTGGTCGTGGCGGTGGGATAATAACCGAACATGAGCGAGGCCCTTGATGGCCCACAAACGGGATATTGGGAATAAACCCGTGTATATCGTGTGCCCTCGGTTGCCAATTTATCTATATTGGGCGAAAAGCCGGCCTGGTTTTCATAGGATGATAGCGCTGTGGCAGTAAGATCGTCGGCAATGATGAAGAGTACATTGTATTTTTTGTGCTTGCTTTTCTTTAAATTCTGGGCGGAAGCGATATTGCCAATAGCAAAGGCCATCAAAATGAGCAAAATTTGGCGTGGTTTCATTTTTTGATTATTTGGATGGGAATAGTAAACGCTTATTATCCCAAATATAACTCAACTAGGCCATCTGGGGACGATACATGAATGGTTTTGTTTTTCCGATCCACTTTTGTCACAATTTCATCCGTAATCGGAATCAACAATTGTTTGCCGTCTTTTTCGGCTTCAAATAGGGCCTGGGCCGTTGTATCGTTAACCCCTCGAATAATTCCGATATTTCCGTGGACGGCATCTATTAGGGCAAATCCAATCACCTCATGGTAGTAGAACTTATTGCCAGTGAGTTGGGGAAGTAATTTTAAGGGAAGGTATAGGGCCGCTCCCATAATATTATCGGCTTCCCCTTCATTCCCAACTTCCTCGAAGCGGATCCGAAGTAAGCTCGATTTGTGAAGGGAACATTTTTCAATAAAAAATGGAACCAGGTTGTTTCCTAGGGAAACGAACACTGATTCCATGTTTTCGTATATTTCGGGCTCATCGGTATCCAGTTTTACCAGTACCTCTCCCTTAAAACTGTATTTCGAAACGATTTTGCCTAAATAGAAACAATCCGATTTCTGCATCGTTCCAAATTGCGATTACTTTTTTTCTTCCGAAGCTTCCGGGGCGTCCTTTGCGGGAGCGGCAACTTCTTTGGCTGGCTCGGCTTCCGGAGCCTTTTCGGCTTCTGTTGGTGCTTCAGCCTCGGCTGGTTCGGCAACAACTTCTTCAACTTCCTCAACGGCTGGTGCGGCGGCTTCGGCAGCGTCAGCAGCCCGTTTGTCGTTCACCTCTTTTTCTGCTTTCAAAACTTTTGCCTTGGCTTCGGCCTGTGCCTTATCCAAACCTTCCACCTTATTGCTTATCGCTTTTTCTTTTTCTTCTAACCAGGCATTGAACTTTTCTTCCACTTGTTCCTCGGTCAGGGCACCTTTACGGGCACCTGCCAACAAATGATGCTTTAAAAGCACTCCTTTATAGGATAGAATTCGTTTTGCGGTGTCTGATGGTTGTGCACCATTTTGAAGCCATTTCACGGAATGGTCTATATTGATTTCTATGGTAGCCGGATTCGTATTGGGATTGTAGATACCCAACTTTTCCAAAAATTTACCATCTCTTTTAGCGCGGGAATCCGCGGCTACGACCCAATAAAATGGTTTTCCTTTTTTACCGTGTCTCTGTAATCTAATTCTAACTGGCATATCACATTAATTTTGTAGGGTGCCCGACCCTCGATTATTAATTCTTTTTTTGCTCAAAACCTTTTTAAGCGGCTGCAAATTTAATGCATTTTCATGAATCCGCAAGGGTTTGTGAATTGTTTTTTGGGATGCGACAAAAGTTTAGGCTTATCGTTCAGCTTTTACTTGGTATGTCGATGTCCTGCTACCTGTTCCTAAACCTAATTCGCAGTTTGCATAAAACAGGATTATTGCCAAAATCGGGATTTTTAGAGGTGTGTTTGCATTAGATCGTAATTTGTCTATCGATTTGTTGATTCAATGAGATAAAAGTCTCGGTGCGGGAAACCCCTTCGATCTGTTGTATATTTTTATTTAGGACCTGCATTAAATGCTCGTTGTCCCTGCACAATACCTTTATTAAGATAGACCAATTACCCGTGGTATAGTGACACTCCAGCACTTCAGGGATTTTTTCGAGCTCCTTTACCGCAATGGGATTGCTCATGGCCTTGTCCAGATAAATGCCAATGTAGGCCATGGTAGTATAACCCAAAATTTTTGGGTTGATTACAAATTTGGAACCGGCTATTAGACCCGAGTTTTCCAATTTTCTAAGTCTTTGATGGATCGCTGCCCCGGATATTCCAATGTTCCTTGCGATTTCAAGAATGGACTTTCGGGCATCCTTCATCAAATACCTAAGAATTTCCTTGTCGATACCATCAATTTTTAAACTTTCGTGCGTCGATTTCATGCGTTATTTTGGTTTCTTATTAATGGTCAACTAACGGGTTCAATTTTTTTCAGTTTAAAACAAAGATACTATTTAGTCTGCCGGCCGTAAATTCTGGTCAGGCACTAACTGGCTACAAAATCCGGATTATATCCCAAATAGGGCACATGGTAATCCTTAAAGACTATTCCGTATTTTTCTAGCTGGGACAGAATGGGGTTATATACTTCTTCTTGCAATGGGATGCGAACCCCCGTGCCGACAATTTTTTTATTGAGAATGAGCAAAGTTGCCATGGCCACGGGAAGCCCTACCATTTTTGCCATGGCGGTGTGTTCCCTGTCTTTTCCCAAAACTACCATGTTGGCATCTATTTGATGTTTCTTTCCGTCAAGTTCATATCCAAATTTATGGTACATCACGATCATATCCTTATCGTGCTCCTCCAATGTCCAACTTTCTTCCAGAATTTCTTGCAATATTTGGGCGGGCGTGGCATTTTGTAGGGTAATTTTCTTTTGCGAATCGAACAAATGGAGTTCCATTAATTTCTCCCACATAATATCATCCTGATCAATTTTGAGGTAAAGCCTCAATTTTAACTCTACCGAGTCTGTAGGAGAGTAGGGGAGGAATAGATTGGTGAACTGTCGGTAGGACATCCCCTCTGAATTTTCTATCCTATAGCTATCATCGGTCATTCCCAATTGAACGAATATATTCCAAGCGCGGGAAAAGCCAACCCTCCGGATAGTGCCCCGGTACAAGGTGAGCGCATCCTGCAGGCCATAAGCCTCCCTGTAATTTAAGGAATCCCTATTGGCATAGGCTTCAAATTTTCCGTACCCTTCAATTTCCAAAAATTCGGTCCTTCTAAATAATTTGTGGTACGGTATGTATTTATAAGTTCCTTCTTGAATAAACTTGGCCGTCCCACCCTGTCCGGCTACCAATACATTTCGGGGATTCCAAGTAAATTTGTAGTTCCATAAATTGTTGTCGCTCTCCGGGGCGACAAGACCCCCACAAAAGGATTCGAACAAGATTATTTTGCCGCCTTTTTTCCGGATACCGTCTATAATCTGCATGGCGCTCATGTGGTCGATACCGGGATCTAGCCCCACTTCGTTCATAAAGATGAGTCCGGCCTCCCTGACCTTCTTGTCCAAAACTTTCAGTTCCGGACTTACATAGGACGCGGTGACCAAATGCTTGCGAAATTGCAGACAGTCCTTCGCAATTTTGATATGCAGGGATGCTGGGAGCATGGATACAACAATAGTTGCATTGGCTATGGCATTCTTCCGTTCGGATTCCTTCAAAATATCCAGTTTTAAAACGGTACAGCTTGGATGGCCCGCTATAACGGCAGGTATATTTTCTGGCCGTAAATCCCCGATGATCAGCTCCAGATCTTCCTCTTGGGCTTTTGAAAGTAGATAATCAAAGAGATAGAAACTGGATTTACCAGCGCCGATAACAAGAATTTTTCGAGGCATTACTTTTCGTATTTTTGTAAAAAAAAAAGCATTTAAGATTTGAATTGTTAAATTTATAAAAATTTAAGGTGATTTAGTTATGAACAGAACAATTTTTGTTACTGCTGTTGTATTCGGGGCTTTGGCAATTGCATTGGGGGCCTTTGGCGCCCATGGGCTAAAAACCGTATTGGATGCAGGTGAGATCCAGGTTTTTGAAACGGGGGTCCGATATCAAATGTACCATGCCCTATTTTTATTGTTTTTGGCAAATACGGTACATGTTCCAGAACACAAAAAGAAATCGATCTTTTATCTTATTGCCCTTGGGGTGATCCTCTTTTCATTTTCAATTTATTTGTTGGCAACCAATACCCTTACTATGTTCGATTTTAAGGTCATCGGTTTTGTTACCCCGATTGGCGGATTGCTTCTTCTTTTGGGATGGGTCAGCTTAGGGGTCCGTTTTCTACAATCTAGAAATAATAAAATTTAGTATATTATTATTTTGATAGCGTTGTAATTATATTTTTGATAATTTTGCACTAGTAAAAACTATTCATAATGAGTATATCGCATCAATCAACGAAAACGATTTCGTTAGAAAGCTATGGTCTTTCAAACAAACGGGTCAACTATCAATTAACGCCGGACGAACTGCCCGATACTACCCTAACATTGGGAATGGGAAAGGAAGCATCGTCTGGGGCCTTGGCCATAAACACCGGCGAATTTACGGGAAGATCTCCCAAGGACCGGTTTATTGTTATGGACGATATAACCAAACTGAAGGTTTGGTGGGGGGATATCAACCTGCCCTTCGACCCTGACAAGTTCGATACCCTTTATGCTAAGGTCATCGATTACTTAAATTCCAAGGAACTCTATGTAAGGGATTCCTTTGCATGTGCCGACCCGGATTATCGATTAAACCTTAGGGTTATCACCGAATATCCTTGGTCCAATCTTTTCGCATACAATATGTTCCTCCGTCCTACGGCAGCCGAATTGGTAGATTTTGAACCGGAATGGACGGTTATAAATGCCCCTGGGTTTATGGCGAATCCCAAAGAGGATGGAACTAGACAGCATAATTTTGCTATTTTGAATTTCACAAAAAAAATAGTCTTGATCGGGGGGACGGGATATACCGGCGAAATTAAGAAGGGAATTTTTTCGGCGCTTAATTTCATTCTTCCTGTCTACAAGAATACGCTCCCCATGCATTGTTCGGTCAATGTTGGGGAAGAGGGGGATACGGCGATCTTTTTTGGTCTTTCGGGAACCGGGAAGACCACCTTGTCCGCCGATCCACATCGCAAACTGGTAGGTGATGATGAACACGGATGGACGGCCGAAAATTCCGTGTTTAATTTTGAGGGAGGCTGTTATGCCAAGGCGATCAATCTTTGTGCAAAAAATGAACCGGAAATATATGCCGCAATTAGGAGAGGGGCCCTTTTGGAAAACGTGGTGTTGGATGCGAACGGCAACGTAGATTTTGCAGATACTTCCATCACCCCCAATACCCGTGTTAGCTATCCTATATACCATATTGACAACCATATGGAACCTTCGGTGGGGAAAAATCCTAAAAATATATTCTTTCTTACTGCCGATGCGTTCGGTGTTATCCCGCCCATATCCAAATTGACCCCTAGCCAGGCGGCCTACCATTTTATTTCAGGGTATACCGCCAAGGTGGCAGGTACCGAAGCTGGAGTCGTAGAACCGGTTCCTTCTTTTTCAGCCTGTTTTGGAGCTCCTTTTATGCCCTTGCATCCCACCAAATATGCAGAGATGCTGAGCAACAAAATGAAAGAATCGGGCGTGAACGTTTGGCTGGTAAACACGGGCTGGACAGGTGGCCCATACGGTATAGGTACCCGTATGAAGTTAAAATACACCCGCGCCATGATCCATGCCGCCCTTAATGGGGACCTAGGCCTGTATTGTTATGACAAATACCACATACACTCCGTATTCGGGGTGGCCCAGCCCAGGGAATGTCCCGGTGTGCCTACAAGTGTCCTAAGTCCTAGGGCAACTTGGAACGACGATGAGGCCTATTATAAGATGGCCTTTAAACTAACCAATGCCTTCCGACAAAATTTTAAAAAGTTCGAGGCTTACGCCAATGAGGAAATTAGAAGGGGCGGCCCTCAACGGTATGCGTTTTAACCCTCCTTATCCATTTGGGCGGAAATAAACGGAATCCGCGGTGCCAAGAAATAACCGGTAAGACTGGCGAACAAAATCGGAATAAAATAAGCAAATCCGGTCAAGGTCGCCAAGAGGATCGTTGTGCTCATTGGGGTCCGGGTTACACAGGCGTTCACGGCTGCCATACAGCTAACAATGGTCAGTGACAGGTTAACCCCTGGAATAAAATGATGGATTATTAACCCCAAAGTAGCCCCCACAAAGAAGAGTGGAATGATAAATCCTCCCCGCCATCCCGAAGTTACGGTAACCGCTATGGCGACGATCTTAAAGATTAACAGCGCTATCAAAAATTTTAAAGTGCTATCCCTTGTCAGGAGTTCATTGAGCTCAAAATGATCAAAATAACGGGTCAATGGCAAATAGAAGGCAATTATACCCAGCAATATACCTCCAATACAGGTTTTTATATAGATTGGTACTTTGAGTTTTTCAAAACCGTTCTTAAAAAACTTGGTACAAAAAATAAATGCCCAACCCACTACAGTAGCTATAATACCAAACAGTACGGCATAGGCAAAATCAAACTTGTCCACCAGTTCATAGGAAGGAAGTTCCCATGTTGGACCGAACCCCATTTGGACTATAATGGCAAAGACGATATAGCTGAAACAACTGGCCACAAAGGCAGGAATAATGGCCCTGTAATATTGTACCGCATGTTTATGGTGCAGGATTTCCAAGGCAAAAAGACTACCGCCCAAGGGCGCGCCGAACAATGCCGTAAATCCAGAGGCCATCCCCGCGATACTCAGGGAACGAAGTTCTTCTCCTTTCAACCTAAATAGTTTCCCCATCCAGGTGCCTGTAGAACCCGTAACTTGGACCAATGGCGCCTCAGGCCCCAGACTGCCCCCTGCCGCTATGCAAATGAGGGAGGACAAAATCATGGAAGGATTGTTCTTGGGGTCCAATTTACCTTTGTTAAAACGGATGTTGTTTACAATCAACTGAATTTCGCCGGGCTCCCCTATAAAATGTATGATCAGGCCGGCCAATAGCCCCGCTAAAGCCATGACCGGAATCACGAGCCATCCCGTAAACCAGGCCATTCCCTCTGTAAGGTATCCAAGAATAATCCAATAGATACCGGCAATGATTCCGCCAAGAAGACCAAGTAGGGCCCACAGGATAAACATACGACTAAATACAAAGGGATTAAACCGGATGGGCTGATCTAGGATATCTAGATAGGTGACTAATTTTCTTCTTCTCTTTAACTTCAAAATAAAGGCTCCTTGATAATGGATTGTGTTTTTTAAACGGCGACAAAGTTACAAATTGAACATGGGGATTCAAGATTTGGGAGCATTATTTATTGGCATGTTGGTACATACGGTCTATGCTTACAGAAAGGATAGATGGTGACTTTTATTGATATGTTTCTGATGGCGATAGAATTACTTTAGGATTTAATGTAATCCATGAGCTTACGGGGTCCTTCCAAAATTATCCTTACGACTTGGAGTGTGCCGTTTTCTTTGGTCGAAATTTCCCATTTGACCAAAGTGATACTGCCATTTTCAATTTCTAGGGCCGTAATACTTCTGGGATGAACACAGCAACCATCATTGAACATGGGAATCTCTCCCGGGTCGGGAAATCGTGGACGGTGGGTGTGGCCTATTACCGTGACTAGTCCATTGTTCTGAACAATCCATTTCTTTACCCTTAGCTCCAACTTAAGGAGCTCCTTATAATTCTTGGCCGGACTGGTGGGATCCGATATTCCCCAAATTTGGAGTGGCTTCCACAATACACGGACCATAAATCGGTTCCAGCGCCAAAGGGTATAGTTCCACCAGTCCGCTTGGTGTCCGTGGGTCAAAAAAATTTGTTGACCGGTTTCCCCATGTTCTAAAATTAAGGCTTCATGGTAGCTGATATCCTCAAAAAGCTCCTTGTCCCTTCCGTCGATAGGTTCAAAAAAGCTGGACAGGGTTTTTTTTACATACTTTGGATCTTGATACACCATATCATGGTTGCCCCATATCATATGTAATCTATTTTCCCAATGAAATTTTCTCAGTAACAGGTAGACGTTCTTATGGGCCGTAAAAATGGACTCAAAACCGATATTTTCCCAGAGCTCGTCCCCATCGCCCAATTCAACATAGGTGAAGCCTTCTTTATAATATTGTTGAAGGGCATGGTAGTAAATATTTCTATTGTTGGCAAAGTCATCGGCAAAGCTGTTATCCCCCCGATGGCAGTCACTGAACAGAATTAATTTTGAAGTATCGTCAAACGGGATCACCTTGGCATCTTGGTAAGCTCTCGTTAATCTTGTTTGGGAAGACATAAGCAATTCCAGTTATCGGATGTTAGGTACAAGGTGCTACAATTATTTTTAAAGATGAAGGTCTAACTGTTTTAAAGGATCAAGTGACAAAGGAATCGGGACAGATTCCAATGAATTAGCATATGTATTGGTGATTGTTTGATCCGTTCTGTCATGAACGATATTCTGTCTTTTCTCCATTTTGAGTTATACACATTATTTCTATATCTTTATTCCTTTAAAAATAAGGAAAATGGAACAATTTAACGGACAAAATATAATAGACTTCTTAAAAGCATTCCCCGATGACGGTTCCTGCAAGCACTATTTGGCCGATCTGAAATGGCAGGACGGTTTCCAATGTGCCAAGTGCGGGCACGAGAGCGGGCACCGGCGAAAGGACCATGGCTATTTCTGTTACCGCTGCAGCCATATTGAAAGCCCGACCTCCGGTACGCTTTTCCATAGGGTAAAGTTCGGTCTTCACAAGGCTTTTTGCATCGCTTTTGAAATGAGCACTTCCAGCAAGGGTATTTCCAGCATACAGATGGGCAAGCGCTACGGCATCCGTCAAGGTACTGCCTGGTTCTTTATGCAAAAGGTGCGCAAGGCCATGGAAAGCAGCCAAAAATGGCCACTGTCCGAACTGGTACATGTAGATGAATTTGTTGTCGGAGGTTACGAGGAGGGCAAGAAAGGAAGGAGCTATAACACCAACAAGACCAAAGTGATAGTCGGTGTGGAGCTCAACGAAAAACGTGGCATAAAACGGGCCTATGCCCAAGTTATAGATGATTACTCCTCCAAATCGTTCACTCCCTTCTTTGAGCAATACATCTCCAAAGATGCCAGGGTCGTCACCGACAAATGGAGAGGCTACTCACCCCTGAAAAAGGACTACGACATCACCCAGATACCCAGCGGCAACGGGAAAAATTTCAAAGAACTACATTTGGTCATCCATCAGATCAAATCTTGGATAAGGACTATCCCGACCCACGCATCGAAACATCATGCCAAAAAGTATCTCGACGAGTTCTCCTTCAGGTTGAACCGTTCCCAGTTCAAACAATCCATTTTTCATAAGACCATCGAGAGAATGGTAAAACACAAACCTTTATACCAATATCAAATCATAGGGAACTTAAGTGTATAACTCAATCTCCATTTATTTGGGGTCGATATTTTCATCTTGCTACGACATTTTGCAAAGGGCCCTGATACAATGTGTTTTGGCTTATAAATATCCAAAAAATATAAGGAACTGGAAAAATTTTTACTTACCGAAGATCAGAACCAATAAAAAAGCCCGTGCTTTAGGCACGAGCTTGATATTGGTAATTTATCCTGGAGCAAATTAATACCGTGCGGGATGAAAATAAATGGTTTAATAATAGTCTTGCCGTTCCCACATTTCAACAATATGCGAAATGCCAAACATTTATAATTTTAGGTCAAAAATTTCCCGTTCCAATTATTTTGAGGCCAAGTCCCCAGGAGTTTTCATCTTTATCTTTTTGATGACCAGATCTCCAATACCCCTTCCTTGTTTTAGCCCTAATTCGATCGCGGCACGATAATGAATACCTCCATACATTCGGCTTATAGCGGCTTCCGCAGACGCTTCGTTAAAAGAATTAAAGCTCCTTACGGGCAGGCCGAAGGGTGTTTCGGTGTCATCATCGAATGAGAAATCGTCCCCATAAATACTGGTAAGTACTTCCGCTGCAGCTCCCGATACTACGCTGTGTCCGCTGGTATATTCCGGAAAGGGCGGAGTTTGTAAGAGCGGCATCCAGTTTTCATCGATGTGTTGATTGATGAGGGTTTCCGGACGAATGAGATTGCTTCTGTACTTTTCGTCCCAACAGCTAATAAATGCGTCCGCAATGGCGATGGAAGTCTTTGTATAGGCATAAACAGAATCGTCAAAATTACTATTTGTCTTCCTATTGGCGATTTTGACAATACCGATCCAATGCGCGCCGGGGGATATCTTTTTGGTGGCAAACATCAGGTGTCCCCGGGTTACGGAAACATATGGGTTGCAGTCCCAAAATTTGGCTATGGCCATTTCCTCGGACGAATCCCCTGCTTGGGTTATACGTACCCCTGTGTCATAAACTTCTTTGAGCTCTTTAAAAAACTCCGAATCCTCATCCAGGGAAAATGCGGGTGGAGGCAATGGTTTAAACTGCTGGGCCGAATCCAGGGCAAACGGACGTATATCGTTCCAGTGGGGTTCTATCCCGTCTATGTAAGCAGGTGGGGTAGGTTGCCAACGGGTCGGGTCTTCGGTGTTTACCGTAAATTTGGGCATCGTACGTGTCTGATTGTAATTGTCCTTGTTCATCCATTGGGCAATATGATCTGCTACCTTTGATCCATAAGCTTTGGATGCCTCAAATTGGTCTTCGTTGGTGTTTTTCCAAACCCCGTACAAACTGTCCTGCATCGTGGTAATCCGATCCTCTGAAAAAATAAGTTTTTTACTCAGGATCATATGGGCGATAAGGGCAGATAATTGTGGATTGATGTTCAGGGTGGTGTCCAAAACTGGAATTGGGGTCAGCTCAGGCAATTGCCCCGCTAAGGTTTGGTATTTATCATCGGTCTGGGCGATGATTTCATAAGCTGCAATATTGGGGTACACCATTATTCGACTCGCCACTGGTGGCGAGAAAATGTCATGGATCATGATTTCGATCACCCTATCAATTGAAGCATCATACAGCTCGGGGCTAATTTCAATAGGTTTTGACTCCTTATTACAACTGCTGGCCACAATTAGAGCCCCAAATAAAACCAACCACGTTTTAACCTTATGATTCATAATTAAAAATTTTAGAACAGTTTTTCGAATTTATTGGGTTCGATAGATGTCCTATTGAATAATTGGTGGCCAATTTAGCCAAACTTTCTGGAAGGAACTGAATGCAGGGCGTTAATTAATCTTTCATTAATATTTAAACCAGTTGACTGGATAAAAAAAGAGCCGGATGTACCGACTCTTACTTATTATTGTTAGGGATTTAAGGGGCCCTATTTCCAAAAGATGGCATAAAGAGCTGCAACGATAAGCATTACCGCAAAGGCACCAATGTTGAAAACGGGCCCCGTTTTAAAGAGACTCTTGGACAACGGGATACCTTTTGGATCTTCACCTCCCTTATTTTGCATTAAACTGACGACAACTATGACGATCATGGTAAGGATGGCGGTATATCCCATCTGGTCCATAAAAGGAACATTTACGAACAAAGGATTTGAGGACCATCCATGGGAACCGACCTTGAAATACATGGCTATGGGAATAGAAGTCAAAGCCCCTACGATAGCCGCCTTGTTGGTGGTTTTTTTCCAGAAAAGCCCCAAGAGGAATACCGCCAAAATCCCAGGACTTACGACCCCTGTATATTCTTGAATGAATTGGAAAGCCTGATCGATTCCTCCCAATAATGGAGCCGTGATGCATGCGATTATCAAAGCGACGCCAGCAGAAATCCTTCCAACGCTTACCGTTGCCTTGTCGCTTGCATTTTTATTGATATACGGCTTGTAGATATCCATTGTAAAAATAGTGGAAGTAGAGTTGAGCATGGATGCCAAGGATGAAACGATAGCTGCTGTCAATGCTGCAAAAGCTAACCCTTTTAACCCAGTGGGTAAAAATTGCAGCAGCCAGGGATAGGCCTTGTCCGCTTGATCCAAGGAAGGCAAATTGTTGAGCCCCGCCTCGCCCAAACTACCCAAAATCTGGGGATCGGTAACCATTACATAGGCCGCAATTCCCGGTACTACCACGATGATGGGAATAATCAATTTTAGGCAGGCCGCCAATAAAATACCTTTTTGGGATTCCCTGAGTGACTTGGCAGCTAGAGTTCTTTGAATGATATATTGGTTAAAACCCCAATAATACAGGTTGGCTACCCAGAGTCCGCCGACCAGCACCCCGATCCCGGGCAGATTACTGTATTCGGGATTCGTTTTATCCAGAATCATAACAAAGCGTTCCGGAGCCTCCGTAAAAATAGTATGGAGTCCTGCCATAACCCCGGTACCTTCCGATACGGTATCCAAAGCCAGATAGCTGGTAACCAATCCGCCAATTACCAAGAAAATTACCTGAATAACATCGGTCCAGGCTACTGCCGATAGTCCGCCATAGAGGGAGTAGGCTGCCGCAAATAGGGCCAGCCCTACAACCCCGTACATCATGGGGATTCCCATAATGGTTTCCAAGGCCAAGGAGCCCAGGTAAAGCACGGAAGCTAAATTAACGAACACATATAACGCAATCCAGAATACGGCCAGAATGGTCTTCAGATTGGTGGAGAAGCGTTGTTCAACAAATTCGGGAATGGTGTACAGTCCTTTTTCTATAAAAATGGGCAAAAAGTATTTCCCCACGATCAACAGGGTAATGGCGGCCATCCACTCGTAGGAAGCTATGGCCAAGCCTACGGCGAAGCCAGAACCGGACATTCCGATAAATTGTTCTGCAGAAATATTGGCGGCGATCAACGAGGCGCCAATGGCCCACCAGGGCAGGGATTTACTGGCCAAAAAGTAATCTTCGGCATTTTTTTGATGACCCTTTTTATCCCTGGATACCCATAGGCCTACCCCTAAGATTAGTAGGGCGTAAGCAATAAAAATGAAATAATCCCAAAAACCGAATGCTGAAGTCATAATCTGTATGGTTGGTTATTTTATAAATTCTTCAATGTTCGAATTTAGGTTTTTTCCAGAAAAAAAATGAGCATTCTGAATTCTTTTTGCCAAATCGAACTTTTTAACAAAGTAGTGATTAAACTTTTTTGAAACCAGGAGGTCTTATGGAAGATGATGTTTTTTTTGAATTGAATCGAAATTAAAAATAAAAAAAGAAAAAACCGATGGTTGCATCGGTTTTAACTTGACTAATTCAAAATAAGAACGTATCCCTTTTAAAGGCAGCTAAATATAAGTATAAATGATAAGCCGACCCGTAACATAGTTGGGTCCATTTGTTATTTTTCACGTAAGAAACTACCTCAATAGTGTCTTAAAATAACTGCCATGAACCTTGGGTTTTTCCACAAAAAAAGAAATGCAACAAAATGATGGGTATAGATTGGCCAAAGACCAGTTTAATCCCAAACCCTAAAAAAGAGGATCTATCCAATCTTATCGAACCCGCAGTAGGGTACAAGCACATCGGGCACTTGGATTCCTTCCGCAGTTTGATAATTTTCCAAAATTCCGGCCAAGACCCTTGGTAAGGCCAAGGAACTTCCGTTTAGGGTGTGGGCCAATTGACTTTTTCCATTTTCATCCTTAAAGCGCAATTTTAATCGGTTGGCCTGGAAGGTCTCAAAATTGGAGACGGAGCTAATTTCGAGCCATCGGTCCTGTGCCGTGGAGAACACTTCAAAATCATAGGTTAGGGCAGAGGTAAATCCCAGATCACCCCCACATAGGCGAAGGATGCGGTAAGGCAGTTTAAGTTCCCTAAGAATGTTTTGAATATGCGTTACCATGGCATTTAACGCGTCATAGGATTTTTCGGGATGTTCTATCCTTACGATTTCCACTTTGTCAAACTGGTGCAGACGATTGAGTCCGCGCACATGGGCCCCATAACTACCGGCCTCCCTTCTAAAACAAGGGGTATAGGCGGTCATGCAAATTGGGAAATCCTTTTCGCTAAGAATAACGTCCCGGTATAAGTTGGTCACGGGTACTTCGGAAGTGGGAATCAGATATAGGTCATCGGCTCCAATATGGTACATCTGGCCTTCTTTGTCCGGCAACTGTCCGGTTCCGTATCCAGAGGTCTCATTGACCAGATGGGGAACCTGCATTTCGGTATATCCGGCTTCTGTGTTTTTATCCAGAAAATAGGAGATTAGGGCGCGTTGCAACCTGGCTCCTTTTCCTTTATACACTGGAAACCCGGCACCGGTAATTTTCACTCCCAGTTCAAAATCGATAATATCGTGCTTCTTCGCCAATTCCCAATGGGGCAGGGCATTGTCAATCAGTTTTGGAATGTTGCCTTCCCGGAGGACCTCCTCATTGTCGGTTTCTGAGGTCCCGGCAGGTACGGATTCATGGGGCACGTTCGGAATTTGATAAAGCAATGCCTGTAGCTCTTCCGCAGTAGTGTTCAAGTCATCACTTAGGCCTTTTGATACCTCTTTTAAGATTCCGGTTCTTTCCTTCGCAATATTGGCCTCTTTTGCCTTCCCGCTTTTAAAAAGTTCCCCTATTTCTTTGGATAGTTTATTGGATTCTGCCAAGGTGTTATCGAGTTTGGTCTGCAAGGCCCTTCGGTTTTCGTCCAACCGGATAATCTTGTCCAAAATGGGGCCGGCATCCAAGTTCCGTTTTTTGAATGCTTGTACGAGTTGGTCCCTATTTTCCCGTATTACCTGTAGCTGTAACATTTGATTTTGTTTTAATCGGTAAATTTAATGGTTTCGACTGTTATGATAAAGAGTATTGGATTATAAGTTCAATGTGCAAATTTGAAATTCCCTATGAGATCTTAAGGATGTACAACAAAAATTTTGAATTTGGTCATGGGATTTAGAGGGGAGTTGGGAATTTGGAATGTTTTAACGCTAGATTACGGACAGTACCGTCAGTTTGTCCTTTTGCAATTGGGCCTTTAAATCTTCGAGGGAACCAAATTTTTCTTCTTCACGGATCCATTCCAAAATATCTATCCGAATTTTTTGCTCGTAAAGATCCCGGTTAAAATCAAAAAAGTGAATCTCTATGGTCTTTTCGGTACCCACCGATACGGTCGGATTGTAGCCAATGTTCATCATCCCGTTTACGGTTTGGCCATTAAGTATACTCTTAACGGCATATACCCCATTTTTTGGAATCAATTTATAATTTTCGGCAATGACAAGATTGGCCGTGGGAAAGCCCAATTGCCTGCCCATTCCCCTTCCCTTTTTAACGGTACCGGTAAGCATATATTCGTAGCCCAGATAGGCGTTAGCTGTCCTAACGTCCCCTTTTTCCAAGGCTTTTCTGATCTTCGTTGAGCTCACCGAAACTTCATCGACCTCTTGCACAGGAATTTCCTCTACCTGAAAATCCAGTGCATTGCCGAATGCCTCCAAGTCGTTTATGTTGGCGTTGCGGTTGCGACCAAAACGGTGATCATAACCTATGATAATTTTTTTGGTCCTCAGTTCGTTCACGAGGATATCCCGGACAAAGTCCCTTGCGGACAATCGGGAAAATGCTTTTGTAAACGGATGGATAATCAAATAATCGAGTCCCGTTCTTTCCAAAATGTCAATTTTTTCATCTATGGTATTCAACAATTGTATATGTGCATCTTGCTGAAGGACCATACGGGGATGGGGGAAAAAAGTGAGAACCATGGATTTAAGGCCAAGAGCGTCCGCGCTTTTTATAAGGCGATCCAAAATTTTCATATGGCCTATGTGCAAACCGTCAAAAGTACCTATGGTAACAGCTGTAGGTTCTTTTTTGTCGTATTTAGAGATGTTTTGGACCGTTATCACGAATACAAAATAATAAAAAGGCTTACATTTGGTACTGGATTATACCAGCTTGATGACCACAAAATTACGTCTAGTTTTTTCAATAACCATAGCATTTGTATGCTTTTACGGTTCTGCCCAGTCCAGTTATTGGCACAGGGCTGAAGCTAAAAATGCGGTTATTGGAATTTTACCAGAATCAAACATAAAGAAAAAACAACTGTTTTCCCTTGATGAGGAAGCATTTACCCAAGAATTGGGGAAATCCACGATATTAAAAAAAGCTTCCCTGGTCGTGGATTTTCCGGATGAAAACGGGAACCTAAGTTCGTTCCGGATTACGGAAGCTTCCAACCTATCGCCCCAGTTAGCGGCCAAGTATCCCAAAATAAAATCATACCGCGGTTATAGCCTAAAGGATAAAAATCAACGGATACGGTTCAGTGTTTCCCCAAAAGGCGTAGAGAGCATGATTACACATGCCGATAAGTTGCACACTACCTTTATGCAGAAATCTGGAAAGCAAGGTAATGATTATGTTGTGTATGCCAGGGATTCAAAAGCTTTGGTCGATAGTGATTTCATATGTTTTACCAAGTCCCAATTGGAAAAGGGAAATCCTGGAATAACGATGAAACCCGTAGGCGATAAAATACTTAGAAAGTATAGGATTGCGGTATCTGCCACTGGGGAATATACCCAATATCACGGTGGAACCGTTGCAGGTGCCCTTGCCGCCATCAATGCTACCATTACCAGGGTAAACGAAGTTTTTGAGACCGATTTGGGAATAACCCTTGAAATCATTCCGGAGGAGGATTCCATCATTTTCACGAACAGTTCCACAGATCCCTACAATGGCAATTTGAACAACCAGGTGCAAAATACGTTGACAACAACTTTGGGAGAGGGCAAATACGATGTAGGGCACTTGTTTCACAAGGACGTTGACAATGGGAATGCCGGGTTTGTTGGGTCGGTTTGCGTGGACAATAAAAAGGGTAGTGCATATTCATCGAGCATGCTTCCTGAAGGGGACATCTTTGATCTGGAATTTGTGGCCCATGAATTGGGGCACCAATTTGGGGCCAATCACACTTGGTCCTATCAGTCCGAAGGAACCCAAGCGCAAGTGGAACCGGGGAGTGGCACAACAATAATGGGTTATGCAGGGATTTCGGGAGAAAATAATGTGGCTTCCCATGGAGATGATTATTTTCATTATTACAGCATTTTTCAGATTTCCCAATACGTTTTAAATACTAGCTGTGCCGTGTTGATTCCAATTGCCGACAATCCACCGGCTATTGACTCTATTGGGAATTTCAACATTCCTAAAACTACCGCCTTTGTGCTTTCCGGCCAGGCGATGGACCCCGATGTTGATGATGTGCTAACCTATACTTGGGAACAGATAGATAATGGGATAGTTTCCAATACAACCTTTGGGCCTTCAAATCCCGAGGGAGCAAATTTTAGGTCCCTTAAGCCTTCTGTTTCCCCAGAACGTTACTTTCCAAAGCTTGCCAGTGTTATTAAGGGCAATCTGACGCAGATTAAACCAACCATAGATTCAACTTGGGAAACCGTGGCCAACATAGAAAGGAAAATGAACTTTGCCTTTACGGTAAGGGATAACGCGGCTGGAGGGGGGCAGGTAAGCTCAGAATTGGTAGAAATTAATGTGGTCAATGCTGCAGGCCCTTTTGTGGTGACCTCCCAAAGTGCTGGCGAGACCTATCCGGCCGGATCTGTTCAGACCGTTTCCTGGGATGTGGCAAATACGGACCAATCTCCGATAAATGCACAAACTGTGGATATTTGGATGTCTACCGATGGCGGGATTACCTTTCCCGTATCCCTGGCTTCCGATGTGCCAAATACGGGGACCTATCAAATGGTTGTGCCAGGAACGGCCACTACACAGGGCCGCCTAATGGTCAAGGCCCATAACAATGTTTTCTTTGCAATAAATAAAGCCGCATTTACGGTCTCCCCTTCAGAAATTGTTCTGGATTTTCCCGAGTTGTCCCCTGATGTCTGCCAACCCAATGATTTGGTCATCTTGTTTAACTACGAGACCTATTTGGGTTTTGCCGAAGAATCGACTTTTAGTGCAACTGGGCTACCGGCTGGAATTTTGGCAACATTTTCCCCGGCAACGGCCACAGTTACCGATACGCCAATAACGCTTACCCTCTCCGGAACGGGAAGCGTTCCTGTGGGGAGTTATCCCATAACTGTAAAGGCGACCGCTACAACATTTTCACAAGAAGTGCCCTTGACCCTCGCGGTCCACGATTCCAATTTTTCGGATGTTGTCCTGTTATCGCCCCAAGATGGGTATGTCGGTGCCCGGTTTGGCCAGCTATTGGAATGGCAGGCAAATCCCGAATATTCATCTTATGATCTTCAGATTGCCAAGGATTCGCTTTTTACCGATATAATAGAATCGGCATCCGTCATTTTCGATTCATATTTGCCCTCAAATTTAGAATCGGATACCACATATTATTGGAGGGTTAAACCTAAGAATAATTGCGCCGAAGGTTCCTTTGGAACTCCCTTTAGTTTTACTACCACACAATTAAGCTGCACAAGCAAAGCTTCAGGGGATCTGCCAAAGGAAATTGTCAAGGTGGGAACTTCCTTAATCACATCCAAGATTACCTTTTTGGATGATCTGCCAATAGCGGACGTGAACGTTAACCTGGATATCGCGCACTCTTTTATTTCAGACCTTACGGTAAGTTTAACCTCGCCCTCGGGTACGACGGTTGTTCTAATTTCCAGCTCTTGTGGGGATTCTAAAAATATGTTGGCTACATTTGATGATGATGCGGATAAATTTATATGCGGAATTAACCCAGCCATAAGTGGAACGGTCCGACCCTTGGGTTCCTTGGCTTCTTTTAACGGGGAATCCGTCCAAGGGGATTGGGTTTTGACCGTCGAGGACAAGGCACCTTCGGATGGGGGTAGCCTAAATTCCTTTTCGTTGGATATTTGCGTTGAGGGTGCATTTAGGCCAGATGCGGACAAGGATGGGGTGTTCGATGATGGGGACGATCTTTGCCTGGGAACCCCCAAGGGAATTGAAGTGGATGTTCACGGTTGTCCCGTGTACCGCTTTTTACCGGATAATTTTTCTATCGACATTCAAAGTGAATCATGTAGGGATGGCAACGATGGCTCGGTTCAAATTGTAGCGACAGCCCCATTGGACTATACCGCTACCCTAATTGGGAACGGCCTGGATTCTACCAAGGAATTTACCGATTCCGTTCTTATGGGGAATATTCAGGCAGGCACCTATAGCCTATGTATATCAGGTATGGACGGTGTCAATAGTTATGAACCGAGCTGCTTTGATGTGGTGATTACCCAACCGGACCCCTTGAGCGTGGCAGTTAAAACTTCGTCCGATGGTCAACAGGCGGTGTTGACCATGTCGGGATCCGATTTTTACAATATTGAACTGAACGGGGCACTCTTGCAAACGGAGAAAAGCACCATGACACTAAATTTAAAAAAGGGGAACAATTATGTCAGGGTCTTTACCGAATTGCCGTGTCAAGGTAGTTTTGACAAGGTTATATTTCTTTCACAAGACGCGATAGTATATCCCAACCCCGTTGTTGAAACGGCCAGAATATTCTTGGCGACCTATGAGAAGGAAGTACGGCTAACACTTTATTCGTCCAGCGGAGGCTTGCTGCGCAGCGAAAAAAGGAATGTAAATGGCACAGAAACCGAGTTGAATTTAACCGGATTACAGTCTGGAATATATTATTTGGCCGTGAAAGGGGAAAACGTAAGGAAAACCATAAAAGTTATTAAGGAATGAACAAGTTGTTATTTGTAATATGCAGTCTTTTCATTTTTGGTTGTGGTGGGAAAGACGACCCCCCTGCCAAGCCGGAGCGTGCCCTACTGGTCTATCCCCAGAAAGATTCGGAATGTAATACAGGTGTAAACATTGATGATATTAGTAGTAGGGTAGAGTTCAAATGGCAAGCATCCAACAATACCGAAATATATGAAATTAGGGTAACCAATCTTAACACGAGTGTAACACAGACCATAAGTACCTCCCTACTGTCGGCGAAGCTGCCCTTGGATAAGGGTGCGCCATATTCCTGGTTCGTAACTTCAAAAAACTCGCAGGTACCGGAAACCGCTACCAGTGAGGTATGGCGATTCTATAATTCCGGTTTTGTAACTACCTACCCGCCTTTTCCCACAGAGATTATTTCTCCAAAATCCGGGGCATCCGTTTTTAAAGACATCAACAATGAAATTACATTGGAGTGGTCCGGTGCTGACGTTGATGGGGATTTATTGGGATACGAGGTCTATTTTTCCACAGAGAATCCTCCCAATGGGATGGTGGCTTCCCTTCCATGGGATGTCGTAACCTATAAGGTTAGTGTACTTTCCAACAGGGTATATTACTGGCGGGTCTTATCTAAGGACAAAGCCGGGAATACGTCCGACTCGGGAATATATGAATTTAAGGTGCTGTAGGGCGCCTATAAAGATTCAATAGGTTGGTCCGACATAAGTGAACTTTGGTTGCACGTATGGATCAGTGTATGATTAATTTCAAATTTTGCTTTTAAGATTGCCACAGCATCTGTTTTAAGTGCCGTTGTATTGGTTCATGGTAAGTTGAATTCCCGCAAGGACGAAGGACGTAATGATCTCTGAAGTTTTTTTTAGCCGCTCTGGAAGGGCCTTTTTTTCTTGGTCGTCCCATTCTCCCAAGACATAGTCAATTTGTCGACCTTTGCTAAATTCCGAACCAATGCCGAAACGCAGCCTATTGTAAACGGTCGTTTGCAGCATATGCTGGGTGTCCTTAAGTCCGTTATGTCCACCGTCGCTTCCTTTTCCCTTAAGCCTTAGTGTACCAAAAGGAAGGTTGATGTCATCGGTCAATACCAGCAGATTCCCCAATGGAATATTTTCCTTTTCCAACCAATATTTTATGGCTTTTCCGCTTAGGTTCATATAGGTGGACGGTTTTAGGCAATAGACGGTCCTTCCTTTGATTTTAAAGGAACCCAAAGACCCAAGTTTGGCCGTTTCAAATGAAAATGGAACTTCGGCGGCCAGCGCATCCAATATTTTGAACCCAATATTATGGCGGGTTTCGCTGTATTCCGTACCTATGTTTCCCAGACCTACAATTAGAAATTTTTTCACACGTTTAAATTTTTGTAATTACCTGATAACAAATTAATTAAAAAACCCGCCTGAATGACAAGTCGGGCAGGTAGGGAACGTATGTAACCGCGTAGCTCCCGCCCGAACGTACCATTCGGTACGGGCGGGCTCCCATTAAAAATTTTAAGCATTGCCTTTTGTGAAGAAATTTTTAAAATTTATTAATGCTCGTTTCATGTAATATTCCTTTTCAGTGGAAAGTTTGCCCTGGCTAAAGAATGTGCGTATAAAAGAGTGCATTTAAACCAAAAATACAAAAGCATCCCGAATCCCGATAACAATCGGGACGGGATGCTTGGACTTAAAATATAATGAACAAATTATTCGTTGCTTTCGGCAGCAGTTTCTGCCCCTTCGGCTACTGCTTCCTCTGCCCCTTCTTCAACCTCTTCATCATCATCCACAAGAATAGCGGTACGTGCGGCTTTAACCTGTACCACAACGGTGGTGTCCGGATGTAGAATCGTGAAATCATCACTCAAAAGGGAGGACACATCAATATTTCCACCAATTTTAAGTTTGGAGATGTCCACATTAAAGAAATCTGGAAGATTACCAGGCAAGGCCTTGATGGCCAGTTTTCTTTTGCGGAACAACAAACGTCCACCATTTCTAACCCCAGGGGAGTTACCTTCCAATACAACAGGGATGTTCATAGTAACTTCCTTGTCCTTAAAGAGCTGGTAGAAATCCGCGTGTTGGATTTTGTCGGTAACTGGGTGA
This sequence comes from Sediminicola sp., assembly GCA_048266425.1. Lineage (GTDB taxonomy): Bacteria > Bacteroidota > Bacteroidia > Flavobacteriales > Flavobacteriaceae > Cerina. The sequence goes on from JBLWZN010000021.1 coordinate 71,380, forward strand.
AATTGGATATCCTGTAATACTGCATCCAATTTTCCACCGCTTGCCAAATCGATCACAACCGTATGTGCGTTTGGGGTGTACACCAAGTCTTTGAACGATAGTTCATCTGCTGAAAAGTGTAGTGGTTTCTCCCCTCCGTACAGTACGCAAGGAACCTTTCCAGCATTACGTAGGGCTTTGGTTGCCTTCTTGCCCACGCTTTCTCTTTCTGATCCTTTAATTGTAATTGACTTCATTGTATAGATTAAAAATTAATAGTTAAAAATGAAAATTATTTTTGCCATTGTTCGCAGTGCCGATCCTAGGGTTAGCATCTGGCGGAGCGGAGGCCTACATTAGAAATTTTGAGCTTATGGATGTGTTGTGGTGCACCCTGTGCATAACGTCCGCAAAAAGATCCGCACAACTCAATACCTTTATTTTTTTACTTTCCTTTTGCAAGGGAATCGAATCGGTTACAATAAGTTCCGATAATTGTGATTTTTCTATTTTCTCATAAGCGTTCCCGGACAATAGGGCGTGGGTGGTAATGGCTCTAACGCTTATAGCACCGCGTTCGATCATTAAATCTGCAGCTTTGGTCAAAGTTCCCGCGGTATCCACCATATCGTCTACCAATACCACATTTTTTCCTTGCACGTCCCCGATGAGTTCCATAACGGAAATAACATTTGCTTTTTCCCTTTGTTTGTAACAAATTACCACATCGCTCTCCAATGCCTTGGAATAGGCATATGCTCGTTTGGACCCTCCCATGTCCGGCGAGGCAATGGTCAAATTGTCAAGGTTCAAGCTTCTCAAATAAGGTAGAAACATGGTCGAAGCGAATAAATGATCTACCGGTTTTTCAAAAAAGCCTTGAATTTGGTCGGCATGAAGATCCATCGTTATAATGCGGGTCGCTCCTGCCGCTTCCAACATTTTGGCTACTAATTTCGCCGCAATCGGTACCCTAGGTTTGTCTTTTCGGTCCTGTCTGGCCCATCCAAAATAGGGCATCACCGCCGTAATATGCCTTGCCGATGCGCGTTTTGCAGCATCTAGCATTAATAACATTTCCATCAAATTCTCCGGACCTGGGTTCGTGGAACCAATAATGAAAATCCGCGTTCCCCGTACCGACTCTTCAAATGAAGGTTGAAATTCACCGTCACTGTACCTGGAAAAAATAACCTTCCCCAGGTCTGCACCATAGGCTTTGGCAATTTTTTCCGCTAAAATTGTACTTTGTGTACAAGCAAAAATCTTGGGTTCGGGTACTTGGTAGGGCATAGTTAACGTATTGTCAGCTAGTTTATTGAGATGCCTTTTCGCAAAGGAGGTGCAAATTTATACATTTATTTGGGTTGCTAAAGGATAAATGTTTCTTTTTTTTGATTGTAAAAGAAAAATATTTTTTAGTTTTGCAGTCGCTTATCAAACTAGGTGGTGGTCCCGAATCCCAAAATTTTGGGAGGGAGGTAGCCCAATCGAGTTTTAATAATGCCTTGGTGGCGGAATTGGTAGACGCGCTGGATTCAAAATCCAGTGTCTTTGACGTGTGGGTTCGATTCCCACCCAAGGTACATTTTAACCCTGTTAATCACTTGATTAGCAGGGTTTTATGTTTAATAGAGTGACGTTTAAGTGACGGTTTTTTGTTAAAAGTAATTTGGTTTCTATTCATTTTTTATCTCTTTTGCATTATTTTTTACTTTCATATTTTACTTCTTTTTCTTCCATAATAGGTTTAACTGTATTCAAGTTGATTCCAATTTTAATGCACTCAGGGAAAATTAGAGGTTGTTCACCTTTGTAGTTAACCTTTTAAAGGTAATTTATTTATTGTTTGCGACTCCAAAAAGCTGAAATCTGCGTTTTTTCCGGCAACTTTTTCTTTGGCTCGCAATTTTAAATTGTTGATAACTGCCAAATTTCTACAAAATCGGCAATAATACCCAAATTTCATTTGGCGCCATATGGATACATATAAGACCAAATTTAATTTGGGTTTTTTCATTTGGATTCAAATGGGTACATATGAGTACATTCTAATATAACCATTTGTATATCAATTATTTGTGGATAACTATTTGTGTTTTTTATGTTCCCTGTATATCCATTTTCATACATTTATTTTCAAGAAATTCATAGAAAGTAAACAAAAGCGCTTTTGTTCATTTTGTAACCCTAAAAAAGAAACAGATGAACAATTTATTAGTATTGGAACGATTAGATCGTTTGGAAAAACTGTTAATGGCCAATAAAGAGGTATTAACTTTTGAGGAAACCTGTAACTATGCGGGAATATCTCGAAGCTATCTTTACAAACTGACCTCCACCGGAAGTATTCCCCACTCCAAGCCCAACGGAAAACTGATCTTTTTTGAAAAGCGGAAGCTTAACAGCTGGCTACTTCAAAAGAGCAAGAGATCGAATGCGGAAATCGAAGCGGAAGCATTGGAATACTCTTTCAAACACCGGAAAAGATGAAAGCGGAAGATGGCAATAATCCACTGTACATAGTAAAGGATCCGAAGAGGAAGACCGTATACGATTATGTCCTGGAATATCTGGAGGGGAAGTACGATATCCTGTACAATGAGATCTCCCATGACTTCCAGATATCGATGATAGGGGATAAAGACTGGCACTACCTGAACATGAACTCACTCTTGATAGAACTGGCCAAGGCGGGCATCGATGTCACCACCGCTAAACTGGAGATCTTGATCAAGTCCGAGCTCATAAAAAGGCACAACCCCATTGCGGAGTACTTCCGGTCCTTGCCGCCATGGGACGGGACGGACCATATTGCAAGGTTCGCTTCCTATGTGCCGCTGTACGAACCCGAGCTGTTCCTGTACCATTTTAAGAAATGGCTGGTCAGGTCGATAAAATGCGCCCTGGAACCGGGATACTTCAACAAGCAGTGCCTGGTCATCTGCCACGACGGACAAAGTTCGGGCAAATCCACATGGTGCCGGTTCCTCTGTCCGCCGGAGCTCTGGGAATATATAGCCGAGGACATCAGCACGGACAAGGATGCCAGGATCCAGTTGTGCCGGAACTTCCTCTACAACCTGGACGAACTGGCCGTACTTTCCAAGAAGGACGTGAACGCCCTTAAGGCGTTTTTCTCCAAGACCTTTATCAACGAAAGGCTTCCCTATGACAGGAAGAACACCACCCTGCCCCGTATCTGTTCCTTTATGGGATCCACCAACCGTTCCGCCTTCCTGAACGACGAGACGGGGTCGGTACGCTGGCTCTGTTTCGAGCTCAAGGATGCCATCGACTTCAACTATTCCAAGGAAACGAAGATAAGGGACGTATGGACACAGGCCTATCACCTTTATACCGATGCCGGGTTCGACCCGGAGCTTTCCGCAAGGGACGTGAACGAGAACGAGGAACGCAATAAACGGTATACTAAGCTGACCACTGAGCAGGAACTCGTGGCCAAGTATTACGAAAAGTCCGAGGACATGGAGGATTTCGTGACGGCCTCCGATGTGATGGTCTCCCTCTCCTGTCTTAGCGTCCACCTGAACCAGATAAATATTGGAAGGGCGCTCTCCGGTTTCCGCTTTCCGAAGGTAAAGCACCCGAAGCGACAGGTCTATGGCTACTTGGCCAGGCCGATCTATGCGGTCTCCCCTTGGGAAATGGAATTTAAGACCAAAAAATAGAAAAACAGGTTACCTACTTACCTAAAGAAATAGAAAACCCTAAAAAACAGGGGAAAAACTAGGTAAGATAAAAACAACAACAACCTACCTGATCTTACCTAACCTACCTGAACCGTTAAAATAGGTAGGATAGGTAATATGGAATTTAGAACTGTTTTCTAATGTCAAGGCCTATATACACTGGGCTTAGGTAAGTAGGTAGGTAGTTTTGGGAATATAAAAAAGATTTGCTGATGAAAAAAGAAAGAACACATAAGCTATCGTGCGAAAGAGCCCGAGCTTTTCCCATCGAAAGGGCGCTGGCAAAACTCGGCCACTTTCCTGCCAGGACAACGGATAAAGAAGCTTGGTACCTCAGTCCGTTCCGGCCAGAGGCCCAAGCCTCTTTCAAGGTGTCCAAGAGACTGAACAGATGGTACGACCATGGAGCG
>JBLWZN010000022.1:0-75358 GCA_048266425.1 Sediminicola sp.
CAAGTGAAAAAACTTGGCAGATTTTTTATGTTTCAATCCACGGCATAGCTGTGCTTAATCGTGGAGCCGGAGGGATTACCTTCGGTTTTCCCTAATGGTTCCCGTCCTGTAAATACAGCTAGCTGTCCCTTCGGTCCAGGTGTCTCAAATCAAAAAAATCCGCTCAAGTGAAAAAACTTGGCAGATTTTTTATGTTTCAATCCACGGCATAGCTGTGCTTAATCGTGGAGCCGGAGGGATTCGAACCCTCGTCCAAACAAGCAATTACAATGCTTTCTACATGCTTATTCCTAGATTGTTTTTCGATGCACGACCGACCAAGGACCACCTATCGTACACTTAGCTTCTTTGGATTTTAGAACGGATAACAAAGCAATACCCGCCTTATGTTGACTTTGATGGTGCTTCTGGATGGGACGCCGTCAACAAGGGCTTCCCAGAAACATCTCGCTTCCCTACCTGGTAGGGACGAGGCTAAATCCTACTGTAATTCGGATTAAGCGGCAAGAGCGTAATTATTTTCGCCATTTAAAAAGTGTGGAAAATGAGATTAACGAGCTGTATCCCAGCGCTCGGCATGCTTACATTCCAATTGGCCTCGCTGTCAAAACCAGTCGGCCCCAGAATTCAATGAACTTTTATTCCCGCGAAGGCGGGAATCTTTTAAACCTTGTTGTGTCCTTTAAAATAAATTCCTAGAACAATTCTTAGGTTACAATCGTAATTTCCAGTTGGGCGTTCTTTGTATGCCTTCGCTATGGCTACGGTACCCAAAGCCGGGCTTTCGGCAGTCGCTCTTTTCAAGGAGCTCCAACAATGCCTCAATCCCTAACGCAAACGGACTGCAAAGTTAGGCAAAAACTGCCTCCTACCTAAATTTATTGGAGAAGTAGTTTGCTTGCCCCCTGAAAACACTTTACTTTTAACTTATAAGTCAAAAAGCATACCAATTATAATGTTCAAGTTCAAGCCCAAACTCAAGTTCAAATTCAAGTTCAATTTTTATCTTTGATTCACTAACCACTAACTCACTATTTCACTGCCAAGTTAAACCCATAAACCCATAAACACCTAAACTTTTCATGAACTTTGGAATTATAAAAGAACGCAAAACCCCTCCGGATAGACGTGTAGTCCTTTCTCCCCAAGCCTGCCAGAAAGTCATTTCCCGCTTTCCAAATGCAACTATTTTGGTAGAACCTTCATCGAACCGCGTTTTTACGGATAAGGAATACCGGGAAGCAGGAATTAAAGTCACTTCGGATTTAAGCCAATGCGACGTTTTGCTGGGGGTAAAGGAAGTGCCCATAGGGAGTCTGATTCCTGATAAAAAATATTTTTTCTTTTCCCATACCATAAAAAAGCAACCCTATAACCGGGAATTGTTACGGGCCATTCTGGAAAAGAACATCGAGCTTTATGATCACGAGGTCCTAACCGGATCCAAAGGACAACGCTTGGTTGCTTTTGGACGCTATGCAGGAATAGTAGGGGCTTACAACGGCCTACGGGCGTATGGGTTAAAATTCAATCTTTATCAACTGCCAAAGGCAGAGATTTTGCCAGATCAACAGGCCTTGATTTCCGAATTACTAAAAATAAAGCTCCCTCCAATCAAAATTTTATTGACGGGCAAGGGTAGGGTAGGTCATGGGGCCAAGGAGATGTTGGATGGGATGGGATTGCGCCAAGTCCATGTGGCGGAGTTTTTAAAGGAAACCTTTGACACACCGGTATACTGCGAGATTGATGCTTCCGAATACAACAAACGAAAGGATGGGATACGGGGAAATAAGGCAGATTTTTTCCACAACCCCCAGGAATACAGATCGGATTTCTTCCGTTTTGCCAAGGTGACCGATCTTTTTATGGCCGGACATTTTTATGGGGATGGGGCCCCATATCTCTATACTAGGGAAGATGTAAAGCGTCCGGGATTTAAGATAAAAGTGGTGGCAGATATCAGTTGCGATATCGACGGACCGGTGGCCACTACCCTAAGGGCTTCTACTATTGCCGATCCGATCTACGGCTATGATCCAGCTTCGGAAACGGAAACCGACTATAGAAATCGGGATGCCATTGCAGTGATGGCCGTGGACAATCTGCCTTGTGAACTGCCTAAAGATGCCAGTGAAGGTTTCGGGGAAATGTTCCTAAAACATGTTATTCCCGCTTTCTTTAACCGAGATGCCGATGGTGTATTGCAAAGGGCCCGTATGACACAAAATGGAAAACTCACCGAACGGTATACTTATCTGCAAGCGTACGTGGATGGAATGGAGTAATGACTCAGTTCATCAGTAATACCCCTATCCCAATGGTGGTCTGTCGATGGTTGTAATCGATCAAGGTTTCGCCGTAGCCATTAAAAACTTGAACAAGGGCGCTAAAATTGCCTTCAATCGGAAAAGTCCAGTTAAGTTGAATACTACCCCTGTTCTGTCCGCCAAATTTTAATGAATTGGTGGCAATAGCTGTAAAACGCTGTACGCCCCAATCGTAGATGACGTTGGCCTCTGCCCGGCCTATATAGTTTTTGATTTCGGGATTGTCGTCATCGCTGTCATGTAACTGGATCCACGCTCTTAAATATACTTGCCAGTTATTCCGTTCAAAGCCCCCGTGAAAAATAATCCGGTTCCAACTTCGGGAAATAGGTTCAGCCCTGCCATTGGATTGATGATTTAGGGCTACCCCGAACATCCTTGCCTTGAATCCAAAAATTGGAAAGTTGGTAGGGAAGTTCAAAATAATTTCGGGTTCATAATTGAGTTCCCGAAATGGCCTTGAAAGATCCTTATTGTAAATTTGCCAATAGGCATCCTGGGAATAGGCACCCCATAGATCGGCAGTTCCCCAAAGCATATCGTGAAATATCTTTGTTTTTATGCTCAATTGAAATTTGGCCTCATAAGGTTTAATATTTAGCCCTTCAGGCAAAGCGTTATCGGAATTCTCACTCTGTGGATTACCATTGGGGCTGCTAGACCATTTTACGGGAATCAAATAAATAGGCTTATAGGAGGTTATAACGAAAGTGTTATTCTCATCTTCAGAATCCAATTCCCATAGTTCGGACATGGTTTTACTATCCTGAAAAAAAGTTTGTCCTTTTTTGGATTTCTGGGCATATACAATTAGGACCGAGTAAAAGAGTAAAAAAATAGAAACAGTTTTTTTAATAGTCATATAATGGGGTGGAAAGGAGAAGTCCCTATAAATTCCCCGCAAAAATACGAAGCGACCATCTTCAAAAAATGTTAATTGTTTTTTATGTTTCTTTTTGAGCAGTAATAGCTATTCTCCTCGCTGTGCGAAGTATTTGGGATTCGCTTTTTAGAATTTGAGATTTGTTGTCCCTTCGAGTTACTCCCTTTTTCGTTCCATCTCTAGTATATAAAATTGCCTTCCCAGTTCTGCCAAAAAGGGAATTCCTATTTCCTCATATTCGTAATCGTCGTCGTTGAATATTCCGTTCTTGTTTACGGAAATGGTAGCGGTAAGCATAAATTCGACCCTATTTTTGGTATCCGTAATATAGGCACAGTCCGTAAGCGTGCCATAGGCGCCTCCCAACTTGTTATAGATTTTAATGTTCTCTGGGATCAACTCCTTGGAATCCCCGTACATAAATAACTTGCCAAAGCCGTCCGGATATTTTTCTGGATCGTAACCACTTGTTCTGGGCAAGGCGGACATGGCCGAAAGTAAATACTCCCTTTGTTTCTCGGTGAGTCGGAAACGCTCTTTTTCTGGAAAGTTTTCGGGAAATATTATCCTTTTCAGGACAGCATGCTGGGCTTCGATTGGGTAATAATTTTTTAGACTGAAATCGAAGGGCTCTTTAATCAAGGAGTCATCTTCATAATAGCCCCTTCCTTTTTCAATCCCCGTCAAACTTAAAGGTTTTGTGGGGGAATTGATGGTATATGGCAAAATGGTGGTAGTACTGTCGTTTAAATAAACAATTAATGGTTTGGTGGTGATATTGTCGGCATCTGGCGTGGAAAGACGATGGGATATCCGAACAGGGTGTATGCCTATGTCCCTCAATCCATTGTTGATCCGGTCCTGACCCAAAAATTCGAACAATCGGTTGTTGGCCTCGTTATCGCTGAAGAGAAATATTTTGGATATATCACTGGCAAAAGTTGTTTCGACCGAATCCCCTTCCACGTAGAACTTACTGTTCATATCCAGGAAATCCGACGCATTTAGTTGCTCTAAAGTGAGTACAACCGTTGGGAGTTTTACCGTACTGGCCGGATAAAAGTAATGACTGCTATCTACCTGAAAATCATAATCTGTAAAATGGATGCTGTCGTTTCTCCGGTCTATTTGGGTATATCGGATCTGAACGTCGAATTGCGCCACACTGTCCATAACCTGTTTTATTTTTGGGTTTTGCGAGGCGAGGACAGTTTTTAGTGGATTTGTGGATATACTTTTTTGTGTACAGCAAACCAATGACCCAGAAGCAATCAAAGCCAATATGTACTTCATTTTTGCCATACCTTGGCCCATGTTTAGGTTTTTTGTTAGTAAAGACACCTATGCGTGGGTAACTTTCTACAGTTCAAGAACAAGCGTGGGTGGTTATTGAACTTTTTGGAAGGACATATTTAAACTCCAAATTGGTTCAGATGATGGTCTAAATGCTTATAGAACATATTGTTCCACTCTGTCATGTTCAATTTTCCGAAGGAATGGGATTCCCGCTGATCAAAAAATGGCTTTCCGAGTTTCTGGGTTTTTTTGATGTGTTCCGTCAACCTGGTTTTTTCCGATTCAAAATCACGTTCATCCGCTATAATGAACTCGGATGCGGTAGGACTGTTTTTTTTATACGGTTTTTCACTTACCACTATGTTCTTTACAAATAATTTTAGAAAAAACTTTTTAAGTCCACCAAGTTTCGGTCTATTATTGTCATAAACAAGATCATAGGCCACGTTGCAATGGGCGAGCATCTGACCAACATTCATTTTGCCCCATAAGGGCTGGGAAGAAGGGGTCAATTTTTCAATTCTCCCAATAACTTCCTCGGAAACCGACTTGTCAAAAATGTTTTTCATTTTTTTTGTGGTTTAATTCGGCCCTAAGGTAGAAAAAAAGTTGGAAATTTTTTAAACCCAATAACACGGTAAGTTCGATTATTTACAATTCCCCAGTTCCTCCAAGGCCTTGGCCACAATTTGTTTTACCCTAAAATTGTAATATCTTTTACCTTCGGTCAGATTGGGTTTTAGGAGTTCATTTTCACAGTTCTTGTAGATACGATCTGCAAAATCATGGGCTTCCTCACAGGGTACGGAGGTGACCACGTTTTGAAGGGAGTTTTGGAACTTGGTCAAACTTTGATCGATTTTGACCTGTAGCTCCTTTCCTTCGGGAAATACTACTTTTGCTTTCTGAGATTCAGCATTTTTGATATTTATCTCAAGCACATCGCTGCCATATTTGCTGTTGTGCAGCTCGTGTTTTTCAAGTGATTCCAAACTGGACAAGGTGTTTTCCAATGCTTTGGCAAGCAATATTTTGGTACCGCTCAGGGAGGTGGTACGGGTGGCATCTTTTAAGTTTTCCAATCCGTCGTAGATACTTTTGGTCGCGTATTCGCACCCGCAGGATTCCAATTGTTTTCTAGACTTTTCAATGGCATTCAGGGCTTTGTAGGTATAGTACCGGGCAGCGTTTAGGTCCATACTTTCCAATGCTTTCTCCGTTTGGGCCTTAACATAACCTATATTGGAATCGGCATAGGCACAAGCTTTGTTTTTGTTAAAGGAAAAAGAGGCAAACAAAATCAGAATGCCCAAAAATTGGGTTAGTAGCTTCATAATAGTAGGATATTTATGATGTAAGATTGGGATCTTATTGGTTAAATGTAGGAAGAGCCGCTTGGATCGCCATTAAAATTCGACAAAAGGCTGTTTTCTTGGTCAATGGCCTAATTTTATACCAATAACTGTTTTTTTTTGGAAGGAAGCATTCTACTCCAGCTTAAAAATTATATATTCAACCTATGGATAAAATAAACATCAAATCATATAAGGCAAATCCCAACACCGTTATTGGGGATTACGCTACTAAGGACGATTTAAATGCTTCGGAAAAGGATTTGAAACATGCCTTAAAGAAGATAAGGAAGGACCTTGGTGACTTTCAGGATACCCTCTATGCCCATGCCAAATACAATGTGCTTATATGTTTGCAAGGGATGGACACGGCTGGTAAGGACAGCCTTATCCGTGAGGTCTTCAAGGATTTTAATGTACGTGGTGTTGTGGTGCACAGTTTTAAGGTGCCTACAGAATTGGAGTTAAAACACGATTTTCTTTGGCGGCATTATATTGCATTGCCGCCCAGGGGCAAATTTGGGGTATTTAATCGCACCCATTACGAGAATGTTTTGGTTACTAGGGTGCATCCCGAGTATATTCTAAATGAGAATATCCCGGGAATCGATAGTGTAGCGGACGTAAATGAAAAATTCTGGGACCAGCGATTTCAAGATATAAATGAATTTGAGCAGCATCTGGCCCGAAACGGTACCATTATCTTCAAATTTTTTCTCCATTTGTCCAAAGGGGAACAGAGAAATCGACTGCTGCGAAGATTGGACAAGCCCAATAAGAACTGGAAATTCTCACCTGGGGATTTAAAGGAAAGGGAGGAATGGGACGATTACAAAGAATGCTATCAAGATGCCATTCAAAGGACCACCAAGCCCCATGCTCCTTGGTTTATAATTCCGGCGGACGACAAAAACGCGTCCCGGCTTATCGTGGCGACGATACTATGGGAAACGTTAAAAAAATACAAAGATGTACAGAATCCGGAGCTCGATGATAAAATAAAGGCTAATTTGGACAGCTATAAAAAGCAATTGGAAGGGGAATACAAAAGAGAAAAGAATATAGAACAAAGAAAAAAGACCAAAAGAATTGCAAAATGAAAACCGTCTTGACTCTTGGTTCTTGACTTCTGATTCTATTCTCTATGTTCTATTCCCTATTAATTGTGATATTTTAAAGCACCTCAGTATATATCCCCTATGAAAAATATAACCCTCATACTTTTTTTAATAACAGTTCAGGTCTTTGCCCAAACCCAAGATGAAAAACAGCTAAAACTTATCTACGATACCGCCCTGACACAAGGGAAGGCGTACGACTGGCTCAATTATATTTCCAATCAGATAGGAGGGAGGCTCTCCGGTTCAATTCAGGCACAACAAGCGGTGGAATACACAAAACAGCAGATGGAATCCCTGGGCTTGGACAGGGTGTGGCTGCAGCCGGTTATGGTTCCCAAATGGGTGAGGGGCACTCCCGAATTCTCCTATTTTGAGACAACACCTGGCGTGACTACCAACATACCCATCTGCGCTCTTGGAGGCTCTGTGGCAACGCCTATGGGTGGTATAAAGGCCGATGTGGTAGAAGTGCACGGGCTGGACGAATTGAAATCTCTTGGTCGGAATAGATTGGCAGGAAGAATCGTTTTCTTTAACAGGCCTATGGATCCAACAAAGATCGAAACTTTTGAGGCGTATTCCGATTGTGTGGATCAGCGTTATTCCGGAGCGGCCGAAGCGTCTAAATATGGTGCAGTAGGGGTCATCGTACGGTCCATGAACCTTCGTTTGGACGATTTTCCCCATACCGGGGCCATGAGCTATGGCGATACCCCGATAAAAGAAAGGATACCGGCCGCTGCCATTAGCACCAATGCAGCTGAACTCTTAAGCGCTACCTTAAAACTGAAGCCCGATACGAAGCTTTTTTTCAGACAAAGTTGTCAAACCTTGGAAGATGTCCCCTCTTTTAATGTGATCGGAGAAATTAAGGGCAGTGTCCATCCTGAAGAAATTATGGTTATCGGCGGACATTTGGATTCATGGGACCTGGCCCAAGGGGCGCAGGATGATGGGGCTGGATGCGTTCAAAGTATGGAGGTCTTGCGGCTATTGAAGGAAACGGGCTATAAACCAAAACGGACCATCCGGGCAGTGTTGTTTATGAACGAGGAGAACGGTCTTCGTGGTGGTACCAAATATGCGGAGGAGGCGAAGGCTAAAAATGAAAAGCATGTTTTTGCCTTGGAAAGCGATTCCGGGGGCTATACACCTCGAGGATTTTCTTTTGACTGTTCCGACGCCAATCTGGCGCAGGCCCAAGGTTGGAAAAAAATGTTTGAGCCTTATTTGATCCATTTTTTTGAAAAGGGATATAGTGGGGCCGATATCCTTCCACTTAAAAATGGACAAATTGTACTCGCCGGCCTTAGACCCGATTCCCAACGATATTTTGATGTGCACCATTCGGCCAACGACACCTTTGATCAAGTCAATAAAAGGGAACTGGAATTGGGGGCGGCCACCATGGCGAGCTTAGTGTATCTGTTTGATAAGTACGGGGTTGTACATTAAGGAGTACAACGTACATAGTATTAAGTAATCAGTGTAAGCGTCAAATTTTCAAAAGGCTGGGGAAGAACTAGGAACCAAGACTAGAGAAAATAGAGTATAGAAAGTAGACTAAAAAAAGTTTATAGGTTTATAGGTTTATGAGGTTAGGAATTTGGTTTTTTCAACCATCAACCATCAACCATCAGCTAACAACCAGGAACAAAACCTGCCAACTGCAACTGAGAACTGCCAACTTCTTCCCTGTTTCGTATTTCTAGTTTCGTATTTTTGCTTAACCCTTAACCCTTGAACTTTTACACCTGAAACCGTTCATGGAACGGGGTCATAGCCACTACCACCCCATGGATTACAGCTAAAAATACGTTTTACGGACAGCCAACCTCCTTTGAATAATCCGTGTTTCCTCAGGGCCTCCAAGGTGTAGTGGGAGCAGGTCGGCGTATAGCGGCAGGAAGCCGGCAGTAGGGGCGAAATAAGTAGCTGGTACAGTCTTACCAACAAAACAAAAGGTGCGATAAGGATCTTCTTTATCATTTCGCTATTTGATAGACTTTATTGTTCACATTAACAAACCTTCAACCTTAAACTTTCACCCATGAACCATTAAATCCTCAACTCACGGTAAACGAGGTGCCTTCTTTTCCGTCCTTAAGCTGAATCCCAAGGGCCGCCAATTGGTCCCTGATTTTATCAGAGGTAGCAAAATCCTTATTGATACGGGCTTCGTTCCTCAATTGGATCAGCAGATCTACGGTCCCTGCCAGCAATTCGGAATCGGAATCGGAACTTTTGTTCTCAACGCCCAAGATATCAAAGACAAAGGCTGCCATGGTTTCTTTTAGGGTAGTCTTGTCAGATTGTGTTATCCGTTCCTTCCCTTCCTTGAACAGATTAATATGTCTAACCGCCTCAAAGAGATTGGCGATCAGGACCGGGGTGTTAAAATCGTCGTTCATGGCATCGTAGCACTTCTGCTTCCATGAATCCACATCAAAATCACTTTGGGACTTTGCTTGTATGCTATCCAAGGTCTCAATGGCTTCCATCAATTTGTTGTACCCCTTTTCAGAGGCCAATAGGGCTTCGTTGCTGAGGTCCAATATGCTCGTATAGTGGGCCTGCATCATGAAAAACCTGATGACGGCTGGGGAAAACGATTTACTGAGGAATGGGTTCTCCCCCGAAAAGATTTCCAATGGCAGGATGTTGTTGCCCGTAGATTTGGCCATTTTTTTCCCGTTTAGGGTAAGCATATTGGCGTGCAGCCAATATTTTACAGGGGCATGTCCATGACTGGCCTCGGCTTGGGCAATTTCGCATTCGTGATGCGGGAATTTCAAATCCATTCCTCCCCCATGGATATCGAACGTTTCACCTAAGTATTTGGAACTCATGGCGGTACATTCCAAGTGCCATCCGGGGAATCCTTCCCCCCATGGCGAGGGCCAGCGCATAATATGCTGGGTTTCCGCTTTTTTCCATAGGGCAAAATCCTGGGGGCTTCTTTTTTCGTCCTGGGCGGTCAACTCTCGGGTATTGGTTATCATATCCTCCAACTTTCTGCCGCTAAGTTTTCCGTAATGGTGGGTCTCGTTGAATTTGGGTACATCAAAATAGACCGAACCGTTAATTTCATAGGCATATCCATTTTCCAGAATGTCCTTGATAATTTCTATCTGTTCAATGATATGGCCCGTTGCGGTAGGTTCAATGCTAGGGGGTAAAAAATTGAATTTTTGGAGAATATTATGAAAATCTACCGTGTAGCGCTGTACAACTTCCATGGGCTCAATCCGTTCCAAGCGGGCCTTTTTGGCTATTTTGTCCTCTCCCTCATCACCATCGCTTTCCAAATGTCCGGCATCTGTTATGTTCCGTACGTATCTTACCTTATATCCCAAATGCAACAGATATCTGAAAATCATATCAAAGGACATAAACGTCCTGCAATTTCCAAGATGTACATTGCTGTAGACCGTTGGCCCGCACACATACATGCCAACATAGCCTTCTGTCAGGGGTTGGAACAATTCTTTTGTGCCTGATAGGGAATTATAAACTTTTAATGCCTGATTTTGGTACAGTTTCATTCGAAAAAGTGATAATATTTATACGTTGGCAAATAAATTAAGTTGGATGGTCAATGGACATAAGGTTCAACAGACAAGAGCCCCTTCTGGGGGATTGCCATTGGTCCTTACTCTTTTTGTCTTTCGTCCCTGTGTCACTTTTAAAATTTTGTTTCCAGGTTGATGTAGTCCAGAAACTCGCGCCGAATGGCTTCTTCCTTAAATTTTCCACCGTACTCTGCGGTAACGGTACTGCTCTCTATGTCCCGAATGCCACGTGAATTGACACATAAATGTTTGGCGTCGATTACGCAGGCAACATCTTTCGTTCCCAAAACCTGCTGGAGTTCCCTGACGATTTGGATGTTCAGCCGTTCCTGTACTTGTGGCCTTTTGGCAAAGTAATCGACTATTCGGTTCATTTTGGAAAGTCCAACTACGGTTCCATTGGAGATATATGCTATATGGGCCTTGCCTATGATTGGAAGCAAATGGTGTTCACAGGTGGAATAAAGGGTGATGTTCTTTTCCACCAGCATTTCCCCGTACTGGTATTTGTTCTCGAAGGTGGAAGATTTTGGTTTTCGCTTTGGATCTAATCCTCCGAACAATTCCTGGACGAACATTTTGGCCACCCGGTTTGGAGTTCCCTTTAGGCTATCATCTTCTAAATTAAGCCCCAAGGTGAACATGATGTCCCGCACACTGCTCTTTATTTTTTCGATTTTTTCGATATCGGTCAGCACAAACGCGTCTGAACGCATTGGAGTTTCTTCCGAGGTGGAAACATGGCTGTTACCCATTTCCTCAAATTGTTCTTCCAGGGTATTGTCGATTTTCATTCGCTGTATAATCTGTTATTCAAATAATATAAGAGACCTATTTAAAAAACAGTATTAATTCCGTTTCCAATAGGAAAAAACAAACTTTTTAAGGGAGCAAAGATAGTCATATATATACAATTTAATGTTACAAATCCTATGATTGAGTAATATATGACGATAAGCGGGGGCTGGTAAATCGGCTTTTCTTAGGATGATTTTTTAACCCGAAAACGGATAGGGATAAGTTCGGATTTGGAAAAGCAGCATGCAGTTTATCGATTAAAGGCATAAAATACCGATGAACTATACTATTTTCACATCCTGAGAGTTATAGCATAACTATAGTAATTTTAATGTTAGCCACATATTCTATGCGAACAAGTTTTTGTTCTATCTATGTATTGCTTTTTATTGCCTTTGGGGCAACTGCGCAAAATTCCCCCGATTTAAGGACAGCCATTCCGGTTTGTGCCGATGCACCAATTAGTGGTATGGCCGATGGTAGCGGGGATATCGATGATTTTGATCCCGATGTGATAAGGGAAACCGGGTGTTTGGAAAAAGGGAGCAATATTTCTGCGAACATAGAGCATAATACTTCTTGGTATGTATTTAGGGCAGGGACAGATGGGCAGATAGGCTTTGACCTGGAAGCCCTTTCCCCAACTGCCGAATGGGATTTTGCCCTATACGGCCCCGATGTCGATCCTGTAGATATAAGCAATGGAAACGCACAGCCGATCCGCTGTAATTACGAGGTTAACAATACGGATTTTACGGGGATCGGGGTTAACCCGGGCAACGGACAACAAGGGGAACCACCCTTAACGGCGAACCAAAACACCTACGACACTTGGCTCGATGTAAAGGCAGGTGAAATGTATTACCTGTTTATAAACAACTACAATACCAATTTTGATGGAGATCCAGAACCTTACTTGCTCACCTTTACAGGGAGTTCGGTAGATGCCGACCAGGTCAGCGCTTTGGATTGCACCCTTCGTGACGAATTTTTGGGGTTGGACATTATTGCCTGTCAAGCGGATCCGAGCATAACCTTGAGTGCGCTGCGTTCCCCTGCCGGACCGGACATACAAAGTGTAACATGGAGCGTGGATTATGGCGATGATGGTAGTATGGATGGTACCCTTCCCGGAACAGGACCTTTTGGGGGCGAACTCGTGGTACCCATGACAGTGAGCACGACCGGCCGTTACTATGTGGATATACAAACTAGTTTTGGGGCTATACAAGATGATATTCTGATAACCGTTCACGGTACCCCGGAACTGGGGGAGGTTAAGGTGTTGGCCGATATGGCCGACAGGAACGATATAGAAATTGTTCCCGCCCAGGAAGGGGAATATGAATATGCCATTAATGGAGGGGTATTTCAGGAATCCCCAGTTTTTTTGAACGTGCCGCCGGGAGAAAATACGGTCGTCATCAGTGATTTGAGAGGTTGTGGCACTTCGGATTACTTTCCGTTCTTGGTGATCGGCTATCCCAAATTCTTTACCCCCAATGGGGATGGCGTACACGATGATTGGAATGTTTATGGGATCGCTGAATTGGAGACCGCCAACATCTATATCTTTGATCGGTACGGAAAGTTATTGAAGCAATTGGACAAATCCTCCACGGGTTGGGACGGTACTTTTAATGGCCAACCCATGCCATCGTCCGACTATTGGTTCCGGATGGAATATTCCAGGCAGGAGGAGGGGATTTTAGTAGCGCACACCTTACAAAACCACTTTACCTTGAAGCGTTAAACGCCATACCCATTGCGCAATTCGCCCTTATTTATACAATTGCGGAGGAAGAATAAAAAAATGCCCATGAGGATTTTCCCTATGGGCATTTTTTTTTGGATTTGATATGCTTAGCAATTATACCAGGGTACTTCCTTTTTAGAATTTAAAGGCGACCCCAACAGTAAAATAGGCAACCCCATAACTTAGCTCGGCATAGGCCCCAAAATTATCCGTAAAGAAATATCGGCCACCGACAAAAGGGGTAGCTCCGAAGGTACTTCCGTAACTAGAACCATAGTTGTAATTGTTATCATATGATAAAAAAGTGTAATTCAACATTAACCCTCCGTACACGTCCAGACCATCCACATCCAGGCCGTTAAAGTGATACGCTCCCCGCGCGCCGATGATGGTATAGTTCCATTTGGCATTATTATAATAAGAACCGTATTTGTAGGTTTTAAACCCCAAATAACCGCCCAAGCTAATTACCCCAGGACCTCCGACATCCCAGATCCCTCTTTCGTAGGCCACGCTGAACCCTGGACTTTGGGAAGGAGAGCCGTAATAGTCATAACTGCCACCAAAGCCTATTCCCGCTGTAATTACATTGGTGCCAACGTTAAATTCCTGTGCCATGGCCATAGGGGCCGTAAAAAGGAAAAATGCGAGATAAAAAATTGATTTTTTCATAATGATAGTGTTTTGTTTTTAATACTAATTTGTTAAAGGCATCACAAGGTAATAATTATTTTGAATTTTCTCCATTTTGTTTTTGGGTCGATCTGTAATTTAAGTCTATCAGTTCTTACCCTTGATCCTTGGTATAAAAAATTCTCCTGCAGTGATTTTGATCGACTTATTAATGTCTGCTCCAAAGTCATACCATGTGCCTGAGAAAGTGCCTTTTATGCTCTTGTCCGTTACTTCAGTAAATATAATTTCAGATTTGGCGACTGTTGTTTCGGTTGCTTCATATACTTCCTCATCGACCACGCCAAACACTTGTTCTCCAATAATGTATGTTGAGATAAAGGTATCTGCCTTGACCTTTGCACTGCTGGCGGTGTAGTTTGTATACGGCGTGTTCAATGAGACCTCATCAATTGTGGCGATTTGGATGGCAAAATAATTATCCCCATCCTTTGCATCTTTTGTACCGATTATGCCCGATGAACGCATGTCGGGTGAATTATTTGCGTAATCACTAAAAGTTCCAATAACAACACTGGTCACATTGTCATTCGCGAAAATGACCAATCGGCCATCAGCCTTAAATTTGATATAATATTGATCACTGGTGAGCTGGTCGTCCACTGCACTGCTCTTGGAACAGCCCATTAGGGTTAGAATTAGGGCAAGGCCTAATATTCTAGGTAGAAATCGCAATAGTTTCATTTTTTTTTGTTTTTTGGGTTAGTCTTTAATCTTGCTCTTATATTATTGAGTTGTGCCAAGGATTGTACGTTTTACATTGAATTCGCCTTCGGTGACCTCCTCCGTTTTATTATTTTTAATATCCAGCAGCTCCCCGGAAAATGTGCCTTTTATATTGGTGTTCGTTATCTCGGAAATACTAACCATGCACGACAGGGCAACCTGTATATTTTTAGTTGCAATCCACGAGGAATGGGTATAAACTGTGGTATCGGGAGGGGAATAGCCCATATAGGCTACCGGAACCGTTTTAATGATAGTATCAGTATAAATTCTATCTTCCTCGATGGGCGACCTTTCGCTCAAATTTATGGTAAACCCAGCTTTTCCGTCCCCACCATTTATGGTATAATGATATCGGGGATCTTGGCTTGGACTATCAAAGGTGTAAGCGGTGGTCTCTGTAAATTGAAAGGTTTCCCCATCGATATTAAATTTCATAAAGTAACTCTCCGCTTTGGGAGAATCCTCGCTTTTTGAACAATTGGAAGTGCACAGCCCCAAAAAAATTATTATTATAAGAAAGATGTGATTGGTTTTTGATTTATGCATGATTCAATAATTATTGTTTTCTAATCTTTACAATACCTCCCAACCAACGTTCCCCCGTCCAAACAACCCTGTTGATCTATGGTTAGAATCTGGGCACCATCGGGAATCATAAATTTTATTTTATCCCCGGTCTTTTCAAAGGACACCTCGGTGACCGACCCCAAAAACACGATGTCCGCCCTATGACCTTCTTTTATAATAATCTTATCCATCAACGCACCCTCTTGTCCCAAATAAGTACCCTGAATGTTTGAGCATCCTGAGATTGCAAATGCTAAACATGTGATAACCAACAAAATAACTATTTTCATAATGGGTCTGCATTGGATGTTAAATGTAGAACTGATGAAGTGGATACACTACCACGGATTATTTTTTGCAGGTACTCATTTATTATTTGCTGCAGATTCGTTTGTCAATGTGAATATTTTGTTAACTTTCATTCGCCTATCTCCCCACTTTTTACCTCCTGACCCCAAAAATTTCGGGCAATTATGAGGAAAATTATGACCCTTTGCATACTAGTTCTGTTTCCCTTCGTTGTTCCTTCCCAACAAAATAAAATCGATTCCTTAAATGTTCTGTTGCAACGGCACCCGGAAAAGGATACCGAAAGGCTAAACTTGCTCACTGACATTGCTTATGAATACCAATTTGAGGACCCAAACAAGGGACTACAAATGGCTGATGACGCAATTGCTTTGGCCAAACTTTTGGGAGAGATTGGAAAAATGGCCAATGCCTTCTCTAGGAAGGCCAATAATTACAGTGCATTAGGAAAGGACACCTTGGCATTACAGATGTATAAAAGGGCCATCGAAATCCATAAGAATATGGGTAACCTCGACGACGAGGCACGTACTATTTTTAATATGGGCATCATTTATTTTGGATGGGCCAATTATTCTAGATCCACTGAAAATTATAAGAAGGCGTACTCCATTTTTGAAAGGGAAAAGGACAGTTTCCATATGGCGTATATGCTCAACAGTATTGGGGTAAATCAAATGTACCTTTCCGATTATCCCGCCGCATTGAAAAGTTATTTGACCGCAGCACGGATGTATGAGTCCATGGGATCGGAAAACACAGGAATTTATGCGGATATCCATAGAAACTTGGGTATCCTGTACAAGAATATGGGTAAATGGGACCAGTCCCTATCCTATTATGGGAAAGCCTTGGAATACTACAAAAAAAGCGGAAATCCTACGAACGTAGCCGCGACGCTCGCCAATATGGGTGTTGTCCATGATGAAACCGATCAGCACGAAAAGGCTCTGGACCTATATAAGGAAGCGTACAAAATAAATTCAAGCGCAGGGTACAAAAGGGGCATGGCAAGTGATCTTAGTAATATCGGTGTGGTATATTCAAATTTGCTCCAATACAGGGAAGCATTGGATTATCTGGACCGATCAAAAATGATGTATGAGGAATTAGGGGATCTCAACGCCTTGGGGGTTGTTTATCATTATTTGGGAGTAAGTTATCTTAACCTTGTGGATGATCGATCTCCCGTTTCCAATAGGTTCAAGTCCGCTGAAGAACACTTCAAAAAATCCTTGGAATACTCCCAGCAGGTGAATTCCTTGGAACATCAGGCAGAAACCTGGGAAAACATCGCCATGATGTATCTTAAGGCAGGAAATTACAAAAGGGCATTCGAGGCCAAAAACCAATATTTGACCTTAAAGGATAGCATTGGTTCCCAATCCAAGAGGGAGGAAATCACCAAACTGGAACTGCAATACCAATTCGATAAAAGGGAAGCTGGTTTGGTGGCACAGCACGAAAAGGAACAGGCCGTTGCTCAGGCCGAGATAGATCAGCAAAAATTGATCCGCAATATTTCAATTTTTGGCGGGGGTGGCTTGTTGATGGCAATTCTGGGGGGACTACTGCTGTATAAGCGCAAGCGCGATGCCGTATCCCGTCAACTTGAGGCCGAATTTAAGGCTTCCGTTTCTGAAAACGAACTAAAGGCCCTTCGCGCACAGCTGAACCCTCATTTTATTTATAATTCCCTGAATTCCATTGGGGATTATTTTTCCAGAAACGATGCGCGATCTGGTAATGATTATTTGGCCAAATTTGCCAAGTTGATGCGGCTTACCCTGGAATATTCTGAAAAGAAAGAAGTTACTTTGGCCGAGGATGTAAACCTGATGGAACTGTACCTCCAGATAGAAGCGCTGCGGTTGGACTATAAGTTCTCTTTTAAAATTAAGATCGATCCCCACTTGGATTCGGACAATGTTTTGGTGCCGCCAATGATCTTACAACCTTTTATAGAGAACAGTATATGGCACGGGATTTCCCCAAAGAATGGAAAGGGACATATAGGCATCGATATAAAAAAGGATGGGAATATGATACATTACATTACATTGTGGAAGATGATGGGGTAGGCATAACGGTTGGCGAGGGATCGATCGGCTCTGATAAAAATTCGTTGGGAATTAAAATCACTGAAAACAGAATTGGGATAATCAATAAGGTAAAACAAACCACCGGGACTGTCTCCATAGTAAATAGGTTGGATGGAAATGGTGTAAGGGTAGAAGTCAGACTACCACTGGAACTGGCCTTTTGATCAGACTTTTAAACGTAACATATGACTACAGCGATCATAATTGATGACGAGCAGCATTGTATTAATAGGCTTACAAATTTATTGGCCAATTTTAATAGTATCGAAATTCTGGATTCGTACTCATCGGTCGAGACAGGAATTCACGGAATAAGGGAGTTGGGCCCTGATCTGGTCTTTTTGGACGTGCAAATCCATCAAAAAACGGGCTTTGACCTCCTTAAAGAAATCGGAAAGGTGGATTTTGAGGTTGTTTTCACCACGGCCTTCGATACCTACGCCGTTCAGGCCTTTAGGTTCAGTGCGGTGGATTATCTTTTAAAGCCCATAGATGAAGATGACCTGCGAGCCGCCTTGGAAAAGGTTGGCAAAAAACTGGATGGGAAGGATTTTGAAAAAAAAATGGACAACCTATTAAACAATATTCACAAGAAGGATATTAACAAGAAAATAAGTATCCCTACGTTTGATGGATTGGAATTTGTAGAAGTTTCTGATATAGTACGCTGCCAGGCCGATGTGAATTACACCCATATTTTCGTTAAAAACCGAGGAAAAATAACGGTTTCCAGAACCTTAAAAAGCTTCGAGAGCCTGCTGTCCGAATGCAACTTTTTTCGCGTACACAATTCCCATCTCATCAATCTGGATCATATTCAAAAATATACCAAGGGAAAAGGTGGATATATTACCATGGTCGATAATGCCTGTATTGAGGTTTCCAGTCGGAGAAGGGACGATTTTTTAAGCGCAATTGCCAATTAGGACAAATTTTATACATAATAACAGAAAGGTTTCTTGACAAAGGAAAATTCGTCGAAATCCATATATTGGTTTAAATATACTTGGATTAGACTAGTTACAAGGAATTAAAAGGCCTCATAATGAAAATTCCAAAATACTTTATCAGTTGCGATTGGGGAACCACGAATTTTAGATTGAAAGTGGTAGAGACCTCTTCTTTGGATGTTATTTTCGAGCACCGTACCGATAGGGGTGTCAAATCCCTTTTTCAATTGTATTCGGAGGGGAAAAGGGAAGGACAAACCCAATTTTTTATGGACTATCTATATCAAGAAGCCCGTAATCTTCCGTTCCAACATCAAGGCCATTTGATCATTGCAAGCGGAATGGCCTCCTCCAATATAGGGCTGCAAGAACTTGAATACGCCCAGTTTCCCTTTTCTGTAAGCGGGGAAAACCTAAATTGGAAACGTATTTCCCTGGACAGCAAATTGGACGTACTTCTGGTCTCGGGAGTAAAATGTGAAACCGGCATGATGCGTGGGGAAGAGGTGCAGGCTATAGGTCTTGGGGGGTTTTTGGCGCCCCATGGTAAAGGCACTTTGATCTTGCCCGGTACGCACAGTAAACATTTGGGCTATGATTCAGGCAATTTTATTTCCCTAAATAATTTTATGACGGGCGAACTATTTGAGGTGCTTTCAAAAAATAGTATCTTGGCCAATTCAGTTGTTGCCGGCCCGCTTGCGAAGTCGGCTAGGGAGGCCTTTTTGGACGGAATTGGGCAGGGCCTTAATGGGAGATTGGGAGCCAATCTGCTTACCGTTAGGGCGAGACATATTTTAAAAAATTGCGATAAAAAGGATAACTATTATTTTTTGAGCGGATTGTTGATCGGGGAGGAGGTTGCCTACCTAAAAGAGGTTGGTGGGAAAGTGTTTTTGGCGGCGCCCCAACCCATAGCGGAACTTTACACAATAGCGCTCGAATACTTTTTGGTCGACGGTAAGTTGGTGTGTTTTGATGACCAGGCACTGGAAAGGGCAGTTTTAATCGGGCAACGGAAAATGCTTATGGTCTCTAATTTAAAGTAACAAAGAAACGGAAAAAAATGGGAACGGGAATCAAATGGATCAGTGCTTTATCCGGGTTGCTTTTACTAACCGCTACGGGGTGTAAGCAACAGGAAAAAAATAAACTTGACGAGAATCCGAAACTACCTAATATCGTTATAATCTATATGGACGATCTGGGTTTTGGGGACGTAGGTTTTAATGGATCCAAGGTATTGAAAACCCCAAATATGGATCATTTGGCCGACGCGGGACTCCGGTTTACCAATGGTTATGCCACTTCTGCAACCTGTACTCCGAGCAGGTACGCACTGCTGACGGGCATCTACCCTTGGAGGGAAAAGGATGCCAAGATATTGCCGGGCACAGCTCCGCTTATCATCGGTACCAACCAAATGACGATTCCCAAAATGTTGAAAACCAAAGGCTATCACACCGGGGTGGTTGGCAAGTGGCACCTGGGTCTTGGGGATGGCAATTTGGATTGGAACGAAAAAATTGCTCCGAGCCCCAATGAGGTGGGCTTTGATTATTCCTTTATAATGGCGGCCACGCAAGATAGGGTACCAACGGTTTATATAAAAAACGGGCATGTGGTAGGCCTTGACCCCCAAGATCCTATTTATGTCGATTACGACAAGAACTTTCCTGGGGAACCCACAGCCCTTGATCATCCAGAAATGCTAAAGCTGAAGTGGGATCACGGACATAACAACAGCATCGTAAATGGAATCCCCCGTATCGGATTTATGAAAGGCGGCAAGTCCGCCCTATGGAAGGATGAGGAGATGGCGGATACCTTTCTGAAGGAAGCCGAAGACTACGTTACCGCCCATAAGGATGGACCCTTCTTCCTGTACTATGCCATGCAGCAACCCCATGTGCCACGAACCCCGAATCCTCGATTTGTGGGCAAGACAAGTCTTGGGGCTAGAGGGGATGTCATTGCGGAGGCCGATTGGTGCGTGGGGGAATTTGTAAAAGTGTTGGACAAGCAGGGGCTGTTGGATAATACGCTCATCATATTTACAAGTGACAATGGCCCCGTTCTTAACGACGGCTATCAAGATGAGGCGGTCGAGAAAAATGGGGACCATACCCCTTGGGGACCATTTAGGGGCGGCAAGTATAGCTTGTTCGATGCGGGAACCCATGTTCCTTTCTTCACGTATTGGAAGGGAAAGATCCAGCCCGGTGTTTCGGACGCGTTGGTCTGCCAGATAGATTTACTTTCTTCCTTGGCCGACTTGGTAAAGAGTGATATCCGAACCAAGGACAGCGAAGATTTGTTGGACGCCTTTGTTGGAAAAAGTCAACAAGGACGGAGCGATCTGGTACTGGAAGCTACATCGCGAACGGCCTACCGAAAAGGCAATTGGGCAATGATACCCCCCTACGACGGACCGGCCATAAATAAATCGGTGAACATTGAGCTTGGAAATTCTAGTGAATATCAATTGTACAACCTTAAGAAGGATCAAGGGGAATTGAATAATCTCGCAAACGATCAAAAGGAAAAGTTGCAGGAAATGATATCGGGCTATGATCATATCGTGGGGAAAACCGAAATAAAGACGGAGGAATTGGAATTGAAATGAACTTCGGAGGAAGTTAGGATTTAGAAATAAGTATTAAGATTTGCGAGGCAACCGCCCAGTACATAAAATTATTGAAAATTCAATTTTAAGCTCCCCTCTTCAGACGAAGAGGGGAATGAATCGGCCTTTGGCTGGGAAAGGGGAGTATGAAAGCCCGAACTTTTGGTTATTATCCCATTATGGGCAATATTGGAATCCAAGGCTTGTGCTTTCAAACCCTCCGTCCCGGACGGTGCCGTCCGGGACACCTCCCTTCAGATGAAGGGAGGAGCCTTTGATACGGTTATCACTACGATATTCGCAAATGGGTACAGGGTAGTTTCTAGCGGAAAGGTGTCCAATACAAGATCAAAAATTCGAAATTTAATCCAGATAGGTTATCCTCAGCACCGTCCAGTCGAAAGTCTTGTCTCTTGATTCTTGACTCTTGGCTCTTGTTTCGGGTAACCAATAATTTCAATTTCACAAGTTAAATACATGCTCCGATTTATTCTCCATTACGGTATTCATTTTATTGTGCCGATTCTTGTTGGACTGATCTTTTTCAGGAAGCACCGCTTAAAAATCATTCTTATTCTGTTGGGCGGAATCCTTATCGATGTGGATCATCTCTGGGCGAATCCCATTTTCGATCCCGAACGATGCAGTATCGGATACCACTTGCTGCACAGTTATTGGGCCATAGCCTTGTATTTCGCCCTCTTTATTTACAAGCGGACCCGGATTATAGGCTTGGCCTTACTGATCCATATTTTGGCGGATAGCGTGGATTGTTGGTTAATGGTTTTGGATACGCATTGAGGCCATAACAGGAAAATGGTCGGACAGATGGATGTCGAAGTTTTTATGTGCGGTAATCGTAAAGGCCTTGTCCGCTAAAATAAAATCGATGCGCACCGGATAATATTTAAAATTGAAAGTACGGCCATAACCGGTTCCCTTTTCTTGAAAAGTATCCTGCAGATCTCCCTTTATTATTTTATAAACATTGGAGAATTGGGTGTTGTTAAAGTCTCCACATACGATAACCTTATGGGAGGTAGCTTTTCTGTGGGCATCAAAGATTTCGGCTTGTTGATGCTGTTTCACAAAGGAATTGCTGAGCCTTTTGTAGAGTTTTCCCGAGGGTTCCTGGGACAGTGTTTCTGCATCGGGCTTTATTCGCAAAGATTACAGGTGTAGATTATAGATCCGGAGGGTATCCTTTTCGTATAGCACATCGGTAAAGATAGCATTGTTAGAGCTATTTGGAAAGTCCAAGGACCCTTTGGACACGATGGGATATTTGGAAAAAATAGCTTGAATCACCTTATTTGTGCGCTTCTTGTAGCTGATATAGCTGTAGGGATATTGCTTAAACTGTTTTGCTTTCGTATAGTCAAATTCCTGAAAGCAAAGAATATCGGGATCCTCTTTAGATACAAAGTCCACAATTTCATTGCCCAACAAAGGATTGTCGATCCATTCATACTTATTAAAAATGCGGGCGTTGTAGCTCATTATGCTTAAATCTTCCTTCTTTATAGGTGACTCCGAAAACCGAAACTTAAAAAAGGAACCCAGGAAGACATAGGCCAAGATCAAAATGGATAGGGAAAGTAGAAATTGGCCTTTGCGCTTTAGGATCCAATAGCCGGCAAAAAGGATATTTATCGGTACCAACAAAGCGGCAGCCAAACTAAGTACGGATAAGGAAGGAAAACTTTCGACCGAAATACTGGGCACTGCACAAGAAAGGAGCAATAGCAAAGCAAAAACCCAATTGACCAAAAATATGATCTTATCAAAAAATGTGATATTTCCCACGTAGTGTTATCTTATTCCAACAGGACCCGTTTAAACTTTTCGGTCAATTAAAAAAATTTATGTGCTAATCCGTTTTGCCGGACAATCATAAAAAAAATTAAATGGGCCCACTATCCCAAATACTAAAGGACTGCCACGAGGTTATTCGTTCTTTCCTGCCTTGAACAAAAAGTCCTTTTCTGCCTTGGAAAGGCTCTCGTAGCCCGATTTACTGATTTTATCCAGAATGTCATCGATTTTTCGTTGATGTCCATCCTTATCGTAATTCTTTACCGGGCCGGCGTCCCTTTTCTTCCGGTAAACCGTCTTTAAAGGGGCCTTTTTTTCCTTTCGTTTAAAGAGATTGGCAATGGCATCCATTAGGTTGGAGAACCATTCCCCTATGTCCTTGCCCTCGATCAATTGTTTGGCGTAGGTATAGCCCAGTAAAGCTCCTCCCAAATGGGCCAAATGGCCCCCTGCATTGTTCCCTATCGGGATTTGGACCAGATCGATCAGCACAAGAAAAACGCCAATATACCATAGCTTAACATTGAAAAAAAGAAGTCTTACCTCTTGATTGGGAAGATATGCGCAAACAAATATAAGAACGGACGTGACCCCGGCAGAGGCCCCAATAAGTGCCGTGTTGGTGTCTAAAAAAGCGGGAAAAATGTTGTAGCTCAGTAGGAAGGTCAACCCTCCGGCAATCACTCCGAGAAAATATACGTTCATAAACCGCTTGGCCCCAAAAAGATTTAGGAATATCCGCCCCGAGAAATAGAGCATGATCATATTCCAGAAAATATGCCACAGGCCACCGTGAAAAAAGGAATAGGTGACCAAGGACCAAGGCTGTTTAAGAAAATTGAAAAAATCGGTTGGGAGTTCAAACCAGTGCTCGATGAAATTGCCGGGCAAGCGCAACAAAAAGACCAGCAGGCTATTGACCAAAAAGACCAATACATTGATGGCTATGAGCTTTTCGGCAATGCTTAAACGTGCATATTGGTATTTGAGGTTTCCGATGTTCATAGATAACGGTTGTTGGCCGATTTTTATTTATGTTGATGTTGGACGCCAGTTTTAATAAACATTTTAGTTCCCAGGGTTATTGGTTTATTGAGGCCATACAAATAACGAAGTAACCCAATGGCGATCCTTAATTCCACCGATGATCGTCGAACTGATTTTTCTTCCAGTACCACATCATGATAAATCCAAATATAGCCCCCCCCACATGGGCAAAATGGGCAATGCTTCCGCCAAAAATTGAAAAACCGGTGATTCCCGAAAAGAGGTCCAACCCTATTAAAACCGGAATAAAATATTTTGCCTTTATAGGTATTGGAAGGAAGATAAGGAACAGTTCACTATTGGGAAAGGCCATTCCAAAAGCGACCAAAACCCCGTAGATCGCCCCCGAAGCCCCGACGGCTGGAGTGCTATAAGCGCTCAGAAAATTGTCGATGGTACTTTTGGAGGCTATATTGTACCAATCCGGGCTGTACTTCCCACTGGAGATGACCTCCATTACCTGTGCCTTGCTAATCCCTGAATTGACCAAGGCGTGCATTCCTTCTTGAAAATAGAAATAATTTACCGCGGTGTGCAGAAACGCTGCCCCGAGCCCTGCCGAAAAATAAAAGAAGAAGAACTTGTTCCTGCCCCACATACGTTCCAGAGGGGACCCAAAGATCCACAGGGCATACATATTGAAAAGGATGTGCATAAATCCCCCATGCATAAACATATGGGTAACCACCTGCCACCACTCAAAATGTTCGTTTTTAGGAAACCAAAGGGAAAACCATTCATACATCTGGTCTCCATAAAGATAAGTTGCCACAAAAAACAACACATTAAGTATGATCAAATGTTTTACTGCGTCCGTAATTCTACCCATTTATTTAAATTTATTGTCAATATCCTCTCCTGTAATCGTAATATATATTGGTTTGTTAAAGGGACTCAGCTTGGGTTCCTTACATGCAAACAAATCGTTCACCAGGGCCAATTGGGAACTCACGTCCAATATGTCCCCGGTCTTTACGCTTAAACATTTGCACAGGGTCTTGCTCAACCTGTCCGTATGCGAAAAATTATCGTCATCCGGATGTTGTTGGTGTTCGGAGATAAGCTCATCCAAAACAATTTCCGCTTCACTTGCAGGAATCAATAGAGGTAACCCCTTTATTTCCAGATGTTCAGAGTCTACCGCTCCAAAAGCAAACCCGATGGTCGTCAAACTTTCCTTGATTTCTTCAAAAATAGCCATAGCGGCTTTTGGTAAAGAAAGTGTCAAAGGAAATAACAATTGTTGGCTTATAGCTCCTTTGACCGTAATATTTTTTAAAAATTTTTCATAAAGTACCCGTTGGTGCGCCCTGCGTTGATCTATCACCACCATTCCGGACTTTATTGTAGTGACAATGTATTTTCGCTTTAACTGAAAAGTGGTGGTCGTGGTCTCTGTTTGTTCCCCATATTTTGGAAATAGGTTTCCGGTAATCGTTTCCGATTCAAAACTTACGCTACTAAAATCGGCCTCCTTGCCAACCTTGGATTCCAGGCCTACATAGAGATTTTCCCAACCTTGTACATTTTGCTTTTGATAATGTGGGCGGAAAGTCGATTTCTGTTCCGTATTTGAAAATGGGTTGAAAGCTTGGTCAATCGTTACCTTTGGCAGCACTCCCTCCCTATTTCGATATTCGTAGGGTGTTTCCAGATTTTGATCCTGTTCAAAATCTAGTACTGGTGCTACGTTGAACTGCCCCAAACTGTGCTTTACGGTAGATCTTAATATGGCGTATAAAGTATGTTCATCATCAAACTTGACCTCGGTTTTCGTAGGGTGTATATTGATGTCGATGGAACCGGGATCTACTTCCAGATAAAGGAAATAACCAGGGTGGGTCCCTTGTTTTATCAATCCTTCAAAAGCGGAAAGTACGGCATGATGAAGGTATGGGCTCTTGATGAACCTGTCATTGACAAAGAAAAATTGTTCGCCCCTGCTTTTTTTGGCGAATTCGGGTTTGCCGACAAATCCCGATAATTTAACGACTTGGGTATCCTCTTGGACGGGAATCAATTTTTCATTGGTCCTACTTCCAAAAATATGTACGATCCTTTGTTTGTAATTTGCTTTTGGCAGGCTAAAAAGCTCACTGCCGTTGTTGTAATAATGAAAAGCTATGGACGGATGGGCCAAGGCTACTCTTTGGAACTCGTCCGTAATATGGCGAAGTTCTACGGTATCCGATTTTAGAAAGTTTCTTCGGGCCGGGATGTTGAAGAACAAATTCTTTACGGCAAAGGAAGTGCCTTTGGGGCCTACCGCAACTTCTTGTGAAATTATCTTGCTCCCCTCTATTTTTAAGGAAGTGCCCACTTCTTCATTTTCAGGCCGGGTCAATAAATCCACATGGGCAATGGCCGCGATGGAGGCCAAGGCTTCCCCCCGGAATCCTTTGGTATGTAGGTTAAACAAATCTTCCGCACATTGAATTTTGGAGGTGGCATGGCGTTCAAAGCTCAAACGGGCATCCGTGGCGCTCATGCCCACCCCATCGTCTACTACTTGAATCAATATTTTGCCCCCGTCCTTAACGATAAGCTTAATGGACGAAGCCCCTGCATCAATTGCATTTTCCAATAGTTCCTTGACTACCGAGGCCGGTCTTTGAACTACCTCGCCAGCTGCAATCTGGTTTGCAACGTGGTCTGGCAGAAGTTTTATTATATCTGCCATTAATAAATAAAGTCTATTTTGCCATATTTTATAGCCGCGTATGCAAACATGAAAAGTAAAATGAGAATGATAATAAACCGAAGCCTACTATTCCTGTTCCGATCCATGCTTTTTACGGTCTTCCAGTCTTCGCGAAAGCTCTTTTTGCGGTAGCCCTTAAAGTAATCCTTGTCATTTTTGGCTTCTTTTTGCTTTCGTAAATTATCCAAGCGCTCCTTACGTTCATCGTAATAGCGAGGCGTATAGTTGTACGTTTTGTTTCTGTGCAGCCTAAATAGTGATGGTAGTCTCATAGTCATTTAACCGTTTTCAAAAGTACTGAAAATAGGGGTAAAATACCCAGTCCAAAGCGTCAAAATTTGTTAATATTGCCCCTCGGTTACGATTATGATTCGTTATTTTTACAGTTAAATCACCTATCCTATGTTCTACTATATCGTGGATATTCTCGGTACTATCGCCTTCGCCATTTCGGGGGTGATGGTGGCGATGGATAAACGGCTCGATGTTTTCGGGGTGTTTATCATTGGTTTTGTCACTGCTGTCGGAGGCGGGACCTTGCGGGATGTCCTTATAGGGCAAACCCCGCTGTTTTGGTTAAAGGATCTCACTTATCTTATCACGATCCTTGGAGCGGTAATCGTAGCCATACTGTTCAGGTCCCGTATGAGCTATTTTAAAAAATCCTTGCTGTTATTTGATACGTTGGGAATCGGGCTCTACACTCTTGTTGGGGTAGAAAAAGGACTTGCTGTCGGACTTTCCCCCATCATGTGTATCGCCTTGGGTACCATTACTGCCTGTTTTGGAGGGGTAACCAGGGATATTTTGTGCAATGAGATTCCCGTAATCTTTAGGAAGGAGATTTATGCGACCGCCTGTATTTTGGGCGGACTCGGATTTTTTGTGCTAAGGCAATTGCCCTTGGAGGAAACGTATTCCTATGCGCTGGGCATCTTGATCGTTATCGCAATCAGACTGTTGGCGGTCAAATTTAAATTGGCCTTGCCCAATATTTATAGATCTACCTAAATTGGTTGATAGTTCAGGGTTCAGGTTAAACGAAAAGTCATCAACAACTAACTATCAACTATCAACTATTTTACCACTTCTGCCTTAAGGATATAAATGTTTTGCAACGGCCAGTCCCCTTGTCCAATCGGTTGGGAATTTATTTTGTCCACAACATCCATTCCATCGATAACCTTGCCAAAGGGAGTATAGTCGCCATCCAAATGGTACGATCCCGGTTTGGTCACCACAATAAAAAACTCGTAGGGCGAGGCCAGCATATGGGGATTGTCTATCTCGCTGCTGGGCATGGAAACGGTTCCCCTGTCGTGCCTATGTCCCTTATGGGCATCAGGGGGCAACAAATACCTGCCTATTTTACTTCTTTTAATGCCGGTCTCCTTATTGTCCGCATTGCCACCTTGGATGATAAACCCCTTCACCACCCTGTGAAACATGGTATTGTCAAAATAGCCTTTTTTGGTCAGGTATATAAAATTGGCCTTGTGATAGGGCACATCGTCGAATAATTGAATGGTGATAGTGCCAAAGCGGGTAGTCAGTTTAACTTTGTCTTCGGTCAAGGTCTTGTTGTACTTATAGAAAAAGTCGATGGCATTGTCATCGGTGAGCACAAAATTGTCCTCCTCCTTTTCTTGGGTATTGGAAACACTGTCCACAGAAATGGTATCCTTGGCTATCACCTTTTGTGTTTTAACGCCTTTGTTTTTATTGGGGGCTTCCTGGCAGGCTATTAAAAAAAATAGTACTATAATTGTAGGGTACGAGTATATCTTAAGCATCATGGATTTTAATGATTTTTCCCATAGGATCTCAAAAATAAAAAATCTACCGCTTCCAGGGGTGGATTCCCACTATAAAATGGCCCCAAAAGAAAGAATTCAAGAGCTGAAGACGGTGTTTGGATCTAATCGTACCCCTAAAAAAGCAGGGGTAATGGCACTTTTTTATCCAGGTGCGGACCATTTAGCAAACATGCTTTTAATATTGAGGACCACCGATGGGGGGGTACATTCCAATCAGATCGGATTTCCGGGTGGAAAACAGGAAAGAAAGGATTCAGATCTTTTGGCCACGGCCTTGCGGGAGACCTATGAAGAAGTAGGAGTTCCCCCAGAACGATTGACGGTACTCCGATCATTATCGCATCTGTATATTCCCCCGAGCAATTTCGAGGTTTGGCCTTTTATCGGACTTTATAAAAAGCGAGGGCCTTTTGTGCTTCAACAATCGGAGGTGGCTGCTTTGGTGGAAGTTCCGGTGATTGATTTTTTGGATGATAAAAAAGTGGTCGTACAAAATTTGACCACCTCGTATGCCGAAAATATTGACGTTCCTGCATTTCTTTTTAACGGACATATAGTGTGGGGGGCAAC
This sequence comes from Sediminicola sp., assembly GCA_048266425.1. Taxonomy (GTDB): domain Bacteria; phylum Bacteroidota; class Bacteroidia; order Flavobacteriales; family Flavobacteriaceae; genus Cerina. The sequence continues at coordinate 29,035 of JBLWZN010000022.1, forward strand.
CGCAATGATATTGTCAGAAATCAAAGAATTGCTAAAACAAGTACTTTAACGACTATATTTTGTAATTTTGAAGGCTTGGATCAAAGATAGCTAGACAACCAAAAAATTATGAGTCTTTTCAAGGAAAACCCCTTTGGACATATCCTGTTTTTAAAAAAATGGCTAATCCGCATCATGGGACTTATCACGCACCAACGTTACAAAGGTTTCAATACGTTGGAAATCGAAGGATCGGAAATTATCAGAAGCCTGCCCGAAAGAAATGTACTTTTTGTAAGCAATCACCAGACCTATTTTGCGGATGTGGTGGCCATGTTCCACGTGTTCAATGCCAGTTTAAAAGGTAGGGAAAATTCAATAAAGAATTTGGGGTATTTATGGAGTCCTAAACTAAATGTCTATTATGTTGCAGCATCGGAGACGATGAAGGAAAGCTTATTGACCAAAATAATGGCCTATGCCGGTTCGGTAAGTATTGATCGTACTTGGCGGGCGGACGGACACGACGTAAATCGACAAGTAAAGATGAGCGATATCTCAAAAATTGGGATCGCCCTCAATGATGGTTGGGTCATTACTTTCCCCCAGGGAACCACAACCCCTTGGAAACCTTTGCGCAAGGGCACGGCCCATATCATCAAGAAATACCAGCCGGTCGTGGTGCCCGTGGTCATTGACGGATTTCGGCGTTCTTTTGATAAAAAGGGCCTTCGTATAAAGAAAAAGGGCATTCTGCAATCCATAATAATCAAGGAGCCCTTGGAAATTGATTATAAAAATGAATCTTTTGAATCTATTATTGAAAAATTGGAGTACGCCATAGAGCAACATCCATCTTTCCTCAAAGTAATTCCGGCAAAGGAACTTGCAGCCTTGGAGGAAGAGAACAAGCAACGCAAATGGAAGGCCTAATTTTTATGTCGAAGGGTGCACTTGCCTATGGATAAAGACCATGGTTTGATCTGCTGACCATCACACCATACCTAAATTTTATACTTCTAACTTCGATCTTCTAACTTCGTATTTCGTACTTCTAACCTCGTACTTCCTATTGTTTTCCTGGCCCTGTCCGGCAGTAGTTAGACGATTTCCTAGCTAGGCCTTATACCTCCATCTGCCGCAATTCATTGTAGTTTTGTCTCAATTTTTTTAAGAGTATACCGTACAATAATTTATAGAAGAGCCACAAAAGCACCAAGAAAACCACTGTACTTATTAAACATAGGAAGCAGATCAGGACCCAGAACAGGGTCTCATTCTCTGTCTGAAGTGCCAATTGCTGGATCTTTTCCCCATCTTGCCCATAGCGTAAAGTGCCGTACATCATTCCCAAAAGTGAGACCATAAAAATGGATAGGTTAAACCACACGTATTGGGTTACCGTTCTTTTAGTGTCCAATATGGTTTTCATCAGTTTCTTGGAAGAATCCGTAAAGGATATCCTCTTGTAATTGGAGTGAAATTTATAAATAAAATAAACCAATATTATATAGCTGAGGATGGTAAGTCCCACCATAAAATAATAGGTATGGATGTTCCTCATTTGCTTCCAAGATTCCGAATCGGAAGTGACAATGTTCAAAGTGGTCCAAAAAACGAATTCAATAATGCTGATATAAAAGATCCACTTGACTATGGAGGTCGACCGCCTCAAAATCATAGGATAGATCTCCGTACGGGAAAGTCTAGGAAGTTCTTCTTCCTTTTTCTTCCAATCCCTTTTTAAAAGTTCCAGTTCCTCCATCTTTTACTAAGGATTTATTATTGTTTTTAGTTTGGTCTTGATCCGATTCATTTTTACGCGTGCATTTACTTCGGATATACCTAAGGTCGCAGCTATTTCTCCATAGTCTTTTTCCTCCAAATACAAAAAAACCAAGGCTTTATCTATGTCGCCAAGTTGTTTTACCGCCTTGTAGAGCAATTGTATTCTTTGTTCCTCCTGTCCGTCGTATTCGTCTGCCTTTATTTTATGGATTACGGATTCATAATCTTGGGTAGGAATCGTTCTTTTCGTCTTGCGATATTGGGTGATGGCCGTATTCAAGGCTACCCGATACATCCATGTTGTGAATTTGGCCTCCCTCCTAAATTTGGGATAGGCTTTCCACAGTTGGATGGCGATTTCTTGAAACAGATCATTGTGCGATTCTTGGTCGTTTGTGTATAAACGACATACTTTATGTACGATGTTCTGATTGTTTTCCAGTTCTGTTACAAAACTATTTTCTAGTTCTTTGTTCACGGCGGGTTAGTGCTATCCGTTGGATTAGTAGCTGTTCTATTTTGTTTGTTACAAGTAAACGGATTTAAATCGATGTTTTCGATGATTGGTTTCCGCTTTGGAGGGGGGATCCTTATGTTTTTTTGAATCCACTTGTCCCTGGCCATAGCCATTACACTTGCTTGGTACGTTGAAATATAGAAAAACTTAAGACACTTTGCCACATGGTTCTCCCGAATGTTTAAATTTATGCCATGGAACTTGATTCGGATATGAATATCCCCAAAACCAGCTTGCCTAGGGTGGTTATTATTGGGGGTGGCTTTGGTGGCGTTGCGCTTGCCAAAAAATTGGGCAAAAAGGAAGTGCAGGTAGTATTGTTGGATAAACACAACTACCATACCTTTCAACCTTTGTTGTACCAGGTATCCACGGGGGGATTGGAGCCCGATTCCATTGCCTATCCCATCCGAAAAATACTCAAGGACTATCCCAATTTTTATTTTCGACTGGCCAAGGTAAGGCAGATCGGTGTTTCAGAAAAGACCCTGACAACCAATATTGGTAAGATAAGTTACGATTATTTGGTATTGGCCACGGGTTCCGAGACCAATTTTTTCGGGAACAAGGAACTTAAAAAGCAGAGTATGGCCATGAAGTCCATACCCCAATCCTTAAATCTTAGGAGTCTTATCCTTCAGAATTTTGAGCAGGCCTTGTTGACGGACAACCTTCACAAAAGGGATGCCTTGATGAATTTTGTGATCGTGGGTGGCGGCCCTACGGGGGTGGAGTTGGCGGGCGCCCTTGCAGAAATAAAAAAAGGAATCCTTCCCAAGGATTATCCGGATCTGGATACCCGTCGCGCTCAAATCCATCTAATTCAGTCCGGTGATCGAATTTTAAAGGAAATGAGCGAAAGGGCTTCGGAGAAGGCACAACAATTTCTTGAAGAACTGGGGGTGCAGATTTGGAAAAACACACGGGTAATAAATTATGACGGGAAAACTGTAACTACAAAGACCGATTTGGTCTTTGAGGCCGCTACGTTGGTATGGGCGGCCGGCGTACAGGGGGTCACCATAAAAGGCTTGTCTGCCAAAACTTTATTGGCCCCTGGAAATAGGCTTAAGGTAGACGAATTCCATAAGGTTATGGGCGTCGAGGATATCTTTGCAATTGGCGATATAGCGTACATGGAGACGAAGGATTGCCCCAATGGACATCCAATGATGGCGCAACCGGCCATACAGCAAGGGGAGAATTTGGGCGATAACCTGCTACGGATGTTTGCCGGTAAGTCCCAGCTTCCCTTTTCTTATAGGGACAAAGGAAGTATGGCTACTATCGGTAGGAACAAGGCGGTGGTTGATATGAAGAACATTCGCTTCCAAGGCGTATTTGCTTGGTTTGTTTGGATGTTCGTACACTTGTTTTTTCTTATCGGATTTAGGAACAGGGCCGTGGTTTTTGTCAACTGGGTCTATAACTACGTGCGATTTGACAGGGAAGCGCGGTTGATCATCCGTCCCTTTAAAAAGGATTATACCCGATTTAAGGATTGAGTGGTTGGTACTGAGTTGCGGAGTTACCGTGTTACTGTGATCCTGCCCATAAACCTTTAGACCTTCAACCTTCATCATTGAACCTTGAACTTTGAACCTTGAACTTTCTCAAAGGGAACACTGCCACCTGCAACTGCTCCCTGATTGCCGATTAATTACCGCTTCTCGGATGAAAGGCCTGCATCACTTCCGCCAAATGGGATCGGTCTACGTGCATATACACTTCGGTGGTGGTAATGCTTTCATGGCCCAGCATCTGCTGAATGGCCCTTAGGTCGGCCCCGTTCTGCAACAGATGGGTTGCAAAGGAATGCCGAAAGGTGTGTGGGCTTATCGTTTTTTGCAACCCTATTTTTTCCGCCAATTGTTTAATGATGGTAAAGACCATGGCGCGGGTAAGATTTCGCCCTCTTCTATTCAGGAATAGCGTGTTTTCAAAACCCTTTTGGATTTTTAGATGGTTGCGGACCTCGTTTCTATAGATGTCAATATATTTTTTGTTGATAGGACTTATTGGGACGAACCGTTGTTTGTTCCCCTTCCCGGTCACGTTGATAAAATCTTCCTCAAAATATAGGTCGGACAATTGCATTCCGATAAGTTCGGATACCCGAAGTCCACAGCCATATAAGGTTTCGAGCATAGCCTTGTTGCGCGTTCCTTCCGGTTTGGACAGGTCTATTGCCTGTATCAGCTGGTCAATTTCATCCTCGGACAAGGTATCTGGAAGCTTCCTGCCAATTTTTGGGGATTCTATCAGGTCCATCGGATTATCCTTGCGGTAATCCTCAAAGACCAAATAATCGAAAAAGCTCTTAAGACCCGAAATAATTCGGGATTGGGACCTTGCGTTTAACTTGCCAGCTATCTCATGGATAAATTGTTGCACGGTTTCCTTGCCTATTTCCAATGGGGATTCCTTAACCTGATGTTCATCAAGGAAAAGTCGGAGTTTCTCTATATCGAGTGTATAGTTAACTATGGAATTTGTGGACAGCCCACGTTCCAATTTGATGTAATCCCGATAATCCTGTATAGCTTTCTTCCAATTCATTATCTAAAGATAGTGCTTAATAGGTTTAGGGGTTTATATGTTTATAAATGATTACTAACGCTTCGCATTTGATTGTGCGATTCAAATTTGCTACATTTAACTTTTGGAAACAATAAATTTTGATCATTGAAAATAATCATCATAAACGGACCCAACCTTAATCTTTTGGGCAAGCGGGAACCCGACATTTATGGCAATAGTTCATTTGAGGACTATTTTGCCCAACTCCAATTCAAATTTAAGGAGGTGCAATTGGAGTATTTCCAGTCCAACATAGAAGGGGAAATTATAGGGAAATTACAGGATGTAGGGTATTCTTATGATGGAGTCGTCCTTAATGCGGCAGCTTACACCCATACTTCCGTCGGGATAGGGGATGCGGTAAAGGCCATTCAGACCCCTGTGGTCGAGGTCCATATTTCCAACACTTTTCAACGGGAGGAATTTAGGCACGTATCCTATATTTCTGCAGGTGCCAAGGGCGTAATACTTGGGTTCGGATTACAAAGCTACGATTTGGCGATCCAGAGCCTACTATGAGACTTTGGCCCTTGTCAAGGCTAAAGGTTTTAAATACTTTTCTTCTACATAAAAGGTGCCGAACGGCAGCAGTGAGGCGATAAAAAGTTTTAAAAATCGTTTTAATCCCCATTTTGCTTCCATACAGAATACAATGGCGATAACGACATAGGCGATAAACAAAAACCCGTGGGCATACCCGATATAGATATTGGGCTCAGGAATTTTTGCTGCATATTTTAACGGCATTCCAAGTCCAAAGAGCAACAAATAGGAAATACCTTCAAGGATAGCGACAATTCTAAATGCGTTCAACATTCTTTTTGGTTAAAAGGTTTGTTGTTTGGGGTTTATGGTTAAAAGCTTCTGAACAATAAACCCCAAACGGAATAGCAATATTTTACAAGTGTATCCCTTCGCCATAAGCGTCGGCAACGGCTTCCATAACAGCTTCGCTCATGGTAGGGTGTGGGTGAACTGCCTTTAAAATCTCATGTCCCGTGGTTTCCAGCTTACGCGCCACTACCGCCTCGGCGATCATATCCGTAACGCCGACCCCGATCATATGGCAACCCAGCCATTCCCCGTATTTGGCATCAAAAATTACTTTAACAAATCCGTCTGGTGTACCGGATGCCTGGGCCTTGCCATTGGCGGAGAAAGGAAACTTCCCAATCTTAAGCTCAAATCCTTTTTCCTTGGCCTGCTTTTCCGTAAGTCCCACCGAGGCTACTTCTGGTAAACAATAGGTACAGCCGGGAATATTTCCATAATCCAACGGCTCTACGTGCAAGCCCTTAATTTTTTCCACGCAAAGTATGCCCTCGGCGGAGGCTACGTGCGCCAATGCCTGTCCTGGGGTTACATCACCAATGGCATAATATCCGGGAATATTGGTCTGATAGAAATCATTGACCATAATTTTGTCGCGATCGGTGGTTATGCCCACCTCTTCCAGACCTATATTTTCAATATTGCTCTTAATGCCAACAGCGGAAAGTAAAATGTCGGCTTCTAAAATCTCTTCACCCTTTGATGTCTTTACGGTAGCTTTTACACCATCACCAGAGGTATCTACTTTGGTCACTTCAGAAGAGGTCATAACTTTAATGCCAGCCTTCTTAAAGCTGCGTTCCAACTGTTTTGAAACGTCCTCATCTTCAACGGGGACCACGTTGGGCAAAAATTCCACTACGGTAACCTCAGTGCCCAAGGCGTTATAGAAATAGGCGAATTCCATTCCGATTGCACCGCTGCCGACAACGATCATTTTTTTTGGTTGTTTCTCCAAGCTCATTGCCTGACGGTACCCAATAATTTTTTTTCCGTCCTGTGGGAGGCTTGGAAGTTCCCTGCTCCGGGCTCCCGTAGCAATAATTATATGGTCGGCCCCATATTCGGTCTCTTTTCCATCCGCATCGGTGACCGCAATTTTTTTGCCCGGTTTCAGTTTACCTGTTCCAAGGATAACCTCGATCTTGTTCTTTTTCATAAGAAATTGGACCCCTTTGCTCATACCGTCGGCCACATTTCGGCTACGTTTTACCACTGCCGTAAAATCCTTGTCCGCACCGTCAACCTTAAGGCCATAATCGGCTGCATGTTTTAGGTATTCAAAAACTTGGGCCGATTTTAACAATGCCTTGGTGGGGATACAGCCCCAATTAAGGCATACGCCGCCTAAGTTTTCCTTTTCCACTATGGCGGTCTTAAAACCTAGTTGGGAAGCCCTTATGGCGGTTACATAACCACCCGGGCCACTGCCCAAAACAATAATATCGAAATTGCCCATCTATATATTTTTTGAATTTTTAAACGAATGCGCAAAGTTACAAAACCAAACCGAAAGCCCATAGTGTAGGCATCACTAAATTGCCACATTATCTTGGGTTCGAAACCATAGGCAAACCCGTTTCCAATTGTTATTTCTGCAAAATGCGGATACTTTTGGAGCAAGTTTAAACAGTTCTAGAACAAAAAGCCCGGATTCTTTATAGGAATCCGGGCTTAGAAAGCTCTTAATCATTAAAGGGTCAATTTTATTGAAAATGTCTCACATCCTTTTCTTCAAGGTTCAAGGTGCGCATAACGGCATCAATATTGGCCTTATCCACTTTTGCATTGGGTGCAAATTCACTAGGTAGTATTACTATCCTAAAGATTTGATTATCCGTGAATTCGGTAGAAATATTAGCCATATTAAAATTGCCATCAATGAATATCTGTACGTCATTGGAGGTGTGGGTACTTACATATTGTATGGTTCCCCCGGACAAAAAGAAATTCTGGGGGATAAGTCCCCAAGAATCTTTTTTACTTCCGTCTTCAAAATCGATCTGGCCATCCCACCTATAGACTAAAACTGCGTCGCTATCCAATATCTCGAAATTTGTGAAATCGGAAAATTGAATAATCGTATTGAAGACGTTGTTGCTGGCGTCGTAATCAAAATTTACGTTCTCCACTTCGAAAACTTGACCTTGAATTCCTTCCGGTCCTGGAGGTCCTTCCGGTCCTGGAGGCCCATTGGGTCCTTCACAGGAGACTATAAACAGAGCCAGAAACATTCCTATTGCTAATGCTAGTTTTTTCATACGATATAATTTTTAAGATTTAAATTTTTGAAAAGTTAGGGAATCCAACTTCACCTTGCTCTTTTCAAAAAACGTTCCAATTTTTATTTTATTGGGTATTTCGCCGTAAAGTTATTGCATAATTAAAAGTTAGACGGGCAATTTATCCTAACTTTAACCAAAGTTGTTTAATATTGTAATAAACAGTATCCTATGCCAAACGTTATTCCTTATAGTCTTTTTTCCGAATTTGATATCAATCTGTTCAAATCGGGCAAGCATTATCGACTTTATGAAAAAATGGGCTCCCACCCCATGGAACTCAATGGGGAAAAAGGGACCTACTTCGCCGTATGGGCGCCTACGGCCCGGACCGTTTCCGTAATCGGAAATTTTAACGATTGGAGGGACGGGGAACATCCTTTGAACGTGCGTTGGGACGCAAGTGGAATATGGGAGGGATTTTTGCCGGGTATTTGCAAAGGGGAAATATATAAATATAAAATTCATTCCAATAATCACGGCGTGGTCACCGAAAAGGCGGATCCGTTTTCTCGTTATTGCGAGCATCCCCCCCAGAATGCATCTATCATATGGGAGGATACCTATGAATGGAAGGACAAGGATTGGATGGGTTATCGGAAGGATAAGAATTCTTTGGATAGACCATTTTCCGTTTATGAGGTGCACTTGGGTTCATGGAAAAAGTCAAAGGACAACAAATTTTTAACCTATAGCGAGCTGGCGACCGATTTGGTCGATTATGTCAAAGAAATGGGTTTTACCCATGTGGAACTGATGCCCATAATGGAGTTTCCATACGATCCATCGTGGGGGTACCAGGTCACAGGGTATTTTGCCCCTACTTCTAGATTTGGGGAGCCGGGAGGGTTTAAATACCTGGTAGATAAGCTGCATCAAAACGATATAGGGGTAATCCTGGATTGGGTACCTTCCCATTTTCCGGAAGATGCCTTCGGATTGGGCTTTTTTGACGGTTCCCATCTGTATGAACACCCGGATCGCAGAAAGGGATATCATCCCGATTGGAAGAGTTTGATATTTAATTACGGTAGAAACGAGGTACGTGCATTTTTGATCAGCAACGCCATGTTCTGGCTAGATCAATTCCATGCCGATGCCCTTAGGGTAGACGCGGTGGCCTCCATGTTATATTTGGATTATTCCCGTGAGGATGGGGACTGGGAACCCAATATGTACGGAAACAATGAGAATCTAGAGGCGATGTCCCTGATCAGGGAACTTAACCAGGCCGTGTATGGTGAATATCCGGGCATACAGACCATTGCGGAGGAGTCTACTGCATTTTCCGGGGTTTCCCGACCTGTTGATCTTGGCGGATTGGGTTTTGGCATGAAATGGATGATGGGATGGATGCACGATACGTTGGAGTATTTTAAGAAAGAACCGATCTATAGAAAGTATCATCAAAACGACCTTACATTTAGTGCGACATATGCCTTTACCGAGAACTTTATGCTTCCGTTTTCCCACGATGAGGTAGTTTATGGAAAAAAATCCCTTCTATATCGGATGCCGGGGGACGAATGGCAACGCTTTGCAAATCTGCGACTGCTCTTTGGGTATATGTTCACACATCCGGGTACCAACCTGATATTTATGGGGGGTGAGTTTGGCCAATCTTCGGAATGGAACTTCCAAAGCGGCCTGGACTGGTATCTTTTGCAGTACGATTTTCATGCCGGGGTTCAGCAACTTGTCAAAGACCTCAACAGGATATACAAGGAGAATCCTGCCCTATATGAAAAACAATTTAGCCCTGAAGGATTTCAGTGGATAGACTATGGGGATCATGAAAATTCTGTGCTTACCTTTATCCGAAAGGGGCACGACTCCAAGAACGACCTTATTGTAGCCCTTAACTTTACGCCTGCAACCAGGGAAAAATATAGGATAGGAATCCCAAAATCTGGAAAGCTGAAAGAGATTTTAAATAGCGATGATAAAAAATATGGAGGAAGTGGCATTTGCAACAAAGCGATCAAGATCACTAAAATCCCATCCCATGGGTACGAGAAATCCATAGAAATCACCTTACCGCCCCTCGGTACGGTCATTATTAAATAATTAACTCCAAACTACAACGTTATAGTTCATAATTGGTTGTAATATTTTTTAATAAAACAATCCAATGTGCTTACTTTTGCAGGTCCATAAAATGAATCAACGATGATCACCAATACGGAATTGGAATTTAAGGGAAATTTATATCCCAATACAGTAACAGACTTTAAAAAGGATACCGATAAACTTTATTTTACTACAGAGAACGGGGTTATACTAGAACTCACGGTCCTACGTGACAGTGTATTGCGTTTTAGATATGCCACCGAGAATGTATTTGAACCCGATTTTTCCTATGCCATAAGCGACGAAGTTATCTTGGGCTTCAATCACTTGGAAGTTGAGGACCGACCAGATCAATACTTGGTAAAGACCTCAAAGTTAAAGATTTATATAGAGAAGCTGGACCTAAAGATCAAGATTGCCGATTTGGAGGACAATATTATCAATCAGGACGAATTGGGCTTTCATTGGGAGGAAAACTATGAGTTTGGTGGGAATATCGTAAAAATGAGCAAAGTGGCCCAAACCGCCGAGAGTTTTTACGGGCTTGGGGACAAGGCGACACATTTAAATCTCAAAGGGAAGCGGGTAAATAACTGGGCAATGGATCAATATGCCTTTGGCAAGGACCAAGATCCATTGTACAAGGCCATACCTTTTTATGTTGGTCTTCAAAATAATCAGGCATACGGAATTTTTTTCGATAACACCTTTAGGACCTATTTCGATTTTTCCCATGAGCGAAGAAACGTAACCAGTTTCTGGGCTGACGGAGGTGAAATGAACTACTATTTCTTTTATGGCCCTAAAATGGACCAAGTGGTGAAAGCATATACCGATCTTACGGGGAAACCGGAGTTGCCACCATTATGGACCCTCGGATTTCAACAATGTAAATGGAGCTACTATCCGGAGAGTAGGGTAAAAGAGGTGGCCAAAACATTTAGGGACCTGAAAATTCCCTGTGATGGTATTTATTTGGATATCGATTATATGGACGGCTTTCGCTGCTTTACCTGGAACAAGGAATATTTTCCAGATCCAAAACGTATGGTTCGTGAGCTTAGCGAAGATGGTTTTAAAACCGTAGCGATCATAGATCCGGGAATAAAAGTGGACAAGGACTATTGGATCTATCAAGAGGGTAAGGATAAGGATTATTTTTGCAAGAGGGGGGATGGTCCCTATATGCGTGGAAAGGTATGGCCGGGAGAATGTAACTTTCCCGATTTTACGAACCCTGAGGTCAGGGAATGGTGGGCCGGCCTCTATAAGGAGTTAATTGGGGATATAGGAATAAAAGGGGTTTGGAACGATATGAACGAACCTGCGGTCATGGAAGTGCCTACCAAAACATTTCCATTGGACGTAAGGCACGATTACGACGGGTATCGATGCAGCCATAGGAAGGCACACAATATTTACGGCACCCAGATGGCACGTGCTACCTATGAAGGTGTTAAGAAATATGTATATCCTAAACGGCCCTTTGTAATAACCCGTTCCGCATATTCCGGTGCCCAAAGGTTTACCTCTACATGGACAGGGGATAATATTGCCACATGGGAACATCTATGGATCGCAAACGTACAGGCCCAAAGGATGTGCATGAGCGGAATGTCCCATGTGGGATCGGATATAGGAGGATTTGCAGAACAACCCAGTGGCGAACTATTTGTAAGATGGATCCAACTTGGAATTTTTCATCCGCTCTGCAGGGTTCACTCCAGTGGGGACCATGGCGATCAGGAACCTTGGTCTTTCGGGGATGAAATCACCGACATTTCTAGGAAATTTATTGAATTGAGGTATCAACTATTGCCTTATTTATATACGATGTTCTATAAATACACCAAGGAGGGGTCTCCCATGTTGCAATCCTTGGTCTATTATGATCAAGAAGATCCACAAACCCATTTTAGGACGGATGAGTTTATTTTTGGGGAACAGCTATTGGTATGTCCCATTCAGGAACCCAATGCCCAAGGCAGAAGAATGTATTTTCCCAAGGGAAAATGGTATAATTATTGGACAGACGAGATCGTTTCGGGAGGTATAGAACGGTGGGTAGTCGCCAAATTGGATAGTGTTCCATTATTTGTAAAGGAAGGGGCCATAATCCCAAAATATCCGGTGCAGCAGTATGTGGGAGAGCTGGATATCAAGGAATTGACCCTAGATGTATATTACAAAATGGGGATTGAAAATTCTATGGTATATGAGGACGCCCAAGATGGTTATGATTATAAGAAAGGACGGTATAGCTTAAGGAACTTTAAATTGAAGGGCAAGGAAAAGGAACTTATCATACAGCAGTTTAAGGACGGGACCTATATAACCCCTTATGAAAAGTTTAAATTGCATATACACGGCCTTCCGTTTAAGATTACATCCATCCAGTTGGACAATGAAAAGGTCTCGTTGGCGGAGCTCAAATTAAACGGAAACAGTTCCATAGAAATTAATAAGGAGTTTACCGTGCTCCATATTATTGGAAAATAGGTTTGGCATAAGAATTGTTTGTGTCTTTCGAACCCCAGGCTCAATTATTAATATTTTTGATTATAGGATTTGATCCATCTGCCGTGCCCAGGGATCAGGGCCAAGGGATAAAAAAATAATCGATTGCATCAAGCATATTCAGGGAACACCTCTAAATTGGTCAACCAGACAAGGTGCCCCTTGATCGCTTGGACCCGTATCGCATAGATTTAGGCGAGATGGCTATCAGGGTAATTAATGTAAAACAGTAAATTAATATTGAATATGCAATTGAATGGCGTTATAAAAAAAGTGGTGTTGGCCTTGGTTATTTTATTGGTGGCCGATGGGTGTAAAACCAATCCTTTTACAGGGCAAAAAACGCTTAACTTTTATCCCAATAGCCAGATTTTTCCAACGGCATTCGCCCAATATGACGAATTTTTGAAGGAAAACAAGGTAATCAAGGGAACCCCTGAGGCTCAGATGATCACCAAGGTGGGCCAACGTATTGCGTCGGCTGCGGAACGATGGTTCAATGCCAATGGATATCCCGGATACCTTAAGGATTATCGATGGGAATATAACCTGGTAGATGATAAGACGGTAAATGCATGGTGCATGCCTGGTGGGAAGATCGTGTTCTACACGGGCATACTCCCAATTTGTAAGGATGAGGCCGGGATAGCGGTTGTTATGGGGCATGAAGTGGCCCATGCTTTGGCCAATCACGGATCTCAACGAATGAGTGCGAGTACCTTGCAACAATTGGGAGCCGTGGCAGGTAATATTGCGATTGAAGACCCCCAGACCCGTGAAATTTTTAACCAAGCCTATGGCGTCGGCTCCCAAGTGGGGGTAATGTTGCCTTTTAGCCGGAGTCATGAGACCGAGGCCGACAGGATAGGATTGCAGCTCATGGCCATCGCAGGTTACGATCCGGATGTAGCCCCGGAATTGTGGAAAAGAATGAAAGCCCAAGGCGGGGGGGCACCACCTGAATTCCTAAGCACACACCCCTCCAACGATACCAGGATTGCCAATCTGACACAATGGGCACCTCTGGCCAAGGAAGAGGCCCGAAAATTTGGAGTGACCACCTTTCAGAAATAAGGCTTTGTTTTGATTTGTATGGATGTGCATGGGAACCAAAAGGAAAATTTTAGGACCGATTATTTAAGTATTTTTCTAACTTGTAGCCATCAACCTGTTAACCGATTTAAATCCAACATCTAAAAGTACCAACCCGCTCTCCCACCAAGAGTGACCATTGCCTATGAAAGGATCAGCACTTCCAAAAGGAAGCAGAAAACTATTGAATGCCTGGGCCTTTTACGACTGGGCGAACTCGGTTTATAGCCTGGTCATCATATCCTCAATATTCCCTATTTTTTATGGCTCGTTATTCCGCATTGCCGAAATTGAAAAAGTAACCGTTTTTGGCGGTGAGATTGCCAGGGCGCCCCTGATCAGCTATACAACTTCTTTTGCCTTCCTCTTTATATCCTTTATTACCCCCTTTTTATCCGGAATCGCCGATTATCTGGGAAATAAACGGCTGTTCATGAAATTTTTCTGCTATCTCGGGGGATTATCCTGTATCGGATTATATTGGTTTTCGTTAGAAAATATTTACATCGGCCTCATCTGTTACTTTTTTGGTCTTGTCGGATTTTGGGTCAGTTTTGCTTTCAACAATTCCTATTTGCCCGATATTGCCTTCCCGGAGCAACAGGATGGCATTAGTGCCAAAGGCTTTTCCTTGGGGTATATAGGAAGTGTTATCCTATTGATATTCAATTTGGCGATGGTGATGAAGCCCGGGGTTTTCGGAATACATGATTCCCCTGGGGAGATGGCCGAAATCAAAGCCATGAAATATTCCTTCGTTTCCGTGGGATTTTGGTGGATTGCCTTTGCCCAGTATACCTTTTATCATCTGCCTAAAGGCTACAAAAAAGAGGGACCCAGGGTAAATGTGGTGCTCAACGGATTTAGGGAACTAAGAAAAGTATGGCTGCAGTTGGGTGGGGAGTTTAAATTGAAACGCTACCTCCGTGCATTTTTTGTATACAGTATGGCGGTACAAACGGTGATGCTGATCGCCACCTATTTTGGGGAGGAGGAAATCCATTGGGGGTCCGATAGCGAGCGAACCACTGGCTTGATCGTTAGTATTTTGGTGATACAGATCGTAGCCGTTACCGGGGCTACGGTAACCGCTAAGGCCTCCACCGTATTCGGGAATATAAGGACATTGATCATTGTTAATATCCTTTGGGTGTTTATTTGTGTTTACGCCTATTTTGTCATCACCCCGATCGACTTTTACATTGCCGCAGGTTTTGTGGGACTTGTTATGGGAGGTATCCAGGCCCTTTCCAGATCTACTTATTCCAAGTTCTTGCCAGAAACTACGGATACGGCCTCCTTTTTCAGCTTTTATGATGTCTCTGAGAAAATTGGGATCGTGATCGGGACCTTTATGTATGGCCTAATTTCCCAGATAACCGGAAGTATGCGGGATGCCACCATTTTTCTGGGACTGTTTTTTCTCGTTGGGGCATTTTTGCTGACCCGGGTGAACAAAAATCCACAGCCTAAATGACTGTAAGGGTAAGGCTCTCTACTATCGGGGATTTATTTTAGTTGGCATAAAGATTAAAAAACTGTTCCGTATCCCTTATGTCTTGCAGCCCCAAAATCCAGCACACCTCCGAAAGGTCCGAAAAGTCCAGTCCACCAGCTGAAATTGCCTCATTTTTGTAGCGGCCCTCTTCGCCATTGTACTTGTTGGATAAATCAATGGCAAGCTGCCATATCTTGATCAATTTAGGATTCCGGATTTTCTCCTGCCACTGGTTATATTCCGGGGAACGAAATCCTGGAGTTCCGTTTCCGACTGCATTGCCATCGGCTATCTTATTGTAATCTGTGTTGGCCTTAACGAATTGTAATTTTGTAGGGGTAGTGGTCTTTTCGTTCCAATCACTATGTTGAACCACGTGAATGCGCTCCGAAGTATTTATTTCCGGGAAATCGGATTGAATAGCTTTTACCAGATCGGCGGTAAAATCGGATTGACCTGCCTCTGCAATCCAAATATCCCCTTGGTTTGCCAGGTTTTTTTCAACCATAACTTTGACCTGCTTTATTGCGTTCTTGAAATTTTTGTGTGCATCTGTCCAGTTATTTCCAAAAGCAAGCTGAAAAAGATCATTGGGAGGTACGTATAACCCTTCTTGGGTACCATAGGTGCCGGCAACCGCGTGGTAGTTTATTTTTGAAAATTTGGGGTTGGACATTAAGGTGACCAAGGCGGCCGCGGTTTGAAGGTCATCTACATCGGTTTTACAATCCATTTGTACCAACAACAAATCCTTTTCCATATTAAAACCTCCTGTTTTCGGAACCCTAGTGTCCATGGCTTTGCAAATGGAAGAGGTAAATAAGGTTGATATCGTAAGGAATATTAATATTTTTGATTTCATTTTTATTAGGTTTTGAATCATTTTTATTGCCTTTATGATAATCTTGAAATTAAATAGTTACAAAGTGTCGGAATTATTGGGATTTAATGGATGGATCCCAATTATTACGTTTCCCGTTTTCTCTCCCGTCATAACATATTCGTAAGCTTTCCCTATGTCTTCCAACATGTATTCCCGATCGATCAAGGGCCGGAACTTTCCTTTCCCCAATAGGTCGCTGATGTACGGTATCGTTTTCTTCTTGTTGTAAGGGATGGGAAAAATTACTTTTTGGCCGGACATTTTGGTCAACATGGGATAAAAAACGTTTTGGGAATACGGGCCCAATTCAGAGGATATGTAAATTCCCTCTGCTGTTAAAATCGATTTGCACTTTCCAAATGTACTTTTGCCGACCGCATCAAATATATAGTCGTATTTTTCATCGTCAATGGTAAAGTCCACCTTGGTGTAATCGTAAATTTTGTTCGCCCCTAAGGATTTTATCAGTGCAATATTTTTGGTATTGCAGGTAGCCGTTATTTTTACGTCATATTGTTTAACAAATTGTAGAAGTGCTGAACCTATAGCGCCAGTTGCCCCATTTATTAGAACTTTTTGTCCGGATTTTATGGTCGCTTTATGTATAAAGGTGTACGCGTAATGAGCGCCTTCCAAACTAGCTGCAGCTTGTTTATAATCCATATTTTCGGGAATTCTAAATAAATTTTCTTCCGTTGCGGTTGTGTATTCGGCTTGCGATTCCGACCCGATATCATTAAAGCCAAACACCCTATCACCAATATCGAACGACTCTATATTTTTTCCCTTTGAAATTACTTCCCCTGCAAAATCTGTCCCCATTATTATTTTCCTGGGTTTAAATAGCCCCAAAACAAATCTCATAATGAACGGTTTGGCCGTAAGGTTTGCGCAATCCGTTCTATTTACCGTGGTTGCATGGACTTTGATTAGTACTTCATCGTCTTTTGGGATCGGTCTTTCAATATCCTCAATTTTTATTTGATTCGGGGAACCATATCCCCTGCGTATTGCCGCTTTCATAAAATTAGGTTTTTTGCCCCTTGGAATTTTCTTGCCAAATGTTTGTTCTGGTTCGTAAGGGGATTTAAAATATAGATTAGTATAAATCTCGATTCGCCACTGTTATTCCTTTTCCGTTATTTCTTTTTTGGTCTCGGTCAGTTCGTTTATTTTCCATTGTCGTTGCTTTTGGGAATTGGCCAATTGAATAGCTTTGGAAATCAATGAGTCGGCCATTTTAGTGTTGTTATCAATTAACCTTATTTTTGCCAAAAGATGGTAGCTTTCTGAAGATTTTGGATTTATAACGAGCACTTCGTTGATTAATTCTTCACTTGCCGTGGGCTGTTCTTCCAGTATCCTTCCCGCTCTGTAAATATTGAATGTTTCAAAGGCGCTTTTATAATTAGTTTTTAGGGTTGACTCTATTTTTGAAAGTTCCTCGGGATTGTTCCGTACCATGTAAAAAGTGTTTCCGAGTGTGGTATAGGGAATATTAAAAGTGCTGCCATAGGTAGATTTTACCATTTCATAATGACTTTTTAAGCCTTCGGCAGAATCAAAATAGTCCTTGTTGACGCGCCATTTTTTAAATATGTCTTCCAAAGCCCAACGATATGTAGGTTCGCCTACCGAATTATGGTTTTCATTGGTAAATTTTCTGAACTTAAAGTCTTCGCTTTGGGGGTAGTAGCAATATATTAAATACCCGGAAATACCTATTCCGATAAGCCCCAAAAGTATTGGAAAAAGCACCTTTTTGCGCATAAAGCCCCAACCAATGGCGAATACTATAAATAAAATAGCAATTCCGTAAACGGTGGTACTTTTTTTTAGGAAACTGGACGTTGCCGCACCAAGAAAGCTATCCACCCCCATTCCTTGCTCATTGGCAAGGGAAACATACATTTTCGTTTTATAACCCTTGTCGTTTACTTTCTGCTTGGCCACCCGGTCAATAGCATTCCCTGCCCACCATAGGGCTGGACTTATGGCAATATAGCGGTCGAATAACTTGGGATCGTTAAGTGCCGTATTCGTAACAAAAAGTCCGCCCAGGGAATGTCCCGACAGAATTTTAAAGTCGTCTGTTCTGTATTTGGAATTTACATATGGAATCAATTCCTTGGCAATAAACTCGACAACTTTATCCGCATTTCCCTTGTCTTCAACGCCTTCGAGGTTGGGCTTGCAATTTCTGCGGTAGGTATTGGTACCTTTTCCTGAAATGGCCACCAAAATCATCTCCGGGATTCGTTCACTTATGCCCCCTTCCAGCTCCAAAATGCCGGCCACATACTGAAAATTGTAATCTCCGTCCAAAATGTAAAGGACAGGGTATTTTTGATCTGGAGTTGAATAATAACTTGGGGGTAGATAGACTGCCAATTCCCTTCCCTGGTCCAAAACCGTTGAAAAGACAGTATCGCGTATACCGATGTTGATGTCCTGGCCCAAGCAAAATGTTGTGGATGCCAGGATAAAAAAAAGAATATAAATGTGTTTCATTATTCTTTATCAATATAGGTTTATGGGTTGTTTTTCATGGTAGTAACACGTATTTATGTCTTTTTTGTCCCAAGTAAATACAACAGGACAATTGGTCCGGATTTTACTCTGTTAATCTCCCACTCATAGTTTTCCGTTCCATCCAAGTCTTCGGTAAGATCATTCATTTCCTTCAAGGAATAAGTCCGTAGCGAGGAAACGACACCGTCCCAAATCACACATAATGGCACGATCGGAATTAAATACGTGAAAATAATTCTCTTAATTTTAAATGGTCGGATTAAAGGGGCTGACCAAAAAACGGACAAGGGCGAAAAAAGCATAGCCACAATACTCGTTAAACTTCTTTCTTGTGCCTCGAAAACAGCAATGGCACCGTTTGTATCGATCACATTTTGTAAAATTTGTTGTGCTTCCATGGGTTTGAAATGGTGGAACGACAAAAATTGTGTTCTTAACCCAATTAGTTCATGGGGCACCCTTCTCGCATCGACTGATTTTTCTATAAACTCAAAATTTTCTGCCTTCTTTTTTGTTAATTTAAAGGCCGGAATGTTTGGATAAAGATCCGTTGGAACTATTTTCAAGTTGGGAATGTCTTCTTTTAATATAGAGTTCAGCCAAATAAGCCCGCCACCTCCGCCGGAGCCAAGGTCGACGATCTGTTTGGTTCCACTTCTTTTCAAACCTTTTTCGATTATGGGAATTACGGGTTTGTACATTTTTGTTTTATTGGACATAAACTGTAAAAAGTCAGTTATATAATTCCTTAAAAATGTCGGAAACCATTCTTGGTCCTCAAATTCAAATAAGTGTATTCTTCCCATTTTGAAATGAATAAGGTCATACGTGCTACCCCTAGATAAACACACAACAACTTGTTATCCCGACCAAAGCGAAAAAAATAAGATGTTCATGTTGGGGCCTTCTAAAGGTATGATAAAGCCAAAAATTAATTTTAATCCGTGGAAATTTTAATATTTCTATATCGAGGACTTGATGGGCAGGCACGGACGCCCCGTGCACCGGAACGGGATGGGGAAGACCTTAGTCGCTCTCGCCAAAAAACGGACAAATACGATTGTGCGTCCTTTAATTATTCGGGGACTTTTGTCCGCGTCCTTATAAAAATCATGGCGATGGCTGTTGTGACAATCCCCATGACCAAGGCTCCGATCGCTCCTTGTTTCGCGTAGTTTTGATAATTAAAATTTGCTTCTGCTTCAGCAACTGACTGGAAATAGCCCAATTCTACGGAACGTTTGATCACGTTGGGAAAATATTCGGGTGTTATGACAAATGAGGTTATCCATTGTGTCAATGGACTTATCAAGGCAATAATGAGCGACAGAATACTGCCCGTAATCAACCCTTGCTTGTAGCTCATTTTTCCATTATAATAATTTTTCTTCTTGTCTTTTAAGGCCATTACCATCATGATGATTGCAGGAATGGCAAAAAGGTTGGTTAGGTAAAGGTGATAGTCAATATATTTTCCGTGCAGTCCGGACAATTTTTCCAATAACATCCACAGCAATACAACCCCGGAAAAGATGATTGCCCATTTAAACTCGATTTTAATATTTTTCATGGTTGTACTATTTTGCGTTGTCGTAAGCGGTTCTTATCCAATTCATAATTTCCATATCAATTTCCTTAAGGTCAGAAATTTTAATTTTATGGGAACACATTGAATTTGGTTTTTCGGCTTCCAATTTACCCGTTGGCTCCTGTCCTTTCAGGTTGATACCAATTTCAAATCTTGTTTTTGTCGCCGGCTGTAAAGTTGCAAACTGTTTCTTTCTGCGCAAGCTCACATAAGCATTTTTGGGAGCAATTTCGATGTCGTTTCCAAAGGATTTTATGTCCGTTATAAGTTTGTCATAAACAGCTTTATAGTGTTCCTTCCCTTTGTATTGAGCGGTAATTAAGTCGTCCGTGTTAGCAGCGGAGCCGGCATCGCTATCCCTTGTTTTGTGGGCAACAAGATTGGCAAAACCGTAGGTAAATGAATGTTGATCTTTAAGGAACGATATAATCTCGCCGTGTTTTGCAAAGTTCTGTTTCTTTACAATGTCGACCCATTCTTCCAAAGTTTTACCTGTTTTTTTGTGCAGGTTTTGGACCATGGTTTGTGTCATTTTATCCATATTGAATTGTTTTTATACCTTAATCCTGAACCGGACCAATGGTTTTTATTAATACAAAACATCCCATTATCCCGACCAGGGGGAATAAATGGTAAAATGCCCTTGTTTGTGCCTTTTAAAAATACAATAAATCTTGTAATTATTTGTGAACTAGAAGGTTTTAGAGCTTAACCAGTGCTATTAAGTATGTTTTGAATCAACGATTACATGGGTTAAACACCAAAGTTGGCAATTGGTTTCTGAGGCTTCTGGAACGGTAAGATTGTTGGTCAGCATAAATTTAAAAAAGGTTTGTAACTGGATTATTCCTTCTTAATTTCATTACATTGTAACCGGCTAAACCAATATGCACGATATGAAACGGACATAGCGGTTATATACGTTCTCAACCTGCCCGACTTGTTATTCAGGCGGTTTTTTTAATTAATTTGTTATCGGGTAATTACAAAAATTTAAACGTATGAAAATCATTTCTAAAATTTTTATTGCAGCGTTATTTTTCATTGGAAACTCGGCTATAGGCCAAACCCTACCACGATCACTTGCTAAAATTAATACGGAAGGCTTTCAGAAATCGCAAGTTATGAACCTTATTTCTGACTTGTCGGATGTTTATGGCCCCAGATTGACCGGAACAAACCAATATTACACAGCTGCAGAATGGGCAAAAAAAACCTTGGAAAATTGGGGAGTCGACAAGGTGTATTTTGAGAATTATTGTGATGATTGCATGGGTTGGGAAGTGAAATCATTTAATATGGAAATGACAGAACCCGCTTATATGAAAATACAAGCCTATCCGTATGCATGGACCGAAAGCTCCAACGGTGTGCAAACTGGGGAATTAATTTGGATAAAAGATTATTCCGATTTAGATCAGGTAAAAAAGCAATGGAGTGGAAAACTACAGGGAAAGACCATATTGATAGGGACGGCCCCGGAACAAAATATGCTGTTCGACCCACTTTCAACGCGATTAACCGATGAACAAATACAGGCAGCTGAAAAGTCTATTGTGCCTACAGCGGATACGCCTTTGGGTCCCTCAATAGGAGATGTGGATTTAATAGGGAATTTGGATGCCATATTCGATAGTTTTATGAGAAAGGATGATGCCTTTTTTGCTTTCTTAAAAGCAGAAGGAGCTATAAGTATTTTGGGGACATCCCCTCTGTTTCCAGGGGTAATTCATCCTAGTGGGACTTATAATTTTAGGGAAGGGCATGTAAAGACGGTACCCTATTTTGCGATTTCACCAGAAAATTTCGGAAAATTGGGACGCTTGACAGAAAGGGAGGTTCATCCAAAAATTAAATTTCAATTGGATTCTGAACTTTATTTAAATCCTAAAAACAATGTGAACATTATTGGTGAAATAACGGGTTCCGATCCAAAATTAAAAGACGAGGTGGTTATGATCGGGGCACATTTCGATTCATGGCACTCCGCTTCTGGGGCAACGGATAATGGAGCAGGTTCTGCCGTGATGATGGAAGTTATGCGAATTATTAAAGCATCTGGCCTAAAACCGAAACGAACAATAAGAATCGCCCTTTGGGGAGGCGAAGAACAAGGATATTTGGGTTCCATGGCATATGCGGAAAATCAATTCGGAAAAGTAAAGGAAACGGCTCGGAAAAAAGAGGTGGAAAAAATTTCTGCATATATCAACATGGATAATGGTGCTGGCCAAATGCGGGGAATATATTTGCAAGGAAATGAAGCGGTAAGGCCGGTTTTTGAAGAAATGTTAGCCCCATATTCCTATTTGGATGTTAATAATCTAACCATTCAAAATACGAATTTTACAGATCACGATGTTTTCGATTATTACAAGGTACCCGGATTTCAAATCATCCAGGATCCGTTAAACTATTCAACGGTGACGCATCACACCAATTTGGATGCTTTGGAATATGTTCCAGAACGCGATATGATGATCAACGCAACAGTCATTGCAGCACTTGTTTATCAAATTGCAGAGAGGGACGCACGTTTGCCTAGGGAAGAATAAGGGCCAAATCCCAATGCTTACGTCAACACTTATTGCCTACAAAGTTAAAGTCACATGCTTTACAGTATTCCTATGAAGGGGCGTAGCACCAGTAGATGGTAGGGCCGCCTTAATCGTTTTCAATTTTATTTAACCAATCAACTATTGAGACCAAATATTTAGGGGATAGAATTTGGAAATAAGGAAACGATTTATCTACAATGGTCATTGAGTGGGTCGTGTTATCCAATGTCAAAATTTTATATTTCTTGGATTCAGATTTTTTTATGGCCTTTTCGATTATTTTGTAGCTGTCTTTTGGAATAACACTGTCCGATAATCCTTGGATTACTAGGATGGGCTGGCTGATCTTTTTAAGATACGGAAGCCCGCTAAAATTTAATTTGTAATCTTTTTGGACATTTTCTTCGGGAATCCAAATGTATTTAAACCAATTTTGACTTTTATATTTCCTTGTAGTAGCGATTAGTTCTTTATAGCCCAAATTATTTGCTAAATAATCATATCCCGCTTTTTGAGCCTCGTAGGCAGCTTTAATATTTTCTTTGCCAATCTGGTCTATATTTGAGTTTTTCCAACTATTTAAATCACTTTCCAAAAGGGAGCCACTTGGGGAACTTACGGAAATTCCAAATTTCAACTCCGGTATTTGGTTTAATATAAAAGGTATTTTGATACCACCTTGACTACTCCCTTTTATTCCTATTTCAGATAGGGGAATGCCACTGCTTTTTGCGAAAAAATGAATCGCGTTAATGTCGTCCGAGCATAGCTCCTCTATCGTTGCAGATTGCCAATTGCCATCAGATTTCCCCGTTCCCCGCTTGTCGTAATTAAAAACGGTATAGCCTAAGTTGGCAAAATAGGAAGCTTCGGCGTTAGTGCCGCTCCGATCGTTTCCCTGTGAGGAAGTGACAAAAAACAAACCCCGCCTTTTCGAATTTTTCGGTTCCCATAGGGTCCCGTATAATTTAAGTCCATTGGAAGTGAAACTAAAATCCTGTTTTTTAATTATGTTCCGTTCCGTTTTATTTTCTTGAATCAGTTCGGTATCAAATGTGTTCAATAATTGCTCATTTTCATTCGAATAAATTTTTAAGTGGCCATCGAAATTCTCATTGTTCTTACCGAATTTGTATTCGTAAGTATAATAGTCGCTAACGACATAAAATTTAAGGCTGTCATTTTTGAAAGACGTATTTTGGCAGGGGATTTCATATGCATTCATCTCGACACTTGAAAACAAAGCGCTTATGTGGTGATCCCTTTCAACCAGGCTTATATCGTAGTCTAAAGAGGACTTTCCATATTTAAGAGCGCCGGAATAAGTTTGTGCACTTATGGACGCGGTAAAAAAGAGCATTGCTAAATTTCCGATATACCTCATTGTCTTTTCCTGTTTACAGCATTAAATCCTAGTGAAATTAACAAAACTATGAGGGCAATGAAAACTGTGCTCGTCGAAATACTTTTTAGGATTGAAAATAAATTTGTTGTCTTTACTAAAAACGAAGGCAATTCAGGGTAGGTTTTCAACATCGCTATTATGCCGATATTCTCGAAATAATCTGCACTTCCAGCGATCACTGGAAGCAAGCATAGATAGCTGTACGGTACGTTCAGTTTGTTCAGTTTTTTAAGAAAATAAGCTATAACCAAACAGTAGGATAAGCCGAACAGCAGGGGATAAATCATATCTACGGGTATTTGGTTGGTCAGATAGGTCCAACGACCATTTTCTCCGAGGGCAACGAATAATTCATTTACATATTTCGGGTTATATCCCAATGGCATCATATCCAACAATTTCATTCCGTTGGCGAATTTCATTGTATTGGGAATAGTGATGGTTAACATAAAAAAGTAAACCACATTGGTCAGAATAAAAAGTCCAAGGACCTTTTTTCCTGATAGGTTTCTTTCGATAAATTTGGTCAATCGTCTCATTTTTTCAAATGGCTGTCTACTGCTCAAAAAATATTCAGGCCGGTCACGTTCAAACTCCCTCTCCCCAAAAGGGGCTGGGGAGAGAGACTTTTAACCTTTAACCTTTCGAAATATCACCAGACCCCGAGGACTTGGTATCTACTTTCTGTGGATTTCCTTTGTAGCTGATATCCCCCGAACCAGATACCCGGGCAGTGATGCTTTGGTTGGCCGTTACCTCCACATCTGCCGATCCTGAAACCGATACTTCTACATTATCGGCAGCCAGTCCATAGGCATCAATATCCCCAGATCCGGATACATTTATTTTGAAATCGGTAGATTTTCCCTTGAGCTCTATATCTCCAGAACCGGACATGGCAGCAGAGACCGAATTGGCTTCTACTTCCAAAAATATATCGCCGGAACCCGAAAGGGCGGTTTCAAAATTTTCGGTTTTAATTGTGGTATGTCCCACAATATCCCCAGATCCCGAAAGACTTAAGGCGCTGATGCTTTCTACAGGTATGCGAAGGGATATCCCATTGTTGTTCGATGGACTTAGGTTTATCCCTTTTTCCACCTTAATGATCAGTTTCCCATTTTTTACCTCGGTCACAATATATTGCAAGAGGTTTTCCTCCCCGGTCAGGCTTAGTTTTCCTTCCTGGCCCGACACCAATTCCACATCATAAGAGCCCGACATATCTATTGCATCATAATCGGAGGTGGTCCTGTTTATCGTTACCACATTGCCGTTTCCTTTTATTTTTTTGCCCCATTGGGCGTTTACACCCGCAGTTAATAAAAGTGCTAGGCCGAGTAAATGTAATTTTTTCATTTTAATTGGATTTTAGGTTGATTTTTTAACTGTTTATTTTTATGGATTTTCAACTCCTTGATTGGTCCACCTTTTTACATTGAATTCTTAATTCGTATTTCTAATTTCGTAATTCGTACTTCGTACCTCGTATCTCGAGCTAATTCTTACTAAAGGAAACATCCCCATATTCACTTTGTATATACATTTTTTTCCCGCTGTTATCGCTGCCGTAAAACCCTTTATAATAGTTTTCTGTATTTTTTTCATTACTAATGTTGATTTCGAAATCATCCTTGCCTCGTACATTGCCATATTCGGTTTTGATTTCAAAATTAAAGTGATAATCGGGGTGATATCCTATTTTCACTCCGGTATAATCGGTGTTTATCTGTACGTTTCCGGCATCCGCCGCCAATTCTTTGATTTTCAGGTTGCCATAATCGGATTTTATATCCACATTTCCATGTAACGTGCCTAGGTTTATGTTGATATAGTCCCCATCCCCTTGGATATTCTTGGCCTCCCCTATATCAATATTTCCATAATCGCAGGAATATTGCAAATTCTCCATCTGTTCTACCTTAGAATTGGTGTAATCGGCCTTGATAACCAGGTTGCCCGCTTTCTCTATGGTAAAGCCAGAGTAATCTGCGTTGATCTCCCCACTATTGATGTACCCTATTCTGGATTTGGTGGTATAGTCAAAATTAAGCTGGTTGCTTCGGCCCCGGAGTTCCCCAATTTCCAATTGGCCGTAGTCACATTTAATTTTGGCGTGGCCATCAATACGGTCCAAGATTATACCGCCATAGTCGTTGTTGAGGTTTACGTTGTTCTTTACCGGCACTTTTATAATATAATCGATCTGCATGTTAACGTTGTTGTTGTTTCCCCAACCCCAGCTCCAGTTGCTCCCGCCTTTATCAAAAATTGTTTTGGCAGATACCTGGCTACTACTGGCGTTAAATTGCACATCGATTTCGTTCAGTTTCTTGGCTACTTTTTCTTCATTGTTGCCATTGGTCTTGATGTGTACCTCGATAAGGATCCTATTTTCATTCCAAGAGGTGATGTTGAGATTCCCATAACTATTGGTAACCATCAATAGGGCGTCGAAATTCACTTGGAACTCTTTTTTGATCGTCTTTTCCTTGGTATACTTTCCTGCAAAGCCCTCCACTTGGTCGCATCCTCCACCTGCGATAGGATCTGTTGAATCGGCGGATGAGAAACTCGGAAATAGGAGGAATACTAAGATTGCGGATTTATATAATGTTGTTTTCATTGGATTTATTTTTAACGGATTTAATTGTTTCTACTTGATTTAGGACATCCTGTAAAAGGGCTATTCTTGTTTGAAAATTGGTAATCATGGCACTCAGAATAAGTTTGCTGTTGCCACCGTTCAAAAGATCTTGTTCCATTTTTTGATAATCGGATTCCAGCATTGATAATTGGCTCATGGTGTCCGCAATTATCTTTTCGGTCTCTGGGGTACTTTCTTTTTTTAGGGCATTGACCTGCTCATTGACCAGGTTGGCAAAATAAAACCCTGTTTTGGAGGCTTCTGGCGATATTTTGGCAATTCTTTCCTGTTTGGTGGGGAAGGAGTTGTACACACCAAGTCCGACCGACAATAGGACGACCATGGAAGCAGCGATTGAAAGGGGTCTCCACCAATTCTTTCTTATGCGCGGAAGGGTTACTACCTTTTGGTCGGTTTGGAGTTTTTGCAAAAAGCGTGCTTGGTGGCCTTTCTGTGGATCTTCCAAATCAAATGCTCCTTCGAGCTCCTTAAAAACGTCTTCCAAATTTTTATTTTCCATCATTTTTTAATTTGTTTTGTCCATATTGTCCAGAGTCTGGGCTATAAAGCTTGGGAACAAGCGGAACGCTGTTATCGGA
The DNA here is from genome assembly GCA_048266425.1 of Sediminicola sp. GTDB lineage: Bacteria > Bacteroidota > Bacteroidia > Flavobacteriales > Flavobacteriaceae > Cerina. The sequence goes on from JBLWZN010000022.1 coordinate 56,401, forward strand.
CTTTAAATACGGGCACTGATTAACATTTTATTTCTAAGACTCTCCTTGGCCCTCGAAATCATGGTCCGGCAGCTGGCATAGCTCAAGTTCATGATCTGGCCAATTTCTTCATAATCGTAACCTTCGATCAAAAACAAGGTCAAAGAAATACGATAACTGTCCTTTAACGTTTTCATGGTTTCCAGTACTTTTTGAGCCTTTTGTTCCGTACTTCCATCATTAAAATCAATTCCGTTGTTATCTTCGACCTTGTACAATACCTCGTTTATTTCAACAGTGTTGTTCTTTTGCTGTTTTCTATAATGTTGGATACTGTTGTTTATTACGATGCGCTTTAACCAGGAACCAAAGGTAACTTCCCCTTTGTAGCTGTCCAGTTTTGTAAAGGCGCTCAAAAAGGATTCCTGCATTACATCCTCTGCCTCCATACTATCCTTTACGATTCTAAGGGCCGTATTGTACATGGCTTTATAGTAGCGATTGTAAACCTCTAATTGGGCGCTTTGTTTTCCTTCCATGCACCAGCGTAACAACACCTCGATATTTTCTTTTTTGTGGCTCAAAAAGTAATTGCTTTAATAATCTTCTTTGACTAATAGATATGTCAATTTAAGGATTGTTACAGTTTTTTTATTATTTTTCTTGTATTGGCACAACAATTGTCCTTAAGGAGCGTAAAATGGAATCTTCGATATGGTCCGGTCTTGGTTTACAGGGTTTTTATTGAGGTTATAATTAAACTAAAACAACGGTTATTGACGCAAAATGACAGAATGACCGAAAAACATATATGGGTAAATCTAATTTTATAAATATTGACAGAATGTCATTGCAGGAAATAGGGGATGAAGCGGAGCTGATTCCGTTAATGACCCCAGAAGATGAAGAGGAAATTAACAATGAAGCGCTTCCTGAGACGCTTCCAATTCTGCCGTTAAGGAATACGGTTTTGTTCCCTGGAGTGGTCATTCCCATTACTGCGGGCAGAGATCGATCAATTCAGTTGATAAAGGATGCCAACAATGGATCTAAGGTAATCGGGGTGGTCTCCCAAAAAGACGAGGCGACGGAGACCCCGGGAGTGAACGACATAAATACCTTGGGTACCGTAGCGCGAATATTACGGGTACTTCAAATGCCCGATGGAAATACCACGGTAATCATTCAGGGAAAAAAGCGATTTGAAATTGCGGAAGTGCTTACCGAAAAGCCATACATGACGGCTACCATTCGCGAAGCCAAGGAGGTGCGCCCAAAAATGGACAGCAAAGAGTTTTTGGCGATTATAGATTCGATCCAAGAACTGGCTTTAAAGATTATCAGGGACAATCCCAATATTCCGAGCGAGGCCTCCTTTGCCATAAAGAACATTCAAAGCAATTCGTTCCTGATCAATTTTGTGGCCTCCAATCTTAATCTGGACGTTAAGGATAAGCAGGAACTTTTGGAAATTCCAAACCAACAGGATCGGGCGCTTGCCACTTTAAAATATATGAACGTGGAACTCCAAAAGTTGGAGTTGAGAAACGACATACAATCCAAGGTGAGGAGCGATCTGGATCAGCAACAAAGGGAGTACTTTTTGCACCAACAAATGAAGACGATCCAAGAGGAACTTGGCGGAATGTCCTATGAAGAGGAAGTGGACGACATGGCCCTTAAGGCGAAAAAGAAAAAATGGAGCAAAAAAGTAGGGGACCATTTTGAAAAGGAGCTTGCCAAGTTGCAAAGAATGAATCCCCAGGTGGCGGAATATTCCATTCAGCGCAATTATTTGGATCTTTTTTTGGATTTGCCTTGGAACGAATTTTCAAAGGATAAATTCGATTTAAAAAGGGCGGAGAGGATCTTGGATAGAGATCATTACGGACTGGAAGATGTAAAGCGAAGGATAATTGAGTATTTGGCAGTGTTGAAATTGCGAAACGATATGAAATCGCCCATACTTTGCCTTTATGGACCTCCGGGCGTTGGTAAGACCTCTTTGGGAAAATCGGTTGCCGAGGCCTTGGGCAGGGAATATGTGCGAATGTCCTTGGGCGGGTTGCGCGATGAGGCCGAAATAAGGGGCCATCGAAAGACCTATATAGGGGCCATGCCGGGAAGGATTATCCAAAGTATTAAAAAGGCGGGGACCTCCAATCCTGTATTTATCCTGGATGAGATAGACAAACTAGCCAGTAGCCATCAGGGGGACCCGTCCTCGGCTATGTTGGAAGTGTTGGATCCCGAGCAGAACAGCGATTTTCACGATAATTTCTTGGAAATGGGCTATGACCTGTCCAAGGTGATGTTCATTGCCACCGCAAATAACCTTAGCAACATTCAGCCCGCGTTGCGCGATCGGATGGAGATTATTAACGTTACCGGTTATACCATTGAGGAAAAGGTGGAGATTGCCAAAAGACATTTGTTGCCCAAGCAGCTGAAAGAACACGGGCTGACCCCAAAAAATCTAAAGATTGCCAAGCCACAATTGGAAAAGATTGTGGAAGGCTATACCCGGGAATCCGGGGTCCGAGGTCTGGAAAAGCAAATCGCCAAAATGGTGCGCTATGCGGCCAAATCAATAGCAATTGAGGAAGAATACAATGTAAAGATCAGTAACGAGGATGTGGAAAAGGTCTTGGGCCCCGCAAGGTTGGAACGTGATAAATACGAGAACAACCAGGTAGCCGGAGTGGTGACCGGACTGGCGTGGACAAGTGTAGGTGGTGATATTCTTTTTATAGAATCCATACTTTCCAAGGGAAAGGGAAACCTTACCATTACAGGAAACTTGGGCAAGGTTATGAAAGAGTCGGCAACCATTGCTATGGAATACATAAAGTCCAATGCCGATCATTTTGGGATAGATCCCGAAGTTTTTGATAAATACAATGTGCATATCCACGTTCCAGAGGGAGCTACCCCAAAAGACGGGCCCAGTGCCGGGATAACCATGCTTACTTCCTTGGTTTCCCTGTTTACGCAAAAAAGGGTAAAAAAGAGTTTGGCGATGACAGGGGAGATAACCCTAAGGGGCAAGGTGCTGCCGGTTGGTGGAATCAAAGAGAAAATTTTGGCCGCCAAACGTGCCAGGATCAAGGAGTTGATCTTGTGCGAGGAAAACCGTAGGGATATCTTGGAAATTAAAGAAGAATATCTCAAGGGACTGACCTTTCATTATGTAACGGATATGAGCGAGGTTATCGATATCGCGGTTACGGATCAAAATGTAAAAAATGCAAAAAAATTATAATTCAAAAATTAAATGACGGGTAAGGGAATATAAAAAGTAGTAGTTTTAAAACAGGTGTTACATTGGGCGCAGTTGAAAAGCAAGGATAAGCAACAACGTGAAATTTTCGATTGCGCTCAAATCGGCAAGTTTGATTACTTCTTTACCGAACCATTACCGTTTATTCTACATATTTTTAGGTCATGCAAAAAATTACTATAGCATTTGATGGATACTCTTCTACCGGGAAAAGTACCATAGCCAAGCAATTGGCCAAGGCACTGGGTTATATATATGTGGATACGGGTGCCATGTACAGGGCGATTACACTTTTTGCAATGCGAAACGGTTTTAATAATATCGATAGCGAAAATGCGAGCGAATTGGTTCAACTTTTGCCCAAGGCAAATTTAGAATTTGTATATAATGAAAGGTTGGGCTTTTCCGAAATGTACCTGAACGGTGAAAATGTGGAAAAGGAAATCAGGGCATTACCTGTCTCCCAGCAGGTGAGCAAGGTAGCTGCCATTGAGGAAGTACGCCACAAATTGGTGGATATGCAAAAGGCGATGGGTAAGAAAAAAGGAATCGTTATGGACGGTCGGGATATAGGGACGGTGGTTTTTCCCGATGCAGAATTAAAGATCTTTATGACGGCCTCACCGGAGACCAGGGCCTTTAGACGCTACAAGGAATTGTTGGACAAAGGGGAAAATGTATCCTATCCCGAGGTGCTGAAAAATGTTCAGGAACGGGATTATCTGGATACCCATAGGGAATTCTCACCTTTGCGCAGGGCGGCGGATGCCATAAAATTTGACAATAGCGATATGGGTCTGGAAGAACAGTTTGAAAGAATCCATAACTATGCCCTCCGCGTCATTGAAAAATGCAATCAAAAGGCTTAAAAGCCATTGTATATGTCAGTTTGGGCGTAGTCGAAAACTTGAATGTTCGTGAAACCAAGACATTTCGACTCCGCCCAATGTGACAATTGGGGTAATTTATGATTTTTAAATTCGATTAAAAGGTTCATAAATTCCAAATTCGGAATTGCCAGGACCTGGCCCGGTTGAATTAAATCCGGATTTTTCAAAATGTTAGTGTTCGCTTCAAAAATCTTTTTGTATTTCATGGGGTCATTGTAGTACAACTTGGCAATTTTGCTAAGCGATTCCCCACTTTTAACGGTATGTCTGTGGTATACCGAAGTGTCGGCTACTTTAATGTCGGCCACTAGATCGGATGGGTTTTGTCCCCCTATTTCCTTGATCTTGTCCCACAACAGATTTTTTTCGTATTGATCTTTAGTGGTGCCTTTTATTTTAAGGATGCCGCCTTCCTCTTTAACGTCGCCATTTTGAACGTTCAACTTTTCCCCGAGATCCAAGACTGGCTGATATTTTGCTTTAACACTCATAATTGTCCTCTTTTAATGATTAAATTTTATACGCTCAAGATAAGGATATTTGCAATATTTCCATAGAAAAGGGACAAATTATGTAAAACACAGGAACCTCATGGAAATATAGGTTTGTAAAACCATTTTTATGTTGTATTTTTGCACACCTTTTTCACGAAGCGTCAAGAGGAAAGGGGCAAGTAAGGAAAATTAAAAATAACATCTTCCACGGTAATCGTTTAACTCTTGTAACCCTGTGGAATACAAATTTATAATCAGCAATGGCTGAAGAAAAAACAACAGTAGAGGTGGAAGAAACCACTGAAGCAACACAAGAAGTAAAAAAGGAAACCCCGGTACAACAAGATCCCAAGGAATTCTTGGCGAACTTTAACTGGGATAAGTACGAGCAAGGAATAGAGCGTGTGGACGATTCCAAATTGAAGGAGTTCGAATCCTTGGTCGCCGAAAACTTTGTGGATACCGCCGATGAGGAAGTGGTAGAGGGCACCGTGGTATATCTTACCGATCGGGAGGCCATTATCGACATCAACGCAAAATCCGAAGGTGTCATTTCCTTGAACGAGTTTCGTTACAACCCAGATTTAAAGGTTGGCGATAAGGTTGAGGTTCTTATTGACATCCGTGAAGATAAGAGTGGCCAATTGGTGCTTTCCCACAGAAAGGCCAGGACTATCATGGCTTGGGAGCGTGTAAACAAAGCCCATGACAAGGAAGAAATCGTCAATGGTTTTGTAAAATGCAGGACCAAAGGAGGTATGATCGTAGATGTCTTTGGCATTGAGGCGTTCTTGCCTGGTTCACAAATAGATGTGAAACCGATCCGGGATTACGATCAGTATGTCGGAAAAACTATGGAATTCAAGGTGGTCAAGATCAACCATGAGTTTAAGAACGTAGTTGTTTCCCACAAAGCGCTTATCGAAGCCGATATCGAAGAACAGAAAAAAGAGATTATCAGCCAGTTGGAAAAAGGACAGGTATTGGAAGGTGTTGTAAAAAACATCACCTCTTACGGTGTCTTTATCGATCTTGGTGGCGTGGATGGTCTTATCCATATTACCGACCTTTCTTGGAGCCGAATCAACCATCCGAACGAGGTGGTAGAATTGGATCAGAAATTGAACGTCGTTATATTGGATTTTGATGATAACAAATCCAGGATCCAATTGGGTCTTAAGCAATTGGAGAAACATCCATGGGATGCCTTGAGCGATGAGATCAAAGTAGGGGACAAGGTAAAAGGCAAGGTAGTCGTTATTGCGGATTACGGTGCGTTTATCGAAGTTGCCGAAGGTGTGGAAGGATTGATCCACGTATCCGAAATGTCATGGTCCACGCATTTGCGTTCTGCCCAGGATTTCGTAAAAGTGGGTGACGAGCTAGAGGCTGTGGTCCTTACTTTGGACCGTGAAGACCGTAAAATGTCTTTGGGTATCAAACAATTGACCCCAGATCCATGGACCGATATTACTTCTAAATACCCAGTTGGTTCCAAACATAAAGGAATTGTCAGAAACTTTACAAACTTTGGTGTGTTTGTAGAAATGGAAGAAGGAATCGACGGTTTGATCTATATCTCCGACCTTTCCTGGACCAAGAAAATTAAGCACCCATCAGAATTTGTAACCGTTGGCGATACTTTGGAAGTAGAGGTATTGGAATTGGATGTTGAAGGTCGTAAACTAAGTTTGGGCCACAAACAGACTACCGAGAATCCATGGGACAAGTACGAGGAGGATTTTGCCGTGGGAACCGTTCACAAGGCCAGCATTGGCGAAATTGTGGATAAAGGAGCCACTATCGACTTTAATGAAGATATCACAGCGTTTGTTCCTACCCGTCATTTGGAAAAGGAAGATGGCAAGAAGCTTGGCAAAGGTGAAGAGGCCGAATTTAAGATCATTGAGTTCAACAAGGAATTCAAGAGGGTCGTTGCAAGCCACACCGCTATCTTTAGGGAAGAAGAGGACCGCAACGTTAAGGCCGCTGCCAAAAGGGCTGCTGTCAGCGCGGAGGAGTCCAAACCTACCCTTGGGGATGCCAACGAGCAATTGCAGGCATTAAAGGACAAAATGGAAGCTTCTGCAAAGAAGAAGAAATAGGTTTCTTTTTAAATATTGAAAAGCCCCGACGTTATCGTCGGGGCTTTTTTGTTTTATGCCCGTCCATTTGGTGTTCCCATGATTTTATCCCCGGGAAGTGCAGCCGGTACAAGTTTTCACATCAATAATCCCCAGTAGGAAACATGTTTCGAATTGCGGTTATCTTCCAAATGCCTTTTTCACGGACCACAATAAACGTACTCCACATTTTCCTTTGTTCACCGTCGGCATTTTGAATGATATACCGGGCGTCCAAAACACCTACATCAGGGGTTGGAAATTTTATTTTTTCAACGGTAAGGGTTCTGGTGCCAGGCTTTGTAGTTGTGCTCCGTTGCATGCCCTTTAGCGATTCATCCAGGCCATTGCGCCATTCCCCTGTGGATACCAATTGATCGATGTCCGTGGTTAGAATGCGTTGTAACAAGGTAGAATCCCCATTTTCCCTGGCCATGGCGTACGTATCGATCAAGGAATTAATTTGTTCTTTCGCCTTGTCACTTTGGCCAAAAATGGATAGGGATGCAATAAGGAATAGGATAAAAGGGAGTTTTTGTTGCATAAATTCAAATTTTGTAATCCACTAACAACAGAATCAATATTTTTGGAATTGAACTTATTCCTACATTTTCCTTTGAACTTGAACTTGAGTTTGAGCTTAAACTTGAATTCTAACCCTGCTTTGGATTCTCAAAAAAGCTAAAAACACTTCCTCCATATTTTCTTTCCCGGGAGAAATGCAGGGAGGAAGAGAGGTCCATTTGCTTTGAGTGTTCTATGATCAACACTCCATCCTCCCGGAGCAATTGGTTTTTAAACACCAGTTCGGATATTCTTTCAAATTCGGCCAATGCCATATCATAGGGGGGGTCTGCAAAAATAATATCGGTCTTTTGGGCCGCCTTTTCCAGATATGGAAGGACATTGCTTTTTATGGCCGTTATATTAAAATGGAGCTCCCGTGCTGTTTGGCCTATGAACTTTACGCAGCCAAAGTCGGCATCTACAGCTACAATTTGATCGGTGCCCCGGGAAGCGAATTCAAAACTGATGTTCCCGGTTCCCGAAAAGAGGTCCAGAACAGAGATTTTCTCGAAATAATAATTGTTGTTCAGAATATTGAAAAGGGCCTCCTTGGCCATGTCGGTCGTTGGTCGAACGGGCAATCTTTTGGGTGCTGTAATGCGCTTTCCCTTATATTTCCCGGAAATTATCCGCATTACAGGGCATTTAAGGTAGTGAAATCGATACTTTCCTGCTCGCGGCCACCTAAATGGTAGGGTAGATTGGGCGGGACAAAGATGGAAACGTTTTTCACATAAGTGTAGCAAATGTCGTAGTTGGGATCTCCTTCCTCTATGGTTCCAAAGAGTTTAACCGCTACTGTGGAAGTATCCAAATTTAACTGTTCCATGGTGAAGAGAAGATAGTAAATAAAATCCTCCTTGGTCGTAAAGTCAAAACTGTTGAACAACAACAATTTCTTTTTTGCAATCACCGTAATATCCATCTGTTGTTCCAGCACCTGTATATAACAAACCGGGTCGTTGCCATTGCCGTGATGGTTCAATAGGGATTGAATAAGCACGGTGCTGCTGTGCTTAAATTCAAACTCCCCGAAAAGGTCATAGATATAGTTGTTGATGTTGACGAAGGGGACATAGACATTAACGAGGTCATGGCTTTCAATTTCGTCGTAAACGATAAGGTCATTGGCCAAGATCTTGGCATTGAACTTTAAATAGTTTGCCAGTTCTTTTTCATCAAAAAGAGCTTTGGGAACAAAACTGAATAATTTATTGCGATGTATAACAACTACCTCGGAAAAGGTATACTTGGTCACCCTGTACTCTTCCAATAATTCTTTTAGGTTCTTCTGTGCCTCGAATGGGATAAGTTCTTTTGGAAAGGTGCGTTGCTCCGATATCAGCAAATTGTTGTCCAGAGTGTCCAGTACACAAAAAGAAAGTCCATTCAAACTGATTTGAATGGACAACTTATGGTATTCCGAAGTAGGATTGTTGCCTACGGTGCTATTTGTTGTCTTTTTTGTCATAGATAGGAGGCCAGTTTCCGTTGGTACTTACTTCCTTCATGGAGCCGACCTTAATTTCATTGCCATTAACTTCCTCTACGTTCACAAAAGTATTTTCCCGAGCCATCAAATCCTCGGGCTGGTCATAAAGAACAACGTCCTTTTTAACCTTTGCCTCAAAAACAGGGGCCTTATAACCGCTTTTTTCAATGAACCCTGCGTCGAGCTCAAATTTTTCGCCATTTTGGGCAAAAGGGACATTCATCATGGTTTTATATCGATTGTCACCCTTGAACAAAGAATCTTTTACCGATACAAAACCTAACGTGTCAATAATTTTAACTTCCCGAAGCATATCTATTCCATATCGCTTATCGTGTTCCATAAAGGAGGAATCCCTTGTTTGGGTGATGGTATATTTGCCTGTATCCACAAAACTGATCAAGGCATCAAAATTTTTGGTGTATTTTCCATTTACGGTCTTATAAGCTTCCTCGGAATCCCGAATGTCTTTAAGATTGGAAATTACTTGGGCATATCGCGCTAATTTCACTTTTTTAAACTCAATAGGGGCTTGTACCGATTCATAAATCAAGTATCCTAATCCGATACATACTATCCAAAGTACAATTTGTATTATGGTCTTCATTATGTAGTTGTTAATTATAATTTGTGGTTATCACAAATCTACAATTTTTTTTTAATCACAAAAGTATTTGACCTTAAAAATGAGACCAATTCTCTTCGACTTCATCTTCTGTCTTCCAATTTGGCATTTTGCACGCTATTCTGCCTGTCCATGTCCCGCAGATATTGTCTTTTGTTCCTATGGTTAATGTGAAGATATATAAAAAGTATTCAATCACCTAAAGGTGCAGATAGGGTATGGGCAAGCCATAATTCCCGTTTCCAAATAAAAAGTCGGGCAGAGTTCATTATCTTTGGGGAAGTATGACCGCAATTACCGCTTCCGATTTTCATAGGATTTTATTGGAAAAATTTCCGCACCTGCCTACGACCAACCAAGATTTGGCCATGCAACAATTGGCCCAATTTATTCTATCTCCCAAAAAGGACAGTGTTTTCCTCCTGAAGGGATTTGCAGGTACCGGAAAGACCACCTTGGTTGGCACCGTTGTTTCCTGCTTGTGGAATACCAAGATGAAATCGGTCCTTATGGCCCCAACAGGAAGGGCGGCAAAAGTCATGTCCAATTATGCCAATACCCAATCCTACACCATCCATCGAAAAATCTATTTTCCCAAAAAGGAGCGAGGAGGTGCAGTAAAGTTTGTATTGTCACCCAACAAGCACAGGAATACCGTTTTTATTGTGGACGAGGCATCCATGATTCCGGATGCTCCTAGTGATTCCAAGTTGTTCGATAATGGCTCATTGTTGGACGACCTGCTCATGTACGTCTATTCCGGCCACAATTGTAAACTCGTTCTTATCGGTGATACGGCACAGTTGCCCCCTGTACATCTGGATCTTAGTCCGGCATTGGACGGCGATAAACTGGCGTTGAATTACAATAAGGAAGTGGTGAGGCTAGAATTGGACGAGGTGGTTCGGCAAGCCGAGGATAGTGGGATATTGGTAAATGCCACCCTGTTGCGGGAACAGTTGCAAGGTGATTTTTTTGATTCCTTCAAGTTTGATGTCGCTTCGTTCAAGGATATCGTAAGATTGGTCGATGGGTACGACATTCAGGAAGCCATTGATGATTCGTATGGGCAGAACGGAAAGGAGGAGACGACGATTATCGTACGTTCTAACAAAAGGGCCAACCTGTACAACGAAAACATTAGGAGCCGAATATTATTTTTGGAAAACGAATTGGCGGTAGGGGACTTTATGATGGTGGTAAAGAACAATTATTTTTGGTTGGAACCCAACTCAGAGGCCGGATTTATTGCCAATGGGGATATCATTGAGGTTTTGGAAATTTTTGCGATCAAAGAGCTCTACGACTTTAAGTTTGCCGAGGTAAAAGTGAAGATGGTGGATTACCCCAGACAAAAGCCCTTTGAGACAGTATTGCTGTTGAATACCATCCAGGCCGAAACCCCTTCCCTTTCCTATGAGGATGGCAACAAGTTGTATTTGGAAGTCATGAAGGACTATGCCAATCTTAGCTCCAAATACAAAAAGTTTTTGGCCGTAAAGAACAACAAATATTTTAATGCACTACAGGTAAAATTTTCCTACGCCATTACCTGCCATAAATCCCAAGGCGGGCAATGGGATACCGTTTTTGTGGAACAACCTTATCTTCCAAACGGGGTGGACAAGGAATATTTGCGGTGGTTGTATACTGCGGTAACCCGTGCCAAAAAGAAACTCTACCTTATTGGGTTTAAGAACGACTTTTTTGTTGATGGGGAATAGCTAATAAAATGGTTCAATGTTCAATGTTCAAGGTTTCAAAGTTGTTTGATTACTATAAAATTAGGCTTGTGAAAAATTAAAATGTGCACTTTTTTGACATTTGTAATATGTTTTGCTTCAATGAGTTGAGAAAGTCCTACGTCCTTCATCTTTTAGCACAGCGGTCTTTTGTCTTTTCAATCGACAGCAGTGATAAAATTTGGCTTCTGAAAAATTAACCCACAAACTTATCGGCTTAAACTCCTGCTAAACTAGGTTGCCGAGCGTTGTCTAAGTATGGGCTTGGAATTTTTGGAGTCCTCCTACAGAATTTATAGAATACTCAACTCAAAAGTGTAACTTTGCCCCCGATTAAAATCATAACAGATAACCTGTTTCAAAAAAAGATAATCAATTGAAACCGACATGATTAAAATAATCCTTAGAATAAACAGTGAAATGATTATTTTGATCATCAAACCCGTCCGAACGCCAGCCCGACATAATCATTCTGGCTGGGCACGGGCGGGGGTTGCATGTGACATTTAAAAATAAATAGAAACAAACACATGAAGACCATTGCAATGATACCGGCCCGTTACGCCGCTACGAGATTCCCTGGAAAGCTAATGCAGGATTTGGGTGGAAAACCGGTCATTTTAAGAACCTATGAGGCTGCGGTAAATACAGGTTTGTTCGATGACGTTTACGTGGTTACCGATAGCGATATAATTTACAAGACTATTGAAGACGGAGGCGGCAAGGCAATGATGAGCGTGAAGGAACATGAATGTGGCAGCGATAGGATTGCCGAGGCCGTGGCGGATATGGATATCGACATTATTGTAAATGTGCAGGGGGATGAACCCTTTACAGATCGGGAAAGTCTTGCGGACGTATTGGAGGTTTTTGAAGAGGATATCCATATGGAAATAGATCTGGCGTCCCTGATGACAAGGATTTCCGACTGGGAGGAAATTAGCAATCCCAATACCGTTAAGGTCATCGTGGACCATAGGAATTTTGCCCTTTATTTCTCACGTTCCCCAATTCCGTATCCAAGGGCCAAGGAATATGCACCGTTGTATTATAAACACAAAGGGGTATATGCATTTAGGAAAAGTGCACTGATGGATTTTCAACGACTGCCCATGATGCCACTGGAATCTACCGAGAAAATAGAGGCTATCCGCTACTTGGAATATGGAAAGAAAATTAAAATGGTAGAATCCAATGTGTCCGGAATTGAAATCGACACCCCGGAAGATCTGGAAAGGGCCAAAAAGGTATGGAAGTAAATTTTAGCAACATCAAGGTCATTGGCTTTGATGCCGACGATACATTGTGGGTCAATGAAACCTATTTTAGGGAGGCCGAGGAAAAGTTCGCCAGTTTGTTGGATGCCTATGAGACCAAAAACAAGATTGACCAGGAATTGTTCCTGATAGAGATCAAAAACTTGGATCTCTATGGATATGGAATTAAGGGGTTTATGCTTTCGATGATCGAATCTGCCTTGGATCTTTCAAATAACAAGGTTTCGCAGGCAACGCTTTTGGAAATTTTGAATCTAGGTAAAGAGATGATAAATAAACCTGTGGAACTGTTGGACGGTGTAGAAGGGGTTTTGCAACAATTGTCCGATCGATATCGATTGATTGTCCTGACCAAAGGGGACCTATTGGATCAGGAGCGCAAACTTCAGCGCTCCGGCCTAACTAAATATTTTCATCACGTTGAAGTCTTAAGTGATAAAAAGGAAGAGAACTATTCCAATCTTTTGGAGCACCTTGAAATAAATAAAAGCGAATTTTTGATGATCGGCAATTCCTTAAAATCCGATGTCCTACCTTTGCTTAATATTGGTGCACAGGCGGTCCATATCCCATTTCATACCACCTGGAAACACGAGGAAGTGCCATTTGAAGATAAGTTTAATGGGTATCTTACCTTGTCCGGGATTACAGAAATTTTAAAATACCTACAATAATACAATGAGTACTAGCACATATACGAACACGAAGCATATTCCTCAAATAATGAATAGATTTAAGAACTTTCCTATGGTTCCAAGAGTTATTTTTGGTACCGGTAGTTTTGATCAATTGGGTGAAATTTTAATGCCCAAGCGGACCAGTTCAGAAGCACCTTTTATTTTTCTTGTAGATTCGGTTTTCGAGGATACAGAAATTCCTGGTAGAATTCCCCTGCTGTTCCAAGATCAGATCATTTTTATTTCCTCGGATGAGGAACCCAAAACAGGGCAGGTAGATGCCTTGGTAAAACGGATAAAGGAAAGTTTTTCCGAATTGCCGTCTGGAGTTATCGGAATCGGCGGAGGAACGCTCATGGACTTGGCAAAAGCCGTGGCCATTATGTTGACCAATGAAGGGGGATCAGCGGATTATCAAGGATGGGACTTGGTGAAAAAGCCTTCAATTTACCATGTAGGGATACCTACGATCAGTGGTACGGGGGCCGAAGTTTCACGGACTACGGTCCTCTTGGGCCCGGAAAGGAAATTGGGAATCAATTCTGATGATACCACCTTTGACCAAGTTGTCTTAGACCCAAATCTCGCTAAAGGTGTTCCAACGGACCAGTGGTTCTATACTGGGATGGACTGTTATATACATTGCATTGAGTCGCTCAGTGGCACTTACTTGAACGCCTTTAGTCAGAGTTATGGCGAAAAGGCACTGGATCTTTGTAAGGAGGTGTTTCTTGATAATATATGTGAAGCGGAGTCAAGGGATAAATTGATGATGGCCTCGTGGCATGGGGGTATGAGCATTGCGTATTCACAAGTGGGCGTTGCACATGCCATGAGCTACGGATTATCCTATTCTTTGGGGATAAGGCACGGAATTGGCAACTGTTTGATCTTTCAACATCTGGAGGAATTTTATCCACAAGGGGTCGAACTCTTTCACGAAATGAAGGATAGGCACCAAATTTCATTGCCAACTGGTATCTGTAAGGGTCTAAGCAGTTCCGAATACGACACTATGATCGCTGTGGCATTGGGCCTTGAGCCCCTTTGGGAGAATGCAATCGGTAAGGATTGGCGCAGAACCATTACCCCGGAGAAATTGAGGTCGATCTATGAAAAAATTTAATGGAATCAGCACCATTAAGTAGGGATTCAAAATTCAATGTTAGTGGGGTACCAAATAAACGTATAAACTTTTATGCTTCAACCTGAGTTTTCCCTTAACCGTTAACCTTTGACCCTTGAACCAAAAATCCGCAAACCGATAAAGTGCATAGCCTGGCAAAATTCATTTATTTTAAAATTTTGGGATGGCGCCTTATAGGTTCCTTTCCCAAGATAGACAAATGTGTGGTCGCAGTGGCGCCCCATACCAGTTGGGTAGATTTTTTCCTTGGGTTGTTGGTGAGGAGGGTTTTTAATGAGGAAATCAACTATATCGGAAAAAGCAGCCTCTTCAAACCTCCTTTTGGATGGTATTTTCGATGGATGGGCGGTGCACCCATAGATAGGAGCAAGAGAAGTGATACCGTTGGGGCCATTGCCAAAATCTTTGACGAGCATAAAACATTTAGATTGGCACTCTCCCCGGAAGGCACCCGAAAGAAAGTAACGGAATGGAAAACCGGCTTTTACTATATCGCCAAGACTGCAAACGTCCCCATCCTACTGGTCGCTTTTGATTACGGTAAAAAGCAGGTAAAGATTTCTGGGTTGTTCTATCCAACGGAAAACAAAGAGGCCGATTTTAAGTCTTACAGGGAGTTTTTTAAAGGGGTAGTGGGGAAAATTCCAGGAAATAGCTGAAAGTTCAAAGTTCAAGGTTGAAAGTTGGCTACAAAAACTAAACATCCCAACTTATAAACCCATAAACCGTATTGAACTTGAACTTTCCGAAATCGTTACTCCTTCATGGAGTGGTAGACGTTCTGAACATCATCGTCTTCCTCAATTTTCTCCAGTAATTTTTCCACATCGGCGATTTCTTCCTCGCTTAGTTCCTTAGTAATCTGGGGAATACGATCAAATCCGGAGGAAAGGATTTCCAATTCACGGGATTCCAGTTCTTTCTGTATGGTCCCAAAACTTTCAAAAGGTGCATAAATGTGAATTCCGTCCTCATCGTCGAAGACCTCTTCCGCCCCAAAATCGATCATCTCCAATTCCAGTTCTTCGGGATCTAGGCCATCTGCCTTGATACAAAAATTACAGGTATGGTCAAACATGAATTCTACCGACCCCGAAGTACCCAAGCTGCCATTGCATTTGTTGAAATAACTTCTGATATTGGCGACGGTCCGAGTATTGTTGTCGGTCGCGGTTTCTATTAAAATAGCGATACCATGCGGGGCATAGCCCTCAAAAAGTATTTCCTTGTATTCCCCCAGACTTTTGTCGGACGCTCTCTTAATGGCGCGTTCCACATTGTCTTTGGGCATATTGACCGCCTTTGCATTTTGGATAACAGCCCTTAACCTGGAGTTCGAGGCCGGATCGGGTCCACCCTCCTTAACAGCCATTACGATGTCCTTTCCTATTCTAGTGAAGGCCTTGGACATGGCCGACCACCGTTTCATTTTCCGTGCCTTTCTAAATTCAAAAGCTCTTCCCATATTGCATGCTAAATTTTGTAAACGGAGGCAAATTTAGTAAAATTCCTTTCGAATTTTCGGGATCAAATATCAAATTCCAAGTTTTGAATTTGGCACGTTTGGAACCTTACCTACAGCAACCGCTAATCACCTATTTTTTATTCGCTCTCAATAATATCCTCTATGCTCTTCGCTAATTTAAAATCCCTTTCCGTAACCCCATCGGCATCGTGGGTGCTGAGACGGATATGAAGCGTGTTGTATATATTTGTCCATTCCGGGTGATGGTTTTGTGCCTCACATTCAAAGGCGATGCGCGTCATAACGGAGAAGGCTTCCTTAAAATTTTTGAATTCAAAGGAAGTTTCCAAGGCCCCGTCCTCATAGTCCCAACCATCCAATTGTTCCAATCGGGTTTCGATTTCTTCTTTGGTTAATTTTTTCATATGTTTAAATTTTTGTAATTATCCGATAACAAATTAATTAAAAAACATGCCTGAATGACAAGTCGGGCAGGTAGGGAACGTATGTAACCGCTACGCTCCCGCCCGAACGTACGATTCGGTACGGGCGGGCTCCCATTAAAAATTTTAAACATTCCCTTTTGAGAAGAAATTTTTAAAATTTATTAGAGCTCGTTTCATCCTTTTTAATTTTTGCTACGTTGTTGCCTATATAATATGCAATCACTAAAATTAGGTAAAATCCGCCATTTCTAACGGGTATTGTGCTGAATTAAACCAAAATGGATGTAATTTTCGGAATAGGCGAAATTTTGGTATCTGACTTCCTCGACCGACCCTAGCTAAAAATATGGTGGTCTATAATTTCCTGATACTTGATCTGCAAATTCTTTGGTAGTTTATTGGTCTTTGGCAAAACCGCCAAATAACGGTCATCATTGGTGGTAAAGACCCTTTTGTACACCGGGTTATATAATCCGATTTTTTTCACCAATTCTTGTATCAAATCCTCGTGATGCACCAGATCCACACTGCCCAAATGATAAATTCCACTTTTGTTCCTGTTGATTAGATAATGGATTTGTTGCGATAGGCGATCGTCATTGGTAATATTAATGATCAGGTTGGGAAAGACTTCAATAGGTTCCTTGTTGTCCAACGCGCTCCGTAATTCCTTGATACGTGGCGAGTTGTTTCCGAAAACCATGGGAATTCTTAAGATTCCCATTTTTTCCTGGGGCAAGCGCAATAACATATTCTCTATCTTGATCTTTAAACGTCCATAGATGCTTTCGGACAGTGTTTTATCAAGTTCATAGGAAGGGTACTTGCTATAGGTATCGAACACATTGGCGGAGGAAAGAAAAAAGATTTTGCTGTTATGGCGTTGAATATATTCCGACAGGTGTTGATGCACTTGGATTAAGGAGCCAAAATCGCCGCGAAGGGCCGAAATGATTAGGTTTGGCCGTACCTTTTCGAGTACCTCAAAAATGTCGTCCTCTTGTAGGTCATAACGGATAAATTGATGATTGTCCCCAAAGGAACGCCTGCTGGAATAGTAGGTGCCATAGGTGTCAAAATAGGAGCAGAGCTCTTTGTAGAGCGCATTGCCGATAAACCCGCTCGCCCCCAAAATAAGTATTCTGTATTTTCCCTCCTTCACCGTTCTATCGTTATAAGACAAAAGTTATTGGTCAATCGTATCCTATTTTAAATAACCTAGTAACCAAATAACCCGTTAACCGATTACCTATTTTTTATAAAATGGAAGCTTAACTATCATGGCCGGAACCGTATTTTTCCTGATCTGGATAAATACCTTGGTACCGATTTTTGAAAAATCGACCGGTACATAGCCCAATCCAATTCCTTTTTCCAGGGAGGGAGACATGGTACCGGAGGTAACATTACCGATTTTTGTCCCATTTTCATCCACAATATCGTAGCCTTGCCTCGGGATACCTCGTTCCTCGAGCTCAAAGGCAACCAACTTTCTTTTGGGCCCTTCTTCCTTTTGTTTGGCTAGGGCTTTGCTGTTTACGAAATCCTTATCAAATTTGGTAATCCAACCCAACCCGGCCTCAAAAGGGGAAGTGCTGTCGTCGATATCATTGCCATATAGGCAGTAGCCCATCTCCAAGCGCAAGGTGTCCCGTGCCGCCAATCCAATGGGTTTGATACCAAAATTGGCCCCCGCTTTCATGACTTTGTTCCAGATTTGTTCCACTTCATCGTTCTTGCAATAAATCTCAAAGCCGCCAGAACCTGTATATCCTGTTGCGGAGATAATGACATGGGGGATTCCCGCAAAGTCTGCCACTTCAAAACTGTAAAATGGAATACTGCCCAGATCTACCGATGTCAATGACTGCATGGCCGCTATAGCTTTTGGTCCTTGGATCGCCAACAAGGAAAAATCATCGGAAATATTCCTCATTTCCGCGTTGATCTTGGTGTTATACCCTGAAATATGGTCCCAATCCTTTTCAATATTAGAGGCATTTACCACAAGAAGGTATTGTTCCTCTTTAATTCGATAGACGATCAAGTCGTCCACAATTCCCCCTGTCTCGTTCGGGATACAGCTGTACTGGGCCTTACCAATTACTAGTTTGGACGCATCGTTGGTCGTCACCTTCTGAATCAATGCCAGGGCATTTGGTCCGCTGATCAGAAATTCTCCCATGTGCGATACATCAAACACCCCCACACCGGAACGGACCGTCAAATGTTCCGCATTGACCCCTTCATAGGAAACCGGCATGTTATATCCGGCAAAAGGAACCATTTTGGCACCAAGTGCTTCGTGTATTTTATTTAAGGCGGTAGTTTTCATGTGAAGGTATTTATGTTTTTTATGAAATTATTTCTGCTTTCTATTGTTATTCGTTTCAGGAATGACTGCTAAGTTCTATTTTTTTGGTGGGGCAAATTTATCAAAATTTAGCGGTATCTGATGAATTTTGATCACAACGAAAGGATTCCCCTTCGCTCCGCTATGTGGAATAAGCGATCTGCACATTTCGTCTGCGACTCTGTCTTGCCTCAATGGCATCTCAAAACCCAGGCCACAACAGAAGGATTCCCCTTCGCTCCGCTATGTGGAATAAGCGATCTGCACATTTCGTCTGCGACTCTGTCTTGCCTCAATGGCATCTCAAAACCCAGGCCACAACAGAAGGATTCCCCTTCGCTCCGCTATGTGGAATAAGCGATCTGCACATTTCGTCTGCGACTCTGTCTTGCCTCAATGGC
>JBLWZN010000023.1:0-71548 GCA_048266425.1 Sediminicola sp.
TTACGATGTACTCCTTGCCTTCCACCCTCATTTTTCCAGCTTCCTTTACCTTGGCTTCACTGCCATAGGTAACATAAACGTCATAGGCGATGACCTCGGCACGAATAAACCCTTTTTCAAAATCGGTATGGATTACTCCAGCGGCCTGTGGAGCGGTTGCTCCCACGGGAATGGTCCAAGACCTTACCTCCTTAACCCCTGCGGTAAAATAAGTCTCCAAGTTCAACAACTTGTAGGCCCCTCTGATCAGTTTGGCCGATCCGGGTTCGGATAAGCCCATATCTTCCAAGAACATTTGGCGTTCCTCGTAGGTTTCCAATTCGGTAATATCGGCCTCCGTTCCAACGGCCAAAAAGATGACCTCGGCGTTCTCATCGGCAACGGCTTGCTTTACTTTCTCCACATAGGCATTACCCTCTACGGCAGCGTTCTCATCCACATTGCATATATACATCACGGGCTTATCCGTAATGAATTGCAACGGCTTCACGAATTCCTTTCTATCTTCCTTGTTGATATCGATAGCACGTATGGAGACACCGGCTTCCAAGCCTTCTTTTACTTTTAAGAGGACCGCCTCCTCCTTTTGGGCATCCTTGTTCCCGGTTTTAGCGGCCCGTTTTACCTTGTCCAATTTCTTTTCCACGGTTTCCAAATCCTTCAATTGGAGCTCCATATCAATGGTCTCCTTGTCCCGGATCGGGTTTATAGATCCATCGACGTGTACAATGTTATCGTTGTCAAAACAGCGCAAAACGTGCAAAATGGCATCGGTCTCCCTTATATTTCCCAGGAACTGGTTTCCCAATCCTTCCCCTTTGCTCGCTCCCTTGACCAATCCGGCTATGTCCACTATCTCTACGGTTGCCGGAACCACCCGTTCCGGTTTTACCAGTGCTTCCAATTTTTCCAATCGGGAATCCGGTACATTTACCACCCCAATATTGGGCTCAATGGTACAAAACGGGAAATTGGCACTTTGTGCCTTGGCGTTGGACAAACAATTAAAAAGAGTGGATTTTCCCACATTGGGCAATCCTACGATACCTGCTTTCATAATAAAAAGACTAAAGATAAAAGACAATAGACAAAAGACTAATTGCCTCGAAATTTTAAAATAGGCGCAAAGATACGGGATACTTGTGTTTAAAGGATAAAAAATGGCATAAAAAACCCTGACGATGAGGTCAGGGCAATTTTATTTTCGGTCTTGGTCTTGGCTCTAGCAGCGTAGCGATCCAGCATCTACCCTTCCGGGTGCATAAACCGTTGCTTGCCCAAGAGTTCCTCTTCGGTCTCCACGTGATTTTCATCGGGAATACAACAATCCACTGGGCATACTGCAGCACACTGCGGCTCCTCGTGAAAGCCCATGCATTCCGTACACTTATCGGGTGATATAAAGTAAATCTCGTCACTAATGGGCTCTTGGGATTCATCGGCATTCACTTTCTTTCCATTTGGAAGCACAACCTCCCCGGTCAATGAAGTGCCATCACTATATCGCCAATCATCCGCCCCCTCATAAATCGCGGTATTCGGACATTCCGGCTCACAGGCTCCGCAATTTATACATTCATCGGTTATAATAATTGCCATACTATTTTATTTCTATTGATCTCGGTCTAACTTTTTCACGAACCGGGTTCATTGCTTACTTTTGCACAAAGGTAAAGCCTATTAAATTACTAGACAAATATAATGACGGACCTTAAACGGAGAATAAACGCTTTTACCAAACTTGGGGAATTCTTTGGCGAGTTTTGCGAATTTGCAAAAAAAGACCCTAAAAATGAGGAAAATCAGAATCCTTTTTTGGAAGAATTCTATCAAAAATTAATCCTGGCCCAGCACAAAAATGGATGGTTCACCCAAGAAAATTGTCTCTTCAGTTTCCAAGGCTGGGCAGACCTGCTCACTCGGGAAAACCTTGAGGAATGGTTGGCTCCGTATCATTTTCGGCCTACTAGGCCCAGGACGATTGCACTGATCTTTGCCGGAAATATTCCGTTGGTGGGATTTCACGATTTTTTGGCCGTTTTGATCACCGGGAACAGGGCATTGATAAAACTTTCATCCAACGATAATATCCTGTTTCCTTTCATTGCCGATTTTTTGATCGATGTAGAACCTGAACTAAGGGAGAGCATCAGCTTTGCAGAGGGCAGATTGGAAGGTTTTGATGGGGTTATTGCAACGGGCAGTAATAATACCTCCTTGTACTTTGAGCATTATTTTGGAAAAAAACCGAACATAATCCGCAAGAACCGGAATTCAGTGGCCGTACTTACAGGAAATGAAACCGAAGAACAGCTCGGAGCCTTAGGCCAGGATATTTTTAGGTACTACGGCTTGGGTTGTCGCAGCGTTTCCAAACTTTTTGTTCCTGTCGGCTATAATTTCGACAACTTCTATAAGGCAATATTTAACTATAATCCTATCCTTGACCTGGTAAAATACTCCAACAATTATGACTATAACAAGGCGGTATATTTAATGAGCGAATTCAAAATTTTGGATAACGGATTTTTGATGCTCAAAGAAGATCCAAGTTTTGCCTCTCCCATCGCCACCCTTTTTTATGAAACCTATGACAACCTGGAACAATTGCAAAACCATCTGGTTGCCAATGCCGATAAATTGCAGTGTATCGTAGGTTATGGCATTAGGAATGATGAAATTTCCTTTGGCCAAACCCAAAGACCCGGTCTATCCGATTACGCGGATGGGGTGGATACGATTGATTTTTTATTGAATATTTAACCTAACAATTATACGCTTGATGATATAGGATTCCCATAATTTTATGACCTTTGGGGCGCTGTTGCATGTGTTTATCGTGCCATAAAGTTATATCGGTATTTTAGTTGAAAATTTTATCGGCATGACAATCAACAACATAACAGCTTAATGATCAAGAGTTCGATACGTCCAGACTAACCTTCATATTAAGGGGAATAAGAAATCTTTCCTAGGTTTAAATAAAATGAACTGGTTCAATTACAATTAACTAATAAAAAAATGAAAAAACACAACTTTAGCGCAGGCCCCTGTATTTTACCCCCACAAGTATTACAGCAGGCCGCTGAGGCCGTGCTCGATTTTAATGGGCTCGGTCTATCCCTTATCGAAATTTCTCATAGAAGCAAGGATTTTGTTGCCGTTATGGACAAGGCCAGATCACTCGTTTTGGAACTTCTCAATTTGGAGAACAAAGGTTATCAAGCCCTATTTTTGCAAGGAGGTGCCAGTATGCAGTTTATTATGACAGCATATAACCTACTGGAAAACAAAGCGGGATATGTAAATACCGGAACCTGGAGCAGCAATGCCATTAAGGAAGCAAAACTTTTTGGGGAAGTATTGGAAATTGCGTCTTCCAAAGATCAGAATTTTAATTATATCCCCAAGGGGTACAGTGTCCCAAAAGGTTTGGATTATCTGCACCTTACCTCCAACAATACTATTTTTGGCACCCAAATAAAGGATTTTCCAAAAGCGGATTGTCCCTTGGTATGCGATATGAGTTCGGACATTTTTTCCAGGCAAATGGATTTTTCCAAATTTGACCTAATCTATGCGGGTGCCCAGAAAAATATGGGGCCAGCAGGTACAACTTTGGTTGTCGTTAAAGAAGGGCTACTTGGAAAGGTAAGCAGAAAAATACCTTCCATAATGGATTATCGTGTTCATATATCCAAGGAGAGCATGTTCAACACCCCAGCAGTTTTTCCGGTATACGTTTCCATGCTGACCTTGGAGTGGTTAAAAAATTTGGGCGGTATTGCCGCCATTGAAGAAATAAATGAGAAAAAGGCCCGACTGATCTATTCCGAAATAGATCTTAATCCCTTGTTTAAAGGATTTGCCAAGAAAGAGGATCGTTCCAATATGAATGCGACCTTCAATCTCACCAATGATGCGCTGAAGGACACGTTCGATGCAATGTGCAAGGAAGCAGGTATCAATGGTATAAACGGGCACCGGTCCGTTGGTGGTTACCGAGCCTCCATGTACAATGCCCTACCCTTGGAAAGCGTAGGTGTTTTGGTCGATGTGATGAGTGAATTGGAACGAAAAGGATAAACAGCAAGGCTGTAGTTAATGGTTAACCGTTATTGGGTTATTAGGTTGATTGAGTGAGCTTTGACGCAGAACTAAATGTTGATTTTCAAAAAATCATGACCTATCTATCAACTGTTAACAGATCACTTTTAACCATAAACTAAATAACTCACTAACCCGATAATTAGCAATTTTTTATACATGACAATTTTAGCAAACGACGGTATTTCGGAAAATGGAAAGATAACTCTTGAGAAAGAGGGTTTTGAAGTTCTGACAACCCATGTGGCCCAAGAACAATTGGCCAATTATATCAACCAAAACAAAGTCTCCGTACTATTGGTCCGCAGTGCCACCAAGGTAAGAAAGGAGCTTATTGATGCCTGTCCCAGCCTTAAGATCATCGGTCGTGGTGGAGTCGGAATGGACAATATTGATGTGTCCCATGCCATAAATAAAGGAATTCAGGTGATCAACACTCCTGCGGCATCATCGGATTCCGTAGCGGAACTGGTCTTTGCCCATCTCTTCGGCGGTGTCCGATTTTTACACGACGCCAATCGGAACATGCCATTGGAAGGGGACAGTAAATTTTCCCAGTTAAAGAAAACCTACTCCAATGGTACCGAGTTACGAGGGAAGACCTTGGGGATCATCGGATTTGGAAAAATAGGCCAGGCGACCGCCAAAATAGCACTGGGAATAGGAATGCGGGTAGTTTTTTACGACCCAAAGATCGAGGTGGCCAAAATAAAGGTGCCTTTTTTTGACGGACAAAGCGTTTCCTTTTCCCTTTCGAGTTCGTCCAAGGAGGAATTATTGAAAACCTCGGATTTTATCACCATGCACGTGCCTTCCCTAAAGCCTTATCTCATTGGAAAAAAAGAGTTTTCACTAATGAAAAAAGGAGTTGGCATTGTGAATGCTTCCAGAGGTGAAGTGATGGACGAGGTTGCCTTAGTGGATGCCCTGGAAAGCGGCAAGGTGTCTTTTGCCGGGCTGGATGTTTTTGAATCGGAACCTACACCCGAAATCAGAATCCTGATGCACCCTAATATTTCATTGACACCCCATATTGGAGGGTCAACAAACGACGCCCAAAACCGGATAGGGGAAGAATTGGCAAACCAGATCATTGCACTTCTAAAATAATCCGCTACTTGTTAACATAGCCAGTCGATTTTTTGGAATTATTTGTACCTTAATCTGAATTTTAAAATCACCATACAATGTCAGGATTATTGGATTTATTGAACAGCCCCATGGGCAAACAACTTATTAGCGGCGTTGCCGGACAGACCGGGAAGCCCGAAAGTCAGACCGCCGATGCTTTGAGTATGGCCATGCCCCTACTTTTGGGCGCGATGAAAAAAAATGTAGCCTCCTCCCCTCAAGGTGCTGAAGGATTGATGAATGCCCTTTCAACAAAGCACGATGGCAGTATCCTCGATAATTTAGGGGGACTTTTTGCAGGAGGGGTGGATCAATCCGTTATGGATGATGGGGCCGGAATTTTAGGTCATGTTTTTGGAAGTAAACAGTCCACCGTAGAAAACGCACTGAGCCAAAAATCTGGCTTGGATGCAGAGGCCATAGCCAACATCCTTAAAATTGCCGCCCCTTTGGTTATGGGGTATCTGGCCAAACAGAAGGCACAAAGCAATGTAACCGATGCCAAAGGCCTGAATGACCTTTTGGGCAGTACCCTTGGAGGGCAACCACAACAAAATCAGAGCCTTATTACCAGCTTATTGGATGCCGATGGGGATGGTAGTATTTTGGATGATGTTGCCGGTATGGTTATGGGGTCCAATCAAAAGAAAGGTGGCCTCGGCGGAATGCTGGGAAGTCTCTTTGGAAAATAAACTTCGCAACCTCCTAATTACGATAATTTTAACCAAAACCATCGGCCAAAACCGATGGTTTTTTTGTATCTTTTAGTGAATGTTCGAGTCTCGATCCTATTCCTTTAAAATCATCGTTTTATGAAAAGCATATTTATTAAAATTGGGGTTTTATCCATGTTCCTGGCTTTGCTAATGGGTAGCTGCAAGGGAACCCAGGATACCGTGAGTATTAGCGACATTGAAAAAAAAGCCTTTGATCAAAAAGTGGGCGATACGGTCAAGATCGTAAATGACAGTACCGAGTACGAAATTATAATCATCGACCCCGGTTTCGATTTTTGGTTAAAGAGCGTCGCCAAACCCGAATGGTATTATACCCAATCCTATTTGGAAAATCGAAACAGGATCTATGTGCCGGAGTGGAACTATAGGGTTACACAGCCGCAGCGTTATGACCCCAATCTGTACGAGATGCAGATAGATTACAATCCGAACATCGACTATGGACTTGAGGTCAACTACAAACTCTATTATTACTTCATCTATTTTCAGCGGAAATACAATCAGCGTTTGGGACCCTTTGTTCCTAGGGTGTAATGCGATCGAGGGGGAATTGGATTGGTTATGGGTCCATTTTCCATCATTGGCAAATATTGGATTAATTCCCTAATTTTGCACCGGTTATTACCCGTCCATGAAAAAATTAAAACAACGTTGGGGATTGGATTCCAATTTTCAAGTCTTCATAATTCTTGTTGTATTTGCCTTAACCGGATCTAGCTCCGTTAAGCTGGCCCAGCCCATTTTGGATTTTTTTGGTTTCACCAGGAATATTTTTCCGGAAGACTGGCACTATGGCTTCCTGTATTGGACCATTAGGATCCTAATTATATTCCCGCTATACCAAC
This sequence comes from Sediminicola sp., assembly GCA_048266425.1. Lineage (GTDB taxonomy): Bacteria > Bacteroidota > Bacteroidia > Flavobacteriales > Flavobacteriaceae > Cerina. The sequence continues at coordinate 6,821 of JBLWZN010000023.1, forward strand.
TACTTCTAATCGCTTTTGGTTGGATTTTTGGACAATTCCGGTTTTTCTGGGCTTTCGAAAAAAAGATGTTGGAACGTATGGGCCTTGGATTTTTGTTAAAATTATTTATCCTTTTCTTAACACCCTCGCTCCCTTCTTTTTGGCTAGTTTTGTAAGGAACACATTTAGGCTTTTTTAATTGGCTAAATCCCGAGATCCTGGGAGCCTCTTTTTCACGATATTATTGTCCAATACTACCTCCATACTACTTCATTATAACTCAAAAAAAACTTTGATCGGCCAATTAATGTCCAATTTTCGGCTTAATCCGAAAAAATCACCCGGATTCTATATGGGCGCCAACCGATTCAAAAAAGTATTGGTGTTTACCTTCTTTGCCTTGATGATGGTCAAGGTGTCCGCTTTTCATGTCTATTGCCATATTTCCCATGATAAGGAGAGTATAAAACATTGCGGGATTTGCGATGTTGCCCTCGTTAATCAACATACCCAGTTAAATTTTGCGGATGAAATTGAAATTGTTTCCACCATTTTTGTCCTTATCCCTGGCCAAAAGGAATTTAATGATATTACCACAACACCCGAATCTAGGGTAAGCATCCGGCTTTGCTCTAGACCTCCCCCAAGTTTCATTTAAGTCGATATTTCCTGCGAAATTATCCTGTTGGACTTTAACTGCTCCTCCATTGTTGTACCATGGGTCACAACCCGATGGGTATAGGTGCCGACATATCAACGGTCCAAGGACCGGAAAGCAGGCAGGAGACCATGGATATTTCCAAGCACGGACCGCAGTGCCAAAGCCAGCATGTTTGGCCGAAGAAAATATAGATCCAAACTTATAGCAGTTGGATTTTCCACCAAACAGACCATTCCATAATACCAATAAAAAAATGAAAAAAATTTTATTAGCTGTCCTATTTGTAACGTACAGCTTTACCTATTCCCAAAACAGCCTGACCGGTACTATTAAGGCAGCCGATGATCAGGCTCCTTTAGAAGGTGTATCCGTATATTTTCCCAAATTGGAAATTGGCGGGGTTACCGATGCCAACGGGGCCTTCAACATTAGGAACATTCCCTTGGGCAGTCATCAAATTGTAGCTTCCTATATCGGGTTCCTTACCCTTTCCAAAACTATTGTCATTGAAAAGGGCAACAATAACCTGAATTTTGAACTTGCACCAAGCGCCATCGAAATGGACGAAGTCATCGTCTCTACCCCCTTTCATAAATTACAGCGGGAGAACGTAATGAAGGTAGAGCACGTTAATGTGGCCCAATTAAAAGCTGCTGGCAGTATGACCCTTGCGCAGGGTATTACCAATATTCCAGGAGTTTCGAATGTATCTACTGGCATGGGAATAGGAAAACCTGTGATTCGTGGCCTCAGTTCAAACCGAGTGCTGGTCTACGCCCAAGGAGTGCGGTTGGAGAACCAACAGTTTGGGGATGAGCACGGTCTGGGGCTTAGCGATGCCGGGGTAGAAAGTGTGGAAGTAATCAAAGGACCAGCCTCCCTACTCTATGGCTCCGATGCCATGGGTGGCGTTCTTTATTTAAACCCAGAGAAATTTGCGATATCAAATACGACCCACGGCGATGTAAACCTGGATTATTATTCAAACACCTATGGATTAAGCGGCAATGTGGGCGTTAAAACATCCTTGGACAAGTTCAAATTTCTGATAAGGATAAGCGGTGATTCCCATATAGATTATAAAACGGGGAACAATGATCGGGTCACAAATTCCAGGTTTAAAGAATATGACCTTAAGGCCGGGGTAGGATACCAAACTACCGACATGAAGACCGAACTTCGATACAATTACAACAAGTCCACCTTGGGCATCCCAGATACCATTGGGGAACAGACTACAAGTAGAACGCCAGCTTTACCCTATCAGCCGATCGAGAGCCATATTCTAAGCTCCAAGACGAACGTTTTTTTTGAAAACTCCAGTTTGGACGCCACTTTTGGATATACTTTTAACAACCGTAAAGAGTTGGAAGATTCCAAGGTAGACCCTGCATTGCACATGAATTTGGCCACCTTCAGCTACAACCTGCAATATCATTTGCCCAAATGGGGGCAATGGGAGACCATAGCCGCAATACAGGGAATGCACCAGACCAATAAAAACTATGGGGAAGAGCTTTTGATACCGGATGCCACTACCAACGATATTGGGACCATGGCGACCTCCCATTTACATCTGAGCGACAAACACGACATACAATTCGGGCTTAGGTACGACCATCGGGGAATAACTGCCGGATCCAATGGGGAAATCGGTTCTGAAAATTATATTTCGGAATTGGATAGGGACTTTAACAGTTTCAATGCCGCTTTGGGCTATAAAATGGATATTACCGGGAAACTCTTGTCAAGAATCAACCTCGCTACCGGTTTTAGGGCCCCCAATTTGGCCGAGCTAACCAGTAATGGGGTACACGAGGGCACCAATAGGTTCGAGATCGGGAATCCGGACCTAACCAACGAAAGAAACCTACAGACCGATATTTCTTTGGAATACAAGAACCAGCATATCGAGTGGTTTTTGAACGGATTTTATAACAAGATCAATGACTATATTTATTTACAGCCCAATGGGGATTATATAGATAATACCCCTGTTTATGTATACGATCAACAAAATGCCAACCTATACGGTGGGGAACTGGGTTTCCATCTTCATCCCCATCCTTTGGACTGGTTGCATTGGGAAAGCAATTTCCAAACCGTAATGGGAAAACTGACCGATGGGGATTACTTACCCCTGATTCCTGCAAATAGTCTCTCCAATACGCTCCGGGTAGAATTTGATAAGCGCAAAAAGAAATTGAAAAGTTATTATGCCTTTGCGACCCTCCAATCTACCTTTGCCCAGCGCCATGTCGGCAATTTTGAAACCGACTCTGAGGGCTATAATTTGTTAAATATTGGCTTAGGTGGTTCCCTTACCGTTTTTAATCAACCCATGGATATCCATTTAAGTGGCAATAACCTTTTTAACACCACCTATATTGCCCATCTTTCCCGTTTAAAAAGCGATGGTATACCCAATATTGGAAGAAACGTAAATATTGGGGTCTCCTTACCGTTTTAAGTAAATTCCTGGTTTTAAATCACTTTAGCTCCTTCCCTTGTCCAAGGGAAGGTGGATTTACCGAAATTGAAGACGGAAGGGATTAAAAGCACAGGCTTTGGGTTAAGGATAGAAGGTACAGTAAATAGACCAATATTTGGGAATTCCAACCCCTTTCTCCCGATCGTACCTCCGGGATTCATTCCCCTCCTTATCTGAGGAGGGGAGCTTTAAAGGTTGAAAGCGATATGTGTCTAAAGGCAGAAGCAAAAAAAATTCGGTGAAATCAATATCATTTTTTAACCTTTTTATTCCCAAAGCCATAAATCATTTGTTTCCAGAAGCCTTTTGGGACTTCCTCATCCCCTTCAAAACCCAATTCAATTTTTCCGCTGTCCTCCGGAATATAAGTGGTTTTAAAAATGTAGTCCCAAATACTAAGACTGATGCCATAGTTGATCCCGTATTTTCCTTCCGGTAAAACATAGGCGTGATGGTACAAATGCATCACGGGATTATTGAGGATATATTTAAGCGGGCCATAGGTAATTTTGATGTTGGAATGGTTAAAATGACCAATAGCAATGGCCACAAAATGAACAATATAGGCTTGGCCTGGCTCAAAACCGCCCAGCAACATCAGTCCAAAAACCTTAAGAGGCTTATAGATTACGTTTTCCATCCAATGGTATCGCATATGGGCGGCAAAACCCATTTCCTTGACGCTGTGATGAATTTTGTGAAACTGCCATAGCACCGGATATCTATGTAATAGGATATGGGTAAACCATTGGACAAAATCGAGGACCACGAAGAAGATCAACAATTGTACCCACATGGGAAAAGTTGATAGATCTACAATTTGAAAACTCTTCATGGAAAGTCCAATGTCGGCAAAAAACAATTCCAGGACCCTGTAAAAACCACTGATTACAATGGCAAAAATCACAAAGTTGAAGAACATATAAAAAGCATCCAACCAAAAATCCTTACGGAAGATAGCCTGTTCCTTCCTCCAGGGAAAAACAATCTCCAACCCCCAAACAACCAAGGAAATCAAAACTATTCCCCAAAAGAAATTCATATACCATGGCACTTCAAAAAGAATGGACTTCCATGTCCAATTCAGGGTTCCTATAAAGGTTTTTGTAAAAGCATCGACATATTTATCCATAGTCCAATTCCCTATTAATCCGTTTAGGTCGAACATTTGTTTCGAACCTTACTTAATATATCATTCCGGGAGGTAATCCTCGCCCTTAAGCGAAGACTTTAGTTTGTTTTGCAGTATGCCCGAAGGCATGCGACCTATGCAAGTAAAAAACGCAACGCGATATGCACGTAGCGAGACCAGGCTACTTGCTTTAATCGACCAACGGTCGGAATCCAAAGCATCCTACTTTAATTTATACCATTCAATATTGGTCAATGGCTCTCTGCGTCCTTTGTTTGTAGGGGCATAATTTTTAGCTAGGTAATCCAAAATAATGGGCTCATTGTCCCCCAAAGGCCAAAGGTTTTGGGTTTCCTGCATCCAACGGATACTGGCCAACCAGCCATCCCTGGTCATTCTGTTTTGTATGACCATTTTGGCTGAATGGCAGGGAGTACAATTCTGGATCGTTTCGGTCATTCCTGTGTCTACGATAAATCCCGTTGCCTTATCAAATTCCTTTCCTCCTGCGATAGAATCGGTCGGACTGGTTGTAGCCTCTATATCCGGACCATTTTCATCGGAAACCTGTGGACCTGAATCCTGGTTCATAAAATACAACGTGGCCATACCTACTATAATGACCAATACGATCATAAGGCCAAAAATCATATTCCTATTATTCCTGTTTGCGCTCTTATCCTTCATTGGTTTGTTTGTTGTTTGATGATCATTGTTTTTAGATAGGTTAAGGTTTTAGGCCACGCGTTTCAGGTTTCAAGTTTGTCATGAAATTTCGGATAAGGATAGAATTTGAATAAAGTTGCTAAACCCATAATCTTTTCGCACTCTAGCTTTTAACCCGTAACCCTTCAACCTTGAACTTTGAACCTTGAACCAAGCTTTCGTCTAGACCACTTTCACGGCAATACGATGACAGGCATTGTTGAGATAACCCTTGGGATTCCATCCTGGCAAGACCATGGGCTGACTTACGCCTTTGGAATCGGTGGCCTTCGCCCATACCTCGTAGTACCCTTTTTTGGGAAATGCCACATTGGCCTTAAAATGTTGCCAAGCCAAGCGGTTTACTGGTTTTTCCAGGGTACAGGATTGCCAGGTTTCCCCAAAATCTATGGAATAGTGCATGTTGGTTACCGTAAGGTCCCCTGCCCAGGCGTGGCCCCTAATTTCCATTTTTTTGCCCAGATCTATCGTTGCCCCGGATTTGGGATAGGTAATCAATGATTTAACCGGCATGGACTCAATGATGCACATATCCTTTTCATCAACCTCACTGCCGGGTGCTACGGGTTCACAAGGCACCTTATAGGAGTCTCCCGTCATTTTAGGTCCGTCGTGAACGATATTGCGAATACTGATCCGCTTCAACCATTTGCCGGAAACCGAGGCTGGCCAACCCCCTGCCACCAAGCGCAATGGATAGCCATGGGCCAAGGGAATATCTTCCCCGTTCATTTGAAAAGCGACCAAGGTCTCATCTTCCAAGGCTTTGGACATGGGAACCCCACGTGAAATTGGCTCTTTGGTGGGATCACCGCTCAAATGGGTGTCGGCAGCGTGATAACCAATATATACGGCATTGTCCTTAATACCAGCATCTTCCAGAATATCCCTCAATCTTACCCCCGTCCAGTTGGCGCAGTAAACGGCACCTACATCCCACTGGTTTCCTTTTGTGGGCGGATTGAATTCCTTTCTCCCATTGCCCCCACATTCCAAGGTAAGTTGGTATGTATAATGCTTAAACTTGGATTTTAGCTCGGCCAAGGAGTATGTTTTCTCCTGTTTAACGGATTCCCCGTCAATGGTAAGTGCCCAAGTGTTTATATCGATGTCCTCCGGAATTTTCCCATTGTTCCGGATAAACATGACAGAATTGGGAGTCACCTTATCGTCCAACAGATAAGCACGGGACTCAATGTTCCAAGGCTTGTCCGTCAGCACGATCATATCCTTGTTAATATTGAACAGTTTAAAAGGATCGGGGTCTTCCAATGCCAACGGGGAATATCCCAAAGGCATATTTGCCCCAAAAACAATATCGGCCCCAATAATTCCCGCTAATGAGGACAGGGTAGCTTTTCTCACAAAATTTCTTCTTTCCATAATGGTTTGCGTTAAATAAAATATCTATGATTTTTGTAAAACAAGGGTCGTCATACAGCGAAGGTCGTTCACATTGGTCGTTTTTAATGGTTCCAAAAATTTCAGGTCCAAGGTTTTCATGACCTTATGGAGCAATTCTTTCGTAAGTAAAAATCGATCAGATCCATCTGGCAATCCATATATTCCTTTGCCTCCCGGTGTTATTCTACTTTCCAGGCCAATATCGGAGGCCATGCGTATAAAAATACTACCGCCCGGTTTCAACACCCGGACCAATTCGGTAAACATTTTCAGGAAATGATCAATACTTGTAGCGAAATGCAGCACGGCACTACAAATGATATGATCAAACCTATCATCCCCAAAGGGCAAATTATCAAGCTCTGCCAATGAAACTTGGGATTCTATCCGACTGTACGATCGCTTTACTTGACCGACTGCGGTCTTTTCCCTATCTACAGCCCAAATATCATATCCGTTTTCGTAAAACCAGTGCAGATTTCTACCCCCACCACATCCTGCATCAAGGATGATTTCATTCTTGGAATATCGGCCTTTTACAATTTGATCTAAAAGATAAATATCCATTCCACCAAGCTGCAGACCCAAGTCTTGAAAATCCATTAACAAATAATGTATTAATTTTTATTTAGCTCGATGGTGTTTTTCTTTCGGTCACCGCTCAACGCGTAGGTATAAAGCCACATAAGTGTGAAGGAAGGAATAATATCCAATCCGGGGACCAGCTCCTCCACAAAATTGATCACTCCTGCGACCTGACCGGCCTTGCCCTTGTACATCCGTGTCATCAGCCAGGCCGACAATGGTGCCCAGATGATATCTGTAAATTCCCCAATTCCAGGAATCATAAAGGAAACCATGCCCAAGGCATCGAATATCAACCCCAAAATCAGGTTTCTGGTTCTATTATTCTTAACCATGATTAAATTTAGGTATTTCCGGTCAATAGACAAAACAGTAAAAGTGTTTCAGCGTCCAGCGCTTAGCGTTCAGCGTATAGCAATTAGCAAAATGCTATTAAAACCTCGGATAAACTTATAAACCCAAAAACTTTTAAACATCGTTTTGGGCCTGAATTTGACACTTGAACTAGCGCCGTACTACGAAAGATCGGAGCTGATCAACTTTAGGAACTCGTTGCGCGTTTCTATTTTTTCGAACTGACCCCGAAAACCGGAAGTGGTGGTCACCGAGTTCTGCTTTTGTACTCCCCGCATCATCATGCACATATGGGAAGCTTCGATCACCACGCCAACCCCTTGGGGCTTTAACGTATTATTGATGCACTCCAAAATATCATGCGTCAACCGTTCCTGAACTTGCAATCGTCGGGCAAACACATCCACAATCCTTGGAATCTTGCTGAGTCCCACGATATAACCGTTGGGAATATAGGCGATATGGGCTTTTCCGAAAAAAGGCAACATATGGTGCTCACAGAGCGAATAGACCTCAATATCCTTTATTATGACCATATTGTCATAATTCTCGGCGAACATGGCGCCTTCCAATATCTCCACCGCATCTTGTTTATATCCTTGTGTAAGGAACATCATTGCTTTTGCTGCCCTTTCCGGGGTTTTTAGCAAGCCTTCCCGGTTTATATTCTCGCCAATTCCGTTTACGATTCCGGAATAAAGTTCCTTTACTTCGTTGGTGATCTCAATATTGTATTCCTCTAGATAATTATATGCCGACATAAATTGGGTTTAATATTGTTCTTGGCTAAGTTAAGATTTAATCGCTGGCTTTTAAAACTGAAATTGGACTAGAAATTAAGTGCCCACCTATTTATGATCAAATCGTATTTTAACCCTGTCCTAATCTATTGGTACTTTCATTTTAAAACCATAGCTGCTTTTGATGCGGAAGTACTTTGAAACCTTAATTTTGTAGTGTAATGGGTATTGTTTACTTTCAGCCCCTGAATAGATTGTGGCTGATGGTTATATGAAATTAGAAGCTGGAAGCTAGAAGCTAGAAGTTAGAAGTTAGAAGTTAGAAAAAGTAAAAAAGAAGCCAATCCCATAACAGCAAAACCGCTTAACGGTTTCACGGATAACGAAATTAAAGGTTGACTCCTCGGTAAGGTTTAAAAGCCGAATAACCATAAACCCCGAACAACAATGATAAAGGCAAAAAACATCCAAAAATATTACGGTAAGCTCCATGTGCTGAAAGGGGTGGACCTACACATAAAAAAAGGCGAAATTGTATCCGTTGTCGGGGCATCGGGTGCCGGGAAAACCACGCTGTTGCATATCCTTGGCACCCTGGACCAAATGTCTAATCCGAAGGACAGCGAGCTCACCATCAATGGTTCGGATGTCACAAAATTATCGGACAAGGCTTTGGCCAAGTTTAGGAACCAGCATATTGGCTTTATTTTTCAATTTCACCAATTATTACCAGAATTTACGGCTTTGGAAAACGTGTGCATCCCTGCCTTTATCAAAGGAACACCAAGAAATGAAGCGGAGACCAAGGCTAAGGAGCTCTTGGATTTTTTAGGGCTCTCCGAGCGTTATGACCATAAGCCCAACGAACTTTCCGGAGGGGAACAACAAAGGGTAGCGGTTGCTAGGGCGTTGATAAACAATCCATCGATAATCTTTGCCGATGAGCCCAGTGGCAACCTGGATTCAGAAAGTGCGGACAACCTCCACCAACTTTTTTTTAGTCTGCGGCAGGAATTTGGCCAAACCTTCGTCATTGTAACCCACAACGAGGAACTCGCCAATATGGCGGACAGAAAACTGACCATGGTGGATGGGCTTATAAAGCATTGATCTTGTTCGGTTTTGCCAATTCCTAAAAATGACAAAAAAGGAGCTTAAAGAATTTTTGGACGCCAAGGTAATCCAGTACAACCATCCCCGGTTTTTGGAAAGCGACCCTATTCAGGTTCCCCATCGTTTTGACAAAAGGGAAGATATCGAAATCAGTGCCTTTTTAACGGCCACCATAGCCTGGGGCAACCGTAAAAGTATCATCAACAATGCAAATAGGTTGATGGAGCTCATGGACAATTCCCCCTTCGATTTTGTATTGAACCACCGTGATCGGGAGTTGGAAAAACTGGATACGTTTGTCCACCGTACCTTTAACGGTCAAGACCTTGGCTATTTTGTAAAAAGCATACAAAACCTCTACCTAAATCACTACGGTTTGGAAAACGCTTTTTCACCTCCGGATGGGGCTGCCAACCTACAGCCTGCAATTTCAAAGTTTAAACAGGCTTTTTTTGAACTCCCCCACCCGCTTAGGACAACCAAACATATATCCGATCCCTTAAAGGGTTCCGCCGCCAAACGCATCAATATGTTTTTGAGATGGATGGTACGGGACAATTCCTCTGGTGTGGATTTTGGACTGTGGAACAAAATCACCCCTGCCCAGCTTTCCTGTCCGCTGGACGTGCATTCGGGGAACGTGGCCCGTAAATTAGGGCTGCTTCAACGCAAACAAAACGATGCCAAAGCCTTGGCCGAACTGGATGCCAACCTTCGGGAATTGGATTCCCAAGACCCTGTGAAATACGACTTTGCCCTTTTTGGATTGGGGGTCTTTGAAAAATTTTGATGTGTACTGTTTCTCGACGGATTCAAGCTTACAAAAGAAAAAGGATGAAGGAGGAAAGACAAAGGGCTAAATTTTTTTAGTTCATGATAAAAATTAAGGTGAAAATGAGTTTTGAGAAGTTCTTCCTTGTCATCCTGAGCGCAGTCGAAGGACAAGGGGAACCAGCCCGACAATGGTTCTGGCGGGGTACCAACTTTCAGGATTCGATGGTCCTTATTCTTTTATCCGATTTCCCCAAACTTACTCTAGAATTATTTAAATTGCCCCTCTTAAATAGTGAACCCCTCAATTGATCATTCATTAAATCAATATCCAAAAATGAAAAATTCAAAAATCGCATATCCCCTTTTGTTCGTATTTCTTATGACACTAACCATTTCACAGGCCCAAGATTGGCCCAACCTAAATCGTTTCCAAGAAGCCAATTCCCAAGTAAATCCGCCCAAAAACGGGGAAGACCGTGTGGTCTTTATGGGCAATTCCATTACCGAGGGCTGGATAAATTCCCGTCCGGATTTCTTTAAGAACAATCCCTACATCAATAGGGGAATCAGCGGACAAACCACTCCCCAAATGCTGATCCGCTTTCGGCAAGATGTCATAGACCTACAGCCTAAAGTGGTGGTCATCCTGGCGGGGACCAATGATATTGCAGGGAATACCGGACCGTCAACCCTGAAAATGATCGAGGACAACCTGGTCTCCATGGCGCAACTCGCCCAAGCCAACGGCATAAAGGTGATCCTTTCCTCCATTTTGCCCGCCTATGATTATCCGTGGAAGCCCGGACTGGAGCCTGCGCCGAAAATTATGGAAGTGAACGCGTTTCTGAAAAAGTTTGCAAAGAAAAATAAGGGCGTATACTATCTGGATTATTTCTCGGCCATGGCAGATAAACGCGATGGTCTTCCAGAAAAATATTCCAAAGATGGCGTGCATCCAAACGAAGAAGGCTACAAAGTTATGGAGCCCTTGGTTCAAAAAGCGATCGCCAAGGCATTGTGATAAAAGTTATTGCACAGTTTTTAGATAAAAAAGCGATTTGGTTTCTTTAACCTGATGGTAACGACTATTTAAATGATGTGAAAATATTTATCACTTAAAATCTACGCATTATAAATCTGTTCGTTTTTTTAAGGAAATCCTTTTAAAGTCCTTTACTGAATCGGTCTGGGATTGGTTAATACCTCAAACAATGCAATGAGGTTCCATACACCTAAAGGCAAGGTGAAAGAGCGCTAATATTGGGTAAATAGGATTACCAAAAAAATGAGCAGCCCATGGTGTGAATTCTTGGGCTAAGGAAACTTATGGAATTAATAACCATTAAGATAAAAACGGGCAGTGAGGTCAAATCTTTTGGCGGTAATCCGGCCGATGATGGAAACTAGATGTCACTTTTGATTCTAATGGATAGCGAACCCTGAGTTTTTGTGGCCATCAACCACAACAGACCGAAGACAACCTGATAGCTGTAAGTAAGCACTTCTGTTCGTTAGGGCTCCTTCCTTCCGGCTTCCGGGATTCCGCCGGAGGGGGAATTCTGATGAGCTCCTTACGGAAGTGTACTTCATAAAATATGGTCTGGCAAGAATATGTATAAAAATCATGCACTACTCTATACCCAAAGGTTTCTAGTTTGGAATTGGGAGGGTCTTAAAACTTATTGACTTAAAAACTAGTCAAAATTGACCACTATTAAGTTAAGTACAGCTAGCAGGGTCAGAAAATTTGAGAATCTCTTCAATTACTGGGTATCAAAATTATTCCTATTTTTAAAAATTCTAAATTATTTAATCATGACCAAACACATCCTTAACTTATTACTGCTGTTATCCCCTTTTTGTACACCGGGGCTTAAAGCCCAATCCGTCTTTCCGGTAACCGGCTTTTGTGTTGGTGCCCCCTCTCCCGAAAAGGTAAACGATTTTGTGGATTTTATAGACAAGACCTTGGCCCCAAATGGAATCAATACCCTAATTCTTAGGGTCGATTTTGAATACGAATACAAATCGAGGCCAGAGCTGCGAGGCGATAACCCGTTAACTCGGGAGCAGGTGAAAAAATTGGTTGCCATTTGCAAGAAACACAACATCGAATTGATACCCCAGATCAATTTATTGGGGCATCAAAGTTGGCACAGCAAGGTTACAAAATTGCTCGAGGTATATCCGCAATTTGACGAAACCCCCGGCGTAAAAATGCCGGAAAAGTACGAGTGGCCCAATGCGGATGGGCTCTATTGTAAAAGTTATTGTCCCCTACATCCTGAGGTACACGCCGTGGTATTCGATTTGGTAGATGAGATCATGGAAGTATTCGAGGCCAAATCCTTCCATGCGGGGATGGACGAGGTTTTTTATATTGCGGACGACAATTGTCCCAGATGCAAGGGAATGGATCCCGCTACTTTATTTGCCGGGGAAGTCACCAAGATCAGCAATCATTTGAATGCCAAAGGAGCTCGCCTGTGGATATGGGGCGATCGCTTTATCGAGGGTAACACCTCGGGGATAGGAATGTGGGAAGCAAGTATGAACAATACGGCAAGGGCAATAGATTTGATCCCTAAGTCGGTCGTTATTTGCGATTGGCATTACGAACGGGCAGATCCCACCCCGGCCTATTTTGCACTAAAGGGTTTTGATGTGATCCTCTGTCCCTGGAACCGGCCAGAGGTTACAAAAAAACAAGTACAAATGTTATATGACCTGCAACAAAATGCGACCCCGGAAATGAAAAACCACTATCGGGGAATGATGCAGACCATTTGGTCCTCGGCGGACCGGTTTTTAGAGGAATACAACTCTTCGGAAGTACCCGGCGAGAAAAGTCAGGCCGCAAATTTTAAAGCGATGTTGAACGGTCTTGAAAGTTTGAATAAATAAGCCGGACAAACTGTTTCAATAGACCTGGAAATCATGGGTTTTAGTGACCAGAAAGCGTTAAACACATAGAGGTAATGCACTATATCACCGGCCGGAGATCCAAGGAAATGAATTTGTTTTGAAGTTAAAGGGAAACATATACAATGAAAATATTGAATAGTACATTTTTACTTCGATTTGCGATTGCAATTATTTTATTGGCCCATAGTGTTCCAGGGATGTTCGATAATGGTATAAATGATTTTGGGAATTTATATTTAAATCAAATCGGTTTTGCGCCTTTGGGGGTTCCTATTGCATGGTCCATCAAGTTATCGCACCTAGTTGCTGCGTTTTGCCTCCTTTTTGAAAAGTATGTGAAATGGGCTTGCATCGTAACCATCCTGGTCCTTATAGCAGGGATCGTTTTAGTTCATTTCAAGGAGGGTTGGTATGTTGTAGGAGGTGGACGAAATGGTGTCGAATTCAATTTTTTATTAATTTTCGCACTGTTGACCATTATGTTCCCCAAGGGACTAAAAAGTGACCGCCCATAAAGTCCGATAACCGCGTTACCTTCTTTTTGAAAAAAGGGAATAAAAAATAGCATCCATGCAAGATCCGCTTGTCTCCATTCTAATTCCCTTTAAGAATACGGCCCAATACCTTCCCGAATGCATCCAATCCATTTTGGACCAAACATATAGCAATTGGGAGGTTTTGGCAGTGGATGATTATTCGAGTGATGAAAGCTGGGACATCATGTCCGATTTTGCACAAAAAGATCATCGAATCCAAGTATTCCACAACCAAGACCATGGCATCATCCATGCCTTGCGATTGGCCTACCAAAAAAGTTCAGGAAAATATATTACCCGAATGGATTCCGATGATGTAATGCTGCCCTATAAACTACATGTACTGTCCATGTCGCTTTTAGAATCAGGACCGGGCAACGTAGCCGTTGGCCAGGTAAAATATTTCTCCCACCGAGGCATAAGCAACGGATACGCCCGCTATGAACAATGGCTAAATCGACTTACCGAAAAAGGGAGCAACTACACCGAAATCTATAAGGAATGCCCTATCCCCTCGCCCTGCTGGATGGTATACCGGGAAGATCTGGATGCCAGCCACGCCTTTCAGCCGGACTATTATCCGGAAGATTACGACCTTACCTTTCGCTTTTATGAGCAGGGACTAAAATGTCTTCCCTGCAACCAAATCCTGCACCTTTGGCGCGATTATGATTCCCGCACCTCTAGGACCAGCGAGCACTATGCCCAAAACTATTTTTTGGACATCAAAATAAATTATTTTGTAAAAATCGATTATGATTCCAACCGACCCTTAATTGTTTGGGGCGCTGGCACCAAGGGGAAAAACATTGCCAAAGGCCTTTTGGAGCGGGAAGTGAATTTTTATTGGATCTGTGACAACCCAAAGAAAATTGGAAGGCACATTTATGGCAAGGAAATGTTGGATTTTAGGACCATGGACAATTTCGAGAACCCACAAAGTATAATCACCGTTGCCAATGAAGGAGCTCAGGAATTTATACGGGACTATCTGGAGGAACTGGGACAAAAACCAATGTTGGATTATTTTTTCTTCTGCTGATCCTATAGTAAAAAGTACCTTGTACAAAGTAATGAGTACTTAGTACGCAATTTCACCAGTGTCCGTTAAAACCAAAAATAGATCATTGTAAAAATTTGATGATAAACATTTTATGCCAATTTTAAAGCTGTATCGATTTCAATTTAATATTTTAATGTTAGCCAAAAAAATCAATTTGCACATTTCTTGGCATTTGTAGCATGTTTGATTTCAAAGAGTTGAAGAGGTCTTTCGTCCTTCATCTTTTAGCTCAGCGGTCTTTTGTCTTTTTAGTGGACAGTAATGACACAATTTATGTATTATGACTTAGCACTATGTTCCATCCCATTATACCATTTACTTTGTACTTAATACTTTGTACTTAATACTAGATACTGATGACTTAGTACATAGTCCTAGATACTTTTCATATATTTGCTTCACACAATACGAGGGAATGCAGTTTAAATATCCGGATCTTCTATGGGCGCTACTCCTACTCCTCATTCCTATCATCATTCATTTTTTTCAACTTCGAAAGTATAAGAAAACCCCCTTTACCAACGTAAAATTTCTTAAAAAGGTAGTTTCCGAATCGCGAAAGAGCAGAAGTATAAAAAAATGGTTATTGCTCTGTTCCCGACTCTTGCTTTTGGCTGCGCTTATTCTTGCCTTTGCCCAACCTTTCCTTGCCAATGACCTGGCGTTAAAGGAAAAGGAGATCGTAATTTATTTGGATGATTCGTTTAGTATGCAAGGCAAGAACAATAACGAAACTTTGCTGGGCAATGCCGTACAGGAACTGATACGGGAATTTCCAAAGGACAATTCCTTTAGCCTCTTCACCAATGAAAAAACTTTTAGAAACGTTCAGATAAAAGACATTCAGAACGACCTGTTGGACCTCCCATTTACCTCCAAGCAATTGCTCCTGAACGAGATAGGTCTTAAGGCAGGTACGCTGTTCGGAAAGAACGGCGGATCCATCAAAAACCTGATCGTGATTTCCGACTTTCAGCAAAGGATGGCTCCCAAAGCTCCCGATTCGGTTCCCGACGTACAAAGGCATCTTGTACAATTGCTGCCAGATCCCATCGAAAACATCTCGATAGATACGGTCTTTTTGAAAAGGACCGGTTCGGACAACAATGAGCTTACGGTAATTCTCTCCTGTACCAAAGGAATGGAAACCACCCCGGTATCATTGTACAATGGAGACAAGCTGATCGCAAAATCCTCCGCCAATTTCAATAAAAATCAAACGGCAGAAGTATCGTTTTCCCTGCCCTCCAACACCGTGGTCGACGGAAAGTTGGAGATTTCCGACCCAGGTCCCGCATTTGACAATGAACTTTTCTTTAACATCAATAAAAAAGAGAAAATTAAGGTCTTAGTGGTTTCGGAAGGAGATGATGCATTTCTAAAGCGAATTTATACGGACGACAGTTTCCAATTTCAGACCTTCTCCCCTACTTCACTGAATTACAGCTTATTGGATAACCAAAACCTGATAATCCTAAATGAACTTACACAGATTCCAACGGCATTGCAAAATGCTTTGATTTCATTTAGGAAAAATGGGGGAAGCATTGTGCTGATTCCATCCAACACCATCGACACAGCCTCCTATACGCAATTTCTTGGTAATTTTTATGGCACCTCGTTTAACCAAAAAATAAAGCAGGATTTGGACATTACCAATATCGCATTTTCCCACCCCCTGTACGAACAAGTATTCGAGAAAACAACGTCCAATTTTCAGTACCCAAAAGTTTCGGAATACTATAGCATAAGGACTTCTGCCCCGCCGATCTTGTCCTTTGGAAACAACGCCCCGTTTTTGGTAGGTGCCAACGGTGTGTATATTTTTTCCGCTTCACTTTCCTCCCAAAATTCCAACTTCAAAAACTCTCCCTTGATTGTCCCTACCTTTTTCAAGATTGGCGATCAGAGCCTTAAATTGGCCAAATTATACAACCTTATAGGATCGACCATTACAGCTGATGTACCTGTAGTCCTTTCTAAAGATCAAATACTAAAAGTGTCCCAAAATGGGTATGAATTCATTCCGCAGCAACGGGCTTTGGCCAATAAAACGGAACTTAGCTTTGAGGATAATCCCGATCGGGACGGTATATTCTCCATAACATCGGGCGATTCGATCCTACAAAATATCAGCTTCAACTATCCAAGGGAAGAAAGCAAATTGGTCTATCTAAATCTCGATAACATAAATGCTGCTTCCAAACAAGATTCCATACCCACCCTATTTGATGCCATGGAAAATGACAATCGGGTAACGGAGCTTTGGAAATGGTTTGTTATTTTAGCATTGATTTTCTTTGGTATCGAAGTATTGATTCAAAAGTTTATTAAATAATGATGTTGATGGCTGATGGCTGATGGCTGATGGCTGATGGCTGATGGCTGATGGTTGATGGTTGAAAAATAAAAAAATCTAAACCCATAAACGTATAAACCCATAAACGTATAAACCTTTTTCGTCTTTTTTCTATGGTCTTGGTTCTTGGTTCTTGACTCTAGCAGATGGTCGATAGTAGTTTAAAACAGAAGCAAAATCACCTAAGGAATAATTTTATATTTTATCGGTAACATAAAAGCATCCAGGATAATTACTTAATAAATGTTAAACGTTAATCCCTAATCATTTTACCGCTCTTAGCAATTACCTTTTAACGAATAACCTTTTTACCTCATGAACATACTAATAAAATCTGCCAAGATAATCGACCCTTTCAACAAGGAGCTCCATTTAAAGAAAAGGGATGTTTTGATCAAGAACGGCATTATCGGTGCCATTGCTCCAAAAATCGAGGAAGAACGGGGTGTAAAAATCGTGCAGGCAAAGGATCTCCACCTATCTATCGGATGGTTTGATAGCAGTGTGGCTTTTGGGGAACCCGGATATGAAGAAAGGGAAACCATTGCTAACGGACTGCTGACCGCGGCCAAAGGGGGTTTTACCGATATTATTTTAAATCCCAACACCCATCCCGTGCCGGATACCAGCTCCGACATCGTTTTTTTAAGAAATCAAGCCAAAGGCCATGCCACCAACCTGTACCCGTTAGGCACCCTTACGATGAACGGCCTCGGCAAGGATCTGGCCGAACTGTATGATATGAAGAATGCGGGAGCGGTAGGATTTTATGATTTTAAGCACGCTGTTGAAAATGCCAACCTCCTAAAAATAGGATTACAGTATGCCCAAAATTTCGACGGATTGATTTGCTCCTTTCCCCTGGACAATTCAATTTATAACAAGGGTGTTGCCAATGAGGGTGCGGTATCCACCAAAATGGGACTCAAAGGTATTCCGGCCTTGGCCGAGGAACTACAAATTGCCAGGGATCTCTTTATACTTGAGTATACAGGAGGGAAATTGCACATACCTACCATTTCTTCCAACAACTCCGTAAAACTAATTGCAGAGGCCAAGAAAAAGGGATTGGACATTAGCTGTAGCGTTGCCATTCATAACCTTTTTTTTACAGATAGTATTTTGGAAGAGTTTGATACCCTTTACAAAGTTTTGCCCCCGTTGCGTACCAAGAGCGATACCAAAGCCTTGATCAAGGGTGTAAAGGACGGAATTATTGATTTTGTGACTACAGACCACACCCCGATGGACATCGAACAGAAAAGGGTGGAATTTGACAATGCTGCTTTTGGGACCATCGGACTTGAGAATTCCTTTGGCATCCTCAACCAAATTTTCGATTTGGAAACTACAATCGGCCTATTGACTAAGGGAAGGGAAAGGTTTGGAATGGCGACCCCAAAACTTCAAGTAGGTCAAAATGCCAGTCTAACCCTCTTTACGCCAGATGAAGAATATATTTTTACCGAGGAACATATAAACTCAACCTCTAAAAATAGCATGTTCCTGGGCAGTTCGTTAAAAGGTAGGGCTTTAGGAATCGTCTGTAACGATCAGCTCATTTTTTAATTACCTTTATTAAAGGAACGGAATAAAGGCAGGATGCACAACAAGGAAGGCAACACAACAGGTTGACAAGATGATGTTCAAGACCAATAATTATTAGCCGGGTTAAATTTGCAGTTGAATACTGGTTTATGATTCCATACCCGGCCTAGTTTTCCCAGCTGAAAATTCTGTTTTTTCCGTTAAAACCGCAGTCATTGGAATATGTGAAACATAAAATCAAAAAACTATGGATGAGCACATTATAAATGAAGGAAAAACAATGGCGGTCATTAGTTATATTACCTTTATTGGCCTATTGATCGCATTTGTTGTCAACAACGAAAAAAACAATGCCTTCACAAAATTCCATATTGGTCAATCCTTACGTATCGTTATCCTAGTTTTTGCGAATTTCATACTTAGTCGGATAGAACCTGTTTCCTTGGGTTATTTATCTGGCCTTATTGGGTTGGGCATCTTCGTTCTGGCGGTTTTGGGCATTGTAAATGCAGCCAATGGGAAAATACAAAAACTACCCTTGATCGGGTCGTTATGGGACTGATGTGAAATACTCCAAATCCACATAACTTTTATCTTATATTTGGATATTGGGTTTGAACTCGATTCCTGGGTTTGAACTTGTGACCAACAAATATCCGGTAATTATGAGCTTAGACCTAATCCTTACCTTTTGCATTATAGCTGTTGGTGTATTTCTGTTCGTGAAGGATTATTTCTCCATAGACACGACCTCCATTTTGATTATGGCTATGTTTATTGTGGCTGGGGTACTAAATCCCGAAGAAGGATTTTCTGGGTTTAACCATCCGGCAACCTTGACCTTGGGCTGCATTTTTGTAGTGAGCGGTGGCATATTCCATTCCGGCATATTGAATGGCCTTAGCTATAAGATCATTAAACTTGCCAAAATCCATTATGTCGTTGCCCTTATTGTCTTTTGTACCATTTCCGGACTGTTTTCCGCATTTATCAACGATACGGCGGTGGTAGCCCTCCTGTTGCCAATAGCGCTGACCGTATGTAGGGAAACCAATATAAGTCCGGGGAAACTATTGATGCCCATTTCATTTGCGGCCCTTTTTGGTGGTACCTGCACGCTTATAGGGACCTCTACCAACATTCTGGTAAGTAGCTACGCCAAAAAATATGGCTTGGAAGAATTTGGAATGTTCGAATTCAGTGGTGCCGCAATATGTCTATTGTTGATCGGGTTTGTTTATATCTTTCTTGTCGGTCCTTTTCTGCTTCCAAAAAGAAAACCCAATTCCGAGCTTACCAAAAAGGCAGAGGAATATATTACCGAACTTGCAATTGAAGACCAAAGCTCAGATATTGACAAGAGTGTGATAAAATCAAAACTGGTAGCGGATCTTGATGCCAGAATAATTTCTATTCTGCGCAACGGGACCTTGATCCACAATATTGGTCCAAATACCATGCTGCGTAAAGAGGATACTTTAAAAGTTATGATTCCCCCTTTAACTTTCAATAGACTATTGGAATTCAGTGGGTATAGAATAAAAGGGGATAGACGAATAAAACTTGGGCAAGACAAAACCATGGACCATCGTATGTTCGAGGTAATTATCCCCTTCGGTTCCGGTTTGGCAGGAAGTTCCTTAAAAAAATTGAAATTCAGTCAAAATTATAATTTGTCCGTTCTGGCCATTCGTCATAGAAGCGGATTTATTATGGATAAACTTTCAAAGTTAGAGCTCAGGGAAGGCGATATGTTACTGGTGATGGGCAAAAAGGAGGATATAAACAATTTGGAGACCCAAAAACTGATCGTAACCCTTTCGGAATACGAAAAGAAAAAAACAAACTACAAAAAAGCAATCCCCGCCTTGCTCATCGGAATAGGCGTAGTATTGGCGGCTTCCCTAAACCTGACGACTATTTTGATCAGTGCCATGGTAGGAGCGCTTTTAATGGTGCTTACCGGAATTCTAAAGCCTGGGGAGGCCTATGATGCCATTGAATGGAAAGTGATCTTTATGATGGCCGGGGTACTCTCCATGGGCGCAGCGTTGGAAAAAACCGGAGGAGCCAAGCTAATCGCCGATTTTATTGGGAACACCTTGGGACATTACAATGCACAGATAACACTTGGGATCATCTATCTGGTCACTTTTATTTCAACCAATCTTATCTCCAGTAAAGCCACAGCAGCCCTCATGGCCCCTATCGTAATTAGCTTGGCTTCGGCCATGGGCGTAAGTGACCGTCCCTTTCTGGTGGCCGTGATGTTTGCTTGTTCGCTCACATTTATGACCCCTATGAGCTACCCGACCAATACGATGGTATATGCCCCTGGAAATTATAAATTCAATGATTTTCTAAGGTTCGGCACCCCTTTGAACTTTATTATATGGATCGCGGCTGTTTTTGTAATCCCCTATTTCTTTCCATTTTAGGGTAAACACCAAAATAAAATCCCGAATTCCAAGCAAGAATACTGGGATTCGGGATTTTGGCTGTGATATTTAACCCTTAGTTCTTGTATAGTTGACTGGGCCAGGTATCATTGGAAAAGTTTACATCTGGCACGATCTTATCCGGGTCCAATTCAACTTTTTTTACCGTTTTATCGGTCTCTAAAAAATAGTTCCAGTCATTCCCTCGTTGCCAAATTTCCACGGGCAGTTTAACGATCTCGGAAGTATCGTCATCGTATGTGACCTGCATGACAACCGGCATGGGAATATCGCCCTTGTTGGACAGGACGATTACATAATTATTTTGATAGGAAACAACATTGTCTATGGCAATGTCAATTGTCCCCGTGCCATAGAACCAGCCTTTCCAGAACCACCATAGATTTTCCCCGGCAACGTTGTTCATGTGGTTAAAGAAGTCCTTAGGCTGTGGATGTTTGTATGCCCAAGTTTTAATATAGGATTTAAAGGCGTTGTCAAAACGCTCATGACCTAGTATATATTCCCTCAGCAATAAAAGTCCCGTAGCGGGCTTGTAGTAGGCAGTCATGCCCAAATTCCGGGCATTGGTCATATCGGGATAGGTATCAATACCCTCCATATTGGGATCAAGGTATCGCCTCACCTGATTCCTGGTCTGATCAAGGTGGTCGGGATACTCTCCATTGTTGAACTGGTTGCTACTATAGTGATTTATAAACGTATTAAAGCCTTCATCCATCCATGGATAGCGTCTTTCATTACTGCCAACGATCATTGGAAACCAGTTGTGTCCAAACTCATGGTCGGTAACCCCCCAAAGATCGGCCCCTGTGGATTTCCAATTACAGAAACTTACGCCGGGATATTCCATACCATTGATTTCGGCTGCTACGTTTACGGCAGTCGGGTAGGGATATTCAAACCACATATTGGAGTAATTCTCAATGGAATGCTTGGTATACTCGGTAGACCTGCCCCAAGCATCATTGCCATCACTCTCTACAGGATAGACCGATTGTGCCATTGCGGTTTTACCACTGGGCAAGTTTATTTTGGCGGCATCCCAAATAAACGCCTTGGAGGAGGCAAATGCCACGTCTCGGGTGTTGTGCATTTTAAAATGCCACGTAAGGGTTCCCTCTTTTTTGGCCCTTATTGAATTATCGTTTACCTCATCGGGCTTCACAATATAAACCCTGTCATTGCTTTTGGAGGCCTTTTGCATCCTGTCCTGCAAAGTGGCAGTAAGCACTTCCTTTGGGTTTTGGAGCTCCCCGGAACCCACCACAATATGGTTGTACGGTACTGTTATATAGTAATCGTATTCCCCGTAATCCAAATAAAACTCACCTGCCCCTAGATAAGGTTCAATGTTCCAACCATTGATATCATCGTACACTGCTGCCCTGGGATACCATTGGGCCATGGCATAGATAGTCCCGTTCTGGGTATCTACTCGGCCCATCCGGTCCATACCCTTTT
This sequence comes from Sediminicola sp., assembly GCA_048266425.1. Taxonomy (GTDB): domain Bacteria; phylum Bacteroidota; class Bacteroidia; order Flavobacteriales; family Flavobacteriaceae; genus Cerina. The sequence goes on from JBLWZN010000023.1 coordinate 29,134, forward strand.
CCGGTATTTTATAGGTAAAGTCCATGGTCACCGTAGCTTTTCCTCCATTGGCAGGGATAGGTTCGGCAAAGAACACCTGCATTCTTGTATCGGAAATAATGTGCTTGGAAGAAACTCCCTTTTTTACTTTTGCCTGAAGGTTGGTGATGGTATAACCACCGTCGACATCGCCGTTATATCGGTTACCACCGATAGGGGTGGTTAGGTTGCCCCTGGAATTTTCCATAAATCGATTTTGTTCCACGTACATCCAAATAAAATCCAAGGGTTCCGGGCTATTGTTCGTATAGGTCAACGTCTCCCTTCCCGTGAGGGTATTTTCCACATCATTTATTGATGCCTCAATTTTATAATCGGCCGCATTTTGCCAGTATTTGGGTCCCGGCTTGCCCGATGCCGTTCGGAACTCGTTCCCGTTATGATCCATAAAATCGCCAAAAAGGGCCTGATTGTCCTTAACCTGCTGTGCCATGGATTGAAAGGAAACCAAAAAACCTACCATGAGAAGTGATAAAATCTTTGTATAATGCTTCATAAAAGTATATTGATATTAATAAATGTTGTTAGTGGTTGTTCGTCGTTGAAGGTAAAGTACGGATCGCTGGTTAAAGGTTAAAAAAATGATGAACCCATTACTTTTGTCCTGTTTCTTGTTTCTGGCCCCTTATTTCTCTTTTCTATAGTCTCTTTTCTATGATCTATTCCCGTTCAATGCAAGATAAAAATTATCATTCTGCTTAAAATAAAGGCTAAGATAAACCAACATAAAAGAAGAGTTCGGCTAATGTGCGGGATTAACTTTAATTTAAGAATAACAGGGGACCTTCCCCCCTTGTCAATGACCCTACCCCCTTTTTATCAAAAAATCACTACCTTTAATAACATCGTTTTTTAACATCAATGACCAATCGCCAAACCAATCAAAAAAACCATCAGCATGGAAGGACTTATAATGGATTATCCGCTTACCACAACTACTATTTTAGACTATGGAAATAGTGCATTCCGACATAAGAAAATAATCAGCTATTTACCGGATGGTACAAGGCATGAATATACTTTTGGCGACTTGTACAAACGATCTAAAATGTTGGCGAATGCCCTAACCCAAAAATTGGGTGTGACCAAGGGGGACATGGTCGGTACTTTTGCTTGGAACCACTATCAACATGTGGAACTGTACTACGCTATTCCCGGAATCGGGGCCATATGCCATACGCTCAATATCAGATTGTCCCTACCACAGGTTGAATTTATCATCAACCATGCAGAAGACAAGGTTATTTTTGTAGATGCAACCTTGGTTCCCATGTTAGAAAAGATAGCCAATCAGCTTGAGACCGTGGAACGCTTCGTTATTATCAATGCTCCCAAAAACTTTAGTACTACCCTGCCACATATAATGCACTACGAGGATTTGATGGCGGGAGCTTCGGACAACTTTGATTGGCCTAGGCTAAACGAAAACGACGCCTGCGGTATGTGCTATACCAGTGGAACGACCGGTTTGCCCAAAGGCGTTTTGTACTCCCACAGATCTACCTATCTGCATGCCTTTGCCATAACCACTGCCAATGCTGCCCATATGAGCGCCCAAGATATTTATTTGCTAATCGTGCCCCAATTCCACGTAATGGCTTGGGGCGCCCCATATTCGGGTTTGTTGGCGGGCTCAACCATGGTATTGCCATCACTTCACCTACAGCCAGAAGCTATCATACGAATCCTTAAGGAAGAAAAAGTAACCAAGGCCAATGGGGTGCCCACCATTTGGTTAGGGGTATACGAAGCCATGAAGAGAAATCCACCCAAAGAAAAACTTGCAATCAAGGAGTACCATGTTGGGGGATCCGCCCTACCTGTAAGTCTTATTGAGGGTTTTGAAAAGGACTTTGGGATAGTTGGCGTACATGCGTGGGGTATGACAGAAACCTCCCCCTTGGGAACCCTTTCCCGATTGCAGCCCAAACACGCCCAACTAAGCGATAAGGAGAAATTAAGAATACGGGGGAAACAAGGTATCGGATTTCCAGGTATCGAAATGAGGGTAGTAAAGGAAGATGGAACCATAGCACCCCGTGACGGAAAAACCTTTGGGGAGCTCCAGGTTAAGGGTGCCTGGGTGATACGTTCCTATTTTAAAACTAATAACCAGGACGATTTTACGGTGGACGGTTGGTTCAAAACAGGTGATATAGCTACCATTGATCCCGATGGATATATGGAAATTACGGATCGAATCAAAGACCTGATAAAAAGTGGCGGGGAATGGATATCGAGCGTGGCCTTGGAATCTGCACTAATGTCCCACCCCCATATAAAAGAGGCCGCCGTTATAGCTATACCCGACGAGACTTGGACCGAAAGACCTTTGGCCATTATTGTTCCTGTCGACAAAAATGAACCACCAAAAGTGAAGGAATTGATCGGACTTTTATCCCTGAATTTTGCCAAATATCAGATTCCCGACCACTATGTATTTCTTAACGAGGTTCCCAAAACCAGCGTAGGTAAGTTCGACAAAAAGGAATTGAGAAGGCTGTATGCGGAGGGAAAATTGGCATAACAAAAACACCAAATCCCAATTTTTGCATTTTGGAATTTGGCGTTTTCGATTTAGTTTTAGCCCAATTGTAATTACGGACGGGAAAAATCCGGATTTTAGTCTATTGTCTTGGCTCTAGTGCCTTGTTTCTATTTGCTCAAGTACATCTTACGTCTAGTGTACAGATTATAAAAATCATCATTTTTTAGACTGTCAATAAACAGGATGCTCTCACCGGTACTTTTCATTTCAGGTCCCAGATTTTTGTTTACGTTCGGGAATTTATCAAAGGAGAACACGGGTTGTTTTATGGCAAAGCCATCCAGTTGTGGCTTAAAATCGAAATCCGATAATTTCTTCTCGCCCAACATCACCTTGGTGGCATAGTTTCCGTAGGGCTCCTTGTAAGCTTTTGATATAAACGGTACCGTACGGGAAGCCCTAGGATTGGCCTCGATTATATATACGATATCATCCTTAATAGCAAATTGAATATTGATAAGGCCAACGGTATTCAAGGCCAAAGCTATATTTTTGGTATGGTCTTTTATCTGTTGTAGAACAAATTCGCCCAAATTGAAAGGTGGCAAGGTAGCATTGGAATCCCCGGAATGGATGCCGCAGGGCTCAATATGCTCCATGATCCCGATGATATACACCTCTTCCCCATCACAAATGGCATCGGCTTCGGCCTCAATGGCCCCATCCAAATAATGATCCAACAACAGTTTGTTATTCGGTATTTTTCGAAGCAGGTCCACCACGTGTTCTTCCAGTTCTTCCCTGTTGATCACAATTTTCATTCCTTGCCCTCCCAATACATAAGAAGGCCTTACTAGCAATGGGAAGTCCAATTTATCCGAAAGCGCCAACGCTTCATCCGCAGTTTCGGCAACGCCGAAATCTGGATAGGGAATATTAATTTCCTTGAGCAGGTTGGAGAAACTTCCCCTATCTTCTGCCAAATCCAAGGACTTAAAGCTGGTACCGATAATCTTGATACCGTATTTATCCAACTTTTCTGCGAGCTTCAATGCCGTCTGGCCACCTAGCTGAACAATAACCCCCTCCGGTTTTTCGTGCCGAATAATATCGTAGATATGCTCCCAATAAACCGGTTCAAAATACAATTTATCAGCCGTATCAAAGTCCGTTGAGACCGTTTCGGGGTTACAGTTGATCATTATGGTCTCGTACCCACATTCGGCCGCGGCCAAGACTCCGTGAACACAGCAATAATCAAACTCTATCCCTTGCCCAATTCTATTGGGACCGGAGCCGAGCACCACAATTTTCTTCTTATCGGTCACTATACTATCGTTGGCCACATAGCGCTCGCCATCAGGGGTCTCTATCTCGGCCTCGAAGGTGGAGTAATAATAAGGGGTCATCGCCTTAAACTCTGCAGCACAGGTATCAACCAGTTTATAGACCCTATTGATGCCTTGGGCCGAACGCTTTTTATGTACCTCGCTCTCCCAACAGTCCAACATATGCGCAATTTGCCTATCCGCAAAACCTTTTTGCTTGGCCTCTAACAATAATTCCTTTGGTAGGCTTTCAATAGTGTAAGTGGAGATTTCCTTTTCCAGGAAATGTAGCTCTTCATATTGCTTTAAGAACCACATGTCTATTTTTGTAATCTCGTGTATGCGGCTTAACGGGATACCTAATTGTATGGCGTCATAGATTACGAACACCCTGTCCCAACTGGGAATGGTAAGCTTGCTTATGATCTGGTCATAATTTTTATATCCCTTACCATCAGCTCCCAAGCCATTCCTTTTGATTTCCAAGGATTGGGTGGCCTTGTGCAGCGCCTCTTGAAAGGATCGGCCAATACCCATGACTTCCCCGACGGATTTCATCTGAAGTCCCAACGTACGATCGGAGCCCTCAAACTTATCAAAATTCCAACGCGGTATTTTAACGATAACATAATCTAGCGTCGGTTCAAAAAGTGCGGACGTTGATTTGGTAATTTGGTTGTCCAGCTCGTCCAAGTGATAGCCTATGGCCAATTTGGTGGCAATTTTCGCAATTGGATAACCGGTCGCCTTGGAAGCCAACGCAGAGGAACGGGAAACCCTAGGGTTTATCTCAATGGCAATAATGTCTTCCTTTTCATCTGGGCTTACCGCGAACTGTACATTACAACCTCCGGCAAAATCCCCGATACTGCGCATCATTAAGATAGCCATGTCCCTCATTCTTTGAAAAGTGCGATCGGAAAGGGTCATGGCGGGGGCCACTGTAATGGAATCCCCGGTATGGATACCCATTGGATCCATATTTTCAATGGTACAGATAATGACTACGTTGTCATTTTTATCGCGCAGCAATTCCAGTTCATATTCTTTCCAACCCAAAAGTGCCTTGTCTATCATCACCTCATGGATAGGGGATATTTCCAGTCCACGGCTAAGCAAGTCATCAAAATCTTCCTGTTTATAAACGATGGAAGCACCTGCCCCGCCCAAAGTATAGGAAGCTCTTATGACCAAGGGAAAACCAAACTTCTGTGCAATTTCCTTCCCTTTCAAGAAAGAGGTTGCCGTTGCCTGTGGTGCCATGCCAACGCCAATTTTCAGCATCAGTTCGCGAAACTTTTCCCTGTCTTCGGTTATATTGATGGCATCGATATCCACTCCAATAATTTCCACGCCAAAGTCGTCCCAAATTCCCTTTTCCCCTGCTTCAATACAAAGGTTTAACGCGGTCTGGCCACCCATTGTGGGCAAAACGGCGTCGATTTCGGGATGGTTCGTCAAAATCTCAATGATAGATTTGGTAGTAAGCGGTTTTAGATAGACGTGATCTGCCATGGTAGGGTCGGTCATGATCGTAGCCGGATTGCTGTTGATCAACACCGTTTTTATCCCATCTTCCCTCAATGAACGCAACGATTGGGAACCGGCATAATCGAATTCGCAGGCCTGCCCTATTACGATTGGTCCAGAACCGATAATCAAAACTGACTTTAGATTTTTATTTTTTGGCATTGTATGATGTGTTTAGGCTTTTAAAATTTGTTATAGGTATCGAAACTGGTTTGGATTGGACAAAAAAAAGGTGCTACTTTAAGAAAAGTAACACCTTATTATTTTTTAAAACAATACAATCATTATTTTTTATGTCTTTTTTCTGAGGACACGGACAATTTTTTTCTTCCTTTAGCTCTTCTTCTGGCAAGAACCTTTCTTCCGTTGGCTGTAGCCATACGCTCCCTAAAGCCATGCTTGTTCCTTCTCTTTCTCTTTGACGGTTGGTATGTCCTTTTCATGCCCGTTTATTTTATAAATCCTTTTGAATCTGTTGTTATTATTTGGGCATACGGCCCTTGCAAAATCTGGGCGCAAATATACGAAGAGTTTTTGCTTTGGCAAATCTAATTTTAAAAATATTTAGTAAACCTTATTTTACGTGTCCCATGCGCCAAAAATACGTTTATAATTTTCTAATTTTGGTACTTGCCCTTTTGACAAATCAATTGTTTTGCAATACCGATGTGCACCGTTCAAAAGTATTCATCTATTAAAACGTATCCCCTAAATCCCCTATTTACTTAGGATTGTTTTTATTACTTTTGCCCCATCTTATCAAGAATTGACTAATGAGGCCCTCTATATTCCTTTTGTTTTTTGCACTTTGCTCCCAAACCATGATTGGACAGAGTCTGTTACAATACAATCTAAAGGCCGGGGAGGTTTATACCATAAAACAAAATGCAACCCAGGTTATTACCCAAAATTTGGAGGGTGCAGCACATGTAATTACCAATAACATTGATGGAATATTGGAATTCAAGGTCATTGGGGAAACTAATGGCAATTACAACATAGACCTAACATTTAAGGACCTTAATCTTGAGTTGATATCGAGCATCCAAGGAACAATGATGGAAGTCCATGCCAAGGATGTGGTTGAGGGGGATGCCCAATCCAAGGTCTTCCACAGTTTATTGGAGCATCCGGTGCATATGGTACTGGCCAAAACGGGAGATATTCTAGAAGTCCAAGGAGGAGAGGAACTGGTCGAAAAAATGACGGAGTCGTCCGAACTTCAGGATGATTTTTCCAAAAACATGATGAAAAAATCCTTGGAATCCGAATTTGGCTCACAGGCACTGGCGAACAGTTATAAACAAATGACTTTTATTTATCCTGAAAAAAAGGTAAAGGCGGGCGATTCCTGGAAAAATGCCTATCAAGGCAAAATGCAGACCGAAAATACTTGGACCCTGGATTCCCTTTCCAATGAACGCACCGTAATAACAGGCAGGTCCAATGTGGTCATGGATATCAAGGAACCAGCAACCACTATGATGCTAACAGGCACACAGGAAACCTCCATTACCACCAATCTTTCCTCGGGATTTGTTCAAAGCATGAAGGTTGAAGGTACCTCGGAAGGCACTTCGCAGATAACGCAGATGGGAAACCAGAAAATACCAACGACCATAAAATCAACAGTTAGCTACCAATTAATCCAATAAGCACATGTACAATAAAATAATTAAACTTATTATAGCCGGACTGATCATCGCTTATGCGGTATATCAATTTGTGGAAGGAAATATTATGAATGGCATTTCCTTAATATTACTCGCAGGGATGTTCATATTCCTTTACTATAGAAACGAAATCATACTTCTTGCTTTTTTCCGGATGCGGAAACAAGATCTTGCAGGAACCCAAAAGTGGCTGGATAAAATCAAGAACCCTGCCACTGCCCTTACCCAAAAGCAACAGGGCTATTACAACTACTTGCATGGAATCATTTTTTCCCAGACCAATCTTACCCAAGCGGAAAAATATTTTAAAAAAGCGCTGAAATTTGGTTTGACCATGGACTATGACATTGCGATGGCCAAATTGAGCTTAGCCGGTATCGCCATGCAAAAACGTCGTAAACGGGAAGCCACCATGCTATTGAACGAAGCCAAAAAACTGGACAAACAGAACATGCTGACCGATCAGATCAAGATGATGCAACAGCAGATGAAGAAGATCTAAGGTTTAAGGAAAAAACTAAATTCATAAACATATAAACTTATAAACCTTTTTTTGTCTATTTTCTATGCTCTATTTTCTTTGGTCTTGGTTCTTGGCTCTATAATATGGCTGATGGAAAATAAACTTATAAACCCATAAACTTGTATGCGCTTGAAATTGACATCTGTGGTGGTTGTATTTTCACAACAACGGTGCCCACAGTCTGCTAAAGGATTCCTGTAATTTGCGCTTTAGGCCCCTCTCTTTCCATCTTTCCAGCTCCACCTCTTCGCTTTCGGCCAGGTCGTTTTTAAAGACCTCTTCCATTCTACCAGCCATCTCTTTGTCGTACAGCAGGGCATTGATCTCAAAATTGATGGAAAAGCTGCGGTAATCCAAGTTGGCGGTCCCAATACTCGTAAACTGGCCGTCGATCACCATGGTCTTGGCATGCACAAAACCTTTGCAATACCGGAAAACCCTTATACCTGAAGTCAACAACTGTTCAATATAGGAATCAGAAGCGTACTGTGCCGCCCAGGAGTCCGATCTGCGTGGAATGATAATCCGTACATCGACCCCACTGCGGGAAGCGGTAGTCATGGAAGTTAATATTTGTCCGTTGGGTATGAGATACGGCGAGGTAATGTAAACGTATTTTGTGGCACCGTTGATGGCGGCAAACATAGCCTCCATAATATTGGCCCAGTCGGTATCCGGACCGCTGGCCGCTATCTGCACAGCTGTATTGTGGGACTCATTTAGCGTACATTCCGGAAACAAATCGGTTGTATCTACCTCTTCGTTGGACACAAAATTCCAGTTGAGCAAAAAAGAGGTTTGAAGCGAACCAATGGCTTCTCCCTCCAGCCTGAGATGGGTATCCCTCCAAAATCGCTCGTTGTCGGAATAGGAGTTATCGTATTTTTTGCGAATATTAATACCGCCCAGATAACCAACCTTTCCATCGATTACCACTATTTTTCGATGGTCCCGATAATTGAGCTTACTTGTAAGCTTGGAAAATGCCACAGGCATAAACGCATGGTGGTTTACCCCACAATCGGTAAGCTTGGTTTTATACTTTTTGGTGATTTTACTGCCTACATCGTCATAGATCAATCTTACTTTGACCCCTATTTTTGCCTTATCACAAAGAATATCCATGATTTCACGGCCCAGGATATCATCCTCCAACACAAAATACTCCATATGGATGTGGTTCACCGCCTCCTTCAGGTCTTTCCGGAGCAGCTTAAACTTTTCCTCCCCGTTAATAAGTTCCTTGGCCTTGTTATGGAAGGTCAGTACCGCTTTTTCGTTATTGCGAAGCAGTTTGTATATTTTATAATTGCCCTGCCCGAAATCCGCCACAAATTCCTCTTTCTCCTTGGGTTCCAATTTAAAATTGGCACGCCATTGCTTCAATTTGGCATCATCGATCAGATATTTCTTTTCGAAGATTTTGTATTTTCTGTAGTCCTGTCCAAAAAAATAGTAGACCAATAGCCCCAAAAAAGGCAAGGTCGCCAAAGCAAAAAGATAAGAAAGGGTCTTTACCGGGTTCTTATTTTTGAGCAGTATAATTATTGAAAAAAAGAGGACCAACAAATAGTTGAGCACCAAAAATACCTGCCATTTATGGTCTCCCAAAAAGGCCCACATTATTTAGAATCCATGTAATATCCATTTCTAGGAATCTCAATAACATATTTTTTTCCGGAGACATTGTTGAGGTTTGGTTCCCTTAGCCATGGGTTGTGCCTTTTCAATATTTTGTAGTTGATCCCATATTGCTTGGCAAAGTCAGCGAAATTGGAAACAGCCGTATCCACTTCTACCGAATAGGTAGGGACTTCGGTATAGAGGTCTTTGGGGCTGATATCAAAACCATATTTTTGGGGATGGGATAGTATTTCCTTAATGGCCAAAAGCCTAAAAACATACCGACCTGTTTCCTCCCCCAACAGCAGGTCGTAATAGCTGTTCGCTTTTTGAATGTCCATGTATTTTTGTATACCCGCTGACCCGGCATTATAAGAAGCCGCTGCCAAGGTCCAAGTACCAAATTTTTCTTTGGCTTTTATTAAGTACTGACACGCTGCCTCGGTCGATTTCACAACGTGGTATCGCTCATCCACGTTATTGTTTATCTCAAGTCCGTATTCCTTTCCGGTAGCCCGCATGAGCTGCCAAAAACCAGTGGCCCCCGCTGGGGAAACCACGTTTAAAAGACCACTTTCGGCCACTGCTAAATACTTAAAATCGTCGGGGATTCCGTTCTTGGCTAAAATAGGCTCAATGACAGGAAAGTACATATGTGCTCTTTTCATGAGCAAAATGGCATTGGACTGCCAATATTTGTTAACCAAAAATTCCCGATCCACACGTTCCCTTACTTCGGGGTCTTGGGCGGGAACCGCTTCCCCGGCAAAATTAAGACCCTCAGGAATATCTATAGTGGTTATTCTATAGTCGTCCCATTGGTCTCCAGGAGTAGGTTCTGTCTTTTTTTCAACATTCACAGGGGTGTTGTCCTGTACAGCGAAGATTAAAGTGCTTACCACGAAACAAACACCCAATAACATCAAAACGTTTTTCAACAACTTCATAGCGCTTTTTATTTTAAATCAAAGATATTAAGAACTTCTTCAAAAATTTTCTTTTATCCATAAATATCATTTTTTGTAGGTGAACTCACCATTTCGACATGGAACCTACCTTCAGTTTTAACAATTAAGACCCAGTTGCACCAATAATCTCAGGCAAATGTTGGTTAAACCATCCATAACGGTAAACTATCATAGCGTGGGTCCCATTCTTTACATGGATACAATTCTCGATATGGACTATGGGAAATACAGGATCCTTTTCGCCGTGTATATGCACTAAATTAGGAGCATATTTCTCTTGGTTCCAATTGATCATTTTGTCCAAGGCCCAACTTAGATAATTTGGATCCCTAATGGACAAATATTCCTCGTAGAGCTTCAATCGTTTTTTTACTTGTTCCCCAAATGCGTATTTGGCAATCAGATCAACATTGTTGATCAAACCATAGGGCAACAGTTTATGGATCTTGGTGTATTTGGCAAACAACATCCGCTTTGGGAGCTCCTTGCTCAACTTAACGCTCGATATGATCACGATTTTGCGAGTAGCAATCAGCTTGGCCATCTCCTGCACCACTATCCCGCCAAAGGAAACACCTATTAAAATGGGGTTTTCATGGGCAATGCACTTGACCATCCTTTTGGCATAATTCTCGAGACTCATATTTCCCGTTGGTATAAACCATTCCAACATATATGTGTCGTAAACTTCCTTTGGTAATTCAATATTTTTGAAAATGGATGGATTTGCCGCCATCCCCGGCATAAAATAAACCGGAATTCTTGATTGTGCCATATCTACGAATATAGATGACTTAAATAGGATATACCATATTTTTTTAGTAATTTTGTGGGCTTGTTGTTAAAGAAAGCCCCAATCACCATAAATTCTAACTGTATATTTTTTTACTCTTATTGCGATTTTTTTAAGTATCGCTAGTTTTTTCATGCTTCAACATTAAATATCAAACTATATGAATGAAATGGAAATTAAGGACAATAGTTTCTTACGCCAATTTGAAACAAGAGTTGATGGGCATTTAGCAAAGATTGAATATTCGTCTCAAGAACGAAAAATATTTTTGACAAAATTAATGGTTTCGGAAGAAATTACTACCGAAGGATTCAAGGAAGAGTTTATCAAAGCGGTACTTAACCTCATTCAGGAACAAAACCTTAGGGTAGTCCCAACCAGTCCACAAATAGCCGTATTCCTGCGCAAGAACAGGCAGTATAAGGAAATGCTCCCAGTAGGCATAAGGATTTAAGAAAAAGCGGACGCTTTCAAGAAATTGGTTGCGTTGGATGTATTAAAAATCTCCCAAGGGAGATTTTTTTTATGCCTCGAGGGAAAATTTCGTTAAGGACAAAATCCCCGTTAATTCAAAAATTGACTCGCCAGAACTAAGATATTACCATATTTTTTACAAACCCAAACCGAACCATACCTTCCCCGTCTATTTCTTGAAGTTCCACTTCCTGTAATGTATTTACCAAAGCCGGATCCCACGGGGCACGAACTTTAATATAGTTTTCCGTGAAGCCGTGAATATATCCTTCCTTGTTTTCCCCTTCAAACAACACGGTATGAACGGTGCCAAGTTGACTTTCATAAAACGCCCTTCTTTTTTTAACCGACAACCCTCTCAGCATTTTACTCCGTTTGTTCCTCACCTTCATGGGTACGGCCCCGGGCATGTCGGCAGCCACGGTATTATCCCTTTCCGAATAGGTGAAAACATGGAGATAAGAAATATCCAACTTGTTTAAAAAGTGGTACGTTTCCAAAAAATGCCCGTCCGTTTCCCCGGGGAATCCCACTATGACATCTACCCCAATACAGGCATTTGGCATAAAACTACGTATCGTCGCCACCCTATCTATATATAAATCCGTGAGATACCTCCTCCGCATTAATTTTAGTATATGATCGCTCCCACTCTGCAAGGGTATATGAAAATGGGGGACAAAAGAATTGCTGTTGGCTACAAACTCAATGGTTTCGTTCTTGAGCAAGTTGGGTTCTATGGAAGATATCCGCAATCTATGAATGCCCTCAACGGTATCCAAAGCCTTTACAAGATCAAAAAAAGTATGCCCGTGTTTTTTATTGCCGAACTCCCCCTTGCCATAATCCCCGATGTTTACTCCGGTCAATACTATTTCCTTGATTCCTTGTTCCGATATTTCCCTAGCGTTATTAAGGACCCCTTGCAAGGTATCACTCCTGGAGATTCCGCGAGCCAAGGGAATGGTGCAATAGGTACATTTGTAATCGCAACCATCCTGGACCTTTAGGAAAGCCCTGGTACGTTCCCCTATGGCATAGCTCCCAACATAAAAATCGGCTTCCTCGATCTCGCAAGAATGAATTTTTGCGGGACCGCGGTTTGATTTGTCCTGGGTGGAGCCGATCGTATTGGGTTGGTCGAACAATTGGTTGACGTAATCCGTGATCTTGAACTTCTCTGTTGCCCCAAGTACCAGATCAACCCCATCAACTGCCGCCAAGTCTTCTGGTTTTAGTTGGGCATAACAACCTATTGCCGCTACAAAAGCATCGGGATTTATTTTCTGGGCCTGTCGAACAATAGCCTTAAAGCGCTTGTCGGCATTTTCCGTAACCGAACAAGTATTGATGACGTACATATGGGCCCACTCCGAAAATTCGACCCGCTCAAAACCTTCCTCCACAAAACTCCGGGCAATGGTCGACGTTTCTGAATAATTAAGCTTACAACCGAGGGTGTAAAATGCGACTTTCTTGTGCATCCTATAATCTTTTTGGGAATTAGGACTGCAAAGATAAGGGAAATTTGCAGTGTTCGGTAGTGTTTGATGTTCGGTGTTCGGTGTTCAGTGCTTAAAAATAAAATTAACCCATAAACTCATAAACTTTCACGAAGATTGATCTTTTTAAAATCCTGATACGTTAAATGGGAATTCCATTCCTCAATTGAGCAACTGTCTTGCATGGGCCATGGCAGAATTGGTCAGTGCCTTGCCGCCCAACATTTCGGCCAGTTCTAAGACCCTTTCCTCCTGGCCTAGTTTTTTCATTTTTGTATGGGTCACCTTGCCATCGTCTTCCTTAAAAACCTTAAAATGATGATCCCCTCTCGAGGCCACCTGAGGCAAATGGGTGATGGAAAAAATCTGCATGGATTGGCTCATCCGCTTCATTATATCCCCCATTTTATTGGAAATTTCGCCCGAAACCCCTGAATCGATCTCATCGAACATCAAGGTAGGCAGCTGCTCGTATTTCGCAAGGGTAGATTTTATGGTCAGCATGATCCTCGACAGCTCACCCCCGGATGCTACCTTTTTTAATTCCCCAAAATCCATTCCCTTGTTTGCCGAAAACAAAAACGTTAGGTCGTCCTTTCCCGAGGCTTTAAATTCTTTGGATGGGGCAATTTCAATTTTGAATGTACTATTGGGCATCCCCAAGGTAGCCAAAGTGGCCTCCAATTGCTTTTTTAAAAGTGGTATGGCCGATTTTCTTCGTTTGCCGATATCATTGCACAAAATGGTCAGCTGTTTTTCCTTGTCCAATAATTCATCTTGCTTGGCTTTAATTTGGGCTTCAATATTCTCTACCGCACTTACCTTTTCGGAGAGTTCCGATTTCACTGCGATTAATTCTTCGATGCTACCGGCATGGTGTTTTTTCTGCAGATCATAGAGCAACTGTAGCTTGCCGTTCACTTGGTCCAACAGTTCTGGATCGGGTTCCATTTTTTCTTGGATCGAGAACAATTCGCTGGCGATATCGTCCACTTCAATAAAAACGGACTGTATTCTTTCATTGAGTCCTGCAAATGGACTCCCGAAAGCCGATAGTTTATTGGAGAGCGATTTTAATTCGGTCAACAAGCCAACTACTCCTACTTGCTCATCGTTCAAAATTTGATGTCCTTTGGAGAGTTGATCTAAGATGACCTCCACATTGTTCAATTGTTCGTACTGACCTTCCAACTCCTCAAGAATACCTTCCTTGAGGGGAGCCGCTTCCAATTCCTTCAATAAAAATGAATTGTAATCGTACTCTTTGTCCGCATTTTTTTGAAAATCGACCAACTGGTCCAGTTCCTTCAAAACACTTCTGTATCCCGATAATTTTTGCGTGTACTGTTCCAGTAGTTCCCTATTATCCGCCAACGCGTCCACGACTTTCATTTGAAAGTCATTATCCGTCAACTGCATGGTCTGGTGTTGGGAATGAATATCGATGAGCCGATCTCCCAATTGTGAGAGTATATCCAGGGTAACGGGGGAATCATTGATAAAGGCGCGGGATTTTCCGCTAGGCAGGATTTCCCTTCGGATTATGGACTTCTTTTCATAATCCAAATCATTTTCTTTAAAAAAAGACTGAAGATTATAATTCCCGATTTCGAACTCGGCTTCCACTATACATTTGGCATCCTTGTCCCTCAATGAGGAAAGGTCGGCCCGTTTGCCCAAAATTAAGGAAAGACCACCCAATAATATGGATTTCCCTGCCCCCGTTTCTCCCGTTATCGTTGTAAAACCTTGGGTAAAAGGAATGCTAAGGTTGTCTATAAGCGCGTAATTTTTTATGGAGAGATTCGTCAGCAAAGTCTTATATCAAATTTATTGATGTAAAGATAAGGGACTCTTTTGAAACTGAAACGACTTAATAATCGAATTTCAAAGGAGTCCCTATAAATGTTGTTATCTTACTTGCAAACTTAACGCAACGGTTTTATTATATAGCCGTATGACATATCGGATGGTTTGATCTGATATTGTTCATGTGGCATATACCCCCAACTGTTATCACCGCCAACTCCCATTTCCTTATAATCTATGTTGATGTTCACCAAATCCCTTTGTGGCACATCGACGGTATGGCGCTGCGCTTTTGTCATCCCGGGATCAAAATCGGAGTTGTATTGATGGTGGGCGCTAAAGTCAAAGGTTTGGGGTGCAACGATCTCTATTCCTTTTCCGGCATCATTGGTAAAGGAAACGTTGCGTATATCGGTACGATTCCCGTTTGCCTGGGGGCGGATATATGCAAAATACAGGTCGGACACCTTGGCCGTATAATCCCCCACCAAAGAAGCCGTCTTGCGGTCTTGATAGTTTTCGTGGGGTCCCCGGCCGTACCATTCCACATTCTGATACTCGTTCCTGATCGTAAAATTATTTCCAAATCTAGGCAAAATAGGGAGACTGTCCTGAATGCCCTGAAGTTGATTTTGAACCCATATTTCACCTTTGTCGTTCACGTTATAAGTAATGACCACCTGCCCGTGTACCGAGGGCAGATCAAAAGTTGCGGAAATCCGCAGGTTATCCTTGTTGATCTTTGCGGGACTTTCCGCAAGCTTTAAAACATCCAGGGTTTTATTGCCTCCGGTCGATTCTACCTTTAAATCGGCCAATTTTTGGGATTCGGTAGCCGTTTTCCAATCCTTTAATAATTTGGGCATGTTAAACCCAAAATCATTGTCGGTAGGCGATCTCCAGAAATCGGCCTTTATCCCTTTCAACAATATGTTGCCATTGCCATAGTCTATGGAGGTTATGGCTCCTTCCAAACTGTTGAACTTCACTTCAAAATCCTTGCCACTTACCGTTATAATGCTGTCGTTGGCGGCAACCGAAATCCCTCCGTTTACATTGGTAGTCCCAAATTTGTGCGGGATGAAATCCGTGAGCTGAAATTGTTCATAAGCTACGATATGTCCCTTGGGTACCAAGGGGGCTTCGTTTTTGGACTTGGCATAAATGTTCAGGAAGTATTCCGTATCCTTTGGGTCCAGTTTCGGCAATTTGATACTTACAGATCCGGATTCCCCTGGAGCCAAGGAAATATTGGATAGGTCCCCAGAGGCCTTTTCCTTTCCGTTCCCCATCAGTTTCCAACTAAAATCGTATTCATCAAGGTTGGTAAAATCATATTTATTGGTAATTTCCAATTTTCCCGATTTGGCGTCCTTGGCCTTGAATTTTATATATTGATAGACTTTATTTACTTCATACAGGGATGGATGGGGAGTTCGATCAGGATTTACCACTCCGTTGAGACAGAAATTAACGTCATTTTGAAAGTCGGCGCCGCCAAGGTCGCCCCCATAGGCCCAGTACTTTTCCCCTTTCTTATTTTTCGTCAACAGTCCCTGGTCTACCCAATCCCATATAAATCCGCCTTGAAGCACATCGTATTTTTCTATGACATCCCAATAGTCCTGTAGGTTCCCTACGCTATTTCCCATGGCATGGGCATACTCGCATTGGATCAACGGCCGCTTTGGATCGTTTTGGGCATATTTTATCATGTCGGGAATCCGCATGTACATGGGGGGCGTAATATCCGTGTTTTCATAATTCATGGCCCCTTCATACTGCACCGGCCGGGTGGTGTCCTGTTTCTTTAACCAATCATAGGTTGCGTAAAAGTTAGCTCCGTTGCCTGCTTCGTTGCCCAAGGACCAAGTGACGATACTGGGATGGTTTTTGTCCCTCTCGAACATGCGGATGGTCCTGTCCATATGCATGTCCTTCCATTGGGGCAGATATGCCGGATGAATCGCTTTGGCAGCTTCGTTGTTGTCCAATCCTTGATTGGTAGCGCCCATGCCATGGGTCTCAATATTGGCCTCATCGATGACATAGAAACCGTATTGATCGGTCATCCTATAAAAGAAAGGGTTCTTGGGGTAATGGCTGCATCGGATGGCATTGATGTTGTTCTGTTTCATGACCAGAAGGTCCTTGAGGGTGAGTTCTTCAGAAATTACGTGCCCCGTTTTATCGTCGTGATCGTGCAGATTGACCCCCTTTATTAGGATCGCCTTTCCGTTGACCAGGAACTGGGCGTTTTTGATCTCTATTTTTCTAAATCCGACTTTGGTACTAATCGCCTCCGTTGTGTTGCCATCGGCATCTTTTAAAACAAGAAGCATCGTATACAGATTGGGTTTCTCCGCATTCCACGGTTTGATATTTGGTAGCCTATTTTCAAAATTTATATGGGACTCCCCTTTTGGCAAATCCAATTTTTTAACATCGGCATACACTTCCTTGTCCTGGTCCAATAATTTAATATCGACCGAATAGTTTGCAGAAGAATCGGTATGGTTCTCCAAGGTTAAATCCAAATTAAAGATCCCGTCCTTGTAATCGTTTTCCAGATCGGAAACTACCTTGAAATCATAAACGGCGACCTTATTCTTTACGTAGAGATAAACGTATCGATCTATTCCGCTAAGTCTCCAAAAATCCTGGTCTTCCATATAACTGGCGTCAGACCATCGAAGAACCTCTACCGCTAGGGTATTTGCCCCTTGCTTTAGATATTTGGTGATGTTGTATTCGGCCGGGGTCTTACTGCCTTCATTATACCCCACTTTCTCCCCGTTAACCCAGATATACATGGCTCCGCTAACTCCTTCAAAATGCAAAATGACATCCTTGCCGTTCCAATCCTCCGGGATTTCAAAGTTCCTTTTGTAGCTCCCTACGGGATTGGCATCATGTGGAATGTAAGGCGGATTCTTGGGAAACATATAGGTGACATTGGTATAAAAAGGGATACCGTACCCATGGAGTTCCCAATCCGAAGGCACGGGAATGGTGTCCCAACCAGACAGATCAAAGCCTTCCTTATAAAAGTCGGTCGGTCTTTCTTGGGGATTCTTGGCCCAATAAAAATCCCAGGTGCCATTAAGGGACCTGTAATTGGGCGAATCTTCCCAACTTTCGTTCTCCAAGGCGCTTTGGACATCATTAAATCGATAAAAGGAGGATGTTGGTTTTTCCCTATTGATCTGGAATATTTCCGGGTTTTCCCATTCCGGGTTTTCCCATGCAGCCGCCGTATACATGGGGCGCTCCACCTTGGTATTACATGAAATGACAGTAATTAAAGCTAAAAATAAAAGACCATTCCTGAACATAATTACGGTGTGATTTGATCATAACCCAAAAATAATAATTAAACCGTATAATTTACGTTTAAAATTAAATTATCATGTATTACATATCCGTAAATTAGAGAAAAAAAGCCATACGCCAATCGCATTACGCATTTTATCCGCGAACAGCGATTTGCGAAAAGCAAATCAAATAAATTAGGGGAAAAAAGCCATGCGCCAATCGCATTACGCATTTTCTTTGCGTACTGCGATTGGCGCAAGGCGAAAAGCAAACTACAGTCTTGGTTTAAAATTTAGGATTATCCACCAATTCTGAAAGGAATATTAGTTCGCCCCCCACTCCTTTAAGGAATCCTCGTTCATTTTTACATAATCCGCATTGCCAGCAACCTTGGCAGCTTCCAAGGATTTTTTAGCCGTTTCAATTGCCCCTTTCTTATCCCCTGCTTTGGCATAGATCAGCGACTGTTGGCGCAGTTGCCAAAAAGCGGGCTTTTCGGTCATTGCTGCCGATTTGTCGATCCACTTTTTTGCCTGTGCAATATCCTTCCCTGAGTTCATATAGTAGACAGCGGCAGCATAATAATCCTGCGCCGTAGGCCCACCCATGACCCGGTTTATATTATTCATCACCGTGGCGTCCGTTGGTACTTCAAATTTAACTCCCACATAGGTCTTTTCCCAAAGTATACCCAGAACAGCTGATTCATTGGTCAGGTCATCAAGGGAAATGGTAAAAGTCTCCACGTTCATGGACATTGGGTACACTTTGGCGGATACTTTGGCCACCACCTTGCTGTCGTCCCATTTTTGGGGTAATCCCCCATTGTCGGAATCTGAATAAAAATAGACTTCCCATGCGTCTTTCCCTGGTTTGGTATATAGGGCATACGTTCCCTTATCCAGCTTTTGTCCATCGACGGTTACGTCGGTACTAAAGCTAATCGTGGTATTGGCGTTCGCTCCGGTTCTCCAAATTTTTCCAAATGGCACCAAATTTCCAAAAACGGTCCTTCCTTTCATGGATGGTCTGGAATAATCGATGGTTACTTCGGTAAGGCCGACCATTTGTTCCATATGGGCGGCCGGACTGGGTGCCGGGGTCTGGATTTGCCCCTGTATTGAAAAAGTGAACAGAATGGCACTTAAAAATAAGACTGATTTCTTCATGATGTGTGTATTTAGCTTTTTTCTAAAAATACACAGAAACCCGCATGTGAATGTTAATAAATACTTAAATATACGACTGTAGACCCCCTTTTTAGTATTCGTGCTCGGTAGATAGCTGCAAGTCGTCATCCGTAGAAAAGAAAAATAGGCGCGCTGGGGATTTTACGAGCGGATTGACCATATTCTCGTTAGAGAAAAAATAACGATTCGCACTTATTTGGGCGATTCCCTCCACTTGGGCAAAACCTATTTTGAGGTCGGTTCGCCTCACAGTTCCAGAAAAAATATCCTCGGGTTGGAGGCCATCGACCCTTACAATAAACGGAAAGAGCATTTGGTTATACCCAGTGAGGTACAGTACCTGGGTGAGCGGGTTGTATTCCGCCCCCGTGACCAGTCCCTGAATATTGTACTCCCCAATGTATTTTGCGCTATAATTGCCAGGGATTTTGGGAACGGCATATGCCCGTGTCCCATTGCCCTCCCATTGTTTGGTCAGGACAACCAGCTGATTCCCAAAAACAAATAAGGACTCGGCATCCCAATCGCTCCTAGGCTTAGAGGCAAAATCCTTTTGGTCCCCATAGGAAAATGTAATTGCATCTGCCTGTACGTTGTCCGAGGCAAGGTAAGCCGATTTTTGGATTCGGTAAATGGTTAGGTTTTTTCTATTACCCCTATAATTTCCAAAATCACCTATGTATATATATTTATCATCCTGTGCAATATCCTCCCAATCCACATTTTTGGCATTGTTCACCGTAATCGTTCGGGTAATGGACAAGTTGATGGTGTCCAGTTCAAACAATTGCGGTGAGTTGCCAGAATCGTTATGTGTTATCAACCTCCCCTTATAAAAAATCAAGCCCGATGTTTCCTGAACCTGTTTTGGCAGAACCCCCACTTCCCCAACGTTATTTTGGGCATATAACGAGAAGAACAAATACAGGAAACTTAAATATAGGTTTATCATCTATTGGAAAATTTGGACTTTTATCGCATTAGCCCTTGCAGCTCGATCAATTGCGTGCAAAAATACGATGCGAAACCCAAAATCCCGTAAATTAAAAATATAAGGCCAAAATTAATCACTTCTTCCGAAAAAGTGAACCCCTTAACGAATAACCGCGCTTATTTCAACAATGCCACAACCTCCCTTTACGGACCTTTCCCAATTGGGTTATAGTAAGGACGGACTTAAGTTGGAAACATTGTATTCAGCTATTTTAAGCCTCTTTCAAATGCTGCCTTAAAACGTAATTCAAAATTCCCTCATTTTGATAATAGGCAATTTCGATCTCTGAATCCAATCTACATTTTACCTTAAATTTTGTTTCCTTTCCGCTATCGTCCACGGCAACCGCATCCAATAATTTCCCAGGAATCAATCCGCCCGAAACCCCGGTGATGGAAAAACGTTCCTTTCCGCTAAGCCCCAGGCTAGACGCCGTCTGACCTTGAACATATTCAAGCGGAAGGACTCCCATACCAACCAAGTTGCTTCGATGGATGCGTTCGTAGCTTTCGGCGATTACCGCTTTAACCCCTAATAACGCCGTGCCTTTCGCGGCCCAGTCCCTCGATGACCCGCTCCCGTATTCCTTGCCCACCAAAACCACCAACTGTACCCCTTCCTTTTGATATTTCATAGCGGCATCAAATACGGTCATTTCGGTACCTTCGGGAAAATGGGTGGTATAGCCCCCTTCTTTGGTGGCGATTTGATTTTTAATCCGAACATTGGCAAAGGTTCCCCGCATCATGACCTCGTGGTTACCCCGTCTGGATCCGTAGGAATTGAACATTTTTCTCTCTACCCCATGGGCCTCCAAATATTGACCGGCTGGTGATGTTGGGGCAAATCCCCCTGCAGGTGAAATGTGGTCCGTGGTGACCGAATCGCCTAATTTCAACAGCACCCTCGCATTGGTAACATCATTTAGCTTTGGTGCATCCTTGGAAATGTCTTTAAAAAAAGGAGCCTCTTTTATATAGGTAGAGTCCTGTTTCCAAGCGTAATCCTTGCCTGTAGCCGCTTTTAATTGTTTCCATTGTTCTTCCCCTTCAAAAATTACGCTGTAGGCTTTTTCAAAGTCGCTTTCCCGTAAGGAATTTGAGATAGCTTCATTGATCTCGTCCTGTGAGGGCCAGATATCCTTAAGATATACCGGTTCACCATTGGGGTCGTAGCCCAATGGATCCTCCAACAAATTAACGTCTACCCTACCCACCAGAGCATAGGCAACTACCAACATGGGCGATCCCAAAAAGTTCATCTTTACCTGAGGGTGTACCCGTGCCTCAAAATTTCGGTTGCCCGATAACACAGCCGATACCACCAATCCGCCCTTCTCAACGGCTTCGGAAATATGGGGGGGCAAAGGTCCACTGTTCCCGATACAAGAGGTACAGCCATAGCCCACGGTATGGAATTTTAATGCCTTTAGCTCATTTAACAGCCCTGCCCTTTCCAGATAGTCGGTGACTACTTTTGAACCGGGCGCCAAACTGGTCTTTACCCATGGCTTTACATCCAGTCCACGTTCAATAGCCTTTTTTGCCAGCAGGCCGGCCCCGATCATGACAGAGGGGTTAGAGGTGTTCGTGCAACTGGTAATGGCGGCAATGGCGATGCAGCCATCGCTCAATACATACTCTTTGTTCCTAACTTTTATTCGGACAGACCGCAAGTCGTCCTGTTTTACATCGGTATCCTTCATTGGCACGTTCTCTTGAAAAGTGAATGAGGTACCCGATCCGCCTTCGGAAAGCCATGCCTGTTCCTTGCGTTCGTAAAGTGGAATGTAGTCGCGCTTGAACTCGTCTTTGAGCAGATCATTGAATTTTGTTTTGAGTTCGCGTACCTTGATCTTGTCCTGTGGACGCTTCGGTCCTGCAACCACGGGCTCCAACTTGTCAAGATCCAATTCCAGCACCGCCGAATACTCTATTTTTTCCTTACCGGTTCGCCATAGCATATTGCCTTTGCAATATTCCTCGACCAATTTTATTTGATCATCGTGGCGATTGGTCTTGCGCATATAATCCAACGTCCGATTGTCTATGGGGAAATATGTAACCGTACACCCAAATTCTGGCGACATATTGGAAATCGTAGCCCTGTCGGGGACGGAGAGATGATCCAACCCGTCACCGAACACTTCCACAAATTTTCCGACCACCCCGTAAGAACGCAGTAGTTCAGTTATGGCCAGTACCATATCCGTAGCCGTAATTCCCTCTTGCAGTTTACCGTGGAGCTGTAACCCCACAACTTGGGGACAAGTAAAGTAGATGGGTTGTCCCAACAAAGCGGCTTCCGCCTCAATGCCGCCTACCCCCCATCCGAGTACCCCAATGCCATTGACCATGGGGGTATGGGAATCCGTACCTACCAAAGTATCCGGAAAAGCCCAGCCGTCCCTTTTAATTACCCCTTTGGCTAGATATTCCAAATTTACCTGATGGCAAATTCCCATACCTGGAGGAACAACGGAAAAATTGTCAAACGCTTGTTGCGCCCATTTTAAGAGCTCGTACCGCTCCCCGTTCCTCCGATATTCATATTCTACGTTTTTCTTATACGCGTAATCAGTTCCAAAAAAATCGACCTGGACGGAGTGGTCCACAACAAGGTCTACGGGAATTGCCGGATTTATTTTTCCACCATCCTTGCCTTTCCTCTCCACTTCCGAACGAATGGAAGCAATGTCTACCACCGATGGTATCCCGGTAAAATCCTGCATAAGTACCCGAGCCGGTTTAAAAGGAATCTCCTTGTCGGTCTCCTCCGTTTTCCAATTCAACAAAGTCCCTATATGCTCGTCCGTTACCGAAAAACCATCCTTGTTCCGCAAAGCATTTTCCAGCAAAATCCTGATACTAAATGGCAAACGATGAATATTGTTTCCCTTTTCCTGCAGTCCTTGTAATGAAGCCGTTTTATAGTCCATATTCCTGTGTTTTTGTTTTTCTTAAATTTACTGAATAAAGCCCAATGAATCGTTAAATTAAACTTAAGGTCAATCTACTTTCCGTAAATAATGTATTTTTGTTTAGTATTTTTATATAATATTTAAACAAAATGAATTAATTTTATTGCCGCACTGTAAATGTACCAGATAATCGCTATCCAATATTTGCCAATAGGTCCCGGAAGAGCTTGGGCATTCTTATCGGACCCCGATAACCTGAAGATAATAACCCCAAAGCATATGGGTTTTAAAATACTTTCTGGTGGGGACAAACCAATGTACCCGGGTCAGCTTATACAATACACCATTGCTCCCATACCTGGCTACAGCACGAGGTGGGTCACTGAAATTACCCATATGCTGGAAGGGGAATATTTTGTCGATGAACAGCGGGTAGGGCCTTATACCTTCTGGCATCATAAGCATTTTTTAAAACCTATCCAGGGAGGGGTCGAAATGATCGATATTGTTGACTATAAGATTCCGTTTGGCCTCTTAGGACGGTTGGTCCACTCCCTTATTATCAAAAAAGAATTGAAAAATATTTTTATGTACAGGGAAAACAAAATGTCGGAAAGGTTCGGCAAGATTTCCGGTGTTGCCAACAATCTTCAACTTAAGAAAATATAGGGCTAAAATAGATAACGGCAAGGGGAATGCGGAAAAAGGAACTGAATTGCATTAAGCAATACCAACATTTACCCAACGGGCCAATAGTACATATTCATTTTCGCTTTTATATCGCATCATAAACAAATTAACATTCAATAATATCATTTAGAACCGTTCGCATGAAGAAACAACTATCAATTTTCTGGTTTCGACGGGACTTGCGGCTCAATGACAATGTTGGGTTGTATAATGCCCTACTGAACGAAAATTCTATTTTGCCCTTATTCATTTTTGATTCTGAAATCCTACATTCCCTCCCAAGAAATGATGCCCGTGTAAATTTTATCCATAATAATTTACAGACAATGCGGGATCAGCTCCAAAAATGCCACAATAGTTCCATTGCCTTATATTTTGGTAATCCTATTGATATTTTTAAAAAAATAATCTCGGAATACAACGTGGGAACCGTATATGCCAACCGTGACTATGAACCGTATGCCTTGTTAAGGGACAAGGCAATTGAAAGATATTTATCGGAACAGGGAGTCGGTTTCAAGACTTACAGGGATCAGGTTATTTTTGAAAGGGACGAAGTGGTCAAGGATGACGGCACCCCCTACGTAGTATTTACCCCGTACATGAAAAAGTGGAAGTACCAATTTAAGGCTTCCAGGGACCTAAAAGAATACCCTTGTCAAGTTCATTTTGGAAATCTTATAAAAAATAAGGATTTACCTAATCTTTCCCTATCGGAAATAGGTTTTAAGCCTTCCTCCATAAAAATACCAGATTTGGATGCATCCCCTTCCCTTATCCAAAATTATAAGGACACCAGGGATTATCCCTTCAAGGATCAGGGAACTTCAAGACTGGGGCCTCATTTACGTTTTGGCATGGTTTCGATCCGCAGAATGATGGACAGGGCTACTTCGGAAAAGGATGAAACTTTTTGGAACGAACTCATTTGGCGGGAGTTCTTTATGCATATTCTATGGCATTACCCCGAAACTGTATTCAGGGCATTTAAGCCTAAATACGACCGAATGGAATGGCGCAACAATGAAAAAGAATTCGAAAAATGGAAGAAAGGTCGCACCGGTTACGCCTTGGTAGATGCAGGAATGCGGCAATTGAATGCTACCGGATATATGCACAACCGGGTCCGCATGTTGGTCGCAAGCTTTTTATGCAAGCATCTTTTAATCGATTGGAGGTGGGGAGAGGCATATTTTGCCGAAAAATTATTGGACTATGAAATGAGCAGTAATGTGGGCAACTGGCAATGGGCAGCTGGAAGTGGTGTCGATGCAGCTCCATATTTCCGCATCTTTAATCCAATGACCCAACTGGAAAAATTTGATAAGGATAGAACGTACACTAAAAAATGGGTGCCGGAATACAACGGGGGTTCCTACATGGAAAAAATAGTAGACCATAAGGAAGCTCGCGCACGTTGTTTAACGGCATATAAAGAAGCGTTGAAATAAATCTTTTTGTACTTTTAGAATTTAAAGCTTCCGACTTCCATGAGAATCATTGCGAATAAGTGGATAATGACGAAGCTTATCAAAATGAATTTCATTTCAATGGATTAGTCGTTAAACTTAATAACAGGGTAATCCATAACTTAATAACTTTTGCTGGCAAAAATCTTTATAGTAACTAAAGTTTTGTTCTAACTAGCTTAGTTTCAAAACCCCTAAAACCAATAACCATGGATAAAAAAGAGATTGTCAAAGAATACTCCAACGGAGAATTAACGGTAGTTTGGAAGCCTGAAAAATGCATTCATTCGGGGATCTGCGTCAAAACCTTGCCCAAGGTATATCATCCCAAAGAAAAACCATGGATAAAACTGGAAATGGCATCCACCTCGGAGCTTAAATCGCAAATAAACAAGTGTCCCTCCGGTGCCTTGAGTTTTTATCTGAACGCAGAATGAGCTCAAATAGATTAGAAGCATTTAGCGATGGGGTACTGGCCATTATCATTACGATTATGGTCCTGGAACTCAAGGCTCCGGAAGAAATAAATTTCCATGCCCTAACTCCCATTTTCCCTACTTTCGTAAGCTATGTCTTCAGCTTTATTTATGTTGGAATCTATTGGAACAACCATCACCATCTTTTTCAGGCAACCCAAAAAATAAACGGGAAAGTGCTTTGGGCCAACTTGCATTTGCTCTTTTGGTTGTCCCTAATCCCCTTTACCACCTCATGGATCGGTGAAAACTATATGGCGCCTATACCCGTAGCCTTATACGGTGCGGTATTGCTCATGTGCGCCATTGCATTTTTCATACTGCAGGCAGCTATCATTAAAAACCATGGGCCAGAATTCCCACTTAAAAAGTTTATCGGCCGGGATGGAAAGGGGAAAATATCTGCAACTTTCTATATAATCGGGATAGTCCTGTCGTTTGTAAATCCTTGGATAGCCATTATATGTTATATCGTCGTGGCAGTTATTTGGTTTGTTCCCGACAGACGTTTTGAAAGAAGTGTTGCCCCCTAGCCCCTCACTTTAATTCACAACTATTGGATAATTTTAAAAGGTATATTCAACGCAATGCCCTTCTGTCCGAAGAAGAATTCAAACTTTTAACGAAAAACCTTTCCCTTACTTATGTATCAAAAGGAAGTTTCATTCTACGTCCGGGTGACTTCTGCCACCACTCCTTTTTTGTGGAAAAAGGTTTGCTACGATCATATACGATAGATGCCTTGGGCAAGGAACACATAATTCAGTTTGCCTCGGAAAATTGGATCGTAACGGACAGGAGCAGTGTATTCTTCAATGAGCCTTCCGAATTGTTTATCGATGCCGTTGAGGATACCACCTATGTTGCCCTGGACAGCACCTTCACGGACAAGGCCAGCCATTTGAGCCCATCCTTCCTTACCTTTAACGAAAGGGCCTTGCACAATCATATAAGGCATCAGCAAAAACGGATATGTCTGTTGTTGAGCGCCCCTGCAGAGGAGCGCTATCTCAACTTTATCCAATTATACCCGGACATCACACAACGGGTTCCCCAGTGGATGATAGCCTCCTATCTAGGCATTACCCCCGAAAGCCTAAGCCGGGTTCGAAAGGAACTTGCCAAAAAGGACTAACCAAGCTTTAGGCCAGTATTTAGTTAAAATAAACTCCCCCTGGTACAATACCAACAGTTAAGGTTTTTATGGTAGTTTTTGAATTTAAATCGTACACGGTCAACGTTCCTTTACTTGCGAAATCACCTGCGTCCGTTCCAAACAATTTCCCTTCCGAAACCGTCATGCTGTAAAAATTGATTCCGTCCAAAATACTGAT
The DNA here is from genome assembly GCA_048266425.1 of Sediminicola sp. GTDB lineage: Bacteria > Bacteroidota > Bacteroidia > Flavobacteriales > Flavobacteriaceae > Cerina. Next base: position 56,272 of record JBLWZN010000023.1, read on the forward strand.
ATGCCGCAAATCGGTGGCGGAATTGTCGATCGCAAACACCGAACCATTTAAGTAATAATACAGGTTTGTTCCCTCCTTTGACAAAAGATTAGGGTGCTCTGTGGTTTCAAAATCCAGATGCGAAGTAACCTCATTGGAAGTGGTATTGATTTTGGAAAGCCTTCCCCCGGTTTCCGTACCCGCATAACTTGGGGCACCTGCCGACAATACCCAAAGGTTTCCTGCATCGTCCATCTGCAATGAATTAGGGACCGAACCTACCTGCACAGTGGTCGTCACCGTATTGGAACCCGTGTTAATTACGGAAATAATATCGTTTTGGCCATATCCACCCTGATGGGCCACGTAAAGGGTGTTGCCCTTCGACAATAATCTTTCAGGGCCAAAGGAAACAGAAATAGTACTTTGTACGGTATTGGTCGACAAATCGATTACGGCCACATAATCGTCGGTGCTATCATTGGGATCCCCCCAATCGGTGACATAGCCCTTTCCATTTATTGCTTCAAAAAATCTAGGATTTTCAAATCCCTCCGAGATAACCGCAATTTTTTCAAAAGTATATCGATCTACCACCGTAATACTATGGGACACATTGGCAATAATATAGGCCTTGTCCCCATCAAAACCAATGGACTGAACCACATTTCCCAAATCCTCCCCATTCACTTTTTTATAAATGGCATCCTCTTGTACAGCCAAGTCTTCTGATATAAAAGTTACGGTACCGGACCCATTGTTAAAGGGTCCCTCATTGGATACCAGAATACCATTGGCATAATCCCCAGTAGGCAAAATAATGGCGTCATCGTCATCATTGTTACAAGAAACCCCAAGCAGGGCAATGGCCAAAATTGAGATAGATAATTGTTTGATTTTCATAATGTTAATTTCAGGTTTAAGATATTAATGATTCAATTGTTTGTTATTTTATTAGAGCGATGAAAAAGATCATGACCCAGAACCCTTTACTCTATTCCAGGGACGTACAGTTCTATTCCCTCTGTTCTATTCTCTCTGTTCAATTTTCAAGGTTCAACTCAAAATTTAGTTGTCACCTGAAGTTGAAAACTCCGGTTGGGCATTGGCCTGTAGGCTACACTTTGATAATTGGCGTTAAACAGGTTGTTGATATCAAGAGCAAAATGAAAATCCAATTTTTTTACCTTTAGGTTCCTGAACAAACCGATGTTGGAAACGGTATATCCAGAGAGTTCCTCGCTATTATCCGTAGTGATAAATACGGGTCCGGTGTACAGAAATTGATAGGTGCCCCCCCATTTCTTATATTCATAGGCCAAGTTGGAGTTGAATTTATGTTTGGGCACATAGATTAGGTCATATTCGGTCTCCCGATCCATGGAACGGGTGTAGGCATAAGAGTTTTTCCAGAGCAGGTGGTGGTTTCCAAATTTCCTGTCCATGTCGGCCTGCAATTCCAGTCCATATTGCATCGCCCTATTTACATTTACAGGGGTCCATATTCCCATGGAATCGGGCCGCCATTGGATCAGGTCATCGGACCAGATAGAATAACCCGTAAGGTTGAATTTAAGGGATTTAAGACCGAAATTTTGACCCAATTCTACCTGATAGGAAGTCTCCGGCAACACATCCTCATTCCCAGCTGCCCCTGCTCCTACCCAATACAGATCATTAAAGGTTGGTACCCTAAAGTTTTTGGAGGTATTTAAATTGATGGCGTACCAATCGAGGATATTGTATTTGCCATTTACAGCAAATACAACAGGGGTGTTATAATCACTGTTCAGTTCTTTCCTTAGACTGAGGTCGTATTTTATCTTCTCGGCAACCTGATGGGACATCAAAAAAATACCGGCCAACACATTCCTTTCCGAAGTATTGATGGAACTACCCTTGGCTTGTACGGCGTTAAAATCAACGATACCGTTCAGGGTCAATTTCCCCAAGCGATATTTGTAATCATAATTGATTATATAATTGTTGGCTTCCCCGAAATCAAAATTATCGGAATTTTTATTGGGATAGTATCGGTAGCGCTCGTAGAGATATGCAAATTTTAATCGCGTCACCTTTTTTTCGTTAAAGTTGCTCCATTCCAACAACGATCTGGAAGTTAGATCCCTGTAATTATCGTTGGATGGAGCGGTCAGGGTGCCGGAGAAATCCCGATTGCCCATAAAGGTGTTCTGATACAATTTCAGAAGATTGGATTCGGACAAGAAATACCCAACATCCAGACCCAGGTTGAAATTTTCAAAGGCCCCGTTTTCGTTTCGTTGATCGGTTCCCAAATATTTATAATCATTATCCGATTTAACGTAATCCAGATTAAAATTCAAAGCAAGTTTTTTACTGCCATAGGAAGTTCCAAAATTGGCATGGGCGGTATTAAAACTCCCATAATCCACCCGTAACGTATTGTCAAAATGATTTTGGAACAAAAAGGTATTGTTCAGATGGACACTGCCACCAACTGCCCCGCTACCGTATTGTACACTGCCCCCCCCACTCCGAACCGAGATATTATCGTAGTTCTGGGTGCTGATGGTATTAAAATCGGTCTGGCCGTTAAATTGGGAATTGATATTGATGCCGTTCCAGACGACCGCGGTCTGCTGGGCATTGGTGCCCCTAAACGCTACCGAGGAAACCATGCCGTATCCGTTTACCTTAAAATATATGCTCGAATTATACTGTAAAAGGTCGGTTAGGGTATTGCCGTTGTTACGTACGACAGAATCGGTCAAGGTCTCGACCTTTACACCGCTCGAAAATTGACGCAGACGGGCATCGCTGAGTATAACTTCATCCAATACAATCGTGCTGTCCGCCTGGGCAAAGATCAGAGGCCCATGAAGCAAGACCAAAAAAAGAAAGAGTGTGTTGAACCGTACCATAAATGTGAAGACCTTTTTCCCGAAAGTCCAATCATTTTTAGTTATCCTCTTGGCAGGTCTCCTGACTTGTCTTATGATATTTTACCTTCCCATAAACAATGAATAAACTTCATTGCCCACAGTGGTATTCGAAGAAAATATCATCCCAAATGAACGGGATACCAAAATAAATTTGGTATGGACTTACAGTTGCGGGAACAGTTTTGGCATTTAACCAAATTCCCTTTTAATCATATCGCCAAAACGGCGACTCGAACCAAAATTCAAGGCAAAAATAGACATTTAAATCTACTTTAAAGAAAAACTTGTTATAATTGGCTTTTGGGCCCGGCAAGATTGGATCGCTATAAAAATTTTGAATAGATAGCCGCAGTAAACCGGCATTGTCCATGAAATAAAATTGCGTTTTTAGACTTTTGTTATGCGCAGGTAAAATCGATTTAAAAAAGCCGTATTTTTATCGGCATTCATTTACTATAACGATTAAACCTATGAATATCATCGACGAAAAGGTGATCCGTCAATTGTTTGTTCTGCTCCTTATCATTTTAATGGGCGGTCTAATTGTTTGGGAGATGCTTCCCTATCTCTCGGGAGTTTTGGGAGCTGTGACCATTTATGTTCTCCTCCGTGGCTGGATGTCAAAATTATTGGAAAGGGGGTGGAACCCAAGTTTTGCCGCAGGGATACTTATGCTTATTTCCTTTCTTGGCATTTTGGTTCCCGTTAGTGGAATCGTCCTTCTTTTGGGGAACAAGATAAGCCATGCAGTTAAAAACGGGGAACAAGTTGTTAAGGTTCTAAAAGATCAGTTGGCCGATTGGGGAAATCAATTAGGTTACGATTTCGCTTCGGACATTGATGTCTCTGGTATAACTTCCTGGTTATCCGGAAAACTACAAAATTTTGCGGGCGGCACCTTCAATACCTTTATTGCGGTTAGCATAATGTATTTTATGCTGTATTATATGTTGACCAATAGACAAGAGTTCAAGAACTCCCTTTACGCCTATCTACCCATTCAAAAGGACAATTTGAGTACCATTGGCAACGAGATTAATTCAATGGTCCGATCCAACGCCCTCGGTATCCCCCTTGTTGCTTTGGCACAAGGGGTTGTGGCACTTATAGGCTTTCTTATCTTTGATATTGACTCCCCATTTTTCTGGTTTGTTATCGTCACTATTGGGTCTATGGTGCCGTTTCTAGGTTCTCTTTTAGGGATTGTGCCCGTCTTTATCCTTACCCTTGCCAGTGGTACCCCTTTTCAGGCTTGGGGAATACTATTGTATGGGATAATCGTAGTGGGATCTACGGACAACATTATCCGGCTATATGTACTTCGAAGATTGGACAACGTACATCCCCTGATCACCCTTATCGGTGTAATTATAGGAGTGCCTTTGTTCGGCTTTATCGGCTTGATATTTGGGCCCCTTCTAATAAGTTTATTCCTAGTGGTACTCCATATTTACAAACATCAATACTCCCGGTAATTTGATTGCTATCATACTTAATATCAACCTGATGGTACGGTAGAAATAAAAATCTAAGCCGGTAAATAGATATAAAATGTAGCTCCTTTCCCCGGGGTACCGGTCGCTCGGATATGGCCATTGTGGTTTTCCACAATTTTTTTACAAATGGAAAGGCCGATACCTGTTCCCGAATATTCCGATCTACCGTGCAATCTCTGGAACAATTCAAAAATTTTATCCGCATTCTTAGGATCAAAGCCAATTCCATTATCAACAATTGTAATCTTATGGTAATTCTTTGCCTTCTTTACAAAATCCTCGGTTATTTGGTTTCGGTGGACGGTCTGTGTATCCAATAAGATCTTGGGGACTTTGCCTTCATTGCGATATTTTAGGGAATTCCCGATCAGATTGGTGAAAAGTTGTTCCAGTTGAAAAGGAATCCCATTGATTATTGGCAAAGGGTTTATAACCAATTTTGCACCCGTATCCTGGATAGGAACCACTAAATCGTCCTCCACTTTGTCCAACACTAAGGTCAGATCGACACGTTCAAAATCCTTTTTGGATTTTTTTATATTGGAATAAGTGAGAAGGGATTGTATCAAGGTCTGCATTCTTTGGGCCGAATTCAGTATCTTCATAAAGTACGTATGGGTCCTCTCTGGTAGTTTTTCGGATTCAGCATCAAAGATCATGGAGATAAATAACTGAATTTTTCGCAACGGTTCCTGTAAGTCATGGCTCACCACCCTATTAAAGGCTTCCTTTTCCAGATTAGATCTTTGAAGGTCCAGGTTACGATCACGCAATTTGTTTTCATTTTTAATTCTTTGGGTAATGTCCTGGGTGACACCGACCAAGATCGTGTCGTTTCCATTTTTTATAAAATGACCCGTGGTGTTCAAATATCTTAGGTTGCCCTTTTTGGTAATTACCCTGTAGGTATACTCCCCAAATTCATGTTCTTCTTTGGCAATTCTTCCCTTTTCGTCGTACATTTCCAAATCATCCTGATGCACAAAAGGCCTAAAATTATCCCAACAAGATGCAAATTCGTTTGGATCGCAATCCAACAACCTGTAATAGTTATCTGAGACTTCAACCGAATCCTGTTCCAGGTTCCATCGATAGTTACCCATTTTCGCAATAACTTCGGCATCCCTCAGGACGGCATTTTGCACCTGCAAGCGTTCGTTCAGTTCATTTAAATTATCTACGGCCAACTTCTCAATCGTATTATTTCGGGAAGTCAGGGACAATCCGTCCCATAATTTCTCCACCGTAGTTGAAAACCATATTGTATCCCCATTATACTCATAGCTCTTGTCAAATTTCACCGTTCTGTTGTTCTCTATACAATCTACCAATATTTCAAAAACCCCGTTCTGGAACAAGATGGGATAGACCTCCGAAATTTTGTGTCCGACCAGGTTTCCCGGGGCATCGTCCGTGTACTTGGCGACTTGATCATTGGTATAGGAAACTACAAAGTCTATGATCTTATTTTTTTCATTCCGGACAGCCTCAAAATAACTGATGACATTACTGGTAGTGCTCAAAATATTCTGAAGAAATCCCTCAGAGTTTTTTATCCGATCCCTGTCGCTATTAATTTTTCTAAATGCAATTACAAACACGGTCAAAGAAAACAGGACCAACAATAGCGAAGTAAACGGGGTAATCATAATCTTGGACCTGTAGGCGGCTTCCCTTTGATGATAAAGTGATTCCGATTCCAATATCATCTGGCCCTTCAATGATTTTAGCTCGTCCATGACCTCGTTGAGTCGAAGAAGCTCTATCCGGACGCTATCCAAATTATTCGTTAGGGGGATTTTTTTGTCCAAGGAGGTCAATACCTCGTACAGGTCCTCCTTAAGGATCTGAATCTTCGTTACGCGATCTTGCTGGATAAGATTATCCGAGGTAAGGCGGTACAAATTTTTCAAGGAAACCTCACTTTGTACAATATAATTTTTCCAAGAGTTGCTCTCCGAGGCTTGATTAAGCATGAGCGCCTTCATTTGGGCCGATTCCATTAAGGTGTAATTGGAAAAGAGATTGCTTATCCCCTTGTTTACCTCCAAAGTGTGGGAGACCTGTGCTGCCGAAGTTTGGAGCCGTTCCACTTGTCTATATGAAATAGCGGCAATGAAGAGCAATAAGGCCACAGCTACAACTAGGATAATTATATAAGTCTTTGTAGATGTTACGATTCCCTTAAAATTGAGCATTCGTCCTTGGGTTTACAGCCGAAGCAAGAAATTTTCCGGATTTAGGTTGGAGGTCTGGTACTGCCAATTTATCTGGAGTACTTTTTCCACTGCCTCCTTTAATTCCAAAAAACTATTGGGCTTATTGATATAAATATTAGCTCCCTTAACAAAAGTTTCTTCTATATCCTTTTCTGACGAGGATGTGGAATATATGGCCACGATCAAATCCTTTAAGCGGCTATTCTTTCGAATTTCCGTTAAACACTGCATCCCATTTTTTATGGGCATATTTAGATCCAAGAATATTAATTGGGGCAAGCTTGATTCGGGCAAAAGCAAATATTCCATCAATTCCTGTCCATTTGTAAAGATAGCCAATTTGGTTTTAATTGTTATTTGACCCATAGCTTCCGCAAATAGTATCCGGTCATCTTCATCGTCATCTGCAAGCGCAATGTTTAAGGTATGCAATGCCATAGTATAAGGGTGAATTATTAATATTGTGATGAATTTTTCTCTTTTCGCCTCCTGATAATTTTTTGAAAGGCAGAAGGCGTCAGACCAGTTGTTTTCTTAAACTGGTAAGACAAATGTGCGACACTGCTATAATTGAGTTGATGTGCAATTTCGGTCAGGCTGGATTCATCGTTCAAGATAAGGGTTTTTGCCAGATCGATTTTCTTTAGAATGATGAAATTCTCTATGGAGGAATGGGTTGCTTCCGAAAATAAATTGGAAAGATAGGGATAGGAATACTCCAATTTTTCGGCGAGATAGGCAGAAACTTTATAAAGCCGGGTCTCATCCCCACCGCTTATCATTTCTGTAATTGCATCCTTTATGCGCTGGACCAACTCTTCCTTTTGATCGTCGATGATCTGAATCCCGTATTTGTTCAAGGCATTGGAAAGCTTTTTCTTCCCCTCTGTACCCAGCTCCCCCCTAATCTCAACCTCTCCCAGGCCAATAAGGCTATAGGGGATATTCATATTGAGCAACTGTTCCTCCAAAATAGTCCTACAAATAAAATTGACATCGTATTTTACATGTATTTTCATTTGCAGGGTTTGTTTTTATAGATTTTAGGGATGTTCCACGACCAAAGATCAATTCCTATCCATCCTACGTCGTTTTCACAAATATTAATCAAAATAATCAAATCTACCTACACTTTTAAAAAAAATATTGAACAGGGCCAAACCTTACATTTAGGATCCACGACTCTTGGAAATGAACTTGGGATAACTCAAAGTTCCCTAATAATCCCTAATTTTGATATCTTATAAAAAAATCATATTCATATGTTTGGAGATTTAATGGGCATGATGGGGAAACTCAAAGAAACCCAAGAAAAGGTAAAGGCTACCAAAGAGCGTCTAAACCATGTAATTATCGAGGAAGAGTCCTCGGACAAACTGGTGAAAGTTACCCTAACTGCCAATAGAACCTTGAAAGCGATTGAGCTGGACGATTCCCTTCTGGAAAATAAGGAGCAATTGGAGGACTATTTGATTCTAACCCTGAATAAGGCCATTGAAAAGGCCACCCAAATAAACGAAACCGAGCTCGCTGCCGTGGCCAAGGAGGGCATGCCGAACATACCGGGAATGGACGGTTTGTTCTAGTAGAGTTTATCCATGTTTTGTGATCCCCGTTTGGCGCTAGGATATCCTTGTACATGTAACGACACTAAATAAACAAACTTCGCAATTCCTTCAAAAAGTGGGCATGCATGTTTTCCGTATAGTCCATATGGGTTACAATACGCAATTTCCCTTTGCCCATACCCATCAAAAGGATGTCCTTTTCCCGTAATTTTTGGATAAATTGGGCCACGGTCAACAGTTTTTCGTCTATGCCAAAGATTATAATATTGGTTTCTATAGGTGCTACATGGGCCACAAAGGGAAGTTCATTAAGCACTGCTCCGATTTCCTTTGCCCGCCGATGATCTTCCGTCAATCTTTCCCTATGATGGTCCAGGGCATAAATACCGGCCGCAGCAAGAAATCCGGCCTGACGCATCCCCCCGCCAAATATTTTTCGAATCCTCAGGGCCCTTTTCATGTCGGCCTTGTTTCCGACCAAAACGGACCCAACCGGGCAACCCAATCCTTTACTCAAACAAACGCTTATCGTGTTGAAAATCTTCCCGTATTCCAAGGGAGATTCCTTTTTTGCTGCCATGGCGTTCCAAAGTCTGGCTCCATCCAAATGATACGCCAAATTATTGGACTCACAGACCCTTTTTATATTTCTTAGCTCCTCCAGGTCCCAACAAGCGCCTCCTCCCCTGTTAGTCGTGTTTTCTACACAGACCAAGGACGTTAGGGGACTGTGATAAAAATCTGGAGGATTGATGGCAGCTTCCACCTGGTCGGCTGTCATCATCCCACGGGTGCCATCGATCAGCTTACAGGAAACACCGCTATTAAAACTGGCACCCCCACCTTCATAGTTGTACACATGGGTGTACGTATCACAAATCAATTGTTCCCCGGGTTGGGTGTGGAGTTTGATCGCCGTTTGGTTGGCCATGGTACCACTTGGAAAGAAAAGGGCTGCCTCCATCCCGAACAGCGCAGCTACTTTCTCCTCCAAGGCGGTTACTGTGGGGTCGGTCTTAAAAACATCGTCCCCCACCTTGGCCTTGATCATGGCCTGTAGCATTTCCGGGGTAGGTTTGGTTACGGTATCGCTGATCAGATTAATTTCCATAAATAATGCGCTCGTTAGGTTCAATGCTTCCCAAAGGCCTTTACCCCTGCCCTAACTTTAGTGTGGAGTCGGTTCACCTTCGGAACAATGGGACAGGAATATTTTTTGTTGTAGGCACAATAAGGATTATAGGCCCTATTAAAATCAATGACCAAGGTGTCGCCATTTGGAATGCTAAGGTCCAAGTACCTTCCGCCAGTGTAGGTTTCATTGCCATTGGTATCGTCCAAAAAGGGTAAAAAGAGACGGTCTTCACCGTCGTTTTCCGGGTTTTTACTTTTATAGACCTCCAATTGATGTTCAGATCCGTTCAGTGAAAAATGGACTATACCGTAGACCACTTCTTCCGAGGTCCTACTCGTTGTAGTTGGCATTAGAAAAGGCAGTGCTTCCGGGGTCCGCACCAATTTGGCCTTGACCCTATAATTCGTATCGGGCGTAAAAAAATCAAGTGCACTAAAATTCGCTCGATATCGGTCTGGCAAGGGAGATGTTTCCGGGTCTTTGAATTCCTCGTTCATAACAGCCTGAAACATTAGAATATCGTTCACTGCATCAGAATTGGAGTCGACAATTTCTACCTTGGCCGCATCGTGGTATTTCTTTCTTTCCCTACAAGAAAAAAACAGGAAGCAACAAGAGACAAACAGCAAAAAATAAGAACCAGGGGCAATACCCGTTATCAAAACAGATTTTAACTTATCTACCAACACCTTCCAAAAATTTTTAGTTATCAATAATTCCGTAAGATAGAACCATTTTATTAACACAAAAATACAATATTCCAGATTTTTGTTTAGTTTTGTTTGTGAACAACACGTTAAAATGAACACTTGCGCGATTTATAAGTCAGTACACACCTATCCATCACAATGGACCCAGTGCTGTTATTTTTAAAATCGTAACTAATTTTAATCATACAAAGGCCCTGGCGATAACGTCGGGGCTTTTTTTTGATTGCCGGAAATGAAAAAAATATATTTAAGTTATATCGATTCCTTTAAGGGACTTTCCAAAGAAGTCTGGTGGTTGGCGCTCATTACCTTGATAAATAGGGCCGGCACCATGGTGATTCCGTTTTTATCGCTTTATTTAACCGAGGACTTGGGTTTTTCCTTGGCAAATGTTGGTACCATCATGACCTGCTTTGGCCTTGGCTCCCTATTGGGGTCTTGGCTCGGCGGCAAACTCACGGATATCATTGGATATTACAAGGTTATGGGATACAGCTTGGCACTTAGCGGTCTAATTTTCATCGGATTACAGTTCCTACACGGCTTTTATGCCATCTGTGCCGGGATCTTTGTTTTAATGGCCATTGCGGACGCTTTTAGGCCGGCCTCATTTGTTGCCCTGATCGCCTATAGCAAACCTGAAAATAAGACTAGAACGGTCACGTTGATTCGGTTGGCCATAAATCTTGGTTTCTCTGCAGGACCGGCCTTGGGGGGTATCATTATTACAACTATGAGCTATGGAGGATTGTTCTGGGTAGATGGCATTACCTGTATATTGGCAAGTATTTTATTCCTGCTTATTCTCAATCCAAAGAAAGTAAAAATACTGGATAGCAATAAAGCAGAATCTCCACGGTCTGCATATTCCGATATGCCCTATCTATTGTTTATCGGATCCATGATCCTGTTCGGGTTCGCCTTTGTACAGTATTTTTCAACCATTCCCCTGTATTATAATGAGGCAAGATCTCTTAGCGAGTTACAAATCGGATTGTTGATGGCCATGAACGGGTTTGTGATCTTTGCGTTGGAAATGCCCTTGATCAAATATTTGGAAGGCAAATCCTGGTCAAAACTCAGCAATGTTATCTTTGGATTAATTTTACTGGGGGTTAGTTTTTTGATTCTAAATATGTTTACATGGGTGGGAATTCTTGTGGTAGGTATGCTGTTGATGACCTTTGGGGAGATGATCGCTTTTCCATTTTCCAACGCCTTTGCCATGGATCGGTCCAAACGGGGCAACCAAGGGGAATATATGGCACTTTACACCATAGCCTTTTCCCTTTCACACGTGTTTTCCCATAATACCGGGATGCACGCCATCGCCAATTTTGGTTATCCCGCTACGTGGAACGGCATCGCATTGGTATGTCTGCTGGGAGTAATACTTTTATTATTTCTAAAAAGAATTATCAAGAAGCCGGCACTTGGGCAACACCCATAATTCCAAGTATTGTTGCCATAGAACCCAAAAATCTAATTGGCCAATTCCAAGATCTTGTCCACTGTAGTTTTGTTGTTTACCCCAAGGCCTTCCTGTTGATAGGCCAACTCCCCACCTTTGTTAAAAACACTGATGATGTTGGAGTGGGAGAAATCCATCGGAGAAATTTTCTTATAACTTACGGCCAGGACAGCGGCAAATTCCCGAGTATCCTCTTCGGATCCCTGCAGGAACAGCCATTGATCGGACTCCATATGATTTTCCTTGGCAAAGGACTCCAAACGCTCCGGTGTATCCGTTGCAGGATCAATGCTTACCAAAATAAATTTTACCTTCTCCTTATCTTTTTGGGGTACTTGTTTCTCAATATTCCGCATATCGGCAACCAGGCGTGGGCAGGCAATTTTACAGGAAGTATAGAACATCACCATTACGAGCACATGACCTTTTAGTTCCTTTAACTCAATTTCCTTCCCATTCTGACTGGTCCATATGGATGGCAAATTATAAATGGACATATCGGAGATCTTATCACTTGGGGTAATTGTATTATTAGCGACTTGCTCTTCCTTTTGCTCTGTCTTGTTCTTACAGGATGCGAAGATCATCAGACAGCATATGGTCACCACCTTTACAAACTTTATCATACACTTTTTAATAAGGACATTGAACTCATTTGGCCGAACTCAACGATAATTTGGCTGCGTTCTCGTTATTTTTACCATCCATGGCACAGCGAAAACCCAAATTTTGAACCGTATAGTTGGCCTTAATGCTTGCACGAAATGCATAGCGCATAAAGGCTGCATAATTCATCAGGTCGGTTGCACCTAGTGCAGCGGCACCGCAAAATAGGTTGGCATCTTCATCATTGCCTTTTCGGGATTCCCCCGAGAGAAGGACCGAATTAAAATCCGATGTCCATTCCCAGACCAAGCCATGCAAGTCGTATATTCCCCAATAGTTTTTAAAGGTGGAGCCAATAGGGTTTTTATAGGTATGGGGAGCTTCATACCAGCCCAGAATGTATTGGTTATATTGCTTTTTGCTTCGGGCATCGGCCACGGTCTCGTCCGCCATAGCGGCATATTCCCATTCGTCCATGGTCGGCAATCTCTTGCCTTGACATTCACAATAGCTTTTTGCAGCAAACCAGGAGACATTGGTAACGGGGGCTTTGGGGACCACATTATCCCCCATATCGGTATCTGATTTCCAGTTTCTTAAATAACTACCATCGGCAAAAAGTTTTTTTACCTGACTTTTTTTCCATTGTGGATGCTCCTCTACAAAGGCTAAATAATCCGAATTGGTAACCGGATATCGGTCCATATAAAAGTCGGACACCCTCACCGCAATAGAATCCGATCCATAAAGCGGTGTATAGACCCCGCCCTTTACCTTGGCCATTTCATCCCCTTGGGCCCGTAACGGGACCCAAGGTAGAATGAAAAGTAAAAGAATAATTCTTTTTAATAGTACGGGCATCCGTTGTTATATTTTTGAACTTATTTGAACTTTTTCAATGGGACAAAAAATATCTGATTTTTCCCCAATCCAAAAAGCCAATATCGATTTATTGATTCCGCACCTTTTTAACCATGGCCGGATCTACGACTTTCTTGGAATTTCCCCAACTGTGGTAAACATAGGTTAATACGTTGGCTATTTCATCATCGTTCAATGTTTGGGCCGTCATCACGCTGTTGTATTGCTTGCCGTTTACAGTAATCTCACCAGATAGCCCATGAAGTACAATACCGATAGCCCTATCCACATCCGCATTTAGATAATCCGATTTGGCAAGCGGCGGAAATGCATTTGGAACACCCTGTCCTTCAGCCTGGTGACAAGCGAAACAGGTCTGCATATACGTAGCTTTTCCAAATTCCAACTGTTCTTCCAGGGACCTAGCGGGAATTTCCGCCTCAGCTACCCCTTTAACTGCTGGCATACTTTGTACTCCACCACCTTCGGGCAGATATATACCATCCTCGATCTCCCCGGAGTATATCTTTTTATCCTTTTCGCCCTCTACCTTTAACTGTGCCAAGGCACCTTTATTGAATGCCCTGAAAATTGAATGATCCACTAGGATAAAGGTACCGGGGACATCTACTTTAAATTCCACTATAGCTGCCCCACCGGCCGGTATCAAAGTAGTCTGTACATTATCGTTGATCCTATCTCCACCTTCGATGTGGACCCTATCGAATATTTCACCGATGACATGGAAGGAGGATACCAAATTTGGCCCCCCGTTGCCCACGAAAAGCCTAACGGTCTCCCCAACTTTGGCGGTAATGGCATTATCCCCGGTCAAGGCGCCGACATGGCCGTTAAAGACCACGTAATCCGGTTTTTCGTCAAGAGCCTTCTGCATATCAAAGGGCTGAAGACCTCTGTCACCATAAGCGCCTTTGGTATAGAAATCGCCCTGCATGATGTAGTATTCCTTGTCTACCGGTGGCAAGCCGCCTTCCGGTTCTACCAAAATCAATCCATACATACCATTGCCAATATGCATCCCCACAGGGGCAGTGGCACAATGATAAACATAAAGCCCGGGGTTCAACGTTTTAAATGAAAATACCTTTTCGTGGCCAGGTGCAACAAAGGAGGATTCGGCCCCACCCCCTGGGCCATTCACTGCATGTAAATCTATGTTGTGTGGCAATTTATTGTCAGGATGGTTCTGTAAATGGAACTCTACCTCGTCCCCTACTCTGGTCCTAATAAAACTTCCTGGGACAGTCCCACCAAAAGTCCAATAGACATAACGGACCCCGTTGACCATCTCTCCTTCCTTTTCCTTGATTTCCATCTTTACGATCAACTTTTTGGCCAATCGTTTGCCAACAGGGGTCGGCACATATGGTGGCGAAGTAAGTTCCGCCAGCATTTCCCTATTGACGGGAATTTCGCCGGCATCGGCATATTCCTTTTTCTTTTTGTCATTGACGCAAGAGGATAAAAGGATCAAGAGACCAGAGATAATAAGGACTTGACCAAAGTTTTTTACAGTTCGTGCTTTCATCTTTTTATAGTTTATTTTGGTTAAGGGTTTGCCAAAAGTACAATATTACATATTGGACTCAAAGAATTGGGCGCAAATTTAACCCCATGGATTTTGTCAGAACATGATGTAAGTCATATTTTGATTTGTTTTTTTTTCGTCCAGGTGGTTGGGAAAATACTTTAATATTTAGGCACTCCATCAACATCGATAAAAGCATCATTTCTTCCTACTCTCAAAAATATTGAGGTATAGCATGGTGGACATCTTTCGGGCGCGGTTCTTTGCTATCTGGGCGGTTTCACCCTCGAAAAGTTCGTCCAAAGTTGCAAACCAAAGGTTGAGCCATAATCCAAAATGCTCGGATTTCATGGTAAAATCCATTTTTTCATCGACCTCCTTATGTGCCGCCAAGGGATTTCCCCAATATTTACGCTGAAACAGCAATTGCGTCTCCCAAAAATCGGTCAGCAGCTCCAGGTGGGTCGGCCAATCTGTGACGATACTGTTGAAGATAGGGCCTAGAACGGAATGTAACTTTATTCTACCATAAAAGGTTTCAACCAAAAGTTTTATATCGCGTCTTGATGTGATTTCCGTCTTTTCCATTAAATTTATACTTTGTGAAGTCCTTGGACCTCTTGTTAAATCATTCGAAACTAACTCTCTTTTGTAAAGCTCACAAGTTTTTGGTTGAATTCAAATTTTTAGAACAGAAACATCCGTCGTTGAAAATCATCACGTGCAAATAAACCCTCCCGATATTGCAAGTATCATTTC